>JAZKAR010000023.1:0-255567 GCA_040389065.1 Pseudomonadota bacterium | reverse complement strand
GAACAGCAGCGGTATTAGCAGCCGGAACAGAAGATGTTGCCTACACAGTACAAGCAAGTGATTTGTTAGCTGGTTTCAGCGATGTCGATGGTGATACATTATCGGTTGCTGGTTTAAGCGCTAACCATGGCACCGTAGTAGATAACGGCAATGGTACGTTCACAGTAACGCCAGCGGCTGACTACAACGGAGCAGTTAACTTAAGCTACCAAGTTGTAGATGGTCATAGCGGTGAAGTGTCAGCCACGCAATCGTTTACCCTCAACACAGTAAATGATGCCCCTGTATTAACAGGAACAGCAGCGGTATTAGCAGCAGGAACAGAAGATGTTGCCTACACGATTCAAGCAAGTGATTTGCTGGCTGGTTTCAGTGATGTGGATGGCGATACACTGTCAGTCGCTGATTTAAGCGCTAACCACGGTACCGTGATAGATAACGGAAATGGCACGTTTACAGTGACACCTGCACCTAATTACAGCGGTACTGTTAACTTAAGCTACCAAGTTGTAGATGGTCATAGCGGCGAAATATCAGCTACGCAATCCTTTATATTAAATGCGGCAGCAGCAAACAACTCCCCTGCACTAACAGGAACACCAGCTGTCTTGGCAACAGGAACAGAAGATAGTTCCTACACCATCCAAGCAAGTAATTTGCTGGCTGGTTTCAGTGATGCCGATGGCGATACGTTGTCAGTTGCTAACTTAACAGCTGATAATGGTACTTTAGTGGATAACGGAAATGGTAGCTGGACGTTTGCTCCTGCCGCTAACTACAATGGTGTAGTGAATTTGAACTATCACGTAGTAGATAGCCAGGGTGGTGATGTATCAACGACCCAATCGTTTAGCCTAGCCGCTGTGAATGATACGCCAATATTAACGGGTGCCAAAGCAGTCTTGGCAGCAGGAACAGAAGATGTTTCCTACACCATTCAAGCCAGTAATTTGCTAGCTGGTTTCACAGATGTCGATGGTGATACGCTATCAGTTGGTAGCTTAACGGCGGATCATGGCGCTTTAGTGGATAACGGAAATGGTAGCTGGACGTTTGCTCCTGCCGCTAACTACAATGGTGTAGTGAATTTGAACTATCACGTAGTAGATAGCCAAGGTGGCGATGTATCAGCAACTCAATCATTTAACCTTGCATCTGTGAATGATGCACCACTATTAACAGGTGCCAAAGCAGTCTTGGCAGCAGGAACAGAAGATATTTCCTACACCATTCAAGCTAGCGCTCTGTTAGCCGGTTTCAGTGATGTAGATGGCGATACACTCTCTGTTACTAGCTTAACGGCTAACCATGGTAGCTTAGTAAATAACGGAAATGGTACTTGGACGTTTGCTCCTGCTGCTAATTACAATGGCGTAGTGAATTTGAACTATCACGTAGTAGATAGCCAAGGTGGCGATGTGTTAGCGACCCAATCATTTAACCTAGCCTCTGTCAATGATGCACCCCTATTAACTAGTGCCAAAGCGGTTTTAGCAGCAGGAACAGAGGATACTTCTTACACTATTCAGGCTAACACTTTGTTGACAGGTTTCAGCGATGTTGAAGGCGATACACTTTCAGTAGCTAACTTAACAGCTAACCATGGTGGTTTAGTGAATAACGGAAATGGTACCTGGACGTTTGCTCCTGACGCTAACTACAACGGTGTAGTGAATTTGAGCTATCACGTAGTAGATAGCCAGGGTGGCGATGCAACAGCGACCCAATCGTTTAACCTCAGCTCTGTAAATGATGCACCCATATTATCTGGCTTAAAAGCAGTGATGGCAGCTGGCGCCGAAGATCAAAGCTATACCATTCAAACCAGCACGTTAGTTACAGGTTTTAGTGATGCCGATGGCGATACGCTTTCTGTGACAAATCTTACCGCTGATCATGGTGTTCTTAAAGCTGCAGGTAATGGAAAGTGGACATTTTCCCCTGATTCTAATTACAACGGGCTAGTAAATCTTAGCTATCATGTGGTTGATGGTAAGGGTGGAGATGTAGCGGCAACACAATCTTTTAATTTGGCTTCAGTGAATGACGCGGCTCCTGAAATAAAAGGCTTTAACCTCACGACAACAGGAATCGGAATCGGCCTCTTTGCTGCAACCGATGTAGATAATGATCCTATTACATGGTCAGTAGCTTCTGGGTCTACATCAGGGTTCTCAGTAGCAGGTGGCGTGTTAAATGCAACCGGTATTACGGGTTTAGCCAAATTGAATGTTGTAGCGAGTGATGGTTTTGCTAATTCAGCCACGCAAACCTTTAATGTATGGGGCGGCGGAAATGCAGCCGATTCCTATACGTTTGCTGCTAACAGCACCAATAACATTGCACTTGGGCAGGGCGGTAATGATACGTTTACTGGCGGTAAAGGAAACGATTATTTCGTAGGCGGAACAGGTAACGATACGTTTACTGGTAATGCAGGTGCAGATCAGTTGTTTGGTGGTGCCGATAACGATACCTTTAAATACGCTGATATATCAGACTCTACAGCAGCGGCTTCTGATCTTATTTTTGGTTTCACCCATAATACAGATCGGATTGACCTAGCGGCAATTGATGCAAGTTCTGCTAAAGGAGATCAAGCATTCTTGTTCGCTGGGCAAAATGCTAACACTGTAGCGAATAGTATTACGTGGCATGAAGAGGGTGGAAATACCATTTTAACGATTGATAACAATGGTAATACCACCGCAGATATGCAAATTACGTTAATCGGAACAGGCTTACAGCTAACATCATCAGATTTCATTCTTTAAATGATGTGAGTAAGGGCAAAATGTAAACGATTTTGCCCTTGTGTAATGTACGTTTAATACCGTTAAACCCTGGAGCTTTTTCTTTTCACATGCTTTTTCGTTTTTGAAATAGGCTATGTGGCTGAGTTAAAGACCCAGGGTTTATTTTTTGTGTATGTATTCCTTATAGTCAGTTTTATTCAATGAAATCAAATTCAACATCGTATCGTTCAGAGATTTCTCAAGCATTACTCAGTTTTAGGCGTGCGTTTTGTACGGTTGGAATATTTAGCGCGATCATTAATTTATTGATGTTAGTACCTTCGCTTTATATGCTTCAAGTATACGACCGGGTTTTGCCAAGCCGTAATGAAATGACATTGTTAATGTTAACGCTCATGATGTTAGGTGCTTACATCTTTGTTAGCGCATTAGAATTTGTGCGAAGTTTTGTCATGATTCGTATAGGCGCGCAGCTTGATATGAAGCTGAATAAACGTGTTTATACCGCTGCCTTTGAACATAGCCTTAAAAAAGGCGAGAGTAATGCAGGGCAAGCCTTACAAGATCTCACCCAATTACGTCAATTTTTAACAGGCAATGGTCTCATTGCTTTTTTTGATGCACCTTGGTTTCCTATTTATTTACTCGTTATTTTTATGTTTAATGCATGGCTAGGTGTATTTGCGTTAATCAGTACCATTATTTTAATCATACTAGCGTATATCAATGAAAAAATAACTCACGCACCCCTAACAGAAGCCAATGCTATGGCGATTGCAGCTACAGCACTCGCGAACAATAATTTACGAAATGCTGATGTTATCGAGTCAATGGGAATGCTTCCTCATTTTCAACGGCGTTGGTATGCATTACATACGCGTTTTTTGCAATTACAGGCTGAAGCAAGTGAAAAGGCAGGCATTATCGGTGCGATGTCTAAATTTATGTCTTTGGCCTTACAATCATTGGTACTAGGTATCGGTGCTTTGTTGGCGGTAGAGGGTACTATTACACCTGGAATGATGATTGCCGGATCAATATTAATGGGCAAAGCCATGGCACCTGTGCAAGTATTAATTGGTGTATGGAGGCAATATGCATCAGTGCGCAGTGCTTACGAGCGTTTATCCAAGTTATTGCAAGAAAACCCTATACGTTCAACCAATATGTCATTACCCAAACCTAAAGGATGTATGAGTGTTGAAAAAGTTTTCGCAACCCCTTTAGGTTCTTCACTTCCTGTGATTAAAGGCTTAAGTTTCGCCATAGAAGCGGGTGATGTTGTTGGTATTATAGGGCCAAGCGGTTCGGGAAAATCAACCTTAGCGCGTTTGCTTGTTGGGGTGTGGCCCTCGGCATCAGGCAGTATCCGTCTTGATGGTGCAGATATTTTGCAGTGGAATAAAGAAGAGCTTGGCCCTTATGTAGGTTATTTACCCCAAGATATTGAATTATTTTCAGGTACGATTAGCGAAAATATTGCGCGTTTTGGAGAAGTTGATTCAGAAAAAGTGCTACTAGCTGCTGAACGGGCAGGGGTTCATCAAATGATTTTGAGTCTTCCTAAGGGATATGATACTGCGCTAGGAAATGATGGAGCAGGGCTTTCAGGTGGACAAAAACAACGTATTGCTTTAGCACGAGCGATGTATGGCGACCCTTCCTTATTGGTGCTTGATGAGCCTAATTCCAATCTGGATGATTTAGGGGAGCAAGCACTGATTGACGCAATTAATGATCTGCGTGAACGAGGTAAAACAACGGTCATTATTACGCACCGTACAAGCATTATTGGTATTACAAGTAAGCTGCTGTTACTGCGTGAAGGCAATGCGCAACGATTTGGTCCTACTCAGCAAGTGTTGGCTGATTTATCTAAGCAAGCACAGCCTGCACTCCCGCAGAGACAAGGATAAAAAATGAGTGTTCAAAATAAAAAAATGACTTCTTCACATGAAATTCATTCAGTGGAGTTAGATGATAAGGTGCCTACTCGCTTAGGATGGCTAATTATACTCGCTGGAGTTGGCGGGTTTCTGCTATGGGCGTCGTTTGCACCTTTAGATAAAGGCGTACCCTTAACAGGAACAGTGATTGTGGCAACCAATCGCAAAGCAATACAGCACCAAAGCGGTGGTATTGTTGAAGATATCTTGGTTAAAGAAGGCGATCATGTAAAGGCTGGGCAGGTATTGGTAAAAATCAATTCTGTTCAGGCAAAAGCACAGGCTGAGATGAGTCGAGGGCAATTCTTCTCAGCTTCAGCTGTTGAGGCACGGCTCGAGGCAGAACGTGATAATAAATCAAGCGTCACATTTTCTCCTGAATTATTAGCTTCAAAGAGTGATGCTCGTGTGATTGAAAGTATGGCATTACAAGAGCAATTATTTTCATCTCGCAGATTAGCAATACAAAATGAGCTGGCTTCCATTAACGAAACAATTGCAGGATTAAAATTACAAATACAAGGTATTAAAGAATCGCGTGAGAGTAAAAAGCAACAGATGCAACTATTAAAAGAGCAGCTTGATAACATGCGTAGCTTGGCAAATGATGGGTATGCGCCGCGCAATCGTGTGCTTGAGCTAGATCGCACCTATGCACAGTTGAGCGGTTCAATCGCTGAAGATTTAGGAAGTAGTGGTCGTGCCCAAGCCCAAATCGCAGAGTTAATGCTGCATCGTTTACAACGACAACAAGAATATCAAAAAGAAGTACGCCAGCAACTTACCGATATTCGAAAAGAAAAAGAAGTGCTAGGTCATCGTTTACAGGCACAAGACTTTGACGTTGCCCATACCGAAGTAAAGGCCCCTGTAGATGGTGTAATTGTAGGAATGAATGTGTTCACCCGAGAGGGTGTCGTCGGGCCAGGATATCGAATGATGGATATTGTACCCAGTGATGATGCATTGGTTATTGAAGGGCAACTGCCTGTTAATTTGATTGATAAGGTTCATGCAGGCCTTAAAGTAGATTTACGGTTTTCAGCCTTTAATCAAAATAGCACGCCGCATCTAGCAGGTACGATTAGCCAAGTATCTGCTGATCGTTTTGTAGAAGAAAAATCAGGCTTGCCTTACTATAAGCTTAAAGCGAGTGTTGATAAAGAAAGTCTAAAATCAATAGAGCATTTACAGATTAGGGCAGGAATGCCAGTAGATATTTTTGTTAAAACAGGCGAACGTTCATTAATGAGTTATCTCTTTAAGCCTATTTTTGATCGTGCGCATACTGCTTTACGAGAAGAATAATAAAACATTTGATTAAATTGGTAAAAACGGTCATAACTTAAGTAATAGACTTTACCTTAATGATAGGCTTCATTCAGTATCTTATAGTGATTTTCATAAAATGCTAAGGAATGAGGTTTTGACATCGGGTTAAATTTTGCTTAGGGAGGTTGATATGTTTGCTATCGATTCTATCAATCTGGCACAGAATGCACCGGGAAAGAATACGCAACATTTGAGCTCAGGAAGCCGTATTCATACGGCAGCAGACGATGCTACAGGATTAGCAATTGCTACGCGTATGGCTGTGCATATCAGCAGTTCGGGTCAGATGCTTAGTAATATTGATAATAGTCTTTCTTTGCTAGAAACTGCTAGTGCAGGCTTAGGGCACATTGCTGAGGCAATACAAGATATTCGTCATTTAACATTACAAGCAAGCAACACGGCGCTAAGTGCGAATGATCGACGTTTGATTCAAAATCGAATTGAACAGCATATTCAAACGATCAATAGCATTGCCCAAAACAGTAATGTAAATAGCAATGTAAACAGTAATGTTAATAATATTAATGAGCAGGCTTTTTTTGATGGAACATTTTCAATATCGTTACCGTTGCAAAGCCGTGAAGGAGAATTTGCTTCAATTTCACTACCTGATACCGCCTCTTTTACATCATTAGCCTTAAGCAATGTCGATGTAACTAATTCTTCAAACCCTTCAAGCATTCCAACTGCGTTAGATTCATTAGATCAGGTAGTAAGCCATGTAAATCAGCAGCAATCAGCCATAAGCTCATTCACTAACACGTTGCAAAATGAGATTCATAGTCTTACCGATACCATTATTCATCTTTCATCTACGCAAGATTTTATTCAATCGACAGACTCAACATATGCGTTATCAGAAACCGCTAAAAAAAGCTTGCCGCTGCAAGCGAATAGAGTTGCATTAAACACTTATAAAGATTTTCAAATAAACTAGATAAATTTATTGGTTGGATTTTTTAAGTTGTTAATTATTTTTTAATAATTGATTTTGAATGTTTTTGTGATTATAGTTTAATAAATTCCATATGCTTTATTAATACTATTAATAGACTAAAATTAAATATTCCTTGATGCAATATATGTAAAAGCTAACGATGAATGAATACAGTTACGTTTGGTGGTGAGTATAAAGGTGGTTAATATGTCTGCTATTAGTTCACTAAATAACGCACAAGTTGCGCTGGAAAAAAATATCCAGCAACTAAGTTCCGGAAATCGTATTAATTCCGCCGCCGATGATGCTGCAGGGTTAGCCATTGCAACACGAATGTCAGTAAATATTAGCAGCGCAGGTCAGGCACTGCGTAATATTGATAATGGTATTTCGATGCTAGATACAGCGAGTTCAGGCTTAAGCCAAATGACGGATGCCTTGCAAAATATTCGCACCCTTACACTTCAAGCTGGTAATAGTACATTAAATGCTGATGACCGTTCTTCAATTCAAGCACAAATTAATCAAAATATACAAAGCATAAACAGTGTCGCACAAACCGGTAATTTTAATGGGCAAAATCTTTTTGATGGATCATTTTCAACGCGACTTCAGATTGGAATTCATGCAGGCGATTCAGAGGAATTTTCTATTGCAAATAATTCACCTGCAACGCTTGGTGTCAATTCGATTGATGTAACGAACCCTTCTAATATTGCCAATGCATTAGAAGCTGTAGATAAGGCATTAACAACTGTTAATAAACAGCAATCCATGATGGGTGCAATGACAAATGGATTACAAAGCCAGATGAATAGCCTAACTAGCAGCAATATTAATCTTTCAGCAGCGCAGAGTTCTATTCAATCAACAGACTATGCAGCAGCCATATCAGAAACATCTAAAAATCGCATACAACTACAGGCAAGTATTTATGCGCTGCAATCATTTAATGAATCACAAAAAACTAAATTAGGTTTATTAGGGCTAACCTAAACAATAAAGGAATTTATTCTGTGTAGGGCGTATTAAAGATTTAACTATTTCTGGTTTCGATTCGTGCGCTCATTAATCAACACAATAATAAATGCAGCATCTAGATCTTGCCCCATCAGTTCTTTATGAATAGGTTCAAAGAGTGCCAACATACGGCGATAGCCATCTAACGTTGGAAAATTTGCGTTAAGCTCTCGGTTTTTGAAAAGAGGAAATTGCCCCAGGGTGCCAATTAAAAAATGAGCGATAGAAAGATGCTCAGCTTCGGAGTTCCCATCGAAACCTCGAAATAACACATGAAAAGGTTTAATTTTTTCGTTTACCTGTTCTTTATCTTTCTCTGAAAGACGTTCAAAACTAGATTCGATATACCACCACATAGCAATGATTTTTTTAACTTCATTGACTTTTTGAGGGTCATCTTCCTGATTATGAAATAAACTTGGAAACTCACTTTTTATTGCCCAGGTATGGCCTCCTGTAATAATAGAGTCGATAATTTCAGGAATATTACTTTCGGTGTTTGTATTTTTTGCTACTTCACATAACATTAATAAGATAATTTTTTCTGCATTTGTAAATACAACTTTGTTACTACTTTCTTTGTTTAACGATTGTTCGACCAGTTTTTGCACGGCTTCAGGGCGTGTAAGCGACTCTGATTGTGTATTTCGCCATGTATCAATTCGTTCTATCAAATCTGCATTAAAACGTATTTCAATCCGCTCAGTTTTGTTGGGTGCGCTCATCGTCGAATCCAATAAAAGGTAGTGGTAGAGGTATTAGACCTATTCGGATTGGTGTTTATGCGCTGGCGAAAAAGGGATTTTGCGAGAACTGGAGCATAGTTTACTAGGGTAAATGTGCACCAGAAGCAGAGCAATTCATTTTTGCAGCAAGCAGAAATCTTCAATCGGAAGAGGTCTATTATAGCCATACTCATTTAAACCATTATCTTAAATAAGCCTTTCTCAAGCATAAAGATTATAAAACGTGTCAAAATAAACACTCGATTATCTAGTATTGTTTCATCGCTTACTTCAATATAGAAAACAGCAGGTTTATATTGAAAATATTAGTAGTGATGAAAATGATGTCGGCGACGACAATATTTTCGATGATTTCGCATATAAGCGTGATGATGGCATAGCCACCAGCGTCGGAACCGATGATGGCGCGGTGAACGATGGGGGTGTATACGCATAACGGCTTTTTGCCGCTCATTTATAATCGGTACCACAACAGTTTTAGCCAAGCATGAGCTGTTTATCATAACGATGCTAAATAGTGATAAAAACATTTGAAAATAAGAAAAAAGGTTTTTTTTCATGATGTACTGAACTCAAGATAGATAAACGCGAATGATTATGAGCGCGTATTTTGGGTTTATTTTAGTGGTTGATTAAACTGTTCTTACACGATACCAGTCTTTGCACCTTTAGCATGTATGTAAAATCGTGCTAGTGAATGGTGATGTATTACTTATAGCGCTCTGCCATACTAGTGCTGTACCAAACTTATTTTAAGTAGTTTAATGAAGCGATTTTAAAAGAAAGTGTCATAGAAAATCCTATGTATTCTCGTATACTGCCTGTTGTACTGCTTATTGCTATCACTATGTTTAATAACGTAAGCTTTGCTGGTTTGCCTCTTGATAACATGGCAACAGACTCTGTACCAAGCCAATGGGGGGTAGAGGTAGAGGATGAAACTACTCTTAGTGCAGCTTCGCTTTATATAATAGCGAATCGCAATGACCCAACCAGCTTGCAGCTTGCAAAAGATTATCAGGCTGCTCGGCATATTCCTACCGAAAATATTCTCTATGTAAGTATACCTGTTCGAATGGAAATCACGCCAAATGAAGCACTGTCGTTATCTTCGGCTATCCATAGTGCTACTAAAGCCAAAGGGTTTGCTCTGGCTTGGTCAATGCCTTATCGTGTAGGGGCGCATCAATCTATTACATCTTTTGTTTCAATGGGGTATGTCGATTCAAAAAGTTTTACTAAAGCCTGTAATCTGACCCCATTTTCACCTTATTTTGCTAGCGGGCCATTCATAGGGCAGGGGAATAATTTCTCGACAACACCGTTAAAGCCTTCTATGCTTTTGGCTTCCTATTCTAGTTATAATCCGGCAATTCCGCAGGGGCAGGCGGGGCGAATACTTGATCCCTTAAAGGCGGGTAATCATACAACCCTGATGGCGAAATACCTGGAAGGAGTGAGAGCCACGATTGCCAAGGGCGTGTTAGCAGATTATCGCTGGTATAGCGGATCAGCTTATTTTTTAAAAACATCTGATAAAGTGCGTGCGGTACGTGCTATGGATATGAAAAATGCTGCTCTCCAAGTTAATTCCTATTTAACTAGCACTTACCTAGAGCAAGATGCATTAGAGGGAAAATCAGATATTTTGATTTATGAAACAAGTCTGCCTAACCTTGATCCTTCTGGAAACAAAACAAATACTTTTTTACCCGGTGCAATTGCCGATACGCTTACTTCGTATGCAGGGAAATTGTACGATAGTCTAGATCAAATTTCTGCATTAGAATTTTTGAGGGCAGGCGCAACAGCAACATTTGGTACGGTAAGAGAGCCTTGTACATTTGTACAAAAGTTTCCTCGCCCTTCTGTTGTAGCATCTCATTTGTTAGCAGGTGATACAGTAGTAGAAGCGTATTGGAAAAGCGTGGAATGGCCGACAGAAGGGGTATTTATCGGCGAACCTTTGGCACGGCCCTATTCAAGAATTCAGGCTACGTATACAAAAGGAGAGTTGCAACTCTTCAATCGAGGTGGGGTAAATGGTTACTACGATATTTATTATGAGGGAAAGAAGGTAGCCACTGATATTGCCTTATTACAAAATGCTGTATCAAAGACAACGATTGAGGGAATCAAATATAAACAATCATCAGTCATTAAAGCAGTTTTAAAGGCCGTGATTAATGATAAAAAACTTCGATTTTCATAAAAATGGATGATCATACGTAAAAAGTAAAAAGCCGTGCCATTCATGATGGTACGGCTTTTTATTATCTAAGGCTTAGTGGCTTTACAGTATAGAAAAATTACTATTTGCTATAGCCTGAGTAATAATTTTGAACGGTATAGCTTGGTGCATAGTAGCTTTGAAACGTGTAATTTGAGTTGTATTGATATGAGCTCTTATATTCGTAAGAATCATCTCTTTTTTTCTTGGATTTAGAATAAGATTGATTCCATTGGGCTATTACGATAGGGCATCTTTTTTTTGCATCATCATTATTCCAAATAGGGCCAGCGTCAATATCTTTTCCAGATTTAGTTCCGCATACAGACATTACATTCCATTGAGTAGTTACCCATTGGCCATTCCATTCTTCTTGTGCTGTTGCAGAGGCTCCCGAAGCTAATAACAATAATCCTAAGTTTACACAATAGGCTAAATTTTTTTTCATAACATGGATCCCAAATAAAAAAAGTTGTTCAAATAATGGTAATTATATTTAATAAATGCACGGAGGGAAGTTTACTATAAATTCATGATCGGTAATATAAGTTTTTTTGAATGCTGATCTGAATATAAAGATGTGTGAATAAATATTTAGCTTCCTAACGATTTTAAGTGCTTAGGAATGTTTTTGCTAGCGCTTCAGCGTTTAGTTTTCATGTTTAAGTTTTTAAGTTTTTTTAAAGAATGTTCTTGATGATAGTCTGAAAGCTCACTTATTTTTATACCTTCAGGAAAAGAGCTATATTTAGCCTGACCAATGCGCTGCGAGCGATAAATACCGGTATGACCTGAAAAAAGATAGCTGACAACACAGGCAATGGCTGCATAAATTCCTATCTCAGCACCAAATAATTCAATTGCCATAAATGTACAGGCTATAGGGGTATTGGCAGCTCCGGCAAAAACTGCAATAAAACCAAGACCAGCAAAGAAAGAGAGAGGCATATGCAATAAAGGCGCTAATGCATTGCCTAACGTTGCGCCAATGTAAAACAGAGGAGTAACTTCTCCGCCTTTAAATCCGCTGCTTAATGAGGCTATTGTAAATGCCATTTTGCCAGCAAAATCATAGAAGGGAAGCTGATGATGAAAGGCTTCTTTGATTGTTGAAATACCTAATCCACTATAACGATGAGCGTTAAACAAGCAATAGGCGACAGCGATGATAATGCCTCCTAATAATGGTCGCAAAGGAGCATAGCGAATACGCATTTTTACGCAATGCGTTAAATAGTGCGTTGAGTTTGCAAATATTTTACTGGTTAATCCAAAAATAGCTCCAGCAACTACTACTGCAAAGAAGTTCCACGGCGAGAGAGCTGGCACAAATAGTATAGAGTAATGGGTATGATGTACGCCCCAGCTAAGACCGATTTGGTCTGCAACAATAGCAGCAATAAGGCATGGCAATAATGCATCGTAACGCATTCGACCAATAGCGATAACTTCTAAAGAGAAAATTGCACCAGCTAGTGGGGTGCCAAATACTGAGGCAAAGCCAGCGCTAATACCTGTCATTAGAATGATTCGTCGATCTTCAGCAGTCAATTTAAATAGCCGCGCTAGCTGATCTGCCAGTGCACCACCCATTTGCACGGCGGTTCCTTCGCGGCCTACGGAAGCTCCGAAAAGGTGAGATAGTATAGTACTCCCTAATATTAACGGCACCATACGTAATGGAATAATATTTGTTGGATCATGAATTTCGTCAATTAATAGATTATTGCCAGCCTCAACAGGTTGACCCAACCATAAATAAATCCACCCCACTAAAAAGCCTGCTATTGGTAATAGCCAAATAATCCAGGGATAAAGTAAACGGGTAGCAGTTGCCCATTCGAGTGCAAAAAGAAAGAAAGCGGAAGCTGAGCCAGCACCAATAGCTACTGCACTTGAGAGCATGAACCATTTACTGATATGCATTAGCTGAGCATAGCTTGTTAAGTGTTTCATTACAGCCCCGGTATATTTAGAAAATAGGTTCTTACGAAACGATATTGGATGGGGTCAATGCGCGAGTTTTTATCTCTAAAAACGTAAGGCCAACAGACGCGCTATCTTTTTTTGTGATAGTAACAGAACTTTATGGAAAGCCAGTATCTAACTGTAAAAAAAGAGTTATTTTGAAGCTAATGTTGTAGCTAATGAAGAGTAAAAAAATATTCTATGCCGATTTTACCGTTTTTGTTGACAGCACCCATTAAATCGGTAAATATAGTTAAGTTGGTAAAAATTGGGTCGGCTATGTACATTCATTATTTTAGTGTTAAGAATAATTTAGCTTTTGATTATTTTACGTTAACAATGAGTACATTAAATTGCAAGAAAATAAAGTGAGTGAGTAAAGTTAGAGCTTATGCAGTCGCGTTTACATAAGACATGGCAATGCACAAAGAGTACAGCAAGTTGACAATAGGCTAAGAAAACCCAATTGCATAACGTATAAAAGTATTTTGTTTTAACTGAGTAACAGGAATCAACAGGAATTGTTTTATTATGAAAAGTCGGTGCGGTGGTACAGTGAAATGGTTTAATGAAGCCAAAGGTTTTGGATTTATTACTCCAGATAACGGAGGGCAAGAGCTATTTGTACATTATAGTCAAATCCAAAGCGCTGGTTTTAAGACGCTTGTAGAAAATCAACGTGTTCAATTCGAAGTTTTAACGAGTCAACGTGTAATGCAAGCAACTAATATCCATATTGCTAATAAATATGGCCAGTTACCTCAGCACAATTATGAGGCATTACAGCATTAATAATGCTGTTTGTTGGGCAAGCGTTGAGTTTTACTACAGAGAAATTTCACGCATACCATTTATTTTTATTACCTGCTTAATGATAAAGACGTATAGAATTTTTAATGCCTAAATAATTAGAGCATATAAACTAAGCATATTAATTTTGGTTCATGGGATACATTCAATGTTTATAAACATTATTAATTATAAAATTATGACTTTTTCTTAATTTTAAGATTTTTAAGTTAAGCAATTTTTTAGTAATTTTTTTGTTGAAGCAATCTTAGCAACCTTATCTAAACGGGCTATTCAGCCTACTCCTTTTAAATGTAGCGTTAAGGTTTTAAGAGGTCAAACAATGCACTTGCTTGCCTGTTATAACGCTATCTTTTTGCCTGAAAATTATAAATTAGCATGAAGTTAAACTAGTTTTGTTTTTAATGCCAAGAGTACAAGATAACCATAGTCTATCTCTCAAATAGGTTCGTGAATTATGCCTAGCTTACAAAGCGATGACTCTAAATTACCCAAGCCTGAGCCTTCCAAACAAGGAAACCTTATTATTATCGGGGGCGGGGAAGATAAAAAATTCGACAAAAAGATATTAACTAAATTTGTTGATATTTCAGGCGGCGATAAGGCAGATATTGTAGTCATTACAGCTGCTAGTTCAGTTCAAGAGGAAGTATGGGAAATTTATAAGGAGGTCTTTACAGATCTAGGAGTAAAAACATGTTCGAAAATTGCTTTATATACACGCGAAGATGCTAATAATTCTGAGATAGCACAACAGGTATTAGAAGCTGATGGCATTTTTATGACAGGCGGCGATCAAAAAAAATTGATGGCACTCATCGGTGGTACCGCTATTGATACTGCTGCGCATAAAGCTTTTTTAGAGCATGCAGCGTGTGTAGCCGGTACAAGTGCAGGTGCTTCAGCGATGTCGGGTCACATGTTGGCTGAAAGTACAGAAGAGAAAATGCCTGTTAAAGGCACGGTGCATTTAGGCGCAGGGCTAGGTTTTCTTCAGCGTGTCATTATTGACCAGCATTTTTCAGAACGGCAACGATTAGGTCGGCTATTAGCGGTAGTTGCGCAAAATCCTTATCTTTTGGGTATAGGAATTGATGAAGATACAGCCTTAGTTGTTGCACGGGGTAGCTGGTTTGAAGTGATAGGAAACGGAGCAGTAACGCTGGTAGATGGCAGAGAAATGATTTCAAATTTCAGTGATATTCATGAAGAAGAGCGGTTAGAGCTGATTAATATGAAATTGCATTTATTTCCTGCTGGTTCACGTTATCAGTATGAACATTGTTTAAGTGATGCATCTAAATTATCGCCAGTTTTGCAAGAAATTATTTCAATTATTATCAGTAGGGAGACGAGTTCATGAAAGTTATAGAAAAGCGCTTCCTGCGCGGGCCTAATCTGCATTCACCAAGACCATGCTTTATGGCAGAAATTGATCTGGAAGATTTAGATGAAGTTGCTTCATCTCACATTCCTGGGTTTACAGAAAAGCTATGTGCTTTATTGCCTACGTTGGCAGATCATCGTTGTTCTTTAGGCTATCGTGGCGGATTTGTAGAACGCCTACACGAAGGTACGTATATGGCGCATATTACTGAGCATGTACTTATCGAGCTACAGTGCTTGGCAGGTAGCGAAGTAGGGTTTGGTAAGGCACGTATGGTAAAGGGTAAGCCTCGTCATTATACAATTGTGTGTTCATATCATCTTGAAAGTTTAGTGGAGAAAGCTTTACCGGTTGCCATTGAGCTAGTGACCGCGACAGCACGCGGCGAGTCTTATGATCTAGCCACTGCTAAAGAGCAAAATATTCCTTTCTTCCGCGTAAGCGAAACTATGAGTTTATTTCAGTTGGGGTGGGGATGCCAGCAAAAACGTTTTCAAGCGACGATGACGCACAACACAAGTTATGTGGGTGTTGAAATAGCCAGCGATAAGCAGCTCACAAAAACGCTATTAAAAGAAATTGGGCTGCCTGTTCCGCAAGGATCAGTGGTAACGACGCTAGAAGAAGCGCTTGATTGGGTAGAGCATCGAAAAGGCCCCTGGGCGGTTAAGCCTTTGGATGCAAATCAGGGAAAAGGGGTAACCTTAGATGTAGCGAATAGTGAAGACATGAAAAAAGCCTTTGCGCATGCAAAAACATACGGAAGACGAGTCATTATTGAGCAGTATATTCAGGGAAATGATTACCGAGTGTTGGTGGTGGGTGATGAGGTAATCGCAGCTTCACGCCGCAGTGCGCCTTTAGTAGAGGGCGATGGGCAACATACTATTCAGCAATTAGTTGAGGTTGAAAATTTAAATCCGTTGCGAGGCGATGGGCATACCAATGTTTTAACCAAAATAAAAATAGATGAACAAGTAGAGGCAGTGTTGGCAAAGCAAGGCTTTACCTTAACATCGATACTGGCATCCGATCAAGTTGCTTATTTACGTGATAACGCTAATCTTTCAACAGGAGGAACTGCTGAAGATGTTACTGATTCTTTGCACCCTTTTACCCGTGCAGCTTGTCTACGTGCGGCAAAAAAAATTGGTCTCGATGTAGCTGGCATTGATATTATTTGTCGAGATATTACGCAGCCTTTATCGCTACCGCACGGTGCGATTATTGAGGTCAATGCTGCGCCTGGTATTCGTATGCATGAATGGCCTAGTGCCGGATTACCAAGGCATGCTGGGCAGGCAATTGTTCGATCTTTATTTAAAGAGGGCGAAACTGGGCGTATTCCTATTACAGCTGTTACAGGCACCAATGGTAAAACGACAACCACGTTATTAATTGCAAAAGCACTAGAACAAAGTGGAAAAATAACCGGAACCGCTTGTACAGAAGGTGTTTTTATTAATAGTGAATGTATTAGCAAGGGTGATTGCACGGGCTATTGGTCAGCACGAACGCTATTATCGTCTCCTGATGTTGAGGCTGCTGTATTAGAAACCGCAAGAGGAGGCATTATTAAACGTGGGCTAGCGTTTGATCGCTGCGATGTAAGTGTTGTGCTTAACATCAGTTCAGATCATTTAGGGCAAAACGGCATTAATGATTTAGAAGACCTTGCTGCAGTAAAAAGGGTGGTAGCGCGCGCTGCTGAAAAAACAGTAGTGCTGAATGCAGAAGATGCCTACTGTGTAGAAATGGGAGAAGATAGGAATGATGGCGTTGAAGTATTTTATTTCTCGATGAATCCAGATTTACTGCTTCTAAAGATGCATGAGCAAAAAGGGGGAAGGGCAGTTGTTTTTGATGGCGAAAGTATCGTAATTGTGAAAGGGGCCGATAGACAAATTTTTTTACCAGTCACCGAGTTACCTTTTACGCGAAATGGGTTAGTTGATTTCAATATCGCCAATGCGCTTGCTGCTGTTGCAGCATTAGTAGCACAAGATTGCCCTGCGGAGGCCATTAAGCAAGCGCTCATTCATTTTCGCTCGAATGCTGAAGAAAACCCTTTGCGCATGAATTTTTTCGAGGTAGGTGATATTACGGTATTAGTGGATTACGCGCATAACTCTGCAGCGTATCAAGCATTAGGGAAAACAGCCCGTAAAATCGCAAAAAAGGGAGATACTATTGCAGTTGTTACCGCACCAGGTGATCGACGTGATGAAGATATAAAAGAAATAGGAGAAATATGTGCAACTGAGTTTAATAAATTAGTTATTTATGAAATGGAAGATCGTCGCGAAAGAGCTGTAGGTTCAACGGCAGAGTTGCTTTTCAAAGGTGCTCAGCAGGTAAATAAAGAAAATCAGACTATTAAATGTATTCCTAATGTTCAATCTGCTCTAGCATATGCCATGAATAATGCTCAGTCAGGTGATCTAGTCATTTTAGGATGTGCAAGTGATTTAAATGATTTTTATGGGGCTTTGCCTCAAGTAGCAAGCCATTTATCCCAACCAATAATAGAGGTATCAGGTAGAAACGGATAAGGCTTCGTGTGCTTTGCGCTACTATAACTAATTTGCTGCTGGTATTGGCCTAATGCATAAACCAATATCAGCAGTAGAGTAGATGCAAAATTTTAAATCATGTGTTGGAAAGCGAGTAATCAATTGTAGCTTTACATCACATGGTTTTTTCAACGTATTGGTTTAGATGTATTCAGGATAAATGAATTTTTAATTCAAATATGTTTAATAGAAAAATAATATTTTCCTATTATAAATTTTTTTGATCACAATTTTTAACAAAGCATATGGTTGTGAATTTAGTTTGAAGTTGAGGGTGCGGTAAATAACTGAAGAAATAGCAATAGATATTATCCGCCGCCAATTCCTTTAATGACTACTCCAGTGCCGCCGCATTCAGGGCATCTTTTTCCTTCTTCATTTTTGCCACACCCTTTGCATTGGGGGCAAATATCTTCTCCTGAACCGGGAGTGCCAGGCGCTGCTTCATCACCAGGATTTATATTCAATGGCATAGTTAATATCCTATAACATAGATTCTAACGTTATACATTAATGAAGGGTTGATGTTAAATGCCAACATTAATACTTGATATACTAGTTCAAAAATAAGGCTGAAAATAAATGTTTTTATGTTAATGAAGCAAGTAAAGCTTAGCTTTGTAAGTAATCAGACAACTAAAGAAAATAATAATATGTAAATACTTTAACGTAATTAAATGAAGAATAGCAATTGATATAATAGACAGGTAAAGAAGCATAGGAGTATCTTCAAAGTTGGTTGTATTTTTATATCAAGCTGTTGAAAATATGACATATTTTGGCGCCAAGATTTATGTGGTGTTTTATAGCAAAATATTTACATTGTTTAATTTGATCTTTCTATTAAATTTATAAAAATCAATTGTTTAAATTTGAAGGAGTAAGTTTAATATGATAGGTAATTATTAAAAAATGTAAAGAATCTTAACCCACTAAAGAATGAAGTCAACCTTGCTTCAAATGAAGCGTTGAAGAAAGTAACCACAGCATTTGTTGATAATTGATGTTTAATTCAGACGGTTAAGCTAGTTGAACAACACTTGTATTTAACAATGGGTAGTATTTTTTAGATTACCAAGGAGCATATTATGAAAAAAATTATCTTAGCTACAATGACATTAATAGCAGGATTATTAGGAAGCTTCGAAGCTTCTGCTCATCCAAGAGAAATGAGAGGTTATGGCTATGATCATCCTCATCATTTTCGTCACCATCATCACCCTCGGTTTTATAGCTATTACGACCATCCTCGCCATAGAGAGTATCGCGATTACAGAAGAGAGTATCGCCCTGGTCGAGTAGTTTATCGTTCAGCACCTGGTTATTATGAACCTGTTGGTACGCGTGATTATGGATATGGAACAAGGGTATCTGTTTCAACACGGTTTTAGAAAAAAATATTTAACATGTGGATGAAAAGCATGTGAAAATTTTTGAGTCTTATGAAAGATCAGGCTGTGTGATCATACTAAATATGATTATACTGCCTGATTTTTTTTGCTGGTATTTTACTAGTTAAAATATTGAAATAAATATTATAATAATAGTTTTTTGAGTCGGTTATTAGTGCTGCCAAAAATATTTTATACTCTCAAGAATATGCAAATATGTAAAAGCAAATAACTCAAGCAAAAAATCAGCATATTTTGTATGGTTTTTTAGCATCATGGCTATAGGTTTTAATAGCCTCCTATAAGCATTCTATTAATCGTTCAGCAATCATTTAATAACATCACTTAATGTGAAAGGTCTTTTTAATTATGCGAGGAAATATTTCATATTGTGGTTTTTTAATGCCTCAACGTAATACCTCGCTCAGCAGTTATTTAAGCTTCAGTATATTGGTTACCTCACTTTTTTTGATATCGCCTTTACCAGTAGCAGCGTCTTCTAACAATCAGGTACTCGATGCTAACCCACTTCATGTTTTTATTCAGCCAGGTATTGCAGTAGGTGCTCATGCACTTACGCTAGGCGTAACTTATGATTGGGATAGCGAATGGAAAACAGCAATAGGGCCTGTAAAGGGATATTGGGAAGTGGCAGGTGGCTATTGGCGCAATCGTGACAAAGCGGCTGATAATGTGCGGCAGTTTGGCATCACGCCTGTGGTAAGACTTTATCCAAATGCCTGGTCTAATGGTTGGTATGTTGAAGGCGGTATAGGCGCAAATATGCTAACGCCACGTTATGCCAGTGGTGATAAAAAATTTAGTACCAAGTTTAATTTTGGGGATCAACTTGCGATTGGCAAGCAATTTGGAAGCAATGCTGCCCATGAGATATCGTTGCGATGGGAGCATTTCTCGAATGGAGGGATTAAGCAACCTAACCCTGGAGAAAACTTTCTGCAAGTTCGCTATGCTGCTAAATGGTAAATAATTGAAAATACTATTTCTTTCTCATGTTCTTTTTTATAATACCTTCCCTCTTTGAGAGAGAAGGTTAGGGTGAGAAACTAGTAAAAATATACAATATTCTGAACAAAAAAACTGTATACAAATCATTAGAGCAGAAAAAGATAAATGCTAAACAGACATATGATTTTTAGGCACTCTTAGCTTGTTTAAGGCGACGTTGTTGAACTGCTTTCGCTAAATTTTCTAATACCTTTTCACTATCTTCCCAATTTATGCAGCCATCGGTAATACTTTGTCCATAATTTAACGGCTGACCAATGACATGATTTTGGCGGCCGAATTTTAAATGGCTTTCAATCATGACACCAAAAATACGTGTATCGCCTGCTGCAACTTGTTGGCTAATATCAGCGCATACGGGAATTTGATTCTCAGGTTTTTTATTGCTATTACCATGGCTAGTATCTACCATAATACGAGGTAATAAACCTGCTTTTTCTAATTTTTCGGAAGAAGCTTGTATAGAAGCTGCATCATAATTAGGGCTTTTCCCGCCACGTAAAATGACATGGCAATCTTCGTTTCCTTTGGTAGAAACAATAGCAGAATGCCCGCTTTTGGTAACAGAAAGAAAATGGTGTGGATGAGAAGCGGCTTTAATTGCATCACACGCTATATCAAGATTACCATCAGTACCATTTTTAAAACCGATTGGGCATGATAAGCCAGAGGCAAGCTCACGATGCACTTGGCTTTCAGTGGTGCGCGCGCCAATCGCGCCCCAAGCGATTAAATCAGCAATATATTGCGGTGTAATCATATCTAAAAATTCTGTACCCGCTGGCAGATTCATCTCATTAATTTTTAAGAGCAACTCGCGTGCAATGCGTAATCCTTTATTAATATTAAATTGATTATCTAAATCAGGATCATTGATCAAACCTTTCCAGCCAATGGTGGTACGAGGTTTTT
Source organism: Pseudomonadota bacterium (assembly GCA_040389065.1). Lineage (GTDB taxonomy): Bacteria > Pseudomonadota > Gammaproteobacteria > Burkholderiales > Casimicrobiaceae > JAZKAR01. The sequence continues at coordinate 234,527 of JAZKAR010000023.1, read as the reverse complement.
CAAAATAGACACGCATAACAATTTCAAGATCGCCAGCTAATGATTGGCGAAGTTGTGCAAGTTTTGAGGCATATTCTAATGCTGCAGTGGTATCGTGAATAGAGCAGGGGCCAATAATAACCAATAACCGATCATCTTGATTATGCAAAATTTTATGAATAGCATCACGTGCAGCATACGTAGTGTCTGACGCTGTTGGGGTGCAAGGAAACTCACGAATAACCTGTGAAGGGGGGGCTAACTCTTTAATTTCATCGATACGAACATCGTCTGTGCTAGGCATGGGAAACATTCCTCTCTATGCTCATGATAAAAAAAAACCGCCAGTTTTAGATCTGGCGGTTTTATGTGTTAAGTGTTTACATCAGGCTGCACACATGCTTCCACCTCGTCGTGAGGAGAAAAAATAAAACCAGCTTTTAAAATGGAACGCATGTGTAGGCATAAAAATGTTTAATAATGCTTTATAGAGACCACTAGTATAGACGTTTTTACATTAAAAAACTATCGTAGTGCAAATGTTAAGCCTATTACCCTGATGTGTTGCTTAGTGTAAGCTAATGTAGCAAGTTACACTAAGCATTTGGCAAGCTAAGGTTAGGCGTTGTTGGCGAGCTTCGACGAAGCAAATTTCTTACGACGCGCAGCAGAAGCTACTAATCCTAAGCCTGCTAACATCATTGCCCAGGTTTCTGGCTCAGGGGTATTCGTAGCAATTGCTACATGGTAACTTCCCCCCCCTAAACCTACATAATTATTTCCAACCTGGGCTGTAATATCTAAACGATAGTCACCAGGTCTTAATGGCCCTGTTACTAAAGATTTTGAATAGTCTGTAAATACAGAGGCTATAAGAGTATTAGATGAGTTATATAACATGGCGTTCATGTTAAGGAGGTATCTATAGCCTTCGTCGTTTTCTGCAACTGCTGAAACAATGGTTCTAGGTGCAAGTAGTGTAAAATAAATAGTGTCAGATATTGCTGCACCATGAGGAAAAGAATTTCTAAGAATTTGTTGGGATGCAGCGGTTGCAGTAAAAGAACCCGCATGATAAACAGTAGCTGTTGCATTGATTGAAACCAAGGTTGTTAAAGCAAAAGCGGCAGAAGTATAAATTGTTTTTTTCATAAAATTACTTTGTTAATTTAATTAATATTATACATAGCCTAAGAAAGCCTAATTTATTAAGCCTCAAGAAGAATAAAAAATATATAGCCATGTGATTATACCTACATATAATCACTTTTTAAAAAATCTTATGTATAAAAAATCTTATGTATAAAAAATTATAAAAAAAACAATTAATTTTTAATGCAGTAATTATCTCTAATTAAGTTTGAATAGGCAATTAAAAAACAACTGTAAAAAATTGAATGTATATAATTAATTATTATAAAAATATGTAATCTTAATTTATAATTTTCGGCGAAAAAAATAATGAGTATTATCTGAATGCTCACTACAAAAATAATAACCTTCACTATTAAATGCTTTAAGGGCTCAGGAGTAGATGTTTGATTGCGATGTGTAAGAGCATAGCGCCCCATTAGAACGTGAGCGCGTTTAGCATAAGTACACAAAATGTTAAACCCACTAAAAATAATGTGTTACTTAGTGCAAGCTGATTTATCTACTTACACTAAGCATTTGGCAAGAAACAAACGTTAAGAATTATTAGTACGCTCTAGTAAAGCCAATTTTTTACGACGTGTAGCAGAAGCTACTAATCCTAACCCTGCTAACATCATTGCCCATGTTTCTGGTTCAGGTGCATTTGAAGTAATTGCAATACCGTAACCGCCCCCAAACCCAGCAATTCCTCCTGAAACATCTAAGCGATAATCGCCTGGACTCAAATAACCTGTTTCTAGGATTTTGTTATAATCGGGTGAAGAGACGGAGGCAAGTAGAGTATTAGATGAATTATATAATGAGCCTCCAAAGTTAGTGAAACGAATAAAGCTATCGCCGGAAACGTTAAGTGCACCCGCTATAAGTTTAGTTTTAGGCGCAAGTAATGTAAAATAAATAGTGTCTGATACTGCCCCTGTACCGTTGGGGAAAAAACTACTATGTACCGCTTGAGGCGTAGTGGTTGCAGTAAAAGAGCCAGCATGATAAATAGTGGCAGATGAATGAACTGAAGTTAAAGCGCTGATAATAAGCGCTAGAGAAACAGAGACTATATTTTTCATTATTATTACCTTATTAGCGGAAATGTTGTTTGAACCAGATTTCAAAGATATCTATGAAGCTTTATTCTTTGTATGTGAACACTACATAGACACCTTAGTCATTAAATAGCTTTTTTACGGCGTACTGTAGAAGCAACAACCCCCAAGCCTGCTAGCATCATTGCCCAAGTTTCGGGTTCTGGAGCTGGAGCAATAGCCGCATCGAATGTGCGATTGAAAGGTAAAGGAATATTCAATGTACCACTAATAGCTGTACCGTAAACCCCCCCAAATAACCCTACTGCATTGCCTGTTATATCTAAACGATAGTCTCCAGCAGCCAAAGCAGCCATGCCGCCCCCATTATAAAGTCTGGTAGACGTCTCCGCTAAAAGCTGGTTGTTTGAATTATAAAGCGATGCATGGAAGTTTGAAATGTCATAATTAAACAATCTTGGCTGAGTTATTAACTGAGGAAAATCCTCGGCAAACATAACTCCCGGCCGAATCAAACGTGTTTCAGGAGAAAGCAAGGTAAAATAAATGGTATCAGAAAAGACGCCAACAGGCGTATGAAAACCTCCGATGATTTTTTGATCTTGAACACTGCTAGTGATACTAAAAGCACCAGCATTATAAACAGTAGCAGATGCGTTGATTGAGCATAAAGCAGCAAAAACTGTAGAAGCAAAGACTATTTTTTTCATTGGGATTACCTTAGTGATTAAAACCATGTCTAATAAAAAATTAGTCTAATAAAGACAAAGTATTATAATTAAAGATTAGCGTATTAAGAGGTATTAAGAGGTATTAAGAGGTATTAAGAGGTATTAAGAGGTATTAAGAGCATTAATTTACGATCATATGGATACTTAGAGTTAAGTTTGTAACTCAACTATTAAAATGTATCATAAATAAAGAAAAAAATCGAAAAGTTATAATTGTTTTTTATAAATTTATTCTATATTGGTCTATAGCTTTCGTCGAAAAATATAATGGGTATTATCTGAATGCTCACTACAAAAATAATAACCTTCACTATTAAATGCTTTAAGGGCTTCAGGAGTCGATGTTGGATTGCAATGCGTAATAGCATAACGTGCCATAAGACCCCGAGCGCGTTTAGCGTAAAAGCCGATGACTTTATATTGAGTTTTTGCCCAATCTTCAAAAATAGGGGTAATAATGGGAACCCTCAACTGCTTAGGGTGTATTGATTTAAAATATTCTTCTGACGCAAGATTAATTAAAGCGGTTGATTTGGTAATGTTAATTTGCTGAATTATATTCTCAGTTATTGTGTTACCCCAAAACTGATAAAGATTTTTACCTCCCTTATTATTCAGTTTAGTTCCCATTTCTAAACGATAGGGCTGAATAAGGTCTAATGGGCGTAATACCCCATATAGTCCTGAAAGAATACGAAGATGATTTTGCGCATACTGCCAATGATTAACAGGTAATGTGTAGGCATCTAGCCCTTCATATACATCTCCATTAAATGCGAATACCGCCTGACGAGCATTGTTAGGAGAAAAGGGGCGTTTCCAACTTTTAAAGCGTTCTGCATTGAGCGTAGCAAGCGCAGGGCTGATTTTCATCAGCGATTGGATTTGCATGGGTGATAACTCTTTGAGTTGCTCAATTAATATCGCGGATTGTGCTAGCAACTCAGGTTGAGTGTTCTCAGATAAGGGCAGTGGGCTTTCAAAATCAAGTGATTTAGCAGGGGAAAGCACGAAAATCATAGTAGCGTGACTCTTTTATAGGTATGTATAACAATATTTAAACATAAATGTGCAGTATGCCTAATAAGACGTTTACTAAGCACTATAGATCAGTGGTTAGTAAATGTCTCGTTTATAGGCGCAATGTTTTATCAACAATGGTAATGGCTGAAGCAGTATGCTTATACCATTTTCCTAGTAAAAGGTACAAATCAAATGCCTGTTGTGGCCCGATACAGTGGAACACAACAGGCCTGCCTGCATGTTTAAATCTCTTTAATTTGAGCGTTTGTTATCAGGGCTAACTTGATTCCACAGGAACAGAAGGCGCGTATCATCGCCTAAAGGCCGCGCTGCACTGTAAAAAAACGCTTGATTATTTTTATCTGCATTTTGCAATCGTGCTACAAATTTTGCCGCCTGAATCACCAGCTTACGGTTGGTATTGCCTAGTACTAGCACGCTAGGATAAGAGGTTTTATCTTTTATATGATGATAGCTGCTAATAGGCCAATTTTTACTTAATTGATCAGTTGATGCAGTAGAAGAAAGGGCATCATAGACGCCTGCTTGCAGCGAAGCAGATGCAAAACTGTTGGGGCGATGGCTTAAAAAAGTAGCGATAATGCTAGCGTTAATGCCATCGCCTGACATTGCAAAGCGCTCGGCTTCAGCAATTTTTTCACTATAAAGATATTCAACAATATTTTCGAGCCTGCCTACTGTGCTTGGCTCTAAGGCGCTAAAGTTTGTATCTGACCAATCGCTTTCTTTATATCCCTTCGGGAAAAGATCAGCTAGCGCAACAATGCCGCCTTTTTGCAGCCAGGCCAGAATATCAGGGCGATAGTTGGGGCTTGCGAATCCTTGCCCTGGTCGATCTAAAATAAGCAACAATGGTTTATGGCTATTTGCTGGGTTGAGGTTTTCTGGTGTAATTAATGTTAGCGGCAGCATAAGCGGGTTAGCGCTATCATCAGCCGGAACCAGCAAGCGAGATGTTTTGGTTGCAACAGGTATCTCTGTTTGATTGCGTGCACGTGATGTTGGTGCTTTTGACGCTTTGTGAGAAGAGCCAGCAATGAGGCGCGGTTCATGCTCACTATCGATATGCACGAGTTCAAGCGGGCGCGTCCAATCATTCATTCTTGCCAATGCGCCAGGTTGCAGAGGGTCGGTAATGAGCTGCTGAATCATGCCATCAACAGGCAGTTTAATATCTTGTGTGTTCGGTGTTGTACTAGGCAAAGCTAAACGAATAACACGGCTGCGAATACGCGCTCGATGTTGCTCTGTTACTTCATTTTTAGGTGTCTCAGCTATTTCGCGCCGTGGGCTGCTAGAGCGTTGTTGAAGCGCTTTACGCGTTGTTTCTTGTTTTTTATAGTTGAACTTGTAGGCTTTTTTAACACTAACAGGTGCAACGTATTCCTCTTCGCTTTCTTCTTTAGAAGATTTTTGTTGGTGGCGATTTTTCTTTTTGCTTGTTAGCGTTTGTTCTTTATCTGTTTGTTTGTATTTATTGTTTTTCTTATTTGATTTGCCAGGGCTTTGGGTTTTATCTGTTTTATCATCCTCATCATTTTCAGCAGCTGATTTTTTCTTGTGAGCCTCTTTTTTAGCGCGGCGTGCTTCTTCTTTCTTTTGCTGAAGCGTTTTTGCTTTTACCGGTTTGCTATCATTTTCATCAGAGTTTTCATGTTTTTTAGAGGCGGTATGCGAAGATTTTGATGTTTTTTTACTCTTAGGCGCATCTTCTTCATCGCCTTCTTCTTGAGGAATATAATTATCTTCAGTGAAGTTTTCTTCTTGAATATTTAATTTTGAATGATGGCGAAATTTTTTAGTTGGCTTTTTAGTGCTATCTAATGTATCCGCTTCATCATCGTTACTGTTCAAGTTAGGCTGAATAGGCGCTTTTTTACCTTGTTCTGTGGGTGTAGGTAACAGCGGGGCTAATTTATTAGAAGTTGCAGGAGAGATTGATGTTTTATCTTGCCCTGATTTATTAGAAGGGGCAGATGACTTTTCAGGAATAGCCTGTAACTCGCCAGTGTTTTGATAACGCGCATTATAAGGCAGCTTAATCAACTGACTATAACCATCTTCCCTTTTTTCCACGTATAAGGCGTCTTGAGCAACACGTAATTGATTAAGCTGCTGAGTAGTATGATCGGGAATTAATAAATCAGCTTCTTCCCATCGCGGTTCAGATAATCTTAAGCGAACGAGTTCACCGTTGGGTTTTTGCCGTTGAGTAATTGCGTAAAACCAATCGCCTCGTAAATCAAAACTTGTCACTTGATCTTTAAGCGTAATCAGTGGATACCAGCCTACACGCATATCAGCAGGCGTTGTTCCATTCGCTGTTTGAACAGGGCTAACTTCATTGCCTGAAAGCAAAGGAGATAAAGCGCTAAAAATGCGAATGCCTTCTTTCGATTGCACAATAGCTAAGGTATAGGGGGAAGCAGGGCTGGTGACAATACCTATTTTATCTTCGCTATTAAAAGGAGCATCTAGCCCTAGCCCATTACCAAATACAGGAAATGATTTACCGGCCTGATCGCCGGCTAATAAACGCATAACAACTTGGCTTGCTTTAGTAGCAGGGTCAGTTTGAAGAAAAAATAATGCACGGCTATCAGGGCGCCAGCTTAAAAAAGGGCTGCTTTCTACGCCTGTAATAGGGCGAATGGCTACTTTGCCATGTTTCGTATCTGCAACGATTAATTGGCGTTGTTCAAGTGTGCCAGTAGCGCTAGGCACGCCAATAATTAGCGCTACCCATGCGCCATCAGGCGAAACTTTAAAATTTTCAATAGCAGTACGGTTAGGTATTTTATTGATATGCGCTAGATCAACTAATTCACGCTCATTTTTGCTATCGATAGTTTCGCGAGAGTAAAGAATATGAGGAGAGCGTTGATCAGCATGGTAATAAAATAGCCGATTGCCTACGCGCTGCATGGAGCTATCATCAGAAATTTTAGCGCTTATATCTTCGTTAGACGAAGCAGCTGTTTGTTTATTTTTTTTGCTATTTTGCTGAAGAAGTTGTGCCAGATAGCGGCGCGCAGAATCATGCTGAGTTTTCATCCAGTTTTGTGTTTCAGCAAGATCAAGCTGTTCTAAAAACTTATAAGGATCATTTTTAACTAGATTGGTTAACTCATCAGCAGGAGGGGTAGGTAAAGCAGGAACGTCTTTATTTTTTTTAATCTCAACAACGGTCGGGGCAGTTGAAGGTGAGGCAGACAAGCCTGCGGTTTTTTCAGGTTTAGAGGCAAGATTATTTTTTTTGACGTCACTATTTGCAGAGGGTGAAGCCGAAGGAGAAGACGGTGGCTTAATAGCACACGCAGAGAGTAACGTGCTTAACCCTAAATAAGTAGCGATAAGCGTAGGGCGAAATTTAGCGGGTGTGGAGGTTGAAGAATAGTTATTTTGTGCAGAATGGTTAGGCGTGCGGCGTGAAGCAGATGAAAAACGTGTATTCATGAAAATTAACTTCCTGTATTAAACCATTGTGATGCAATATTTTTTTGTTGGGCTGTCACAGGTGTATTTTGATAAAGTTTATGAAACCTAAGAATAGGTAGGGTATGTTGTGGGCGTAATAGTGCTAGCGTATGAAGCTGGCCTTCTCTGAAAAAGTGAAGGTTATAATCATGATAAGCATCGCAATCAAGGCGGGCAAATACCTCTGACCAGTGTGCGCTTTTTAGCTGTTCATGATTAAGGGCTAGCCATTGATCCCCTACTTGAACTCCAGATAATGCAGCAATACGCCCATGCAGTACATGCGACACGGTTAAAGTACCTTCTCTAAAACGTACTCCCAAGCACTGGGTAAAATGTTGAGTCGTTTTCGGAGTGGTGCTTTCTTCTACTTTGATATAAATGCCAGCGCTGTTAAGTGCCGCTTCATAATCAGGTAAAAGAGGGCTATGAACATGTTGCGCTAAAAAATTAGCCCAATCAACACCCGGTGCCAGTGCAACTAGGGCATCTAGTAAATCGCTTTCTTGTAAGCCAGCATGGGTATTATTTTTTTCAATAATATGATGTTGCCAAAGATGTCTTAGCACAGCTTTTAAACTGCTGCCGTGATTCATGAGCGTTAAATCTAACACTAATGCATGCAAGGCACCCTGATCGTAATAGCTTACTGTGCTATTGGGGGTATTTTCATCGGGGCGATACGAACGAATCCACGCATCGAAACTTGCTTCTTCTAAACTATGCATCGTATGCGCAGGTAAATGCGTCACTCTATCGAGTAATTTTTCAAGCATACCCAGATAGCTTTCAATGCTAATTAGGCCTGTTTGTACGAGTGCCACCTCATCAAAATAAGCAGTGAAGCCTTCAAAAATCCATAGCAAAGGCGTGTATTGCTCATGTTTTAATTCGTAGGGTAATAGAGTATGTGGGCGTAAACGTTTCACAAGCCAGCTATGAAAATATTCATGGCTGAAAAGACCTAAAAATTTTGAATAATTTTCTTCGTGTGTTTTGATATTTAAACGCGGAACATCATAGCGTGAGCACACTAGCCGAGTGCTGTTTTCATGCTCCAGGCCGCCATAGTTATTGGCAAAAACCTGTGTGAGAGTATGGTAGTGCGAAAAGGGTACTTCACCAGGCCAAAAATCATATTGCCACTCTATAATTTTCGTCATGTCTTGTTTGAGGCGCTCAAGATCAAGGTTAGGTATTTTTGAACTAGCAGCATCATCAAACATCATCGTGTGATGAATACCTTGTACAGTAAGTTCAAAGCCTTCTAAATACGTGCCGGCTAATGCTGGGCTATCAACTTGTTGTAAATAATCTTTAGCGCGATACGTACCAAACCCTTGTTCATCAATTTTTTCAGGTTCTAAGGGGGTGGCTAACTTCCAGGAGCTTTCAATTTCAGGAGGAACCCATTCAATAGTGCGTGCTAACGTTTCAGTGCCTTCAACACTAAGCCATATTGCAGCACCATCGACTGCTAATGAAGAAGGATCAAAATAGGCAGCTCGCACTGAATTATCAAAGGCATACACCTGGTATTCAAACACGAGTGTTCCGTGGTTAATCGACTCTGTAGTATTAGTTACCCAATGGTTTTTAGAGATTTTTTCTAAGGGAAGCTCTATGCGAGTGGAGTGCTCATGATCGAACAGCGTCGCATGAACATGATGAACGTGGCGCGAAAACTCGCGTACCAGATAGCTACCCGGCGTCCACACTGGCATCCACAGTTGCCAGTCTTGAGCGGGAATCTTTCCGTTCAAACTTAGTATAATTTTAAAGTAATGCGTCTTAGAATCAGCGGTTTGCCAGCGATAATGCACATGCATGTCGTTTAAGATTTCTAAAAGGGGGGATAGATAGAGTCTAGCATACTTCTTTGAAAAGGAGTCTTTACAAAAAACCTGGCTTTGAGGGGGCTTAAATTGTGCTTAAAATTTGCATTAACCTGTTGAATTTATCAGCTATAGATATTTTTTGTATGGTGCTAGAGTGAAAGTGCAGTAGGATTTAATGTTCTGCTAAGTTCATGAAGTAAATAGTTGAAACTAAACTAAGCCTAAACTAAACCGAAAGGAGAATGCATTAATTTGAGCAATCAGTTTATTCATTCGATTAAGGAGAACTTCAATGGCACGTAATGGTAGAGAAACAAAGAAACCGAAGCAAGAGAAAAAAGTAGAAATACCAGCAGTACCTACTGGAACGAATGTTCCCCCTACCTCTAAAAAATCCGCTACACCAGCATCAGCCGGGCAGAGGAAATAATATAGAGGAGAGTTGTTTTTACAACATTCAATAGTAAGGGAGTGGGATAGTATAAGGTATGTTCTATCCCACCTATAAAGGCTACTATTTTATAAACTAAAGCTAATAATAAAATGTATAAAAATAAGCTTCTATAAATAAACAGAATTTGCACATTTATATATTGATTTTAAAACTGTATATGAGCATTTCAGTCAAAATTGCCCTCATTTATTTCAATGACTTCAAATGCTTAGATTTAAGAGCTGATTTTTTGAAATCAAAATATTATTCAGAAAATGATTACGGCTTTTAAAACAAATTATATTACGCCACTTGCGATAATTTCCATTACTTAAAGTCAATCTATAAAAATATGCTATGGTATTGGCGTTTTAATTTTTAAATTAATAATAAAATGAAAATAATAAAAAGCTTGTTTTTTGCTGTGCTGTGTTTCCCTCTTTTAGCGAACGCTGCTACATATGACGTATTTGAAGTTATTCCGCACCATTGGAAAATCTTACGGATAGCTAAAGATAGTGGTGCATTTAGCGATCAGATTAACTTCTCTCTGGTAAACGGTAGCTCCGGTACTGTTGCGCTAAGTTTTTTAGACATGATAGGCGGCCTTGAAGATGTGAGCGTTAAGCTTTATGACGCTAGCAATGGATTGCTTAACAAGTTTCATTATGATTATTACGAGTACGGTAACCCAATTGAACCAGTATCTACTGTGCACTTCCCTTTATCTTATTACAACGGAGCTAATACAGTATATTTAAAATTTCTTGATAAAGGTAATTATCATTTTATTATTACTGGTAAAAGCACCTTAACTTCTCCCATTAATTTATATAATATAGCTCCATCATTTTATGTTGGTGCTGAAAATAATGCTTATGGTGCTTACAAAATTCAAATATCTTCTGCGACACCTGAACCTGAAACCTATGCGATGCTTTTGCTGGGTTTAGGAAGCATTGGCTTTATAAGAAGAAAAAAGCTGAAGCTAGAAAAGTTCTAAGATAGTAGCTAACTTGAGACGGTGTTTGTAAAAAGTTGCTTCTCAAGCCTGTTGTTAGAGTTATAACTCTTTTAAACTAAAAATTTTTGAAAATTTATGCTTTATTAAGCTGCTGGTATTAATCACGATATTAAGGATAATATCAGAAAACTGTATAAATTGGTTTGCTTTGCATTGTGTTTACCTCTTGCAAGCGTAAGCGCTGCAACGTATGACTTCTTTAATATTCAGGTAGGTAAACCAGCGCTTAGACGTATATCTCAAGAAAGCGGTGCATTTAGTGATCAAATTAACTTCTCTCTTTTAGAAAGAAAATCTCTTGAGGTACACTTTAGAGATACAGGAGAAAGCTTACCTAATATTATAGATTTTAACGTTAAACTATATAGTGCTAATCATGTATTGCTTAATAAGTTCTATACAAATAGTTATGATGTTTATTTTTCATTGCCTCGTTCAGAAATTAACGATCCATCATTATTAAGCCCACATGCACTAATAAACGATCTTGCTATAGGCAACTACTATCTAATCATCACAGGAAAAACTACCGCCACTACACCTCTTGATATTGCTAGTATAGTTGGGAGTTCTTCACTTTATGTTGGCCCTGTAAATAATTCTTATGGTAATTACGAAGTTCTTATTGCTGCAATCCCCGAACCTGAAACCTACGCAATGCTTTTGCTGGGCTTAGGAAGCATTGGTTATGTAAAAAGAAAAAAGCGTATACAAAACAATTTAGCTTAATTTTTTACGGTTTATGAGTATTAGTTTATTTTATGAGTATTAGTTTATTAGTTGGTGCGGTATAGCAATTTCCCCGCCGCTTTGCGGCGGAGACCATCTTAATTATAGTTTTTTTCTTTTTAACGCGCCCAAAATACTTAGCCCAGCTAACAACATTGCATATGTTTCTGGTTCAGGAACAGGGTTTACTGGAGGCGTGTAGTTACCGTGTGTCGACCCTGAAGCCTGAAGAAATAAAGTCAAACGACCAGAAAGTTCTACATTGGTACTGTTCGTGAAGTTCGCATTTAACAACCCTGAGTTAAATGAGCTGGTAGGGCCTGAAGTTGAATTAACAGAGCCAGCCCAGGCTGAGATAACGCTATTACTTGATTGCCCGTTATAAAGACCCATGCAACAAGTAGTAGTAGTAGAAACATATAAACTACCAGAAGCGTTAGCTTCTTCAGACCCAGACGGGTGATAACCAACAGTGGTTATAGCTGAAGCTTGTGCATTTGCACTAAAGAGAGCCAATGTATTGGGGGTTAACAAGAATTCAGCAAAAGTAAGTTCAACAGGTTGATTAGGGTAACCATTGCTCATTAACTGATAGCTTGCGCGATAAGCACCCGCATTTTGAACATTACCAGCAACGCTCACACTTAAACCGCTAGGATTATTCGCTAATGCAGGCACAGTATCAACACTAGCGCTGCCAGTGCCAATAATATTTTTAACAATATTTAGGGGGGCATTAAGTTGTTGAGACGAAAATAAACTGGTAGGGGCTGAGCCTGAGGCAGTGAAATAAATGCTACCTGTTGCAGTGGGTGTCGAAACATTGCCGTATAAGCTTTGTGTTGCAATATTCCATTTGATAGCAGGTGTAATCGAATCTGAAGGATTTAGATCGAACAACTGAATGGAAATTGGCCCGATACTTGCAGAAGAAGATGAGGCTGCTTGCGCCTGATGACTTATCATTGAAGTCAAAAGTGCCAAAGCTAATAGGCTATAGTTTTTTTTCATGGTTTATATCTCGAAAAATGAACGTGAAAATAAAATTTTTAATTAGGGAAAACTAGCCATTGTATTTGTCTTATTAGAACTATTTTTCTTATCTAATAAGCTGAATAATCATAACAGAATAGGTATGAAATTAATTAACTACTTCTAATAATAAATACTCAAAAAAAACTTATGCATAATGTAATTATTAAAAGTAATATGCTTATTATTTAATTGCGGGATTAATGTTATCAATACGAGTTTATTGCTAAACAAATAAATTTTTATATATGAATAAATGTTTAATATAATCAATGGAATGGTTTTTATTGTAAGCATAAAATACTATGCTTCTTCTTTCGAATATTCTTTAAAGTATAAAATATTAGCGCTGCTGATAGTTGGTACCAATTAATAAGGGAAATTGATACATAGCTAAGCTATATTAAAAAGGAGGTAATTGTCTATCTATTGGCATCTAAATCATACGTTTATTTTTTTATAATTTGTCATATTGATGGCAGAATGGGACGCATGTCTGTTGTGTCTAAGTTATAAAAAGGAATGGTTTGTTGATGTGGGTATTTTAAAGTCACCCCCAAAGTTAACTCAATTTTTTTGCTACCCCTATTTGTGAGAGTGGTTTTGTGAGTTTGCCGCACGTTAAAACCTCCTACTCAGATTTTAAATTCAAGTGATAATGCGTTGGAAAATTATCACTTGCCTCTAAAGGTAAATCGGTTAATCTTGGCAGCGTTTGAGTGCTAATGATTAATCAATGATGGGGTCTGTTCCGCCCAGCGGGCTATAAACATTATCTTTATGGCATAGCGTAACGTTTGGTTATTACATCCCTTATAAAATGATGGCGCCTTAAAATTGACGAGCCAAACGATTGATGATTTTATCAGCCGTTACTAATGGTACAACGGCTAGGAATATAAGACTTCAAGGTGCTCAATCTCTCTATCCAGTAATGTGCTTAATGTTTCTGTTCCATACGCGTAGTCAGAAGCTTCTTTCTTTTAACGTAGCCGATGCTTCCTAATCCTAAAAGAAGCATCGCGTATGTTTCTGGCTCAGGGGTAGGGTTAAGATTAACTTGGTAAGATCCATAAGATTTGTTTAAATGATCACCAACAAACTCAGCAGGGAATTCGAAGCCAGACAAATCCATGGGTGCAGTTGAAGTTGTTTCGCCTGTAATAGTTAAATGATAATATCCGGCATTAAGGTCGCTCAGCAAAGCGACACCACCACCAGCAATGCCATTACTATAATTATTAGCCATAGATGCTATGTTAAATTGCGAATAAAGCGGGCTGTAATAACCCTTTTCTTGACTATAAAATTTGGTCAGCAATGTGTTATGTGAATCATAGAGCTTAATAGTAAGATTTATAATAGGGGGCTGTGACACATAAAATACGTTTCTAACGCTCATATCAACCGATCGCTGATCTTCAAGTCCAAAATTAATTTGGTCTGAAAAAGAGCCAATGTCATGTGATATGCGTAATCTCGTGTTCCCGTGAGAAAGTTGAGAAACATCAAAAGTTGTAGCATTAGCCCAAATCGGCAGACACAGCGCAGCACAAACCAAGCTTTTTAGTATTTTCATTATTATTCTCAGGATTTATTTTAAACGGCAGCACCTTACCACGAAATAATTAATTTAGTTTAATTTTTTGAATTGTTAAAGCTAACCATTAAGCAGTTTTTTTAATCACATATGTTTGAGCGCTAATGATTAATCAATGATGAGGTCTGTTCCGCCCAGCGTGCTTATGGCATGGCGTAACATTTGGTTATGCTATCGCCTATAAAAGGATAACGCCTTAAAATTGAGGAGCCAAACGATTAATGGTTTTATCAATCGTTACCAACGGCGCAACGGCTGGGAATGTGAGCCGTCAAGGTGCTCTGTCTATTTCTACTATGCAGCCACAACTTTAAACATCAGAGCATTAAGCAGGGTGCTTAATGTTTCTTTTCCATGCGCATAGCCAGAAGTTTTTTTCTTTTAACGTAGCCAATGCTTCCTAGTCCTAACAGAAGCATCGCGTAGGTTTCAGGCTCTGGTGTTGGTGACGCCACAAGGATACTGCTCATTGTAAAGCTTTCCTGGGTTGTTCTTTCTCTAAATAACGATTGAGACCATAACCTAAACGATGTAACTGGGAAGCTTGTTATAACTCCAAAAAACTGCCCGTTAGCAGTTGAAGGAATTGGATTGTGAATAATGTAAGCGTCGGCAGATCTTTCTCCATAAACAATAAGATTAATTCCTGACTCAGCACCGTTGGGACTTAGATCAAAGTTTGCGCCGATTCCTCTGCTGTCCCCCGTATTAAGGAGTGCAAATAAAGATTTTGTTGGAGCGCCTAAGGTGTCACTAATGGCGCCGTTCGAACTGCTTAAAAGAGAAGGATCGCTAAAGTCTGTATATTTTTCATACTTAAATCCAGATGCAAATGCCAGTCCTTTAGTAGCTCCATCAAAAGTTGCGCCAAGATACGGGGTTGCGTTTTCTAAATTCTCTTGATGATAAGAGTTGTAAGAGGCTGCAATCCATGCGTCCCTGTCAGTAAAAAACGCAACTTTTGGCGTAAGTATCCCAGGATTTGCAAACAATGGTAAAGAAAGTCCCATTAAATTTAAGCCGATTAAAAGTTTTTTTAACATTATTATTCTCATGATTTATTTTAATCGGCAGCACCTTACCACGAAGTACGTTTATTGGTCTGTTTTTTGAAAAGGGGTGGTGAAATAGCGCCCCTTTGCTTAACTTCGCCGACTTAATTTTATGGCATGGCGTAACGTTTGGTGATGCCATTGCTTATAAAATGATAGCGCCTTAGAGTTGAGGAGCCTAACGATTAATGCTTTTATCAGCAGTTACCAATGGCATAATGGCTAGGAATATAAGCCTTCAAAGTCCTTAATCTATCTCTTTAGGCAAATCCGTAAACATCAGAGCAGTAAATAGTGTTCTTAATGTTTCTGTTCCATACGCGTAGTCAGAAGCTTCTTTCTTTTAACGTACCCGATGCTTCCCAATCCCAAAAGAAGCATCGCGTATGTTTCGGGTTCAGGGGCTGCTGATACTTCATAAGTAACTTTTCCATAATATATCTCGCTGCTCATTCTGTAAGACTCAGCCATTCCAAGCTCTTTTCCTGGAGATATTTCAATAACACTCCCGCTGCCGCCAAAAAAGCCACCCTTGGTATTGGATGCAATATCTCCAGAATTTGTGGATAATCCTTTTCCTGCCCCACCTGGCGTTAGATCAAAATAAGTACCCCATGCGGAAATTTGAAGCTGTTCGGTTGGATCTAAATAAATCGATGTAGTTCCTAAACTACTGACCCTATCGTAAAGCCATCCATTTTCTATTCCAAAATTGTCTCCATGCCCAATACCATAAGCAACCACAGTACCGTTGTCTGTTAATTTTAATGTGTCATCAACAGATACATTCACATTAATAATCATGGATTTAATTTCTGCCCCAACTTTATAAGTGTATGCAAGATTTCCCGATCTAAATAGTTGCTTTGTTTCCTCTAATGGGAATATATTATTTTTCCAATCATCTTTTGAGTACCAATTTGCATTAAATGCGATAAGGTTATTATATTTAACCAGATCAGCTTCCCATGCATTTTTATCGGCAAAAATCTGACCAAATGATTGCGAAGCAAGTGCAGCAAAAGATAGGGCTAGCGCGAGTTTTTTTAACATTTTTATTTTCATTATTAGATTAAAACGCCAGCACCTTACCACGAAGTAAGTAATTTAGTTTATTTTTTGAGTTGTTAAAGCCAACCATTAAGTAGTTTTTTTAATCCCTATGGGTGGACCCACTAGTCAAAGGTTATGTCATTCCGTGCAAGAATGTTATTGATCTTGTAATGCGTTATCAAAGCAAATTAGGGCAGTTTGGTAAATATAAAAGCCAGAATTTCGGCTATCTCGATTTTTGATAAAGAAAGGGCTTTGATATATTGATTTACAAGGGAGTTTTAGCAATCTTGGGAACATGCAGCAATAGAAATGGTGCCCAGAAAGGGACTCGAACCCCCACACCTTTCGGTACACGGACCTGAACCGTGCGCGTCTACCAATTCCGCCACCTGGGCATTCTGGGCATGGTTGCTACTTTAGCTTAGCCACTAGGGGCTGTCAAGAAAGCTCCTTTGGGCTAGTGTGCTAACACCCGATTTTTCGGCAAGCTGCTAAAATCTACAACACTCTCTGTTGCGCGTATCACATACCAAAGACGCCTTGTAAATAGGTTCATGTTAAAATTACTGCAAATTTCTTACGCATGAGAAGAACCATTATGATTGTTACACGCCCGGTAATAGACTATTTGCTCTTACTACAGCACTCTATTGTAAACGCGCTTGAGAGTTTTGATGGTCATGCGTTTTTGAAAGATACCTGGGAAAGACCCAATGATACAGGGGGGGGCGTTACCTGTTTGCTTGAGCATGGCAAAGTATTTGAACGGGCAGGGGTAGGCTTTTCGCATATTAAAGGCGATGCATTGCCTCCTGCCGCAACGGCTGAGCGCATGCATTTAGCTGGCTCTGCCTTTGAGGCTTCGGGGGTTTCGTTAGTGGTGCACCCTCGTAATCCGTATATGCCCACTGTACATCTTAATGTTCGTTATTTTATTGCTTACCCTGTAGATAAAGAGCCAGTATGGTGGTTTGGGGGAGGAATGGATCTCACCCCCTATTATGGATTTGAGGAAGATGCGGTTCACTTTCATCACCAATGTAAACAAGCCTTAGATCCTTTTGGTGTGCATCGTTATCCTGTTTATAAAGAAGCGTGTGATCGCTACTTCTTTTTGAAGCATCGTCAGGAGCCGCGAGGCATAGGCGGTATTTTTTATGATGATGTGTGCGATGCAGATTTTGATACGTTGTTTGCCATGATGCGTAGCGTGGGCGATCATTTTCTTGAAGCGTATATGCCTATTTTGGAGCGCCGCCAGTATCACTCTTTTAGTGAGCGAGAACGCAATTTTCAAGCGTATCGCCGTGGGCGTTATGTTGAATTTAATTTAGTACAAGATCGAGGAACCTTATTCGGTCTTCAATCTGGAGGGCGTACAGAGTCGATTCTGATGTCGATGCCTCCTGCCGCGCATTGGGCTTACCAATGGGCGCCTGAAGCTGGTTCGCCTGAATCTAAGTTATATAGTGAGTTTTTAACTGAGCGTGATTGGTTGGGGCTTAAAGGCGTTGCTATTCATCCATCACTTTAATATTTGTTTGAAGAAACCTGTTTATTAGAGTGCTTTTCTAAAATTAAACGTTATTTTAGTATATAGGCGTTGAAACAATTAGCTATATGCATCTTATTAATGCGTATTCTAATGCTTACAATCCTCATACTATCTTTTGATCTCTATATTATTAGGCAGCAGAACGCATGCAAGTCGCCCCGCTAACCGCTGAACACGCTGCTGAATACCGATGTTTGATGCTTCATGCGTATGAGCATGCGCCTGATGCGTTTACTTCAACGCTTGAAGAACGGGCAGCGCAGCCTGATTCATGGTGGTTGAAACGCATTGCTGGCTCAAGGGAAGAAAGTATTGTTTTTGGAGCGTTTAATGAAAGAGAACTTGTTGGCACGGTGGCGCTTGAGTTCTCAAATAGAGCTAAGACAAAGCACAAGGTTCATGTCATGGGAATGTTCGTTGCCGAAACGTGTCGCGGTCTTGGCGTCGGCAAAGCATTGATTCAAGCGGCAGCCGAGCATGCTCGCACCCGTCCTGATGCTCGCGTCCTGATGCTTACAGTTACAGAGGGCAACAAGTCTGCCCTCTGCTTGTACGAGGCATGTGGTTTCAAGCCGTTTGGTGTCGAGCCTATGGCTATCCTCACTTCCTCAGGGTACCAGGCCAAAGTTCATATGTGGCAAAGTCTCGATGAAAATACTGCAGCTTGAGCCATCTATCTACTATCAAACTTATTTTTAAAATAGTAGAGGTGTTAATACTGATTTAGAACATGCCTTTGCGCAGCCGATACGAATATAGTTTTTAATAATATGAGCTAATTGATAACCATAAGGTTTTACATGCATTCGAAACATCAACCTACTACCGACTTGGAAGAAACTACATTGAATTCAGAACGTGTTTACGATGGTTCTTTTTTACAAATTTATAAAGACCATGTTAAGTTGCCTGATGGCTCAGAAGGTACACGCGAATATATTCAGCACCCTGGTGCAGTGATGGTTATTCCTATGCTCAATGAGGAATACTATTTAATGGAGTTTCAATATAGAACCCCATTTCATTCCATTATGGTAGAGTTTCCGGCAGGAAAAGTAGAGGTAGGGGAAGATACGCTTTTTACAGCTCAGCGTGAGCTTGAAGAAGAAACGGGCTACCGGGCAAAAAATTGGATGTTTTTAACAGCATTTCATCCTATTGTTAGCTACACGTCTGAAACCATTTATGTGTATCTTGCTACCGATCTTTATGCAACACAGGCTAATCCCGATCAGGGCGAGTTTATTGAAACGTTGTCTATTTCTCATAAAGAAGCAATGGAATGGGTTAAAGAAGGTAAAATTCGAGATGGCAAAACCATGCTAGGCTTACTATGGTTAGCCCATTTAGGACAATTTTCATGCCCACACCCATAGAGTTACGATTTAACCGAGAACAGCGCCTTTTATTTCTCAGATTTGATGAACATGAAACTCCATTTGAATTGAGTTATGAGTTTTTACGGGTACATTCTCCTTCGGCAGAAGTGCAAGGCCATCGCCCAGAAGAAGCTATTTTACAATACGGTAAAAAAAACGTTGTTATCACCGAAGTCGAGTCAGTAGGAAACTATGGCATAAAGCCTCTGTTTAATGATGGGCATACAACGGGAATTTACACCTGGGATTATCTTTATCATCTCTCAACACATCATGATGAGCTTTGGCAGCGTTATCTTAAGGCCTTAGAGGTAGCTAAATTACACCGTGAATAATGATATGTAGGTGTATTAAGGAGTGCGGCGAGTTGCCAATACGCACAAGAGTGAAACTGCACAACGTCTGCTTAATGTCTACCTAATGCCTAAAAAGTCTAAAAACTATAAATATTTTTAAGAGAATCAGTATTGTGCCTAAGGTTTGGAAAAAGCGTATTTTTATAATTTTTATAATTTTATTTGCTACGTTAATAGGGGTAGCTTTACGGCTGGGGTCTATGTATATTGCCCCCAAAAATAAAGAGATTAAAGCGCCTCCCGCAAATTGGTTAGTGCGTGATATACACTTGAATCAAGGAAGAATTTCAGGCTGGTTTGTTGAGGCGCCTAATAATTCAACCCATCGCTGCGTATTGATGATGCATGGTTTAAATGGCAATCGTAATCGTATGATTAATATTGCAAACTTTTTATACGATGCGAATTACTCACTTTTATTGTTTGATTTTAGAGGGCATGGTGCTTCAAAGCCTGATATGGTTACCTTAGGGCTGCGGGAATCAGATGATGCGCGTGTGGCATTTAATTGGCTGAAAGAGCAAGGCAAGTGCCGCAAAATTGGGGTATGGGGCCATTCTATGGGAGGAGCAGCTGCTGTACTTGGCGCGTCGCCTTTAGAAGCTGATGCACTCGTGTTAGATTCAACCTATGCAACAATTGAACAGGCCACCTATCATCGTATTAAGTGGCTAGCAGGAGACACCGCTTCTAAGCTGCTTTCGCCTTTATTATTGGCGCAAATTCCTTTTCGTCTTCATGCTAAATTAAGCGATTTACACCCGGTTGAGGCTATAAAAAATATACATTCTCCGGTATTAATTATTTACGGAACAGCAGATCAGTCAGCGTACCCTGAAGAAGCGCATGCATTATTTAATGCGGCAGGCAGTAAGCAAAAAGAAATCTTTGAAGTAAAAGATGCAGGGCATGGAAGAGTTTATTTTAAAGACCCTGTAGGTTATGAGCGCAAAGTAAAGCGTTTTTTTGATCAATATTTACA
This sequence comes from Pseudomonadota bacterium, assembly GCA_040389065.1. Lineage (GTDB taxonomy): Bacteria > Pseudomonadota > Gammaproteobacteria > Burkholderiales > Casimicrobiaceae > JAZKAR01. The sequence continues at coordinate 214,065 of JAZKAR010000023.1, read as the reverse complement.
TTGAAATGGTTATTGCATATTTTTTAAAGTCAGAGCCGCTAAAGCAAATGCTTGAGCGGCTTCTTTTGCAGTAATGTTAGGCAAAGAAAATGCATTTACAATAGGTTTATAAATAATATTGCGTTGAGCTTCAGTTAAGCGAATATCCATATGTTCGATAACTTTTTTCTTTTTTAGTGCACGATTAAAATCAATTTTTGCTTGTTGTGAGCAGTCATCAAATGACGCTGTATTGGTATCTTGGCGAGCGGGTAGAGAACCTTTTGCAAGATTAAATTTTTCTTGGATATTTTTATCAAAAATTGTGTTCACAAAAGCATATTGCGCTTCTTTGTTATGTTTATATGAAGTTTTGATAACGCTAAAAAAATCGGATGTGAATAGAAAAATATCTTGTGTATCAGGAAAGGCAAAGCATAAAAAATCCTTATTAGGGGATTGATGCGCTAGCGTAAACTCACCTTTTACCCAATCACCCATTACTTGCATAGCAGCTTTATTATGAATAATCATCGAGGTAGCCAGATTCCAATCACGGCCTATATAATCTTTATCAAAAAAAGTTCTTATTTGTAGTACACGCTCAAAAACGGTTTCCATTTTTTTACCGTTTAATACATTAGCATCAAATTCTACCAGGGCTTTATTGTATAGCGCCGTGCCACCAACGGAGAGCAAAATAGATTCAAAAAAGATTAAATCTTGCCAAGCTTGCTCGCCATGGGCAAAAGGGGTATAGCCTGCTTGTTTAATTTTTTTAGAAACCTCTATAAGTTCTTCGTATGTTTGAGGCGGTTTCAAATGTAATTGGTCAAATATTTTTTTATTTGCCCATACCCAATTAAAGCGCTGAATATTAATCGGTACCGCCAGCCAGTGGCCTTTGTACTTTAACCGTTGTTGTATGGGATCAGGAATAAGTGTTCGCCAATTATTTTCTTTCGCGATATCATCAAGCGGTTCCAAAAAGCCGCTTTCTGCAAAATGAGGAATATATTGAGTTAATATGATATCAGGTGGATTTTTACTATTTATTCGGGCGCGCAGCACCCGTTTTTGCTGTAACCCATCTGATCCTTTAATTAAGCTATCTTTCCACGTAAACCCTTTATGACTCATTTCTTTTTTTATAGTCTCTAGGGCGCGGGCTTCACCCCCTGAAAACCACCAATGATGAACTTCAATAAATTGTTTCGTATCGGCTATGGCTGTACAAGAAAGGTTCGCGGCTAAAAAGAAAAAAACACACGCAATATAATAAGAACGAAAAGGTGCCATAAACTGTTTATTCCTCTGTACTATTCTAGCGAGTATTAAGTTACTTTTTTAATATCAAGATAATAACAAGCTAAAAAGCCCTTGCTATTGAGTGGTTTGAGCAGCTTTTAAAAAAGCTTTTGCAGCGTCTTTAGCAGATAAGTTATGGTCGTGAAAAGCATTGGCAATAGCAGTATAAACTGCATTTCTGCGTTTTTCTTGCAGACGCATATCCATATGTTCAACCACCCTTTGTTTCTTTAATGCGAGATTAAAATCGGTTTTTGACTGCTGCGAGCATTCATCAAAATGTTGCATATTAATATCTTGTCTAAAAGGAATAGATCCTTTTATTTGATTAAATTTTTCTTGAACCGGTTTATCAAATAAAGTGCGAACAAAAATGTGTTGAGAGCGTTTATTTTGGTCTTTGGGCGCTTTAAGAATACCAAAAAAATCAGTTGCAAATAAAAAAATATGGCGTGTATCAGGGAATGCAAAGCATAAAAATTCTTTATTAGGAAGTTGATGTGCTTTGGTGAATTCACCTTTGGCCCAATCGCCCATTACCTGCATGGCTGCTTTATCGTGAATGATCATTGAAGTAGCTAAATTCCAATCACGATTAATAAAATCTTTATCAAAAAACTCACGTATTTGTGCAACGCGTTCAAACACGGTGACCATTTTTTCACTGTTTAAAACATTAAGATCAAATTCGACAAGGGCTTTATTGAAAAGCGAGACGCCTCCTACTGATAATAAAATAGATTCAAAAAATATTTCATCTTGCCAAGCTTGACCGCCATGCGCAAAGGGAATGTATCCCGCTTGTTTAATTTTTTTACATACCTCAATCAGTTCATCAAATGTTTGAGGCGGTTGCAATTGCAGAGTGGTAAATATTTTTTTGTTGGCCCAAACCCAGTTAAAACGCTGAATGTTAACGGGCACAGCCATCCAATGCCCGTTATATTTCATACTATGTTGAAGCGGTTCAGGAATAAGTGCCTGCCAGTTATCTTCAAGAGCAATATCGTCTAATGTTTCAAGAAAGCCACTACGAGCAAAGTGCGGAACATATTGCGTAAGCACCACATCAGGAGGGTTTTTTTCACTCATACGGGCGCGTAATACCCGTTTTTGTTGCAGCCCATCTGAGCCAACGATAGGGCTATCTTTCCACAAGAAACCTTTACTTACCATTTCATTTCTAATTACGTTTAATGCTTGAGCTTCACCCCCTGAAGTCCACCAATGTAATACTTCAATTGATTTAGTATAGGGTGGGTTGTGTGAGTTGGGCGATTGGCTAAGAGGTTGAGCTACGCCAAGAGCAGTTAAGCTTACCATCAGGAAAAATAAGAAAACAAAGCGTATAAAACAAGAATAGTAATGTAACATTTCAGCATTCTTTCCTGCTGATAGCATTAAGGTAAATGAAGCCCTCACAAAAAGTTAAAAACGTTTCAGATCTTGGGCACCATAGCTTGTAGAAGTCATCAATGTAACCATGACTTCCTCTTGAAGATATTTCGGATAAATTTCTATTCTCTTTTGTAAGCGTTGCGCTAATACAGAACTGGCAGTATGTAACTCGGAATGTATAACGATGGCTTCATCGCGGTAAGAAAGTATTTTATTATTATTCCAATGATGTGGCGGATAAGAAAGGTTAGCGATTCTATCTGCTAGTTTTACCATCCATACCTCTTTGGGTTGTTGTTTAATACGTCGAAGGCTATCTCGTATTTGCTCATCTTTTGTCGGGAGGCGCGGATTTTTAGATAGCGCTAATACGCCATCAGCGACTGCTGAGCCAAATTCTTCTTCAAGAAACTCGTAGGTCACTAATGTATCTTCAATCGTATCGTGCAACACCGCGCATTGCACAGCCAGGTCGGCATCAACCGTTGCATCAAATTGTAATGCCCACATAATTTCTGTTGCTACACTACCAATATGGTTAATGTACGGCATTCGTTCGCCTTCATGGATGCCGCCATACGTTTGCCCTTGGTGGTGGCGTGTCGCAAAGTTCCAGGCTTTTTCAAAAATATCAGGATTCCAGCTACTCATATAGGTTCCCCTCGTTAGATTGTGTCTAATGTTTGGGCGTATACTCAGTGGCAACACTATTTTTTTCGTAAACTGCTAATTATTGTGCTGGCAGCGTAAGAAGAAAATCGAGTTAGGGTAGTTTCTTTGAGACAAAAAGTATTGTTAGCTGCCACAGGTAAAATGGCATCAGGCTGTTATGCTATGGGTTGCACTAGAAGAATGAGATTACCACAGGTATCTTCAAATATAGCGTTGATAATGGGGCCTACGCGTAGAGGCTCCCCGGTAAAAATAACACCTTGCGCCTTAAGACGATGATAATCAGCATAAATATCTGTTGTAATAAAAGCAGTTGCAGGGATGCCTGCTTCAAGCAAAGATTTTTGATAAAGGCGCGCAGGAGGAAAATGAGTGAGTTCAAGAACGAGTTCTACACCCTCAATACCATCTGGTGACGATAACGTAAGCCACCGAAATTCCCCCATAGGAATATCTGCTTTTTTCTCAAAGCCCAATATATGAGTATAAAAGTGGAGTGCATGATCTTGATTTTCAACCAAGATACTGGCTAATTTTATTTGCATAGGAAGTTGCTAAAGCGCTTATAGTTTACCTTCAGCAATGTAAGTGAAAGGAAGTTTGCCTTTTAGTGCAGCTTTAATTTTATACTGATGCTGGGCAGAATGTATTTCACAAAAGAAAAAATCTTTATCTTTTCCTGCCAGCATGTAGCTTTTATAGCTGCTTTCCTGAATAGGCTCGCCTGCCTCAGTGAGGTATGAAGAAGAATAGCCAGCAGCTTTCGATACCATATTTTTGCAAACATTAAATTCATTAAGGTTCGTTGGTATGGGTTTTTCTTGAACGCTCTTTAAGGGTTTAGGTGTTAATAATAAAACGCGTTCATCTATGTTAGCGTCGCGAGTAAATGTGTAGTCAATAAAATTGTCTGCGGTACTAAAGCGTGCAGAGGTGTTTGAGAAAAAGGCTGTGAGTAATTTATTTTGCAGCATAGGGGCATAAAGCTGAGAGAAGGCAGTAACAAAAGCCTGTGCCTGCTTTTTATCTGTGTGAACCCCATTTCCTGTATCACGGGTTTCATCATTCCAGGTTATTTTTATATTTTCTATGTGATCTTTGGTTTCGTTTTCATTGATAAAGAATTTTACGGTTTCATTTTGCCCTGCTACGCAGCTATACAAAGCGCCTTCTCCTTCAACCGCGGGAGCAATCATAGGATGAGAACATTTTAAAGCTGAGGTAGCCCGCTTAGTTTCAGTTTTGAAGTTAAACGAAGGTGCGGCAAATACGCCGCAAGGGCTCATCAGTAGTGCTAGCATTAAAAAGCGTTTTACCATTATTTAAAAAGTCTCTATTGTGAAAAATGTAGCGAAAATATGGAGGGTGATAATCAAAAGAGGGAGTAACTGGGTGAATTGCTAAGGCCATGATACCGGAAGTTACTTAATTCGCCCATAGGGATATCTGGTGTTTTTTGATTAAGGCTGCTGATCACATTTTTTACACGATAGCGTTTTACCAAGCGTCTGTGAACGCCCCTCAGGTGTAATCACCCAAGGGCGATTGATCCACGGTGGAGTATGCCGAACATGCTGAGTATGACCACATTCGAGTTGAGCGACCCAATGATGTTCTTCATCTTGGTAAAAGCCAATAATTCTTTTTTCCATCATTTATCCTGGTCAATATCCTAAACAACTCTCTATGCTGCCCAGTTTACAATACCTATTGCCACTTCAAATCCAAGACCTGAGAGGCACTACACCATAATTTTTACACCAATTTTACACAACAAAGAGTATTTTTTACGTTCCAGTTACTCTTTGAGGCGTGCTTTGAAATCAGATGTTTCTAAAAATAATCTTTTGGCTCTCACTGTAGGAGCAATCGGTGTTGTCTATGGCGATATTGGAACAAGCCCCTTATATACAATGCGAGAAGTCTTTTCTACAGAGCATGGCCTTTTGTTGAACCAAGCGAATCTTTTTGGTGTGATTTCATTGATTGTTTGGGGGCTGACGCTAATTGTTTCCTTAAAGTACGTGACATTAATTCTTCGCGCAGATAATCGCGGCGAGGGTGGCATTATGGCTTTAATGGCATTGGCAATGTCATCAATCACACAGAAATCTCCCTGGCATACGCCTCTTATGCTAATTGGGTTAGGCGGCACGGCCTTATTCTTCGGAGATAGCATTATTACGCCCGCGATTTCGGTTTTATCGGCTGTTGAGGGGTTAGAAGTGGCTACTCCAGCTTTTCAGCCTTTTGTTATTCCGTTAACCATTTTCATGCTAGTAGCTCTCTACTGCGTTCAGCGCAAAGGAACAGGAGGGATTGGCAAATGGTTTGGACCTATCATGTTGATATGGTTTGCTATGCTTGCCGCAATGGGGTCAATTAATATTTTTCGCAATCCTGAAATACTAAAAGCGTTAAATCCTATCTATGCAATCCGCTTTTTTATAGAAAATCGATGGCTTGGGTTTGCTTCGCTAGGAGCCATATTTCTTGCGTTTACAGGCGCAGAGGCTCTTTACGCTGATATGGGGCATTTTGGGAAAAAACCCATTCGACAGGCATGGTTTTTAGTGGTCTTTCCAGCCCTTGCACTTAACTATCTTGGTCAGGGCGCATTGCTATTGTCGAACCCTGCTGAGGTTAGCAATCCTTTTTATCATCAGCTAGGGGCATGGAGCATTTATCCGTTAGTTGCGTTATCTACCCTTGTAACGGTAATTGCTTCTCAAGCAACTATCTCTGCAACGTATTCTGTTACGCAGCAGGCTATAGCACTTGGCTTCTTGCCACGTATGAATGTACTTTATACATCTGAGCAAGAAATGGGACAAATCTATATTCCCTTTGCCAATTGGGTACAGCTTATCATCGTTATTCTTGCTGTTATTGGGTTTAGATCATCGACTAATTTAGCATCTGCCTATGGCATAGCGGTAACCATAACAATGGTTACAACTACCTTGCTGACGTTTTTTGTTATACGCTATCAATGGAAATATAATCTGCTGCTCTGTTTAGCAGCGACAGGGTTTTTTCTACTGATAGATATTGCCTTTTTTAGTGCAAACGCTTTGAAAATTATGCATGGAGGCTGGTTTCCGCTTGCGATAGGAGCTGTTCTAATCACTATCATGCTGACATGGTATAGAGGGCGAGAGCTGCTGTTTAAAAATTTAAAAAAGCATGCCATACCACTTAAAGATTTTCTTCAGTCGCTTTTTTTATCGCCTCCTACTCGTGTTGCAGGTACCGGAGTATTTTTTAGAGCACAAGGAGATGGAGTTCCGCATTCACTCTTACATAATTTACTACATAATAAAATGTTGCATGAGCGAACGGTATTCCTGACGGTCTTTAATACTGATATTCCAACGATTCCTACTATAAAGCGAATGAAAGTAGAGGCGCTAGGTCATTCTTGCTATCAAGTAAATGTATATTATGGTTTTATGGATAATCGAGATATTCCTCTAGCACTTGAACTGGGTAAGGCAGCAGGGCTGGAATTTAATATGCTTGAAACGTCTTTCTATATTTCTCGTCACACCGTTATTTCAACTGTTAATGGCGGTATGGCCTATTGGAGAGAGGGTGTGTTTGCGTTGCTGTCACGCAATGCTCGAAGTGCAGCAGATTATTTTCGTGTTCCGCCAAATCGAGTAATTGAGTTAGGAACGCAAGTGGAAATTTAAATAAGTCATTCGTGGTGTGAGGCAGTGGTAGGGCGATGGAATACCCATGATTCACGTGAAGATGATAGATCATCATGAATGACGCATTAAAGCGATTACATAAAATTATTAAGACATTTATCAATGCCAAAAAAGTAACAACGGATGTTTCCGCACGAGCACTATTAAATATTAAAGCAACCGAGAGTGAACATCCGTCGGGATACGTTTGGGCAATTGTTGGCTGTGTGGGCGTGACAATGCTTGCATTGAAATTAAGAGATACACTGGCACCCGCTAATTCAATCTTAATGTATTTAATGGTGGTGGTATTACTTGCTGCAAGGTTTGGTCGTAAGCCAGCGGTGATTGCTTCTATTTTAGCTGTGTTGAGTTTCGATTTTTTTTTGGTTTCGCCTTATTTTTCTATTAGAGTTGCCGACCCTCAGTATTTGATAACGTTCGCAGCCATGTTAGCGGTAGCGCTAATTATTAGCCATCTAACGGCACATTTGCGCCAGCAAGTTCAAATTGCATTATTACGAGAATCGCGTGCTGCCTCGCTATTTAATTTATCTAAAGATCTTTCAGCTGCATTAACGTATGAGCAAATTGCTGCCATCGTTACTCAGCACATTGTAGCTATGCTTCATACAAAAATTAGCCTTTTGTTGCCGGATAAGTTTGGGGAACTTTCTGTGTTTACTGTGCAGGGTAAGCACAATATTCCTTCTTCAAATGCTTTTCTATCGATGGCTAAAAAAGTATATGAAGAACAATTGCCGATAGGGTTTGGTAATGATTCAGCACAGATATATCAGCATTTGTACGTGCCATTACGTGCCCCGATGCGCATACGTGGCGTTTTGGTGGTTGTGTTGAATAAGTCAGATCAGTCAGCCTTACGCGAGCCGATTCGCTTACTTGAAACATGCGCCGCACAAATTGCTATTGCCATTGAGCGAATTCATTATGTTAACGTTGCGCAATCAGCTGTCGTGGCTATGGAGTCTGAACGATTACGCAATTCTTTGCTAAGTGCCATTTCGCATGATATACGCACGCCCTTAACAACAATTGTCGGAATATCGACAGCCTTAGCAAGTAACTCAATATCTAAAGAGATACAGCGGGAAATGATGGATGCGCTTCAAGAAGAAGCGCTACGAATGAACAGCCTTGTTACTAATATGTTAGATATGGCTAAGCTACACGCAGGCGGCATAAAGCTAAATAAGCAATGGCAGATGTTAGAAGAAGTGATAGGAAGCGCACTTGGTATGCTATCAAGGTCTTTGGCAGATCATAGCGTTGAGGTTCATTTACCTGCCTCTCTTCCATTACTCGAGTTTGATGCAGTGTTGCTTGAGAGAGTGTTTTGTAATCTGTTAGATAATGCAGCAAAATATACCTTACCCCAACAAACAATATGGATTCATGCCAAGTGCACCGACGTTGATGTGCTTATCGCTGTTGAGGATGATGGGCCAGGAATTTCTAAGGGAATGGAAGAGGCTATTTTTGAAAAATTTACGCGCGGTGATCCTGAGTCGGCGCTAACGGGAGTGGGGTTGGGTCTATCTATTTGCCGTGCAATCATAGAAGCACATGGCGGGCGCATTTGGGCAGAGAAGCATACTGGAAGTGCTGGAGATGCTAGAAGAGGGGCATGTTTTATTTTTAGTTTGCCGCTTGGTGCACCTCCTGGCAGTGATTTTTCTCTAGACCAACATGCATTCATTGAAGAAAGTCTTATACAATGAATGATCGCAAACTGCATATTGTGTTGATTGAAGATGATAAGCAAATTCGGCGGTTTTTATCTATAACGCTTGAGTCGGAGGGCATGCGCGTATATGAGGCCGAAACAGGTCAGCAAGGCATAAGCAAAGTAAAAGATCATGAGCCTGATTTGGTTATTTTAGACTTAGGGTTGCCAGATATGGATGGCGTCAAGGTTATTGAGCACATCAGGGTATGGTCAAGCCTACCTATATTGGTTCTTTCTGCGCGAAGCGAGGAGCCGCAGAAGGTAAGGGCGCTTGATGCAGGGGCTGACGATTATGTTACCAAACCTTTTGGTAGTTCAGAGTTGCTAGCGCGCATCCGTGCGCATCTTCGGAAAAAGAATAACCCTAATCATTTGGTAGAGTCTCGTTTTTGTTTTGGCGATATCACTGTTGATTTCAACCTGCGCCGTGTCACACGTAATAATAATGTCATTCATCTAACACGCATCGAATATAGGCTGCTTACGACTCTTATTCTGAATGCTGGAAAAGTGCTGACGCATAACCAGCTCTTACGCGAAGTATGGGGGCCAGGCCATGCTGAAAGAGGCCATTATTTACGTATCTATATGGGGCATCTACGCCATAAACTAGAACGTATTCCAGCGCGACCTGCTTATATTTTTACAGAAACTGGGGTTGGCTATAGGTTCGTGGGAGATTGAAGTTTGATTGAGCCTATTTAACTATAAATGACTGCTGAGAGATCTCAGCTCGCAAGAGCTAAGAGTCATTATAATGACTCGCTAAGAATGATAAAAGTCTGGAAGCCTAATGCGCGCTCAATCAATTGCTAATACCCACGCTTTAACATCTAATTTTGAAGCGCAAACCTATACAAAAGTCACCTGGCGGCTTATTCCCTGTTTATTTATGTGCTATGTATTAGCCTATTTAGACCGCGTCAATATAGGTTTTGCCAAGCTTCAAATGCTAAGTGAGTTAAAGTTTAACGATACTATTTACGGATTAGGCGCAGGTATCTTTTTTATTGGCTATTTTGTTTTTGAAACGCCATCAAACGTTATCCTTTCTAAAGTAGGAGCGCGCGCGTGGATTGCACGCATTATGGTAACGTGGGGCATTATTTCGGCGTGTATGATGTTTGTTCACTCCGTAAAAATGTTTTATGTGCTGCGTTTTTTATTAGGGGTCGCTGAGGCGGGTTTTTTTCCGGGCATTATTTTATATTTAACGTATTGGTATCCTGCGCCACGCCGAGCGCAAATTGTTGCCTTGTTTATGTCTGCGGTTGCGTTAGCTGGTGTCATTGGAGGGCCATTATCAGGTGGAATCATGAAGTTTTTAGATGGGCAACATGGTTTATCAGGCTGGCAATGGTTGTTTTTAATTGAAGGCATTCCCTCGGTTGTAGCGGGTATATTTATTTATCACTACCTTGATGATTCGATTCATGAAGCACAATGGTTAACACCTGAAGAAAAGTTGCTGTTAGAGCGCAATCTTTTACATGAAGAAACAATTAAAGAAGATATTCCGCTAAAAATTTTGCTAACGCAACGTAAAATTTGGGTGCTATCGATCGTGTATTTTGCGTTAACGATGGGTCTTTATGGCGTAGGTTTCTGGCTTCCTCAACTAATCAAAAATATGGGCGTTCACGATATTTTGAATGTAGGTCTGCTCACTTCAATTCCTTATGGAACGGCTGCTATTACGATGATTATGATTGCCCGCCGCTCAGACAAAACGGGTGAGCGTCGTAAACCTATGGCTGGTGTTGCCATCATAGGAGGGATAGGGCTTATTGTCAGTGCCTTATTTAGTGAAAATGTAGTGGTAGCAATGTGTGCATTAACCTGCGCAACCGCCTGTATTTTATCGACGTTTCCACTATTTTGGACATTGCCAACAGCCTATTTGCGAGGAATGAGTGCTGCGGTAGGTATTGCTATGATTAATTCACTAGGTAACCTGGCTGGGTTTGTTAGCCCTTATATGATGGGGCTTATTCAAGAATTTACACATAGCATTAGTGCAGGAATTTATATGTTAGCAGCGAGTCTTTTTATGGGTGCTGTCATTGTATTTTTTTGCGAGATTTAAAGAATGTAGCCTTCTTCTTGGAGGGAAGAAGGCATAAAAGATGCAGCTTTCTTGATCTTGAGATCAAGGCGAAAAACTTACTTATTGTTTGTTAATTATTTCTTAACCCATTTAGCCAACTGCTGAGGCACTAATACAGGTGTAAAGCGAAAGTAATCAGGCAGCCCATTCTTGAAGGGAGGAAAATCTTCGCCTTGAATCAAAGGTAACAGGTAGCGGCGACACGCATCGGTAATATGAAACCCATCTTCGCAAATAAATTCTGCAGGCATAAATTTTTCTTGGTTAGCCACTTTATCCAGCGGCGTTGAACCAATGCTCCAGCGATAAGGCCAATCGGCTTCACGCACAATGGTTGGCATCACAGCGCGTTGGCCTGCAATAGCAAATTCAACGGCTGATTGTCCTAACGCATAGGCTTGGTCAACATCCGTTTTTGAGGCAATGTGGCGTGCAGCACGTTGCAAATAATCGGCAACTGCCCAGTGATACTTGTAACCTAAATCTTCTTTCACCATCTGGGCTAATTCAGGGGCTAAACCGCCTAATTGTGCATGCCCAAAAGCATCTTTTAAACCGCTTTCAGAAATAAATGCGCCTTCTGCATTACGCAAGCCTTCTGAGGCCGCAATCACGCAGTAGCCATAGTGTTCTACCGTGGCTTTTACTTTTGCCATAAACGCTGCGCGATCAAAGCGCACTTCAGGAAAAAGTAAAATATGAGGCGGTTGTTGCCCATCTTCTTCGCTAGCAAGACCGCATGCAGCAGTGATCCAGCCGGCATGGCGCCCCATCACTTCTAAAATAAAAACTTTTGTAGAGGTTTCTGCCATCGAGGCAACGTCATACCCTGCTTCACGAATCGAGGTAGCAACATATTTAGCAACAGAGCCAAAGCCAGGGCAACAATCAGTAATCGGTAGATCGTTATCAACGGTTTTAGGAACATGAATCGCTTGAATGGGGTAGCCCAGTGTTTCCGAGAGTTGAGAAACTTTTAGGCATGTATCGGCTGAGTCGCCGCCACCATTATAGAAAAAATAACCGATATCATGCGCCTTAAAAACATCAATCAAACGTTGGTATTCAGCACGGTTTTCTTCTAAGCTTTTTAATTTATAACGGCATGAGCCGAAAGCACCCGAAGGAGTATGGCGCAAGGCGGCAACATCTTCATTTGAAAGTTGGGCGGTATCGATTAACTCTTCGCGCAGTGCACCTAAAATTCCGTTCTTACCTGCGTATACGGTTCCGATTTTATCTGCGTGTTTTCGTGCAGTTTCAATGACTCCGGCTGCTGAGGCATTAATAACAGCAGTTACCCCTCCTGATTGGGCATAAAAAGCATTCTTAGGCATAGCGTAGATTCCGAGAAGTTAAAAATGAAAAATTTATAAGAGGGAAAAGTAGTTATACAAATCCTGTAATGATGGATAAAAACGCTTAGATGAATGACAAGCACTTATGAAGGGCATATAAATAGGCGTTTAATTTGGAACTATTATACAGTTGTTTTTCTGAGTGTTGGACGCATAAAGAGCACAAGAGCGGTGGTGCCGTTCTATTTTTATGCTATAAATACTTTAAGTTTATTGGGTAAACTTTTTATCTATTAACCTTATGCTTCAATGAGGAAGCATAAGTCGGTTTAGCAGATGACACCGGAGAACACTGATGAAGTTGAAATCCTTACATATACAAAATTTTAGAGCGCTTGAAGATTTTACAGTCCAAAAACTAGGGCGTTTAAATTTGATTGTGGGGAAAAATAATTCTGGTAAAAGCTCTGTTTTAGAGGCTTTGAGGATTTATGCAGGCAGTGCAAATCGTGCTTTGTTAAATAGTATTGCAGCGGAGCATGATGAAAAGCAAATGATAGAGACGGAAAGCTTTAATGAAGATGACGAGTTTCCCTATGCTTCTTTTTTTACTGGAAGATGTTTTCCTGAAGACGGGAAAACAATTTTTATTGGTGAGCATGGAAATTTATTACAGTCTATTCAGCTAAGTCATACTTATCTAATAGAAACAAAAGATACTAGCAGCGATGAAAATGGCGAAACAAATACGCGTATTCGAAGAGTGCCTATCGCTAAATCTGACATTAAGATTACAGACTATGGAAATCTTGCCCAGGCAATTAAGGTTTTAAAAAATAATAATCGTTCATCAACAATATTATTAGATGAGGCTTCATCTTTACGTTCTTTGGGTAGTTTATTAGATGTTAAAGAAACTTTGCCCTGTAGCTATATTCCTACTCAATTTGTATTACTAGATGAGTTGGCGGACGAATGGGATAAAATTACGCTTACTGAATATGAAGATATAGTTAGAAAAGCGTTAAAACTTATTGAGAGTAAGTTTGAAAATATTTCTTTTGTGAAAGATGATGGTTTTAGTGCTTTATCATCATTATCACGGCGAGCGCGAGGGTTTAAAAGATCAGCTATAGTTAAAATGGAAAATATAAAACATCCAGTTCCTTTAAAAAGTATGGGTGATGGCATGTTAAGAGTGCTTCAATTAGCTCTCAAAATTTATCCAGCTAAAGGCGGTTTCATGCTGATTGATGAATTTGAAAATGGTCTGCATTTTAGTGTTCAAGAAAAAGTATGGCATCTATTATTTAAGTTAGCAGAACAACTGGATATTCAAGTTTTTGCAACAACACATAGTTGGGACTGTATAGAAAGTTTTGCCAAAGTAGCTATTCAACATGAAAATATTGAGGGCGTATTATTCCGGGTAGGGCGTAGTGTGCGTACCAGCGATAATGGGAAAATAATTGCAACAGAATTTAACGAAGAGCAATTAGCTAATCTTACACAAGCCGATGTAGAGGTTAGGTAAACTCTATGAGCCAGAAAATTTTATTGGTTGAAGGTGAAAGTGATAAAGATTTTTTTAGAGAGCTGTGCTGCATTATTGGCTTAGAAAAGCTCGATATTAAAATTCGTGTTAGTACTCCTAAAGATTGTGGGTCAAGACGAGATGGTAAACAATCGGCTATCAATTTGCTTCCATTATTTATGAAACAACTTACTGATGGAAGTATTACCCATTTAGGGATGGTTGTAGATGCTGATCATGTTACAGATCATGGATTGGGGTTTGCTAGAACGCTGGAACAAATTATAGATACCATTAGGAAGTTTGGATATGGCGTAAGCTCAGAGCCTAATACAGCAGGATTAATATTTCCGCATTCTGATGGGTTATCTGATTTTGGTCTTTGGATTATGCCAGATAATAATTTAGATGGTATGTTGGAAGATTGGCTAAAGCAAGTTGTACATATTAATGAAAAAAAGCTTTTTGAACAGGTGAAGTCTACTGTTGCTTTACTTGAAAATCCAAAATTTAAACCTATTCACTGTAGTAAAGCAGAAGTTGCTACATGGTTAGCATGGCAAAAAATACCTGGAAAGGGTTTATATGCTGCTGTAACAGATAATCTCATTGATATGGAAAGTGAATCTGTAAAGCAGCTAGTGAGCTGGTTGCATCAAGTTTATCAATAGTCTCCTAGAGCGTCCTATAAAAAGCCTTTTGCCTGTTTGATGATTTTTGCAAAACTTTCGAATTTAAATATAAAAAATTATGCTTGTGCTTTTTCGTTCAGAACGGTATTACCACTTCAAAAGCTTTAACTCAAAGTGGTGTGTACTTTTTTGTGCCGGGTATTTCCAATACTGTATCTAAAGCTAACACATTGAAAAATAAAAAAGGTAGCAGCCCTCATGAGCGTTATAAATTCCCATTCAAATTCAGGTAGTGATAACGGAGTGCTAGAAAATGAGGTGTCGTTAATAGATTTGCGTCGCGATTTATTACGCTTTGCGGTTTTACAATTAAGAAATGTTGAGAATGCTGAAGATGTTGTGCAAGAGGCATTAGCGGCAGCAGTTTCAACGTTTGATCGGTTTAAGCATAATGCATCGATTAAAACATGGGTGTTTACCATTTTAAAAAATAAAATTATGGATGTGTTTCGTGATCGTTGGAATAAAAATAGATTTGATCTGGTTGAAGCTACAGGCGATAGCTCAGATTTTGATATTTTATTCAAAGAAAATGATCATTGGCAGAAAAGTGAGATGCCTTCTGCGTGGGGGAATCCTGAACAAAGTTTTGAAAATAAGCAATTTTGGCTAATTTTTGATATCTGTATGAATAATATGCCTGAGGCAACGAGCCGAGTATTTTCAATGCGAGAACTTCTTGGTTTAGAAGTAGAGGAGATTTGTAAGGAACTGGCGATTACAACGTCTAATTGTTGGGTGATATTGCATCGTGCACGGATGAGCTTGCGGCTATGTTTGCAGCAAAAATGGTTTGAAGAGGAACGATAAAATGATCTCTTGTAAAGTTGCAACGCATTTATTGTCAGAACAATTGGACCGTACCTTAACAATAAAAGAAAAATGGGTACTTAAGTTTCATCTTTTCATTTGCACAGGTTGTACCAATTTTAAAAGTAATATCAATTTTTTGCGAAAAGCGTGTAAACATATTACGCATCACGATAATTAATATCCAATTTTTTTCTACATATTGGAAGTGTTTTTACTTGCCATGTTCATTACCAATATTAGTTTTATATGTTATAAAACCCAAGTCTAAATCGCGAGACCTACTGTATTTCAACCCTTACAGCTTTTATTGAAAAATTTATTTTGTTAAGTTTTTATAAATTTTGTAAAAATTAAATATTTGATTTTTAATGAAAATTAAAATAATTTAAAAAAAACTTAAAATAAATGTAAGGAAATATAGTTTTTCTCCGACTAAGATGAAGCGCAACAATTTATTTGTTGATTGCTATTTTAGAACCCATATGAATTCACATGAGTTCAGACAATCTACTTTTCTTCGGAGAAATTCACATGAATAAAAAAGCTCTTGCTACTGCTGCTCTTGCCGGTTTACTCAGTGCAGGTATGTTGACTTCAGGTATTGCACAAGCTGATGAGCATAGCGATAAAGCTTCTGCTTCATCTGCTAAAGAAAAAGAAAAGCACGCTTGTAAAGGTCAAAATGCCTGTAAAGGCCAAGGCAAAGATGGCAAGAATGCCTGTAAAGGCCATGGTTCATGCGCAACAGCCGCATCTGTTGAGAAGCATGCATGTAAAGGCCATAATTCCTGCAAAGGCCAAGGCAAAGACGGTAAGAATGCGTGTAAAGGTCATGGTTCCTGCGCAACGGATGGAAGCAAGTAAGCTTCTATCGATAACCTAAGGGAGAAGATGCTGATGCCTCTTCTCCCTTCTTTTTTAGAGATTGCCATGAAGCATATGACTAAAACGCTACCGAATTTAGGATTTGGTCTTGGGCTGCGAGCCTCTCATTACCCCTATATTTTTGAGCACTTGCCGCCAGTAGATTGGTTTGAGATTATCTCAGAAAACTTTATGGATACAGATGGTAGACCTAAGCGTAATTTAGCGAGAATCGCTGAGCATTATCCTATTGTGATGCATGGTATAAGCCTTGCTATTGGTAATAGTCAGCCACTCAATAGAGAGTATTTAGAAAAACTAAAAAATTTAATTGATTGGATTAAACCCGTTTGGATTTCTGATCATTTATGTTGGACTGGCAACGCGCATCAAAACTCTCATGATTTGCTGCCCGTACCTTATACAGAAGAAGCACTCAAACATATCACCGCCCGCATTAGGCAGGTACAAGATATCTTAGAACGTCCTATTGCTCTTGAAAACCCTTCTACCTATTTAGAGTTCAAGAGTTCATCGATGCCTGAAGCTGAGTTTATGGCTCGCATGGTTGAGGAGTCAGGCTGTAATATTTTGCTAGATGTAAATAATGTATACGTAACCTGCTATAACCATAGGCTTGACCCGCAACTTTATATAGATATTCTACCCTTAGAGAGGGTGACCCAGATTCATCTTTCAGGCCATAGTAATTACGGTACCCACATTATTGATACCCATGACGATCATGTGGTTGATGAGGTATGGGCGCTTTATCATTATGTGCTGCAAAAAGCAGAGCGTACTCCTAATACAATGGTAGAGTGGGATGGCAATATCCCTGATTTTCCAGTTTTATTTGCTGAGTTGAATAAAGCAAAAGCGTTGGCTGCTGCCACACATGAGGTGTTGCAACTGCCTCAGTTAGCTTCACCCAGCCATCATGAGTTGAATAGCGTGCCGCTTGAAATTGAACAAGAGCGTCTGCAAAATAGCATTTTACTCGGTGATATGTATCCGATTAAGCCCGAAGAATGGATTCATTCAAAACAAGAGTTTGCGCCTGCTGAGCAACTAGGTGTTTATATAAACGCTTATCATGCCAGGCTTTACGAGGTGGTAGAGGTCGATTACCCCGTACTGAAACAGTATTTGGGAGATGAAGCATTTGATGCGTTGATAACAAGTTTTATTAATACTGTGCGTTCCGATCATTTTAATATTGGGCGCTTTGCTGCCAAACTACCGAATTTTTTGGCTAGCTATTCATCAAGCGATAAATTTGCTTATGAGCTTTGCGTATTAGAAACGCAACTCTCTCAACTTGCCGATGCTGCTGAAACGGTTGCACTGACTGCTGAGCATCTTGCTGGTTTTACATCTGAAACGCTGATGGATTCGATACTGTATCCGCGCCAAGCACTGCAGCTATTCGCCTTTGATTATGATGTGAATCATTATTACTGCGCTATACAAGAAGAAACGCATACACCTGAAGTGTTTGAGAAAAAAAGTTATTTAGCGATCTTTCGCCATGAAGACATTATGTGGCGTATGGATTTAGAAAAGCATGAGTACCAACTATTACAGATGCTGTTTTCAGGGAAGACGATAGGGGCTGCACTTGAGTTGTTACAAACAGAAAGCGAACATGATAAGCCTGAGAATAACGAAGAGGCTGATAGCGAGGCGTTCGGAGAAGTATACGAATGGTTTGGGCGTTGGATACGTAATGGCTTGCTTGCTTATCACGCAGAAAAAAACCAGGTAATAAAAGAAACAATGGCAGCCTAAGTAAAGCAGCTAAAGTAAATATTTAAGTAACGGTTCAATCAACGATTGATGAAACCCTATTTGTAATTCTGTTTACTGTTTGATGATTAAAATAACATAGATGTTAAAGGATATTTTTATGATTAATTTATTTATTTTGCTTCCACAGCGTATCGCACTCTTATTTCCCTGGGCTGGGCCTTTGTTTGCTCGAATAGTGGTTGGCTATACCTTTATGCTGTCTGGTTGGGGAAAACTTAATAATTTACCCGCGATAACAGAAAATTTTATTAGTTGGGGCATTCCTTATCCACATATTCTTACGCCGTTTGTGTCAGGCGTTGAATTTTTTGGGGGCATTTTTTTAATTCTCGGTTTACTAACGCGACTTACTGGCGGCGCTTTATCTGTCGTAATGTTGGTAGCCATCCTCTCTGCTAAGTTAGCAGATGTTAATACGCTAGAAGATTTATTAGGGTTTGAGGAAACTGCCTATTTAGCACTCTTTTTCTGGTTAGCAGTTGCTGGCGCCGGTAAAGTGTCATTAGATTATGTATTAGAGCGCCGCTTTTCAAAGCCTTCAGAACTTTCTGAATAATAGCTTTAATTACCATTTACTTATCCTGCCGCTAAGCACTATGCATTTAGCGGTAGGATAACGTATGCGAAGTCTGGAAAAATTTAAGGCTAATCAAGCCGTTGTTTTCTTATCCAACATCATAATAATGTTATCGACGATAAGTTCTTCTGAAAAGCGTGTTTTTACCAATACTTTTTGTACTTTTTGCCGCAACTCAAAGCTTGGCTCGTTATCAGATAAGATAATAATACGGGGTGGAAAAGCCATGGCGGCGAGAATTTCTTCTAGCAATTTGATCGCTGTACCATCGGCTAATTGTAGGTCAAGAACAATTAGATCAAATTTTTTGCCGGCTGCTAGATACTTACGCGCTTCTTTTATTGTAGGGGCGTGCACCACTTGTGCATGCGTTTCTAATTTTACTTTAAATGTTGAGCTAAAGTCTTTATCTTCAACATGAAGGATAAGTGATAAAGGATGTGAACCTGCTTTTCTTGGCTTAGGTTTTGTAGGCGAATTTGTTTGACTATTCGTTTGATCCTTAACAATTATATTTTGTTCGATGTCAGATGTTTCGTCAGCGGATGCGTTGGAGTGGGTGGATGTAGAGCGTGAAGAAGCTAATAGTTCAGAGTTAGCAGCATCATCAGCAGAGTTAGCCGAGGTAGGCAGCATAGTAGTAGTAGTAGTAGTAGTAGTAGTAGTAGTAGTAGTAACTGAAGATAGAGCGGAGACTGTAGTAGCTTCAGTAGCCATAGTAGTACCAGTAATATTATCGGTAGTAGAAGATGTAGGTAAATGATGATGTATAGAGGCTGTGGTTGCTGTAGTAGATGATGCGGCTTCGGTAGGCAAAGTAGCTGCAGCTAAAGCAGGGGGTAGAGTAGAAGATAAAGAAGTTATAGGCAAAGTAGAGGACGCGTGAGCTTCGCCACTATTTACTGCGGGTAATTCAAACCAAAAGGTTGTTCCGTGACCTAGCTCTGTATCGAATCCTATATGGCCATGCATTAAGGTGATAATATTTTTGCAAATATATAAACCCATTCCAGCGCCGTGTTTGTCAGAATCCGTCGAGGCATGATGACGAGACACACGTTTAAATATAGTGGACTTATTTTCTTTCGGAATCCCTGATCCTAGATCTTTTACTGAAACACCATATCGGCTTTCTACGCTATAAACCGAAATTTCTATTGGTTTTCCATGCTCTGAGAATTTCGCAGCATTTGAAAGCAAGTTATCCATCACTTGTAACAATTTAGCGGCATCAACGTTTACGATCATCGTGGTGGGTAATACACCTAATTCAAAATGAACGCCGTATTTTTCTTCAAGTGCTGCATTATTTTCTACGGATTTTTGTAGTAAAAGGGCAAGATTTTCTTCCTGAAGGGAAACATCTAGTTTTCCTGATGTTAATTTATCAACGACTAAAATATCGTTAATGGTGTTAATGAGCCGCTCGCAATTGCTGAGGGCCATTTGTAGCAGCGGTTGTAGCTTTGCAGGTATTTCATCCATCATCGTGCCTACAATCAATGCTACCGTGCTGCGAATAGAGGTTAATGGTGTGCGTAGCTCGTTGCTAACGGTTGAAATGAATTCATTTTTAACGCGCTCAGCTTCTTTGCGATCAGTAATATCGCGGGCGATGCCGCAAAAAACAGGGCGATCGGCTATATGCATAACATTCATTAAAAGCTCTAATGGGAAGAGGGTTCCATCTTTCTTTTTTCCTTCTAACTCAAAGGCAGATTCAGAAGGAGTAAGCTGACCCGTCATGCGGTAATTATTTAAGTAGGTTTCGTGCACGTTATGGTAGGGTTCAGAAATAAGATGTGCTAGGTTTTTTCCTAACAATTCTTCAGGCGTATAGCCAAACATTTGGGCGCATGCAGGATTAAACGACTCAATCAGCCCATAGTTGTTAGTGGTAATAATGCCTGCAACAACGTGGTTAATAATGCTGGAAAGATAGGTTTCTTTTTCTTGTAATGTCTGTTGAACCCGTTTGTGCTCAGTAATGGTTTCTGTAACCATGATAAGACCACCAACCTGGTTGTTTGCATCACGCCAGGGGTGTAGTGTCCACTTACTCCATTCTTCTAGGCCACTTTTATGTGTCCAGTTTTCTTCTTTACTGATGGTGTCACCGTTTAAAACGCGTTGAAAGGTAGATTTCCATTCAGGGGTGTTAAACAGTTCAGGTAACACTTCATCTTGTGTTTTACCTACTATCGCTGTTGATGTTAAGCCGTAATCTGACAACCAGCGCTCGCTGCTAATCATATAACGCATGTCATTATCAAACATGGCAATGGCTGCCGGAGTATAACGAATCAGTAATTTAAGTTGTTCATCATCGCTATGGTTATTATTATGGTCGCTATGATGGCTGTTATTTTTTTTAGATGTTGTCTCGCTAACTGAAATGTGTTCATTCTTTTTTTTAGGGGAAGAAAAAAGAATGTAAAGAAAAACAATGGTAATAAAACCGCTACAGAAAATAGATTCAAGTTTGAAATGGATTAGATAGCGTGTGTTGAAAGCAACAAACCCTATCGCGATTGCTAAAGCAATCGCTGCCACACAAATAAGGTTGCGATTAGATCGATGTGCTGTGGGGGCCGGCGTTGGCTGATCAAGAGCGTTTTTATCTGGCTCAGTTTGCGCTGTTTCAGGTTGGCTTGCCTCCGTTTTTTTTGAAAAAAAATAGAGTTTTAAGCGTTCAAGTACTGTTTTAGGATCAGGGCTGCTCATGGAAGATGTCTCAACATTATGCAGAAATCACAGAAAGATGCTGATGCCATATTTTTGATATTTCACTTGATAACGTAACGGGATCAAATGGTTTGGCAATAGCAGAAATAGCACCTAATGATAAATATTGTTGAATATCTGAAGATTGCACGCGGGCTGTCATAAAAATAACAGGAATATGGGCTGTTGCTTCAGAAGATTTTAAACGGGTCAATGTGGTAGGGCCATCCATTCCTGGCATCATGACATCCATTAAAATAAGATCAGGGTTAAATGTTTGAACGGTGTTGAGCGCTTCTTGACCCGATTCACACATTTTAACGGTGTAGCCGCCTAGTGTTTCTAAGGCAAGTTGAGTAATTGTTCTTATATCAGCCTCATCTTCGACACACATAATTTTTTTGAGTTCGCTCGACATGGCTATTCCTTTGAGATAGCAGGCTGCATGGTTGCCTTGATGTCCATGCACTGTATAGAGGCCAGTGCTTTATCACACCTAAAAATGAGGGTATAACCCGCAGATTTTCTTGTCTGTCATCGTTGCTTATCGTTGCCATAGGCGGGGGGCCGCCCCCTACGGCTATGACGCCTCTTCGCGCCTTGTCATACAAAAAAATCTATTGGGTTCTATCCCCACTTTTAGGTGTAACAAAACACTAGTGCCTCTTCAAGCCTAAGATTTGCATAGTTAGCATAACGGTTTGTAGATCAATCCCCTTTAATAATAGGTTTTTTGCTTATTCAACAGTTTTTTCGAAAGGAATATTTAATACTGTGCATACTGTAGTAACTAATTGTTCGTCAGAAGAACGAGATTTAACCAGCATGGCACACACATTTTTTAAACTGTCGTATTGCACTTCAAGCCCTGAAAAAATCAATATAGGCGTAGTTGCATTTAACGACGGCAGAGAAGTAAAAAGTTCTTTGCCGCTTCCATCGGGTAATTCAATATCCAAAATAATGGCATTAAAATGTACAGTGTTGAGGTGGTGGTGTGCTGCTTCGAGCGTAGGTGCATGTATGAGCTTGCATTTTGATTGAAGCAACTCTGCAATAACTTGAACGAGATCTAAATCAGCTTCAATATGTAGTACAACCGGGAGGGTAGACGTAGAGGAATCTTCGCTATCTAACATCAGCGCGCTTTGTAGGGCTTTTCGTAATCGCAACTCATCAAGAGGCTTTGTAATCCAGTCTTTAATCAGCAGCTTTTCTTGTAAGTCTTTGGAAGAAGGCTCTGCCTCGATAGAAATAATAATAATGGGTAGATAGCGCGTTTTTTCTTCACTGCGAAGCGATGTGATAAGAAAAACTCCATCGTCATCCGGCAGGTTCATATCGAGCACAATAGCCGCATATGACGCAGAAGCAATATTGCGCTTAGCTTCCTCAGCGTTATATGCAATATCAGTCTCAAAATTTTCTTGAGCCAGCATATACGACAGCAGCTTAGCAATATCAGGATTATGTTCACAGATAAGAATTTTGACAGCAGGCTTTTGAGGTGCTGGCGCTTTTTCTATGGCTTTTTCTGTAGGAATGTTTTCATGCGCAGATGGATGATTATCGTTATTAGCAGGCGCTAAGGTGATAGCCGGAGCTAGAGTGATAGCTGGCGCAAGGACAGCGGGAAGCTCAAAAAAGAATTCAGTGTATTGATCAACTTCGCTTTTAAAATCAATGATACCTAGATGTTTTTCTATAATTGCTTTTGAAATGTTTAATCCTAACCCTGTGCCGCCACGCTGGCGGGAGATGGGGTCATTAATTTGCATAAACTTACCAAAAATTCGCCCTCGATACGCTTCAGGAATACCTTGGCCATAATTTGTCACAGAGAATCGCACGCGGTTATTGTGTTGTGAAACCTTGATATCAACCTGGCTGCCAGAGAGTGCAAATTTTGCAGCATTCGAAAGCAAATTCACAATCGCCTGTGAAATACGGTCGGTATCAATATTGGCATACCCGATAGTACCTTCAGTCTGTAACGCAAAGGTAACGTGAAATTGTGTTGCAAACGATTGCATCGATTGTATGCTTTGTTCAACAATAGGCATAAATGGTTGCACAACCATATTAAATTGCATGTTTCCCGATTCCATCTTTTCAATATCGAGAAAATCATTGATGAGTCTAACTAAGCGTTCACAATTGGTGCTGGCGATATTGAGAAGTGTCATTGCCCGGGCAGGCATCTCGCCCATGGTTCCTGCAACAAGCAAGCCGAGAGATCCGCGAATAGAGGTTAAGGGTGTACGAAGCTCATGGCTAACAGTGGAAATAAACTCATTTTTTAAGCGCTCAACTTTTTTACGCTCTGTTAAATCATAGGCAATACAAAGAAATCCTAAAATAATGCCTTCGGGGTTACGAAGCGCCGTAACGGCTAACGAAACCGATAAGCTCGTGTGATCTTTACGAATATACGTCCATTCATGTTCATCTGCTAATCCTATACGTGCTTTGGCGACTAACACTTCAAAACCAGCCTGAAGGCTTAAGCCCAGTTCGCTATTTAACTCTTGCGCTCGGGCAAGTAACTCGCTGGAGTCGTGCAAAATAGTAGGCGTTTGCCGGTTAACCATTTCTACTTCGGTATAACCAAACATACGCTGTGCTGCTTTATTAAAAGAAGAAATGGTGCCTAAGGTATTCGTAGAAATCACTGAAACAGCTGCGCTTTCTAAAATAGCACTACGCCATTTTAACGATTCAGCAAGTTGTTGCCTTGATTGAATCACTGTTGCAATAAGAGGATGTATGCTTTTTTTAATCCACCATAACCATGCTGCAATCAGCCCTAGTATTAAGGGCAACATCATGTGAAATTGCTTTTTGATTGGCAAATAAATTTCTGTTAAATCCATTTTAATAACCATGCCTAGCCCTAACGAACCAATAGGGCCGTAAGCTGCGATAACACGTTTTTCGCGGTAATCTTTCGTAACGCTTATGCCCGATTGTTGCTGCAAGGCATAGGTCATAGGCAATATTTGCGAGTTTATGGCTTTAGGTACCTGAAAAGGAGCCGGCTCGTGCTGATTAGGAAAGCAGATGGAGGTTGATGGCATCTCATGGCATACAACAGTCACAGCACTTTCACCAAAAGCCAGTTTATGAATGGCTAAATCAGTCAATATAGGCAACGTTTGATCTAAAATGATTGTAGTTGTTGTCGTGTGATTTTTCGATAATACAAGCCGTGCACGTAGAAGGTAATGCTGTTGGTGCCAGATTAATTGGGCCTGTTGAGTAATAGTTGTATTAAGAGGTACGATCATTTCAGGGCTAAGAGGGAGGTTACCAGCGGTAGAAAGCAAGTTGCCATTGCGTTCTACGGCTAATCCTGTAAAGCCATGTGCCATTAGTGGCTGAAAGGCTTTTTGAATAGAGTCATTGATCGTTAACGGAGGAGCATGCTCAAGTGCTTCTGAAAGACGTTGTATATCGACGCTTTTTTCTGCAACCGCTGCACGCCGTAAACGATGCTGAATAATTTCACTAAAAAATAAACGGCGATCGGTTGCTAATTGATTCAGGTTATCTTGAACAATTTTTTCTACGCAAAAGCGCAGTAATCCAAACCCCATTAATCCTGCACTGCAGATGGCGACAATCACAATAATGGTAGAGCGGCGTTGAATGGCCTGCGCTTCATTTTTTTGCCGAAAAAACTGGCTAGCTGCTGCATCTGCCCATAAACTCCATAGCCCTAGGCTTAGCATCATCATACCAATGGCAACATGAAGCGCCATATGCACAGTGCCAATCCATTCATAAAGGTATTCAAGTTTTAAGCCATAATCGATAACCGTTATTAACCCTATGCTGAATAGGGTAGCGGTAATCATGCGTATACCAGTAATAGAATACTGAATACGTTCATGCAGTATTAATCCGGTACTGAACAGCATAAAGCTTACCGTTGTACCAACACCCATAAGACCAGACATTTGATAGGTGATGTGAAACAGATTGCGAAGCGCTAAATCAATTCCAAACGATGTACCTACTATAAGTTCTAAGCTACGTAAACCAGTAATGAAAAGTAAGATAAAGGCTACACTTCTTTTTGTGTGCAGCTGGTAACGTTCAGGAAGTAGCGCATTACCCAATAGAGCGGAACCCGACAGTAGAAAACAGAATGCCGTGGTGATTACCATGGCGCTCCAGTTGGGCTGTAGGCTAATGAGCCAAGGCAGTTCTAATTTCCAACCCAGTAGCACGGCTGCACTTAATGTAAAAACGGCAGCACCGCATGCTATTGAGATAGTTTTAGATTGCCTGGTTCTGAACATGGATAAATATCCTTTTCGATCTTGAGAGCGAAGGTTCAATCTTCAATGCGATCGAAGTATAAAATGGAGTGTGTAGCTGAATATTGAGACGAGCTACTAGCAAACTATCATCGACTAAGTTGTTTTTATTCTGAATAGAATGCTGGGCAGAGTTACCCGCTCGCCATATAGCTGAAGTCGGTTTTAAGGGGCATCCAGTGAAAAATTTTTTAAATTTAATAGGAGCAAGCGCATTAAGTTAGTAGAATGGGCGCTTCTACCGCTTACTGAAATAGAATAATGTCCTTGCCTCGTATTTGGATGAGTTGTCATTTTCCTGGTACTTTTATGCATATTAATGCGTTGGCTGATACGCAGTGCTATGAAGTGTTTGCTTCGCATCACAGTGCCAGAACACCTTATTTACAAGAAGAAAATTTTTTAACGCATCCTGATGTCATTCGATTTCAAGAGCCTTTTTTTCAAGATGATGAAGACTATGTGAACTGGTGTTTATCGTATTGTCAGGAATACCAGATTACGCTTTTTATTCCGGGGCGAGCGCGCGAGCGAATGGTAGCGCGGCGGCAGGCGTTTAACGCTATCGGCACAGAGGTGATGGTAGCGGCATCTGCACGAACCTTAAAAATATTGAATAATAAAATTAAATTTCTTGAGGCTATTCAAGATTTAGATGTTCCTATCGCTCCATGGAGAAGCTT
Organism: Pseudomonadota bacterium; assembly: GCA_040389065.1. Classification (GTDB taxonomy): domain Bacteria; phylum Pseudomonadota; class Gammaproteobacteria; order Burkholderiales; family Casimicrobiaceae; genus JAZKAR01. The sequence goes on along the minus strand of JAZKAR010000023.1, from coordinate 187,837 downwards.
TACTAACCGCGAGTCATTTAATCGCGCTTGGCGAGCCTTAGGCTCAGGAAAAACGATGAGTTTATGCGTTAAACCAGCAGTGGGTATCTATGGAAGCGGTTTTTGGCGAGTGACTCGGCAAAAAAGTTATCTTCATAATTTTGGTCGATTAATGATTGATGTTGCTTCTTTTAGGCAGCGTTTAGGTTTTAAAGTTCGTAAGCCGTGGTTACTAATGGCGTATTGTGAAGGCGTAGAGCGGAGCATCGATTGTATTGCCTATAAGGGAAAACTCATTGCAGCATTAATTCGCCGTAAAGAAAAATACGGGCAGGTGGTTGAAGAAAATACAACGCTAATACGCTATGTTAAAACGTTATTAGCGCATTTTAAATTAAGCGGCATGATTAATATTCAGTTTAAAGATTGCGGTGGAAAGCCCTGTATTCTAGAAATTAATGCGCGTGCCTCGGGTGGGTCAATTATGGCCTACCAAGCAGGGTTTAATATTTTGCCCCTGGCAGTAGAGGCTTGGCTAAATCATGGAAAAACCACAGCGCACTCTATTAAAACGGGCTTCTCGATTGCTCGCACGCATTATTATTACTCGCTTCCATTGATTCAAGAAGCTGAAAGAGCATTTGATGAATCGTCTGGTTAAGATTGATCTACCTTCAGGATGTTTAACGCTCTCACTTTTTCAAGAAATTTTTGCACTTGATGAGATATGTGCGTTTGCTACTAGGCAAAATCCTAAACGAACTTTTTTATTCGTCAGCAAGGTTTTAGGTAAGCATGTTCCGGTGTCATTAAAACGAGCGCGCGTTGTGTATAAGCGCCTTGTACAAGAAATACCTAATGATGTATTAGGAACAGTGGCTTGGGTAGGGTTGGCTGAAACCGCTACTGGGTTTGCAGAAGAATTGGCATGGTGCTGGGCGCACTATACAAATCGCCAAGATGCTTTTTTTCAAATAACCACCCGCTACCCTGTACCGGCCTTGCATTATAGTTGTTTTGAAGAGGTGCATTCGCATGCAACGTTTCAGGCTATACATCTGCCTAATCGATCAGATGTTCAAACACTGATGCTTGTTGATGATGAAATTACGACGGGCAATACGCTTGGGCAATTGATGACCCTTTGGAAGCAGCATTGCCCTACCTTAAAACGTGTTGTGTGGGTCGTTTTAAAATCTTGGTTGCAGCCAGATGTTGAAAAAATGCATAAGGCACGCGCTGCACAATTAGATATTCAATTAGACATTGTGGCATTGCTAAAAGGCTCGTATAGTTTTCAGGCGAATCCTGATTTTAAAATACATTTTCCAGCGAATACAGAGGCGGCTAGCGAAGCGGAATCATCTTCGTACCATCGGCAATTACAGTTGGGCTTAGATGGCGTGCGGCAAGGAATTCGCATTACGCCTAAACGCCCAGAAAGCATGGTGCAGGCTGTTTCGGTATCTGATATTGCATATATACGCTCGCAAGGCGAGGCGCGAGTATTAGGGTTAGGAGAGTGCACGGCGGCTGCTTTTCTATTGGCAGAAAAGTTTGAAGAGTGGGGAATCAACAGTACGGTGCAAAGTGTTACGCGCTCTCCTATTTTAGAGGGAGAGAGCATTCATCATAAGCAACATTGGGCAGATCCGTATGGTTTAAATATTGCGCATTATTCTTATAATGTTGATGCGGTAGCGTGTCATTCTTTGCATATAGTAAGTGAATGTGATTATCTCGATTTACCTCCCAAGTGGGAACACGCATGGGTATGGTACTGGAATGGTCACTGCCTAACGAGAGTAAGTAACAGAAACCTACAGGCGCCTTCTCTATGACGCTTTGGTTGATTACTGATTTAGATGATACTTGGGTAAAAACAGCTCGAAAATTACCTGATACTTCTCTTTGCACAAATGTTATCTCGGCGGCTTCATCGTTTGAGCCTACCTATTTGAACCCTAAAGCATTCAAGCTCTGGCAGTTATTTCAGAATATCAATACACGAATTATTCCTGTTACCGGGCGCTCATGGGCTTCAGCGTCAGCGTGGAGTATTGATCAAACTATGCCGTGGCAGCAGGGAGGCATTTTCAGTCATGGTGCCTGTATCAAAGATTTGTCGGGCCATACAGATTGTGCCTGGAAAGCGTTGGTACAAGAAAAGCTAAACGATTCTCTTACTAAAGAGGCCTTAGCGCATTGGCATCAGTTGGTGTTTAAGTGTGGGTGGCAAAACAATGCTGATCAACGTGATCAACGCCTAGTAGCACTAAAAACAGAAGAAGCAGATGTATTGGGGTGGGTAGCTAAAGCAAAGTCAGTGAATGCTGAACAACGTTTAAAAGAGCATATGGATGAATGGAAGTCACACGCACTCGCTTTAAATTTACAGGTGTTTGCCCAAAAAAATCATATTACCGTTATGCCCAAAGGTATTAGTAAAAAAGATGCTTTTGCATATTGGAAATTAACCTATGCTCAAGATTCCGATAGTTTTATTGGTTTTGGCGATGCGCTGCAAGATCTGGCTTTTATGGAAATGTGTGATTGGTGGATGACGCCTTCGGGTAGTGATATAAGCAATGCTCTACAACCATTAAATACAATCAAATAAAATCAAATTAGAGTGAAATGTCATCGTTGAGTTCACTCAAGGTATGGTCAGACAGCATATGAAGTACATGAAGTAGGGCAAGTTCCAGCACGGTTAAGATAGCCAAGCTGCCACACTTCTATTAACAAAATACATAGGCGAATACATGCAAACGGCTTTACCACATTGGTCATGGCTTCATCCCTCTTCAGGTTCGTATGAGGAACACGATGTTCAATTTTTATTGGCGAATACACACTGTGCTAGCTTAGATGTTGCTGAAAAAGAAGCTGCTATCCAACGTGGAGCCTTGCATTATAGTGAGTGCGTAACTAAAGAAGACTTGCCCGCACCTGACTATTTGCATTTTTATCATCAGGCATTGCATCGGCATATTGAGCGTTTAGCGCATGAGTGTATTAGGTTAGCTCAAGGTGTTATTAAGCACTTTCAAGAGCACGTTCAAACAAATAAAATTGTGTGGATATCATTGGCGCGTGCCGGTACGCCAATCGGTATTCTTTTGCACCGCTGGGCGAAGCATCAAGGTTTGCAGTCGTATCATTACAGTGTAAGCGTATTAAAAGGCGAAGGAAACGATAAGGGCCTTGATTTATTCGCGTTCAATGAAATTGTTCGCAGGCATTCTGATGCACTAGAGTGTTTGCTGTGGGTAGATGGATGGGTAGGTAAGGGCTCGATTACTCAGCGGCTAAAGCAATCGATGACATATTGGAATGCATTAAACACAATGCAGCTTAACCCGCCCTTAGCAGTGATTGCTGACCCTACTGGTTGTGCAGATTTTTTTGCAACCCAGGAAGATTATTTAGTGCCCCATGCGTTACTCAACGCCACAATTTCAGGCTGTATTAGCCGCACAACGGTTCCGATACAGGCAGGGGTTGCACCCCATGGCACTGCCTTTTTTGAGCATTTGCTTGTTGATGATCAAAGCAAATCATATATCGATACACTGTGGAATACCATGCTACGTTTACCTACGCTTAAGCCTGAAGCAGGTGTGTGTCGTATATATTTTCAGCCAAATACATCAAAGAATAAGGTAGCAGCAGCATTGGCAATCATTCACACCAAGAGCGCTGTAAATGGCGCAGACTCTATTAAGGTGGGTATTCCTGAAACAACGCGGGTTTTTTTAAGACGTTTGCCAGCAGCTTTATGGTTAAACGATATACATCACCCAGATGTGGCGCATTTAAAATATTTAGCAACTCAAAAAAATGTACCTATTATTGCTCATGCTGAGCTTCCTTATCGGGCAGTGGGTATTATAAAAGAATGAATTTTCACACATAAGTAATATATTAAATGTTAATTCCTTGCTGCTGATCAATAAATAAAGTACAAGTGGATTTAGGCTTTTCTCTGTTTTTATTGTTATCAAGTGGTCTACTCATATTTTATATGAAGGTTTTTCAAATTTTTATATTATATATTTCTTTCTTATTGCATTGTGCATAAGCCTATAAGATGTCAGAATTAATACTGTTTAATTTTTATATATTAGTTATTTATATTACAGCTAAATATCAATATATATGAAACATATTGATATTTCCTCTCCCCTTGAGAGTTAGGGTGAGGGGTTTGCCATTGGCAGGATTAAGCTTATATAGAAATTTAATTGCGGCTATATTTCAGTAATTAAATATTAAACAATAAATGGCAGTGAAAGTTATTTCATAATAGATATAAGATAAATTATTAACTAACTGTTTTATAGTATTTAACGTTTTTATAAGTAGCGAATGAATAGATTTTTGGCGAAATTAAGCCGAAAAATTCTATAGCTTCTTGATGAAATCGTATTGAGTAAGTCTTATTAAAAGTATGCGGAGATGGATTTAAATGAAAATGAATAAAAATTCTGCTCCACTTTGGTTACGCTTGGGTGCCTCAATGTATGTGCCTAGTATTCATGCTGATATTATTAATATTGCCCGTGGTGAAAAATATCCAAATTTACGATCAGTAATATTTTGTACTGAAGATGCTATTCATGAATTAGATGTAGAGCAAGGATTAGATAATATTAATAAACTATTATATTTCAAGCCTGATAATGCATTATTGCGCTTTGTAAGAGTACGTAATATTGAGGTGTTAAAAAAAATATTACACTATAAAGATATCGAAAATTTAACAGGTATTGTAATACCTAAAGTAACAGCGAATAATATTGGTGATTATTTAGATTTACTCAAACCGTTCTCTTTACAAATTATGCTTACGCTTGAAACGATAGAGGCATTTGATGCCTTAGCGATGCAAAAACTGAGGAATATACTTCTGCATTCTGAAATGCGCGATAGAATATTAATGCTAAGAATAGGCGGCAATGATCTCTTAAGTATTTTGCAAATGAAACGGCCTGCACATAAAACCGCGTATCAAACTATTTTAAGGCCGATTATAGAACAGCTTGTTTTAACATTTAAACCATATGGTTTTCACTTATCTGCACCCGTATATGAATATATTAGCGATGTTGAATTGCTCGCACAAGAAACGCAAGAAGATTTATCACATGGTTTATTTGGTAAAACAGTGATTCATCCTTCGCAGATCAACATTGTTGAAGCACATTATCGGGTAACAGAAAATGAATTAACGATGGCAGAAAAAATTCTCGAAAAAGACCAGCCTGCCGTATTTAAAATGCATGACAGTATGTGCGAGGTAGCAACACATCAATACTGGGCGCAGCAGATTATTGATAGGGCGGCTGTCTATGGGGTGGCTGGGTAAACATTAATTATTTTCAGGTATCGCCTGAAAGCTTGAGGCATTACTGATGACCACTTGCAAGGTAGGGGAATTAGTTTGGGTGTTTACCATTTGGTAAGATACACCTAGTCCACTCACACTTTGCGTTGTAACAGAACCATTGGCAAGAGAACCGCTAGGCCAGTTCCAATTAACACTAATAGAGCCGCCTGAGGCGGGCGTCAGCAAAATTGACCCCCCAGGGTAAGTAAAGTTATCGTTTGCACCATTGACATAGCTTACAGTTGTACCTGGCTGAATAGTTGTACCAGGAATCGGAACTGGGTCGAAATAACCCCCTGTAAGGGTGCCATAGTTAACGGTGATAGTGGCACCGCTGGTGTCTTGAATGCTAATAGTTATAGAACGCGTAAAATTTGTCATCAATGAAGCTCCTCTATATTTAGCCCATGTGTTATCGGCTTTAGCGTATTATTTTGAAAAATGAAAATACCCATGATCTAAACTTCAACTAACCTTGCTTCAGAATCGTGGGCAATCGCTGATTTGCTTCGCGGTGATTTCAAACAAAGCCAATATGGTCGAATCATTCTTCCCTTTAATCTTTTACGCCGTCTAGAGTGCGTACTTGAAGACTCTAAAGAAGCGGAGTTGGCTAAATACGAAGAAATTAAACACAGCCCTTTGCCTGAAGAAACACAAGAAAAAATACTGTTGCGCGCTACAGGCGGTTTATCGTATTTTCAATACCTCTAAAATGACACTCGCCACCTTAGGCGAAAGCGGCATTAAGGCTAATTTAGAACACTATATTCAAAGCTTTTCTAAAGATGCGCGTGAGATTTTTGAATACTTCAATTTTGCTGAGCCTCCCTTTGGAGTTGATTGGAAAAAGATAGAAGAAGACATCAACAACGAGCATACCCATCAAGGTTTTGAAGGGCGTTTTGGGTCAGGGTTACCCAGAGTATCAGACGGTTCGCTATTATTTCTGTTACACCTTATCAGCAAGTTACGCGATGCCTCCAATGGCAGCACACGTATCGGCATTATTTTAAACGGATCGCCCTTATTTACAGGCGGTGCAGGGTCTGGCGAATCTGAAAAATGTGTTCATAGATTAGCTTTTGAGATAGGGCACTAAACATATATGTAAATTTAAATTTTAAAGATTGAATATGTGAAAAAAGACAAGTAAAGATGAGTGCTTGATATAAGAAGAGTTTGAAGGAAATAAATCTATGATCAAATGCATTTCACGATCAAAAGAATTATATGGGAACCCTTTTGATCGTTTAAAACTGTTTGTTTATTTATGCTCGCCTGAGCAGGCTTTTTTAGCTGCTTCTTGAATCTCTTCGGCTGTAAGGTCTTGAATATGAGTGGCTATTGACCAAAAATGGCCTGAAGGGTCTTCAACAATACCGTAGCGGTCGCCCCAAAACATAGTATCAATAGGCATCTTAACGCTTGCACCAGCTTCAAGCGCTTGGGCAAATTGTTTATCTGCATCGTTTACATAGATATGTAAAGTGACAGGTGAACCCTTCAATGCTTTGGGGCTCAAGGATCCCCATTCCGGAAAATCATCCGCGATCATAATAATAGAGTCGCCAATTTTAATTTTAGCATGCAGTAGTCGGCCGTCAGGGCCGCTTAATCGCTCTAATTCTTCTGCATTAAATGCTTTTTTATAAAATTCTATAGCTTCTGAAGCTTGGGGGCATACTAGGTGAGGGGTAACAGTATGCATGCCTTCGGGAATAGGTTTTACGTGCGTCATGGTTGATTTATCTCCTCAATAATGAGCGTTCATGAGCAATATCTAAGTGAGTTAAGTGCTCTAAGGGAAGGGTACACCATATGAAACTACTAAAGCGTTGTCGATACGTAGTTGAACGTATATACAATTATTTTAGTAAGCTATGGCAGCTGCCTGGTCAGTTATTAACTATCTTATTTGCTACTTATGATAACCCAGGGTATTTAAGGCTGGTAGACGCAGCTACCTTTTCCACACGAGCATGGATACGTACTTTGCGTTTTTTTAGCCAAATATATACGCCGGTTACTGAAAACCCTGAAACCAGCAAACCCAGTAAAGAAACAAGTATTCGACCAGGCATTCCTATAATGCGCCCTGAATGCAAAGGAAACATGCTTTGCAAAAATATATCGCCAGCGCTACCGGTTCCTGGAATATCTGCGCCTGCTGGTTTTCCTGATCGTGAATCAAAATAAAGCCAAGGGTTGCCTAAACCGCCATCTCCATGGCTGTTGTCAGCAGTAAAGAACCCTACCGCATACACTCCAAACTCAGTGGAAATTGAAAGTGCGCCTGCTGGATCTTTCCAGCCTCGGGCTTTTTTCTCTTCGCTGGCTATCGCAATCATTTGCGTGAGAGGTAGAGTAGGTTCAATAGGCTGATGAATGGCAGCAGGTATTCGGCTATCGAAAGGGGTAGCAGATAACGTTGAGAACCAAGAGACAATAGGCCGCATGACTTCTTGTTTAAGATTCATTGATACTGAAGTTACAGCGAGAATAAACAGAAGCAGCCATAACCAGACACCTCCTGAGCGATGAAAATCAAAAAGTAATCGATAGCCGCCTTGTTGCCATCGGAAGGAAAATGATTTACGCCAAGCGTTTAAGTTAGGAAAAGATATATAGACCGCGATCAGTGTATCGAACACCCACACGATACCAACAATGCCCATGAGCCAGACGCCAAGTTCAATTCCCCAGCCTTGCGGAATATGCAGGCTGTAATGCAGCTTGTAAAGAAAAGGTAATAAGTTTTCTCGTGTTAGCGATACTTTGCCCCACATGCGTTTGGCTTGAATAGCTCCGGTGCTTGGGTCGAGCGCCACCTGGTTATAGCCAAGTTCATAAGGTTGCTGCGTTTGGGGGTTGATGCGCGGCTGTACAAAAGCCATAAAGGTATGGCCTGGTTCAATTTCTAAAGGCATATAGGTGATACGCCCACGCTTATCACTTAGTTCGATTTTGTTTGCTAAGTCGAGAACAGGTAAAGGGCGACCCTGGGTTGCAGCATGAAACAAGCTAGGATTTAGCCATTCATCTAATGCATGATCCCATGAGATAACAGCTCCTGTTAGGCCTGCAATAAAAAGGAATAAAGCCGTCGCTAAGCCCATCCATCGGTGTAGTAGAACATATACTGAACGCATAAACAATCAACCAATCTTATAGAAGTTACGCAGTTACACTCTCGTGGTGTATTGGCAAAGTTGTCTTATTTTTTGTATTGTCTGTGTTGCTATGCCTTAATGAGGCTCAACTGCGTATCTTCTAATGTAAAAAATTAAAATGCCCAATTGAGCGATACACTGGCATTACGCGGCGCCCCGTAATACCCTTGATCCCAATATAAAGACGTCAGATATTTTTTATTGGTGATATTGTTAATATCAAGGGTTGCGCTTAATGCTTTTGTGAAGTCATACCGAGCCATTACATTGACTAACGCATAAGCAGGTTGCCGAATAATGGTTCCACTTTCGTTGCGATAGGTTCCTGATTGCCAGTTAAGTGAAGTTCCCACTTTTAATTGATTTAAGGTGGGGATGCGATAGGTGGTTGATACACGAACCACCTTTCGAGGGCTAAATGTGCGGGTATCGTTTCCTTCGGTATCTTTAATATGGAATAGCTGTGTGTAGCCCGCATTTAATTTAAGGTTGGGGGTAATTGCCCCTGAAGCATCGACCTCAAATCCTTGCGAATGTGTATCTACTCCTTTATAGACAGAAAGCAAACCTACGGTATCAGCAAACGTAGCAAGGTTATTTTGTCGCGTTTTAAAAAGTGCGATAGATCCATTTAGTTTTTTGTCTAACGTTTCAAACTTTGCACCTAATTCGAGGTTTTTTCCGGTTGCTGGGCTAAGCCGCTGTAAGTTAGCGTCAATTTCACTTTGTGGTGAAAAAATACTGGTATAGCTTGCATACAAAGAGAAGTTTTTATTGATATCGAAAATTCCACCTATATAGGGCGTTGTTTTGCTTTCATCTTTGTTATGACTTTCGCCATAACTTTCTCCGCTACTGCTAATGGAAGTGTGATTGGCTCCCACAATAAGTTTGAAGTTATCGGCGAGATTGATGCGTGTAGCAACATATACACTACGCTGTTTATCTGTAAAGGCGCTACCGCCGCCATCTTGCGTAAATTCAGGTTCAGGGTAATTTCCATTCCATGTGGCAAGATCAGGCAAAGGGGTATCAATCGTTGTGCCATGCAGCGATTGGTCATGAAGTTTTGATTTGGCTGCGCTGGCACCTATCATTAATTCATGGGTACGCCCTCCTAATGTGTAGGGGCCATTTGCACGAATATCAAAGAGGGTTTGGGTATTATCGAGATCATAACGTGAGGGCCAACTAAATACACCCAGGCCGGTATCACGATCAGGGGTTCCATAAGCCCAAAATAACTTACTTCGTGTGCTTACTTTTTTACGTGTCAGTACAGCTTTCGCTTCCCAATGATTATCGAAATGATGCAGAGCCTCTAAAAAGGTAATATCTGTTTGTGTATTGAAGGAAGTCCAATCAGGTGAGGTACTGGTAGAAGTATCATAATGGGTTTGTGTGCCATCACTAAAATATAAAGGTAATGCGCCCCAGAGCGAGCCTTTAGGTTTGTTACTTTGCAATGTGTGACCAAGTGTTAGCGTTGTTTTATCGCTTACATCGGCATCGATAACGCCATAAAGCACCTGCTTCTTATGATGATAGCGATTAAGGTAAGAGTCTTTATCTTGCCAGGCCGCAACAAATCTGCCGCGCAGCGTTTTTGATTCATTGAGTGGGCCTGATACGTCAAGGTCCAGGCGCTTATCATTCCATGAGCCGTAGGTAACGCCTAGGTTTCCTGTTAATTGGCTGGTAGGGCGTTTACGTACAAAATTTATGGTAGCCGAAGGGTTGCCTACTCCCGATATTAACCCTGTGGCACCACGAATCACTTCTACACGGTCATAAATGGCTGTATCAAGATCGCCATCCATAATTCCATACGCAAATGGAATACCAATGCCATCGGATTGAAAATTCGTAATATCAAATCCTCTGGCAGTGTAGTAGGTACGGTCTGTTTCTCCTTTTTCTACCACCACGCCGGTTGCGCTATTCAACACATCGTTAACGCTATTCAGTCTGAAATCATCCATATGAGCGCGTGTAACGACAGACACCGATTGCGGAGTTTCGCGTATTGATAAATTTAACCCTGTGGCACTTTTTGTTTTTTTAATGGTATAGGCGCCTGTTTTTTCAGTGGGTATCTGCGATTCTTTCGTTGCTTTTACTATAATTCCAGCCAGTGGAGTTTCTTGTTGAGTTACTCCAGTCGCTTCTTGATATGGTTCTGTGCTTTGAGCCTTCACCGAGGCACTTAAGTTAATGAATGTTGTAGTGAGTGCAAATGCAAGAGGAGTAAGCGTATACGGCGGAAAATACTTCTCTTTATGTTTAACATTGCGATTGTTAGGTTGCAAAGAGTTTTTGTTAGCGTGATGTTGATGCATAAACGTTGTCTTTTTAATGTTGAATGAGAATTATTAACTTTAAAAGGGTTGAGAAGGACGGCTTGAACGATGGCACAGACTTTCTAGGAGGGATGTTTCTCTAATGCAGCAATAGGATTAACTGTAGAGATAGAAGTATTAGCGAGATTGTGTAGATTTGAGGAAGGAGGAATAGAGGAGGAGGGAATAGAAGCAGAAGGAATAGAAGAGCTAGCGCAGGTTTTAAGCGCAGACATTTCTTTAAATAATAAAATTCCTGCGAGTAATGTGCTTAACGCTGCTGCAATAGGAGGGCAAGCAAGCAGCCCATGTATTCCAAAGCTATTCGGTAATAAAAACAGAAAAGGAATAAAACAATAACCTTGTGGCGCTAGCACAAGCCAGGCAGCTTCACGTGCTTTTCCTGTAATTTGTAAGGTGACGACCGCAACCATATGAATGCTAAAAAATGCAAAAAATAGATGAAACATTCGGCAGGCGAGTATAGCCAGGGAGGCAACGGTCGGATCTTGCGTGAAAAAAGCAATCAGTGTCGGTGCAAAAATAATGACCAAAAGGCTGTACGAAACCGTAAAGAGCGATGTGATGCCAAGCATACGGTTTACCGTTTGACGAAACCGCTTGATATTTTCTGCTCCCCAGCTAAAACCTAGCAGTGCTTGAGCGCCCAGACAAAACCCGACAACAGGTAAGGTGCCTGCCGCTAAAATTCTAAAGCTAATGCCGATAGCGGCAACAACGTTATCACCATAACTGCCAGCCGTATGATACATAATGACGTAAGCAATAGAGGCTAGCCCTGTAGAAAGAGCGGCAGGCACACCAACTGCTATCATTTGCCACAATGCTGTCATTTGTATTTTGAAATATTTTGGTGCGATTCGAACGGTACCCAGTCGGCGACGAAAGTACACAAAATACGCTAAGATTGCCGCGACTTGAGAGGCTCCAGTTGCCCAAGCTGCGCCTGTAATTCCCATATTAAATGTAAAAATAAAAATAGGATCTAGAATAAGATTTAAGGCAAAAGAACCGATCAGCGTCCACATACTGAAGCGCGTGTTACCTTCAGAAATCGCAATAAAATCACACAGTATTTGCAGTAACATCAGGGGGGCAAATAAAACAATCAATTGGGTATAGCGAATCGACAATTCCAATGAATGAGGCGTTGCTCCCATTTTTGTTAGCATGGTGGGAATAAACGGCATTATAAGAAGTGTGAGTAGGATGCCGAGCAAGCCTAATAATGCCATTACCGTAGTGGCGGCCTGGTGCGCTTTTTCGGGTTGATTGGCACCGAGCATGCGTGATGTAAAGGCTGATACTCCTACCCCTGCACCCTCTCCAATGGCGGCAAGAATAATGGCAATCGGAAAGCATAGGCTGATAGCAGAGACTGCTTCAGTGCCGAGCCGACTAATAAAAAAGGCATTACCAATTTGATGCAGGGCATGTGCGCTTAGTCCTATGACGGAAGGAATGGCGAGTTTTAAGATTAAGCGAGTAAGCCTTGGGGAATTAAATTCTGCTAACGGAAGTGTAACGTCTGTCATTGCGCTTCCTTTGCAAAAAGCGATGCGGGTATTTCTCGGCGATTGATATGTACGGCAGCGGGTGAGCGCGATGGGAGAGGGTATAAAGGAAGCGGTTGCTCTAAACATTGAGTAAGCGATTCGGCGATTTCCTGTGAGCGGATAGCAATGACTGAAAGCAAGGTATCAGCCAAACCATGCGTATTTTCTGAGGCTCCTTGTATAAATATAGGAGGGATAAAGTGTTCAGGTGTTTTAAGTTGGTAGTGTCGGCTAATATTAAATTCGGGAAGCTCTTCTTCCAGCCCTTTTAGAAGCTCTCGGTTATGATCACGCGTATAACCTGTAGCAAGAACAACAAGCTGGTAGCGGTTAATGATTTCTTGGTGCTGATTACGTTGCACTAAACCCATAGAGATATGATCAGTATGTTTGTTTACATGTTGAATAGAGGCTGCTGTGAGAAGCCTTAATCTACCCGCACCCATGACATCCTGTTCATAAAGAATTTCGGTAATTTTTTCGATCAAATCTGCATCAACGACTGCATAGTTTGTGTTACGAAATTCTTGCAAAAGAACGTTTCGGGCGCTCTGCGATTGCGAGTAAAAGAAATCTGTATAGCTAGGATTAAAAATAGTGTTGATCGACGGGCCATCTTCTGAGGGTTTGAGATTGGAGCTGCGCATGATTAAATCAATATTAGCGTTTGGAAAGCGATCATATAAATCAAGAAGAATTTCTGCAGCGCTTTGCCCTGAGCCGATCACAGCAATCGATAGCGGGGTAAGGAGATCATTTTTTCTTTGAGCAATGGTTGTAAGATACTGTGAAGAGTGAATAATGCGTGTGTCTTTCATTGTCGCAAATGGTTCAGGCACATAAGCTTTACCACCAACTGCCATGACCAAGCTTCTTGCTCGACGCGTAATTTCTCTGCCTGAGCGGTCATGAGAATGCACGTTGAGTGCAGATACACGCCGATTGGAATACTCAGGTGTAATATGGCTGACGCTTTCGCCATAACTGCATCTGTCTTTAAAATGGTTTGCTACCCACGTTAGGTAGGCATTAAATTCAATACGGCTGGGGAAAAATGTTTTGCGGTTGATAAACGCTTCAAGCCGATTGCATTGACGCAAATAATTGATAAACGTAAACGGACTAGTAGGATTACGTAGTGAAACCAAATCTTTCATAAACGAAATTTGCATATCGCTGAAAGGCAAGAGCATGCCGCCATGCCACATAAACTGTTCTTGTTTTTCTATAAAGCAGCGTGAAAATTTGCGTGTGCCTTGATGGGTAGATCGGCTTGCATAGTTTAGTTCAAGATCATCCATCGCAATGGCAAGCGCCATATTGGAGGGGCCAAATCCAATACCTAAAATATCAAATAACGGGGCTGAAGAGGTTTGCATAAATAAGAGTTCCAAGGGTAACGAGGGAAAGTTAAATGGCGGGTGTCCATAATTTTTTAGAAAAATAATGCTCTCGTAACAGCATGACCAAGGCTGCTTTTTTATGAGGAAAATCGAATTCTTTTAATCGAGCGAAACCTGATTTTTCAAGATTGCGAATTTGCTGGTGGTGGTCGGCTTGAGGTTCGCCGACAATGCGTTGCGTGCGCGGATCTGCTAAAAACAGATAATGCATGAGTGAGGGAAGCCAGGCGCTGATCCATTGGCGACCGCGATAAGCTGCTTCACCCACCAATACATGCCAGCCGCGATCATAATCATGCGCATCATAATAAGGACTAATTCGATTTTCCTTCGCCCAATAGATTTCAAAATAACCGAAAGGAATGTGATTAAATTCTCCAATCAGCGGAATCATATGCGGGTCTTCAATGCGATCATTCAAATACTTGGCGTGATAGCTTAAATCTCCTTCTTCCTGAAAAAATTCAGCAATGTGGGGGTCATTCATCCATTGATGTAACTGTTTTAAATCGCGCTCTGGCTGAGCGGCACGGAAAGCAATGGTTTGGCCTAACCAAGGAATAAACCGTTCATACACATAGTCGGTGGGTTTAGGGGCACGAATGGGATGCCAATGATGTTCAGTACGGTGATGAATCTGTGGATAAACCGGATAGGAATGCTCGGGTAACCATAAGTGTGGAAGTTGCCATAGCATCGCTGGGTCAACCAATAGTGCATTTTCCTGTCGGATGGCGATTCCTTTTACAAGAAGTTCTAAAGACACTTCTTTCCACTCATTGAGCACTAATTCAATATGATTGATGGTGGGATACTGTGTAATGATGGCTTCAAAAGCAGCCAGTAAAGGATCGATCGAAGAATATTGGGCGCTCGATTGGCGATGAGCGATACAATTTTGCTGAAGATCAAGCCTTAAGGCTAAAAGTAGCAATCCCTTTGAGTTTTTTACCTCAAGATAATGCTTATCAATCGTGACCAAAAGAGGAGAAACTGTTTGGTTAAGCGTTTGAAAGGGTTTAGACGGTTGTAGTGTGGTAGACATAGTATTTCTTCTTCATTTATTTTTCTTAAAGCATTTAACTCATTTGCTTCGTATAAAAACAATCGATAGCTATCAATAGATAAACGTGGATTACAGTGATTGCAAAATGCTTTCTGCAAAGCTTTGATGAAATCGTGAATTACCCACAATTTTTAAATGCGTGGTGTCGGGTAGGGTTTCAGTTTTCACGACGTTGTTCGCGTAATGTTTCCAATCAATAATATTCATCCCGCGTAGCAAAGAGTCTTCTGCAATCCAGGCATGAAGTGGAATAGGCGACTCTAGGGGAGTTAACGTGTAATGACGGAACACTAGGGCGTTATCCATCAGCGTCCAGAAAATATGTTCGCGGCTTCCTGCATCGGGGCCATCAAGCGGTAAGGTATCTGGGCTGTTATTTACGTAATGCAGAAACTGTGTGTATACCGTTTCATTCATACGCTCGAAAAGCTCTAACCATTGCGCGCGCATACGTGTTTGGGTAAGCCATTCGTCAATTTCATGCTGTAGCGTTGTGCGGATGTGTGGATCAAGCGGCTGCTCGCTTCCTACAGCAAATTCTGCATCTAGCGCACAAACATCAAGCATGCCAACCAACTTGATATCTACATCATTGCTAAGTAAGCGCGCAGCCTCATACGCTAAAATGCCTCCCCATGACCAACCTAGTAGAAAACAAGGTTTACCAGCACTGTGCTGCTTTATATAGTCAGCATAGCGTTGTGCTAGTGACTCCACGCTTGTTGTTTCATACGTACTTGAGTAATTGCCTGAGGGAGTAGAGAGCGAGTGGCAAATAAAACCAGTTGCGGGTTGATCTTCGCCCAAATGTTTAATCAGCTGGTTATATTCGCGCGTACTTACCAACAAACCAGGAAAGCAATAGAGCATGGGTTTTGACCCCGTGCGTTGCAAATGAACGACCTCACTATTACCAATTCTGTTAGTACTGAGTGCATAGGCAAGCTGTTGAATATCCGGGTAGTTAAAGATATCAACTATTTGTATTTTGCAGTTAGGCAATAACGTTTGAATTTCACTGATCAGGCGTAAGGCACTGAGCGAATCGCCTCCTAAATCAAAAAAATTATTTGTGATGCCAACAGGCTCAAGTTCTAATACTTTTTGCCAGATGTTTACAAGACTTTTTTCTAACTCTGTGGTGGGAGCAATGCAGGTTTCAATGTGAAGGGTGGGAAGAGGTAAAGCTTTGCGATCAAGCTTTCCATTGGGGGAAATGGGCAAATGATCTAGAATCATGAGTGTTGAAGGAATCATGTAATCAGGTAATCGCTCTGCAAGGGCAGCGCGTATTGCGGCTGTATTCGGTGTCACTCCTTTTTTGGGGATGACATAGCCCACTAGTTTTTGCCCTTGAGGCGTTGTATGTACGACCGCTGCTGCTGCTTGAACAGATGCTTGTGTGTGAAGGGCTGCTTCAATTTCTCCTAGCTCAATCCGAAAGCCCCGAATTTTGATTTGTTGATCAAGCCTTCCTAAAAACTCGATGGTACCATCTGCTCGCCAACGCACTTGGTCACCTGTACTATACATTCGCCCACCATTTAAACTAAACGGATCAGGTAAGAATCGCTCGGCGGTAGCGGCTGGCCGATTATAGTAACCACGCCCTAAACAAACGCCGCCAATGTAAAGTTCACCCGGAATACCTACAGGTACAGGATTAAAATCTTTATCAAGCACATAAGCGCGTCGTGGGCCGACTGCTCGCCCGATAGGGGCAAACAGGCTTTCAAAACCTTCATGGTTTTGTACTTTCCATGCTAATGGTGAAATCACCGTTTCAGTAGGCCCATAGCCATTAATCAACCATTCTGGCGCCAAATGTTGCTTTACTTGTTCAAACGTGGCGCGTGACATTCCTTCGCCTCCAAATGAGAGAAGCCTAAGTGGGGTAGCATGGGGATTCTGATTTTTACAGCTTGCAAGCTGTTGTAAGTAACTGGTGGGAAAACCTGCATTATTGATGCGGTGATGCTCAAGTGCTTCGTAAGTTTCTTGCGGACTCCAAATAACATCAGGGCGCAGAACGACACAGCCTCCTACGATTAAAGGCACAATCCAACGTTCATGAGCGCCATCAAAGCTCATGGAAAGAAAGTGTAGTTCGCGTGAGTCATGCGTCATACCATACAACTCAGCAGTAGCTTGGCAATGTAAGGAGAGCGGGCCGTGGGTAACTGCAACAGCTTTGGGTTTGCCGCTAGAGCCTGAGGTATAAATCATATAAGCCAGTTGCCGGGGATGCGTGGAGTGCGGCACAGGTGATACAGGCCAGCGTGACCAATCGAAGGTATCAAACATTAAGGTTTTAACGTTATTTTTTAGAGAGCTAATTGAAGTATTAGAATTAGTAGAATTAAGAGAGGTAAGAGTGTTAAAGGGTAACGTTTGAGAGAGATGGCTTTGTGTAATCACCCACTCTACATTCGCATCGTCAAGCATGTAGCAAATGCGCTCTGCCGGATGCGTAGGGTCAATAGGTAGCAATGCTGCGCCTGATTTAAAAACGCCTAATAAGGCAACAATCAAATTGATTCCGCGTTCCAAAGCAACGCCTATTTTAGTTTCGGGCTGAATGCCAGCATGAATAAGATAATGGGCAAGCCGGTTTGATTGTTCATCTAATTGTTTGTAGGTAAGTAAGTGATCTTCACATACCACAGCGATATGGTGAGGATTACGTTGTGCTTGCTGTGAAATCAGCGTTTGAACGGCTAACTCGGGGTAATTTAAATGAGGCCAGGGTGCACTTAAAACCTGAAACGTTTTTTGTGGAAGTAATTCAAATTGATGAATTTTGAGGCGAGGGTTATTGAAAATTTGCTGCGCTAAAAAGCAAAAATGCTGACTTAGATTTTCAATGGTTGCGGCTTTAAAAAGTGCGCTGGCATAATGAAAATGAAGGTTAACAATAGGCTGCTTAGTTGTTGGCTTAGTCGTTTGCTCAGTTGTTTGCTTTATCGTTAGTTTAGTGGCTTGGCGGTTGTTATCTTCTGATTCATTAGGTGTGACTGACACCTCTAAAAGTAAATCGGCATTTAATGCAGAATCAGCGTAAATATCAATGTGATTTACCCATTCATGATAACGCTTTTGAAGTGCATTAGCAGGCGTCGTACACGAAAACGCTACCTGAAAAGGCATCGTTTGCTTGAGTGTGCCATCAGAGTTTAAGGTGTCTAATACATGCTCAAATGGTACGTTGCTATAGGGTTCTATCGCCTTGGCGTGTGCTGCTAGTGCTTCAAGTACATCAATAAATGAATAGGTACCGTTACATTCAATCATTGAAACGATAATGTTCTCGAGTGGGCCAATCACTGCTTGTTGCTCAGGGCGGTGGCGTGTTGAATGGACAACCCCCATGCGTATCGTTTCTTCACCTGTATAGCGATAGAGTAGAATGGCATAAATGGCACGCATTACGTGTGAAATACTGAGATTTTCAAGCCCGCTGATGTGTTGTAGTTTTCCCAAATTAAAAGCAGGTAAGCGCTGAGTACAGATAGCATCAAGCGTGCTGCGATTGCTGATACGAGGAAAATCAAACGGTAAGTCTAAATTGGGGCGAGGGCCAGATAATTGTTCTAGCCAGTACTGTATACCTGCCTCGTAGGCTCCTTTTGCTAATTTTTCATGTTGAATTTTTGTATAGTCAGCATAGCTTGAGAGAAGAGCGGGTAATACAGGAAGTTGATGGGATTGAATTTTTGTATAAATTTTCAGCAGATCATCTACCAAAATGAGTGCGGAAGCATGATCGGCAATCATGCGATGCAAGCGGATAACAAGTATTTGCTTATCAGAGACCTTGCTGGGTTCCACAATGGAAATACTCAGTTCTTTAGAAAAATCAATAGGCCTATCATGTGCTTGATGCTCTTCATATTGTTTAAGATTGAGCGAAGTTTCATAATCAATCTCAGTTTCAATATCACCCCAAGCCAGACGAGTAAATTTACTACGTAAAATAGAATGACGTTTTTCAAGAAGACGAATGCTTTGTTTTAGCGCACTTCTATCAATGGGGTTATTCCATTCCGCTTCAAGCGTTATCCAAAGGGGGGCTGGGTTGAGTTGAGTTAGAAACCAGATTCCCCGTTGATACAACGAAGCAGATTGACCCAGATGAGCGCGGCTACCGATAGTGGACGAGAATGCTTGAGTTTCTGATTGGGTAATTGTCAGAGAAGTCATAGTGATTGCTCAGATTGAGGTAGCGCAGCGCTATGCGCTAGATGATGTTGAAAGCTAGCTTCTCGCATATCGTTCCAAACTCGGTCGATATACGCCAGACAATCGGCTTTTTCGCCTTTATAGGAAGTTTCAATCCAGCCAATGGGTAGGGGTTTATAAACTGGCCAAATGGAATATTGCGTTTCGTTATTTACCAAGACCCGATACTGAGATTTTTTTTCTACAGTCATCAACGAAGTACTCCTTGAATGAGGGTTGTTATGTATTAATAATGCAAATGATAATGATTCTCGTTTATATTTGCAAGTTTGTATTGAAGTAAATTAAAATGTATAAATGAATGTTTTTTTAAGTGTTTGAAATTAAAAATGAAATTAATGGGTAGATAGGATGACTATTTGCTGGAAATGTATGCAAATGGTTTAAGCAGCAAAGTAGTTGAAACATCCATTGGAGGTGATAGATGTTGTTATTTATCATGTGAAATTTGATGTGGTATTGGTTAAGTATTTATATTTATTTAATATTTTATGGTGATGTTTTTTAATGAATAAACAAGGTTGATGCCACAACTGTTTTGTTGCGATGATGTGGCACCTAACCTGTTATGCTTTCATTGAAATAAATAATGTTACACATGCTAATAAACATTATTTATTTGCTTCCAACTGATACGTTTAGGAACACTTTGAAAAAGATTAACGCCGACTGAATCACTTAATCCGGTACTAAACGAGCAGGGGGGTGTTAAGCATTTAAAATGTTTTGGTTTAATCCAGATGGATGAATCTAGCACTCTATTTTGAGCTTGTAGGTTAACGCCTGTTACATTAACGTTACTACTGCCGCCTCCCATATTATATTGGTCAGCGCTATTGATGACCCCATCAAAATTAATATCAAACACCGTAGACTGCGGTCTTGCGCCTGTACACGCATTTAAAGCTTGAGTGGTGGCCCATAATTTTCCGTTATTACACGTAGAAAAATCAGGCGTCGTGGTATTAAAGTAGACTAAGCCGTTTCTTATATACGGAGGAACTAAAATACGAGCTGGGCGTGGCGGATTATTAAAGAGTGGTAAATACCAGCCGCGTTGTGTTGACCAATTCACAGTGTTATCAGTAGTAAGAATAAGCGATTGCGCTAGTGATGGTACACCCGAGGTAGGATTAGTTACATCGCCAGATGCGTAATACTCCTGTTTTTGCAACCTGCTTAAGGTAACGGAAGTGGTATCTAATTTATCCCATATCCCCATCATAAAATCAGGATGATTATCACTATAACCGGGGTTATTATCGCCTGATTCAAGGTATTTTCCTGTTCCTACCGCGATCATTAAGCCGGCGTTAGAGCAATGAAAGCTGATTGCTGGAGCGGTTGTAATCGGTGAGGCTGGCGAGCTTGAGTTTGGTACGAACAGCTTAAATGCACTCCAGGTTGCTTCAGCACCGTGTAAATCAAAGCGCCAAACATTTCCTTTCAAATCGCCTGCATAGGCATAATCAATCACGCCATCAGAATCAATATCAATGGCTGTAGGGGTAGAAAGACCGCCTGTTTCCCCTGGAATCATAATTTTCTTATAGGATGGTATGCCATTGTTCGCATCAAGATAACTAATCAGCAGCCCTGTACTATTATTCACAGAGTTATATCCGTTGCCTGTGAGCACCGCCCAACGACGATTAGCCAAACGACCTATTTGCTGGCTAAGACCTCCACGTTGTTGATTGACTTGTCCGCGATTTAAAATATAACCAATATCTTTATCAGTATCTCCATTCAGTTCCCATAACACTATATTTTTAGCATTAGCTTCTGCTTGACTAAGATTAACATTCGAACGATAGATATCAGGGGAAGTAATATCAAGCGCAAACAGACCTTTTCCGCCGGCACCAGGAAACCCAATAAGCTGTGTCATCCAGTTTCCTGATACCAATGTATCAGCAACAAGCGGTGTTTCATTGACAAAAAAATCATGTGAATAAGAAGAGCTTGAAAAGTCTTTTAATTTACTCAGCACAGCGTTTGGAATATAGGCAAATACTTCTTTTAACGTATCGGCATCAAAAGCATGTAGCATTCCGTCGTTTGCACCTACATAAATCATTGCGCGACGCGAGGCGACGGTGCTTGCAAAGGTAGCATAACGAGGTGTGCCAGCAGGGAAGTCTGAGGCACTGTATCCCGAGGTAGGGGTTTTAACATATACAGGCGAGCTATCAATAATATCGCCTAGTACTGTAGTTAATCGCCGTCTGAATCCCGTAGGATAGGTAGCAGATAATTCATTGGAACGGTCTCCGCGTATATAGTTAACACGCTTTGAGCCTAGAGTAGTAGTTTCACCGCTATTAAGAAGCAAACTTTGTGTATAGGAGCCTAAGCTGGCCCATGTAAACGCTTTGCCTAGTAATGAGCCACCCGCAACTTGTCGAACAGCAGTTATAATTTGCCGAGATTTTCCATCTATCTGGCTACTGGTTAGCCACTGTGCTGCCCCATTTGTGAAGACATTAGTGGTTCCTGTATCATAATTAAGAATACCGCTAGCTAAAGAAACGGAAGGAATAGCTTTGATTAAATTACCTTGCCAGGCATTTCCTTCGCCAGCATAAAAGGCTTTATATACATAGGCAGGTTGAGACGACACCGGGTTACTTAGTGCGTAATGACCGTTGCTTTGTTTAATGGGAATAGAGGGGCTTAAATTATCGAGAATATCTTGAAATGCAGAACGTAAATGATTTTCATCTGTTCCATAGTAAGGAACAGCTGTGCCGCCTGCCTTAGCCATATTTGTAAATATCTGATTAGATTTAACTGCTGAGCCTGAGTCTCCAACACCGAGAATATAAGTATTAATATTGTGATGAACGCCATTATAAAAAATATCATGTAAGCTATTAATTGCGCTATATAACTCTGTAAAGGCTCTTCCTGTGGAGGTATTATCTGCCTCGGCAGAAGTATATTTGTTTCCACTGGCATCAATCGTAGGGCCACCATCGGTGGCAAATAACACATAATTTTTTTGACACGCATTGGTAATAGGGCTTGGATGCCCACTGATATTATTTAAAAAATAATCTTTTGCAGTTAAAATGCTTCCTACTGAAGGTGTTTCTTGAGCTGCGTCTTTAATCTCCTTACTGGTTAAACTAGGTGTCTCAGCTGCCATATAATCTAAAAAATTAGTATTATGCGTTGAGTTTGTGCCTGGCTTAATGTCTTCTATTATCTTGCCTTTTCCGCTAAAATTAAAATCAAAACTAAACCCTTTTTTTACAAATATTAAGCGTGTCATCCAATCGCGTGGGTTTGGAGAAGAAGGCGAATCAAGACCTCGAATTATAAAAGGGTTACCAAAATTAAAAAAAGGCACTGAAAAATCATCTACATATGGGGTAATGGTCGTACTCAAGGAATCATTTACATTCCAGCTTGTGGTTGCTGAATGATAACGAAAGGCATCAAGTACTGATCCTGCCGTATAGGTGGGAGGGCCATAATTCGGATTTGTTCTGGCCCAGGCGAAATTTTTAGAATAAGAGGCTGTTAAATCAACAGATCTGACCTCATAGGTGATGTAAAGAAAACCGTTATTACGTTCAGGGTTAGGGATGCATCGCAACCCTCCGTTAGACGGTGAGGTTCCTCCTCCAATTGTAGTGACGGCGCCCACACAATCATTTGTGAAGCGCATAGTAGAATCATAGCCTTGATAAATTTTAAATCTTCCATTACGGCCATTTCCATCTTCGCCCTTATTTGTGTTGACAGTATCAAACGTTTCTAGTCCAAAGTTGAATTTTAATTTATTTTGATTAAATATATCGCGAATCACTCGTCGGGCGACCGTGGATTTTGAAACTTCATTGGTAGTCATCACCGCAGCATCAATATCAGGAACAATCGGGTATTCCATTGACACAGAGTTATCATAGAGTACGAGAATGTTGGGAATAAAAGGAGCGCTGCCATCTATGAGAGGGTAATTGGAAAAAACAAGGCTATGAGAGTTAGAAGCTGAAACTATACTTAGGATAAAAAAAATTTTTCTATAGACATGTATTTTTTTTAAATCCCTATAAAAATTTTTCTTTTTGCTCATAGGTAATAAAAAATGCATAGGATATCCACTTTAATAATGAAATATTCAAGATCAAATCTAGGTCTAATAAATGTAGTCATGTTTTTTAAATATAATTCTTTTTTAAAAGAAATCTAGGTTTATTCACTATCATTTGTGCTTAACATAAATGGTTTTGTTGGTTTTATCTAAAATTTAAGATAATTAAATTATTTTTGATATTGACTAAATGTAAATGTATTTATGCCGATAACTACAAGCAGTTTAAATAAATTTTATAAATATCATTAATAGATTCATGTCAATAAAGAATATAAAATAAGGCAGGAGGTGGCGTTTTTTATTTTAGATTTAGATACTTAAAGTTAGGTTGAAAGATTTGGCATAAAAATAGCATGTGAAGCTAAAAAAGAGGTTTAAACGAAGGAAGTTGATTTTATGCAGTCTTTTTCAGTCAAACACTATATGCTGGCATTGATTGGTTTAGCTTTTTTTGCTGTGATAATATCAATTAGTTATGCAACATTTCAGCAGCGAAAGTTTAGCCAACTACTTGAGCAAAAAATTATTTTTGATAAAACAGTCATCCAAAATTCAATGGAAGTAAAAACGATGATTGTAGCGTTGGAAAAAGATTTGTATCAATTATTTATTTGGAATGACCCTGATAAAATAAGAAATATAGCAGTGGCTTCCATTACGCAAAGTTCTTTATTAGAAGAAAAGATACAAATACTGCATAAAAGATTTTCTAATAATAAAATAACTGAAAAGCTAATTATAATTAACGATAGAATTAATCCTATTCGAGTTGAAATTATTAAATTAATTAGAGTGAATCGTAAAGAAGAAGCATTAAAAAAAATGAATATTATTCATTTTGATTTGAAGGAAATGGATTCACTATCAGAAAAAATTAATGTTGTTTCACAAGAAAGTTTAACGACGCTTTCTAAGGAAATGCTAAATGATAGTAGTCGGTTTCTGATTAGGTTAGCTATTTTGAGTATTGGGTTATTTTTAGCTGCGTTATTATTGGCATGGGTTTTATCGAATAAAATTTCTTACGCTATTAAGGATATTATTTCGAAGCTTAATCAACTAGCACAGGGAGAAAATGTAGCAAATTATTTTTCATATAGCTATATGGGAATGAAAATTAAAGAAATAGAAGATATGGAAGGGCTAATAGAGCTAACAGATAAAACAATTCAAAAAGAAAGTAAAAAAAAGAAAGAGCTTCAAAGAAATGCCATTGAATTAGAAATGTTAAATAAAAATCTGGAAGAAAAAAGCAAGCAAGAGCTTTTGATAAACAATCAAGAATTAACAGAATTAAATACACAATTAACGTTAACTAATCAACAACTGAATGAAGCAAGAGATCAGTTAATACAACAAGAAAAATTAGCTTCTATTGGGCAATTATCTGCCGGTATTGCGCATGAAATTAATACGCCATTAGGATACATATTTTCAAACTATGGAATATTAGAGCGTCATTTAGCTGATTTTATGGGTTTAATGCATGTATATGTGAATGCAGCAGAGCTTTATACAACAGATGAAACATTACTTAAATGGCTTATTTCAGAGCGTAAGCGTATTGATTTAGATTACACACGAGATGATATTTTAATGATATTGCGTGAGTCGCGTGAAGGCATTGAGGAAATAAGAAAAATTGTATTAGATTTAAAATACTTTTCACATACTGCCCCGCATGAAGAGTGGGAATGGGCAGATATTGAGCGAGGGCTTGAAGCTACGTTAACCATTGTAATGAATCAGATTAAATATCATGCGGATGTTGTTCAAGAATTTGAAATTTTACCTAAGGTTCAATGTTTTCCTTCACAGCTGAATCAGGTATTTATTAATTTACTAGTCAATGCCGCGCACGCAATGGAAGATGGGGCAAGAGGCGTTATTACTATTCGTACTGGTAAAGTTGATCAACAGGTATGGATAGAGGTGGAAGATACAGGGTGCGGTATACCAAAAGATGTATTGAACCATATTTTTGATCCCTTTTTTACCACAAAGCCTGTGGGTAAAGGTACAGGTTTAGGTTTATCTATTTCCTATGGAATTGTTAAGAAGCATCATGGAAATATTTCAGTACGTTCTGAAGAGGGCATTGGCACCTGTTTTAGAGTGACTTTACCAATAAAGCAAGCTTTAATGGAAGCAAATCATGGATGAGTTAATATTCTCTTCACCTCAGGAAGAAAATTGGCCTGAAGGATTTCTTCAGGCGCCTGCTATCTTATTAGTCGATGATGAAGTGAAAATTTTAAATACTCTTCGTCGTCTTTTACGTCCCTTAGGCTACAATGTTTTGGCAGCAACAAGTGGAGAAGACGCTTTAATGACATTGGAGCATGAGCCTATTGATCTTGTCATTTCTGATATGCGTATGCCTAATATGGATGGGGCACAGCTTCTGAGTACGGTTAAGAAACGCTGGCCAGATATCTGCCGTATCTTATTAACAGGCTATGCAGATATGGCATCAACAATCAATGTTATTAATCAGGCAGAAATTTATCGTTATATTGCTAAACCATGGGATGATTCAGAAATATTAGAGATCATTAAAGGCGCATTAAAATTACGTGGTCTTGAAAAAGAGCGTTTAGCCCTTCAACATTTAGTACAAGAAAAAAATAAAGAATTAGAAGCCTTAAATGATTCCCTCGAACAAAAAGTTGAAGCGCGTACCCATGAGTTAGCAGATGCAAATAAAGAATTAACACGTGTACACGAGCGTGTAAAAAATAGTTTTTTTATGTCGATTAAAATATTTTCTAATTTAATAGAAATGAGAAATGGCTCTTTTTTTAAAGGGTATGTGAGACGCATAGCAGAATTAGCAGGTGAGATAGCGAAGTATAAAAAACTTTCTAAAGCGATCGTTCAAGACATCGTATTAGCGGGTTTGTTAAGTGATATTGGTAAAATTGGTTTTCCCGATGCATTAATGACTAAACCTCTTTCTCAATTTTCAGAAGAAGAGTTCGAGCTTTTTAAAAAATGTCCTGTTAAAGCGGCAGCCGCGCTGATTGCGCTTGAAGATCTTCATAATGTAACGTTATATATCTGCTGCCAGTACGAGCGCTATGATGGAACAGGTTTTCCTAACCACCTTTCAGGGGCAGATATTCCAGAAGGGGCAGCTATTTTGGCAGTAGCCAGTGATTATTATGCTGCACAGCTTGGTTTGCGCGTACCTAATAAATTAACGCTTGAAGAAGCACGTAACTGGATTATAGAGGGTAAAGGCAGTAGTTATCGGCCTGATGTAATAGAGGCTTTTATAGAAGTTACTAAAAATCATCATTCCATATTAACAAAACTAACGGGTATAGATGTGCTTTCTGATGCATTAACCCCAGGAATGATATTAGACAAAGACATCATTACCCCTGAAGGAATGATTTTAATTGGAGCTGGCGGTTTATTAGACAAGACGCTTATTCAAAAAATTCAAGAATTTGAACAAATGGAAAACACTGTATTATCGATTAGGATACGTACTGTTAACCCATAATGCCTAAAACCCGTGTATAAATAGTAGTTACTCTCTTATCTGCCTACTTATCTTGTTGGCATAGCTAAGTGTAGCTATGCTGCCTCTATGCTTTGTCAGCCATCACTCTATTTCTCTTATTTTAGCGAGGAGGGCAATAAGGGCGATGATAGAGTAACTAGCTAAATAAGTATTAACAGCTTACATGCAATCATCTCAATATTTATTTGATCAACTCGATGCCTGATATAAGGGTATCTTCACCGGAGTATGGCTATGTCACTTTCTTACGCAGTGGTTTTAATCGATCATCATAATGCCCAAATACTTCAATTTAATGCAGACCAAGTAGAAGTTCAGAAAGTAAAAGCCCATAATCACTATACGCGTCAACATGGAAGTAATGTACGTACAGAACATGAATTCTTTGGGGAAGTGTGCGACGCTTTAGCTGGCATTCCTGAAGTATTAGTCACTGGTTCGCAAACAGCTCAGACTGATTTTCGCCATTACCTTGAAAAACATCGTGCCCCTTTAAGCCAACATGTAGTTGGATGGGAAACGGTAGATCATCCTACAGAGGGCCAACTGCTAGCGTTTGGGCGCCAATATTTTATTAAGCATTAGAGTAACGCATCGTTATAGTTAAATCCTTCATTATTGAAAACAACAATAAATGTAAAAGTGATTACATGCCTTCTTCTCTCTAGCGATAAGGCTAGGTTAGGATAAGGGGGGAGGGCTGTTTCACGTTGTTTATCTCCCAGCTTTATTTCTCTCCCCCACGCACCTATCGTATTTCTAAAATTACACCCGCATTTTTCATCTAGCATTGAAAAAAGACACTTTTATAACGATAAGCATCTTAAGGCCCATTGTCAGCCATTTGATTACTAATGATCGATTGAGATTCCTGTACAGGTCTAATGTGGTCTACGATTACCTCCTAAAAGCTTAAAAGGTTAACTATCACTATGAACTTGCAAGTGCTGGGTTGTGCGGGTGGTATCGGCGGGCGAGAACGTCACACTACGTGTTTGCGGCTTGATAACGATATTTTGCTCGATGCGGGTACAGGGCTAACTAGCCTAAATCTCGAACAGCTTGCCGCCATTGATCACATATTTATTACACATAGCCACCTTGATCATGTAGCAGGCTTGGCCTTACTGATTGATGCAATTCAAACCAAAAGGTCGCTGCCAGTAACTGTGTATGCAACTGAGCCGGTACTTACCATTCTTAAAAAGCATTTATTTAATTGGGCGCTGTGGCCTGATTTTACTGAAATTCCTACTAAAGAAAAAACATTATTACGCTTAAAAGCTATAGAGCCAGGTAGTGAAATTGAGTTAAACGGTAGGGTAATTCTGCCTTATTCGGTTAACCATACATCGGGTTCAGTAGCTTATTGGATACATAACCATACCTCAGGTTTTTTGTTTACAGGAGATTTAGCTTCAACACCTGAATTATGGAAAGCGTTAGCGCAAGAAAAAAAACTCTCTAAAGTCATCGTTGATTGTTCATTTCCCAATTCAGAGGCGGCGCTTGCTGCTAAGTCGTTTCATTTTTGTCCGCAATCATTGCTTGATGATATTCAGGCGATGCCGTATTCAGTTGATTTTTTGATCTATCACTTGAAGCCAGGGCAAGAGGATTTGATCATGAATGAACTAGAGGCAATGAAAGGTGCTCGCCTCATACGAGCTATTACACGAGGCGATGAGTTCATTTTTTGAGACTTGGGCTTAGGTTAGAGCTTAGGGTTAAGGCTTAAGAGCGAAGCTTGAAAGTAAACTTAAGGGTAGAACGTTTATGGATCTTCATCATACCGAAATTGCACTGCGGCTAGATCAACTAATGGGTTTAAGCGTGGAGCTTGGCAATATGCATAATATTCCGCTCTTACTTGAAAGAATTCTCGAAGTAGCCAAACAAATTACCTATGCCGATGGTGGTACTCTTTACCGTGTCAGTGCCGATCAAAAAAGCTTATGTTTTTATATTGTCTTCAATGACTCGCTAGGCATTTATAAGGGCGGAACACAGGGCAGTGCTATCGATTTACCTAATATTCCACTATTGAATAATGATGGGGAAGATAACCTGAGTTCGGTAGCTGCCTATGCTGCCCATACGGGGCAATCGGTTAATATTCCCAATGTGTATGATTCTGAGCTTTTCGATTTTTCAGCAATGCGGCAATTTGATGAGCAGCATTATTATGTTTCTCGTTCTTTTCTTGCAGTACCCATGCGCGATCACGAAGGCCAATTAATTGGGGTATTGCAGCTCATTAATGCTCAAAACCCTGTAACAGGAATGACGCATGAGTTTTCTGCAACCGATCAGCGTTTTATAGAGGCTCTTGCTTCACAAGCTGCCATTGCAATTTCACGGCAAGAGTTAATCAAGCGTGTAGATACAATATTTGCCTCTTTTATTAATTTGATTTCACTCACCTCAAAAGAGCAGCCAGGGGCAGCAGGAAAATCATTGAGCGAAGCATTGCACACGCTCGATAACTTTCGTGATAAACATCATATTGATCCTGAGGTTTTTGAACTGTTTGTTCGTCAAAAAATGGTTGTGGAATACGCCAAGCGTCTTATAGACCCTGTTCAGGTTGTATAAACATATGGCTAAACTGCGTGTTCTGCACACTCTGCGTGTAGCCCTTGCTAAATACGGCATTCGGTGGGCACTGGGTTTAGCGCTTACTTGTTTCGCCAGCGCGCAGGTGCTTAATGTTTTTCCTTCTCCCTTAGCTAACAGCATAACTGACCGTATTGATCTGCTGATTTATGATATGCGAACACTGCTTGAACCAGCAAAGTTAGACAAGCGGATTGTTATTGTAAATATCGATGAAAAAAGTTTGGCAGAAGTAGGGCGTTGGCCCTGGAGCAGGAATATCGTTGCTGATTTAGTTGATAAACTGGCTGTCTATTATAAGAGCAGAGCAATCGCGTTTGATGTGGTCTTTGCAGAACCCGATACCAGTTCGGGCTACAGCACACTTGAAGCACTAGCAATGCAGGAATTTAAAAATGTTCCGGCCTTTGGTGAGCGGCTGCCATCATTAAAGCTTATGCTTGATTACGATGGGCGTCTTGCGGCAGCAATTAAAGGGCAGCCGGTGGTATTGGGTTACTACCTTTCTAACGAGCAAGGCGCTATTCAGAAGGGATTATTACCAAAACCTGTTTTTACAACTGAAAAACTGAATGGGCATACGGTAGACGCATTGTTATGGAAGAGTTATAGCGCCAATTTGCCTTTATTACAGCAGGCTGCCCGAGCAGGCGGGTTTATGAACCCTACCCCTGATACAGATGGCGTGATTCGTCGACTGCCATTATTAGCGCAAGTTGATAAGCGTTATTATGAATCATTGGCGCTTGCGACTGCCCGAGTGGCATTAGGCGCTACCACCGTTACCCCTGTGTTTCTAAACGCTGAAGAGGCGTTAATGTCTGAGCAAGACATGCAGCACTATGGTGCCTTAGACGCCATTCGCTTAGAGAATGCTAATTCTGAAAATATTCACTCCGAGAATGTTTACCCCAACAATAATAATTCAGCGCATTCAACAACTGTGCCAGTAGAACGTAATTTAACCGCGCTTGTGCACTATCGCGGTAAAGGCGGGCCAGCGGGCGCAAGGTTCCGCTATGTGTCTGCTGTTGATTTGCTCAAGGGCAGAATACCGCAGCAAGAGCTAGCGCACACCATAATGCTGATAGGCACTACCGTGCCAGGGCTGAAAGATTTGCGAACAGCTCCCTTACGGCTAGATTACCCCGGTGTCGAAATGCATGCGAATATGATCGCTTCTATTTTGGATAATGATTTCAAACGCCAGCCAGATTTCAGTATAGGGTTTGATTTACTGCAAGTGTTTGGAGGTGGCCTAGTTCTTAGTCTTTTATTGCCTGCGCTTACGCCATTGGTTGCGCTTTTGTTAGCCTCAGCTTCCATGATAGGGCTGATGCTATTCAATTTTTGGATGTATCAATCGTTGCATTGGGTACTGCCCGTTGCATCAGCCTTAGTGCTTGTATTTAGTTTATTCATGATTAATATTGCTTGGGGTTATTTATTTGAATACCGCAAGCGGCAGGCAATGGTTAGTTTATTTGGCGAATATGTTGCGCCTGAATTGGTGGCTGAAATGGCAGCGCACCCTGAAAGCTACAGTATGGCAGGCGAAAGCCGGGAGTTAACGGTATTGTTTGCCGATGTAAGAGGCTTTACCACTATTTCTGAAGGGCTAGACCCTAACGAACTACGTGAATATATCAATTTGTATTTAACCGCGATGTCAGAGGCGATTCGCGCTAATCGCGGAACCTTAGATAAATATATTGGTGATGCAGTGATGGCATTTTGGGGCGCACCGCTAACATTACCGAATCATGCCTCGTATGCAGTGGCTACTTCACTGCAAATGCACCGTGCAGCAACGTTGCTCAATCAAGATTTTATTGCGCGTGGGTGGCCCCCATTAAAAATTGGTATTGGGCTAAATACAGGGCAAATGCGCGTAGGCGATATGGGTTCTAAAATTCGCCGCGCTTACACGGTGATGGGCGATGCAGTTAATTTATCTTCGCGTTTGGAAGGTATTACTAAAGTGTATGGAGTCGGCATTGTAGTGGGCGAAGCCACCAAGCTTGCAGCACCAGAATATGCCTATAGAGAATTAGATCGCGTAAGAGTGAAGGGTAAAAATAGACCCGTGCCGATATTTGAACCCATTGCTCTCGAAACTGAACTTGAAGCACCCATGCGCCATATACTTGAGCAGTGGCATGAGGCACTTAACAATATTCGTTCTCAACGATGGGAGCAGGCTGAAGAACTATTAAAGACACTTCACAGCGCTTACCCTGAAGAAGAGTTGTATTCAATGTATTTGGGGCGTATTGAGGTTTATAAGCAGACTTCTCTTGGCGATGATTGGGATGGGGTAACGACGTTTGAGAGTAAGTAATATGTTAGGGTGGGCTTAAAAGTGACTGATTTAGATAAAGTATCTATTAAGCTTTTCAAGGCAAGCCGTCGAAGAACTTGGCAAGCGATACGGTTTTGGGTCTTAATTGGAATAGTGGGCATTGGTATTGTTGAATTGCTTAGCTCTGAGCAAATCTCAATTAAACAAATCACTGGCAAAACAATCATAGTTTTCGCTGGCTTTTTTATGTTTATGCTTTCAATAGGGTTTATTACCCACGCTATTAATAAGTACTATCGATGTCCTAAATGCAACACTATACCAATGACCAGTGGTTTTTCAGTTGGTAGCAGCGGATTTAAATATGAGCGCGGGCTTATTCTCAATCCTAAAATTTGCCCAAA
Source organism: Pseudomonadota bacterium (assembly GCA_040389065.1). Lineage (GTDB taxonomy): Bacteria > Pseudomonadota > Gammaproteobacteria > Burkholderiales > Casimicrobiaceae > JAZKAR01. Next base: position 155,710 of record JAZKAR010000023.1, on the reverse strand, counting down.
ATGTAAAGCTCTACTGGCATAAGAAAAAACCTAACAGCCTTTTCAATTAAACACGTAACCAGCTGAGCTAATTAAGTTGCTTGCGTTGTCAGTTAATTCTAATGATCTAAATCATATATTTCATGACCAGTGAATAATTCGCTGATTAACTCCTTTACATTTTAAATGAGAATGATTATCATTAACATTTGTGGGGGGTGTGGTAGATTGCTACTACACGTATCATTAAATGTTCACTAATCATCTACTGTTTAAGATAGAAGGATTAGATAAAACGATAAGCAGAATAACCATGAATACTATGCAAATCGACCTTAAACAAATTTTGGGCGCTCGTTTAAAGGCTTTATGCGTTAAGTTTTTTGGGCTTGAGAGTAAGAGTGTTTCAGAAAAGGTTTTAAATACGCATATGGTAAACGTTATTTTGTATTTAATGACCAAATATAGTGCTTCACCTACTCTACAACTTGCTCAATTGACTGATCGCCATTTAAAAGTTTTATTGTCTGAGCCTTTAAGTAACAATGATGCTGAAATTTTTGCAGTGATTGCTTATATTGAGCCGCAGTGGCAAAAATTAAGTAGCCAGAATAATGCAGAAAAAGATATACATCACGCTCATTATTCAGCACCGCTGCCTGTATTTGATACCTTACAAGCTACCTTATTATATTTAATACATCAGTATATACAGCAACCTAGTAAGAATATGGCTGAAAACATTGCTCAACTGTTCACACAATTTGAGTCATGCTTAAAACCAACTTCAATAAGATCTTCTTCAACCGCTTTGTCTTTAGCGAAAGAGTGGTTTACGATTGCGCGAACTCCTGTTTAAGCGTGGCGAATATTACTGTGCAAGTAAGAGATTCAGCTTAAAGAATCAGGTTTTGTATGTGGTTAAACATTTTTAGTTTAGAGTTTAATGACAGAAGCTAGCGGTGTTAGATTCTGAGAGCGCATGTTGCAAGCCAATTACAAGTTAACGAAAGCTTGCTTTCGTTAACTTGTAACGATGCACTCTAGTAAAGAAAAACGAAACAGTACATTAACTATTCAGCGTTGTAGAAGTATTGGCTGCCAATGCTAAATGAGATTTTAGATCAGAAAAAGCCTCTTGTTCTAAGACGCCTAGTTCTACCTCAATTCCGGCCTCACGCAAAATCTCAATGCCTTTACCTGCATTACGAAGGTCAGGGTCTAACATAGCGACTACTACGCGTTTGATACCACGCGCTACTAGTGCTTTTGCACAAGACGGTGTGCGCCCATGAAATGAACATGGTTCGAGTGTGACATACGCAGTGACATCAGAAAGATCATCAGAAATTGTTGATAAAGCCATCGCTTCAGCATGATACTCGCCGGGCGGTTGGGTGTATCCGGTTGCAATAATTTCACCATTTTTAACAAGTACACAACCTACTGGCGGGTTCGGCAAACAGGCAGGAAGCGCTTTTCTACCTTCGCGTAAAGCCATTTTCATAAAACTATCAGCATTTGGCATAGACTTCCTTTTTATGTATTCCTTTAAAAATAGGCAAACCATCGTGTGAAAGCTTAGCACGAGAGGGCAGTTTTTGTTTAATTTCAGTGTATGGTTTGATAAAACAAGAGATTGATTAACACTATTTGAGCTATAGCGATTAGGATGAAAATAAAGCCTAGTAACCAGCTTTGCCTTTGTTTTTTAAGAGATTTATAAAAGCTTATGTTGTTGCCATGCAACTAACTCTTAAAGTTTTTTGGTCTATACACCAAGTTGCGATATAGTGTCAAGCTGGAAATCAGCCTGGCATAGCGCATGATGAAAATACTAAATAGTAATAAGAATGTAAAGTCAGGGAAATCTAATGCAGTACGGTTGATAACACGTACTGCGTTGATATTTTTTCTTTTATCGAGCGAAGTAGCAAACAGTGCTGAAAACGGTATTGAGAACTTTGAAATTACGCGCTTTGCAGTAGTGGGCAATACATTGCTTTCTACTCAAACGATAGATAGCATTTTAATGCCCTTTACGGGTAAAGAACGTGATTTTGGTCATGTGCAGCGCGCTTTAGAAGCGCTAGAGGGCGCTTATCACCAGCTTGGTTATAGTGTTGTGCAAGTGGCATTGCCTGAACAAGAACTAAATCAGGGGGTTGTACGATTTCAGGTGGTTGAAACCCGTATTGGTAAAGTAAAGGTAGAGGGTAACCAGGTTTTCAATGAAGCCAATATCCGCCATAGCCTGCCTGGGTTGCGCGAGGGTGAGACGCCTAATATCGAAAAGGTATCTACTAGCCTTAGGATGGCGAATGAAAACCCATCAAAGAAAACGAGCCTTCATCTACAAAGCGATGATAAAGAAGGCGAGATCGATGCTGTTTTAAAGATCACTGATGAAAAGGCATGGCGACTTTCTACCAGCCTAGATAATACCGGTAATAAAAGCACAGGAAACTCTCGTTTTACCGTCTTGTATCAGCATGCCAATGTGGCAAATCTTGATCATGTGTTGAGCGTGCAATATACCACTGCACTTGAAAACCCCAGCAAAGTTAGTATTTACGGGGCTGGCTATCATATTCCTTTGTATGCATTAGGTGATTCGATTGATCTTTTTGCCAATTATTCAGATGTTGATTCAGGGTCAGTAGCAGCAGGTTTATTTAATTTGCAGGTGAGTGGTCAGGGTACCACGGTGGGCAGCCGCTACAATCAAAATTTAAAGCGACTAGGAAATTTAGAGTCGAAGCTGATTTATGGCCTCGATTACAAAGCGTATGAGAATAATTTGCAATTGCAGGGCGTACCGCTGGGCAATGATATAACGGTACATCCTCTCAGTGTAAGTTATGCAGGCTCATGGCCTCTGGCAACAGGCGAAACAGCATTTTCATTAACCGCTATGCGCAATATTCCGGGTGGTGATCGGGGAGGCGAGGCCGATTTTAATCGTGTTCGTTCAGGTGCCTCATCAACCTATCGATTGCTGCGGTACGCGATTAACTATAGTAGTGCCTTAGCGAATAACTGGCAGGTGCGCCTAGGGTTTAGCGGGCAATATACGCCAGATAGTTTGGTTCCCGGTGAGCAATTTGGCGCAGGCGGAGCAAGTTCAGTGCGCGGTTTTACAGAGCGTGAACTATCGGATGATAAAGGCCATATGGCAACAGCTGAACTCTACACGCCTAATCTGTGTGTAGGAGTACAAAAAGTGGCTACGCAATGCCGGCTGCTGGCATTTTATGATGCTGCACGCGTTTCGCGGAATGATCCGCTTCCTGGCGAACAAGCGCATGCTTCAATCAGTAGTGTTGGATTAGGGTGGCGATTAGTGATGGATAAATACTTAACGTTGCAAATGGACTACGGACGCGTCGTCGATGCGGGCGGAACGAAGAATAAGGGGAGTGATCGAGTACATTTTCGCTTGGGATTGGCGTATTAGATAGTAGCTTCACAATCTACCTATTTAAATTAGAAGTTACGCCGTTGGGTTCTATCAAGGCATGGGATGCCCCGCATAGCAATGCAGACAGTACAAGCAGTACGGCAAGTTGCTATAACGCGGGGCGTCCCACGCAGAGGGAACCCAAGGTCGTAACTTCTACTATCCCTACCGCCTTTACAAATGCCTCCAGTGCAGGAGCAAGAGCATGAGAAAAAACGCCGAGTGTGGTGATTCCTTGAACGTAAAAACGTGGAAAAGCTTTCGTCGCAAACTATTACCGTTACTGATAGCCGGATGTTTTAACGCTAACACGGCATGGGCTAACCCAGCTGATGCACAGGTGGTGAATGGGCAAGTCAGTTTTTCGAAGCAGGGCAATCTTTTATCGATTACTAATTCCCCTGGTTCGATTATTAACTGGCAGAATTTTTCTATTAATCCTGGCGAAATTACACGATTCACACAGCAAAATGGCTCTAGCAGTGTATTGAATCGTATCGTAGGCCAAAATCCTTCCCATATTTTGGGTGCTCTGCAGTCGAATGGGCGCGTATTTCTTATTAATCCAAACGGTGTAGTGTTCGGGCAAGGCGCGCAAATTGATGTGAATGGTTTGGTGGCGTCTACATTAAGTATCAGTAATGAAGATTTTTTATCAGGTCGGCTTCATTTTAAGGCAGGCGCTAGCGCTGGCAATCTTGAAAACCAAGGGGTGATTACTACTCCTACAGGAGGGCATGTATACCTGATTGCACCGAATGTTGAAAACAGCGGCATTATTAACTCGCCTAAAGGTGAAGTGTTATTAGCAGCGGGGCATAGCGTTCAACTGGTGGATTCCAAAAATCCTGATTTGCATGTGGTGGTTAGTGCGCCAGAAAACACAGCGATTAACTTAGGGCAAATTATTACGCAAGGCGGCAAAACAGGAATCTACGGGGCATTGATCAAGCAGCGCGGTACGGTGAATGCAAATAGTGCTGTGGTGGGCGAAAATGGAAAGATAGTATTTAAAGCCACTAAAGATACATTGCTTGAAGAGGGAAGTAAGACATTGGCTACCAGTGCAGGCAAAGGTGGAGAGATTCATGTTCTGGGTAACCGTGTAGGGCTTGCTGGTGATACCGAGGTTGATGCTAGTGGACAAACAGGAGGAGGGTCGGTACTCATCGGCGGTGATGTTCATGGTGAAAATGCAGAGATAAAAAATGCCGCCCGCACCTATGTTGATCAAAATGCCATCATCAAGGCCGATGCTATTCAACAAGGCGATGGCGGAAAAATCATTGTCTGGTCAGATGAGTTAACCCGAGTGAATGGCAGCCTTTCAGCGCGAGGTGGAAAGCTAAACGGTACTGGCGGTTTTGTTGAAACCTCAAGTAAAAAACAACTGGACTTTCATGCAAAAGTAGATGTAACTGCTCAAGCAGATAAAGAGAACAGTAAAGGCGGAACACTGCTGCTTGATCCAGCAACAATTACGATTGTTGGTGGCACAGGCGATGGAAGAAATGTTTCCGATGGCACGACAACGTTTCAGGGTTCACAAACTCCAGGCACCATTAATTTTTCAGACAGCGACATCAGTAGTACAGGTGTATCTAATATTTATCAATCTGAACTTGAGGGCATGACCCCAGGAACCAATATCGTATTAGAAGCGACGGATTATATTAATGTAGCCGGTTCGTTCTCGAATCGCGTCACGCTGCCAATGTATTCTAATTTAACGATGCGAACGCGTAATGCATCAACAGACGCTAGCGGATCAATCGGTATCAATTTATTGAGTAGTCATGATGCCTCAAACCTTGAATTTAAAACGCAAGGGCCAGGCTCGATAACGCTTCAAACAGGAACAGGAAACGCGCCTCAGGCTGCTTCTATCAGTGCCGGTAAATTAACGACAGAAGGAGGGCAGGTAGTATTAGATGCTACGGGCAATATTAGCCTTGTTGGTGTAACGACTACGCCTCGTGTGTCAGCGCAAGGGGGAAATATTTCAGCTCGGTCTGCAACCGGTTCTTTATCGTTTGTCGGGTCTCTGGATACACGAGGAAATTTGAGTAACGCAGGGAATATCACGTTGGTATCGGCGGGCGATATTACCGCTCAAGCTACCCAACCTGTATATGCTAACGAGCTGACGATGCTTGCTGTGTCAGGCATGCGTGGCGCTACCAATAGCGATAGCATACATACTCAAGTTAACTCTTTGCATGCGTTAAATACAGGTAATGGGCCGATTCGAATCAGTAATAGCGTGACACCATTATCATTGGATGATAGAGGCTATGCAGGGTATGCCGTGCAACAGGCTGCCAGCGGTCAGGGTATTTTTATTTCTAATGCTAGTAGTCAAGGTATTGCGATCCATTCGCAGCTTGTTACCAATAACGGTAATGTAGAAATTAGCGCGGCAGGTGGAATAGCAATTGCACCCTATCAACCGATTCTTACAAAGGGTGGATCGGTTACTCTTCATACAACCGATGCGAATGCTTTGATTTACCTGCCTTTTAATTCCTTAATTTATTCAGAGGGCGGCGCAGTTACCTTACAGGCAGATACGATGTCGCTGTTAGGTAAGATCAATGCTGGTACTAGCGTAGTAAGCCTTTTACCACATGCGTCAATACCCATTCATCTAGGTACATTGGCTAACACTACTGGTGGTAATACAAATACGATCAATACCGATACAAATGCTTTAGAGCTATCAGGTTCTGCGCTAAATAACGTGACAGCCGGTGTATTGAAACTTGGTAATGCCAATAGCGGTGCAATTGATATTCAATCTACCCTTAGCTCAGCCCCTGGGCAGGCTTTGGAGCATATTTCTACCGCCTTACATTTAACATCAGGCGCCGCGATTACGCAGCAGGCAAATGCTCTTATTGGCCTGCCTGCAGTGTCAGCAAATGGCGCTACGGTAAGCCTCATTGAAGCAAATCCAACCGGAGTGGTGTCAGGGAGTAGCACGAGTGGAGATTTTCAATACCGTTCAGCGAATCTATTGACGATTAGTAATGTAGATAATGTGTCAGGTATAACAGCGCCTTCTACAGCTACCATTAAACTGATATCAGATTCACCTTTAGGTATTAATCAGACAGTAGGAAGTACGATTAATACGCATGGGGGAGCCTTGGTAGTAAAGAGTATGGGGTCGATTCTTTTAGCAGAAAACGGCAATGAGATTGGCAAATTTGCTGCCGATTTACAGCCTGCCGGTTCAACTGGTTCCACCGTAAAAAATATACTCAAGCTCTATAGCGCTATTGATATGGATATTGCAGGGCCATTTTTTGAAGTGAATGGTATTAATACCCATGATCAAGATTTTAAACTGGCAACTGGCCCAGGAAAAACACTCAGTATTCATCAACCAATCAGTGGAGGTGGCGGTAGGGGAGAGCTACAAGCAGATTCGCTGGCGTTAAATAATGGTGTATCGGGTACGCTTGTTGATATTCATCCTGCTACTTCTGGCAGAAATATTACCGTAGGTTCTTCAGTGTGCAATGTTGCCCCCTGCTTGAATGTGATGAATTTATATCAAATCGCTGCACCAACGATTGGTATCGGTAACGACGAAGCAAGTAAAGGAGCCGGCGATATTCATGTGGTTGGTATCACTGATTCGAATACGCATGCAGTGACTGATATTAACCATGGTGTAACAACGCGTATTGGGTTGTTGAGCGGTGGCAATATTACTCAAGAAGGAGTCATTAAGTTACAAGATTTAGGCGTGAGCGCTGGCGGGTTGGTTAATTTGAATTTGAATAATGAAGTGAGTAATTTGGTAGCTGAGACGCAAGGTGGAAATTTCAGCTTTGTGAATGCCAACGGACTAACGGTGACTACGCTAAGCGATAACGTCGAGCCATATACCTATAGTTTAAGTGGAGTTACTACCCATAATGGGAATGTGTCACTGACCGCCCGTACAGGCGATATTCACATCAATGAATTGATTGATGCCGGGGCAGGTAGCGTTACACTAACAGCTGCTACCGGTGCTATTGCTCAAAGCATTAGCAGCAGCGGCAGTAACAGTAATAATAGTAGTCGTATTATCGGCTCGAGTTTAAGCACCATAGCTCAGGGAGGCATTGGCCATGATAACGCGTTAACAACACAGGTTGATACGCTGTCAGCCACTAATTCTGGTGCAACGACAGATATTAATGTTACCAATGATAAAGCGCTGTTGGCTCTTCAAACTATCGCACAAAGCACCGCGGGAAGCCACGGTAATATAAATATCAATACCAGCGGAAAGTTAACGCTTGCTTCAGGAAATACAGTATCGACGCAGGCGGGTGATATTTATCTGAAAGCCGAGCGTGATGTAAACCTGGATGGAGCTGTGTCGAGTTCAGGCGGCTCCATCAGCGTAGTAGCAGGTGCTGCTACTCTTGCTAATGGTGCTGCCGTTTCGACAAGTTCTACAGCTATAAGCGGTACCACGGGTAACCTTTTACCAAAGAGTTTCAGTACAGCTTATTATGTTCCTGCTGGAGTGTCAGGAACATCGACCCCCGTTAATGAGAGTATTTCATCTTCTCCTAGCCCAGGAAATCTGAATCTAAATGCATCCATTCAGGCTGAGTCAGGCAACGTAACATTAATGGCAGGCGGTGCAATTTCTCAAAATGCGGGAAGAATCATCGGTTCAAGTTTAAATTTAATTGCAAATGATGGCATTGGCAATGGAACCCCGTTGATAACAGAAGTAGGTGCATTAACCGCGGCTAATTTAGGGGCTAATACAGCCATTCAAACACCTACCAAAACAGATATTAATATTACCAATACGGGTGCTTTGCTCCTTCAAAATATCGCGCAAAACACATTAGGAAGTGGCGGAAATATCACGATTAAAACTACTGGCCCTTTACGCGTGGCATCAGGAAAAACAGTGTTAGCGGATACCGGTAATATTAGCCTTCAAACAGATAATACACTTACAGTCGATGGTGCTGTTCAATGCCTTTCGGGTGGAGCGATTACATTGGAGGCTGGGGTAACAGGAAGCGCGCAAAATAATCTATTAACAATTAATGGCGCTATTAATACCCAACCTGCTACAGGGGTGGCAGTCGCTACAAGTGGTAACGTTCTGCTAAAGGCTGGTGATGCAATTACGATTAACGGAAGCATTAGTAATAATGTGACTCAGCAGTCCTATCTGAATTTACCTACACTTACTCAATGCATCACTACTCCTACGCTTTCTGGTTGTAGTTCTGTATTGCCAACATTAAGCCAATGTACAACCACACCGACCCTGATGGGGTGCAGTATCGTGTTACCTACGGTGAACCAATGCACGACAACTCCAACATTGCCAGGTTGCACGAGTGTGTTACCAACGTTAAGCCAATGTACAACCACGCCAACGCTTGCAGGGTGCAGTGTCGTCTTACCTACCGTAAGCCAATGCACGATAACACCAACATTGGCGGGGTGTAATACAGTGCTACCACCCGTGCAAACGCAAGTAAATACACCTACGTCTCCGGTAGCAGTGGCGTTGAACTCAACGGTGACAGCAATCAATAGTTCAACCGTGGCTGTCACTCAACTGGCTCCAACGAACTCTACACCTACATCAACTACTGCTACAGCACCTTCTTCCTCTCAACAAGAGACGACAAGTACAGGGTCTTCTAGCACGACGGATAAAAGCGAGAAAGACGATGCATCAAGCACTAAGAAAGATGCCAAAAACACGACGACTGAAACCAGCGGAGCGAAAAAAAATGATGTCGCTAAAAAAATGTATTGCAATTAGTGCAGGGTGTCTGGTGCTTGTATCCATGTCAGGTTGGGCAGGCCAAAAGGCGGGTAATGTAACGAATCTCAGCGGCCCATTGCTTGCAAAAAAAGATGATGGCACCGTAAAAATTCTCGCGCAAAAGTCAGAGGTTGAGCAAGGCGATACATTGATAAGCGAAAAAAATACCTATGCGCGTATTAAATTCATTGATAACAGTGAAATGACTTTACGGCCTAACTCGCAAATTAAAATTAATAGTTTTTCGTTTGATGAAGCAAAGCCAGAGGGTGACAGTGCGGTATTTAATCTTATTAAGGGAGGCTTACGCGCGGTGACAGGTTTGTTGGGGAAGCGTAACAAAGAGCGGGTTAGTGTGAATACGCCGACAGCAACGATAGGTATTCGCGGCACTATTTTTATTGCCGAATATATTCCACCAGAATCTGATTCTGTAGCAGTGGCAACTTATGCGCATACAGCAGAAGCAACCTCTTCTTCTGATAAGTTACAAACGTTTCTGATGAAGCAGGGGGACGAGTATGCATCACTTAACGATGCTGCGCCATTGATGCGTTTAGCTCAAGCTCCAGCATCATTTGGGTTACCATCAGCGGTTCCAAGTGCTGGGGCGCGTGCGCCAGGCCTTTATGTTCAAGTGTTAGATGGAATGATTCATCTCAGCAATCAAGGCGGTACACAAAGTTTCACGAGCGGTCAGTTTGGTTATACCGCAACGCTGGTACAACCTCCCGTTGTATTGCCTGCTAATCCTGGTATTCAGTTTACGCCGCCTCCTGCCTTTTCTGTTTCGAGTTCTTCGCCAGGCGCAACCGCAAATAAGCAATCAGCTAGCGTGAGTTGCGAAGTACGCTAAAAATGACAGAGTGTAGAAGAGTATTTTATTGGAAGCGAATCAGATTAAAACGTTCATATATTTTTTTTGATGTCTGGCAGCGGTGAAGGTTCAACTAAGCGCGTCCAAACTGCACCGCTGCTTATTTCAAAGATGATTTTTCTATGCCCTGTACCAAACAGATTTTCAGAAACAATAGGAATTTTGTAAGCACGCAATAAGCTGCGTGCTGCTTCACCATTGCGTTGCCCTACATTAAATCGTTCAGAGCGTGTTTGTTGAGGAAACATATTGCCCCCTCCGAAGATCTTTGCTTCGCATTGCGTAGGGGGAACATTCATACTGAGTAAGTCTTTTAATAAAAGCCACATGGCTTCATCAGCATACCGACCATCAAGTTCAAGTACGGTTTTATCACCACGTAATGGCAAAAGAAAATGAGACATAGCGCCTATCTTCATTTTAGGATGCCAGAGTGTAATAGAGACACATGAGCCGAGCAAAGTGCGAATGCGGTAATTTTCATCCCCTATATAGCATTCACCCGGCATTAAAATGATGTCAGTAGTCATGGCGACTCATTAACGATATTAATACTTCTCAAACTCAGATTCATCAATATCCCCTAAATAACTTTGCTTGGTGGCGAGGGTTTTACTGCCCCTCGATGGCTTTTGAGTTTCATGGGTAGATTTGGTGCTACCTAACTTAGGTTTAGATGTTTTTAGGGTTTTGGAGGGTTGTCGGTTTTTTAGGGGTTTAGAGATTATTTCTTGGCTGTCGTTATCGGTATGATTAAGTTTGAAAAAAGACATGGTTTGTTGTAGTTGTTCTGCCTGGCTGCGCATTTCTTCAGCTGTTGCAGCCAGTTCTTCAGACGACGATGCATTCTGTTGGGTAATATTATTTAATTGAATAACAGTGGTATTGATTTGCCCTACCCCTAAAGATTGCTCTTCTGAGGCAGCTGAAATTTCCTGCACCAGGTCTGATGTTCTTTTAATATTAGGTACCATCTCATCAAGAAGTTTTCCAGCTTTTTCAGCTAATGCTACACTGTTACTGGCAACGGTTTCTATTTCTTGAGCAGCCACTTGGCTACGTTCCGCCAGTTTTCTGACCTCAGCCGCCACCACTGCAAACCCCTTGCCATGCTCACCAGCACGTGCTGCTTCAATCGCGGCATTAAGCGCTAATAGGTTTGTTTGATAGGCAATGTCATCAATAATACTTATTTTTTTAGCGATTTGTTTCATGGCTTCAACCGTAGCTTTTACTGCCTCTCCGCCCTCAGTGGCTTCTTGCGAAGCTTTCATTGCCATGCCATCAGTAATTTTAGCATTCTCAGTATTTTGGGCGATGGAGGCAGTCATTTCTTCTAGCGAGGCACTAGTTTCTTCAACGCTGGCGGCCTGCTCGCTAGAAGCCTGAGCTAGCAATTGCGCGGTTGCATTCACTTCTGCGGTTGCATCCGCAATGACATCGGTTCCTGAATTAACTTCCATCACTACATGTGAAAGTTGCGTCAGTGTATTGTTAATATATTCTTTAAGCTGATCAAAAGAGCCTTCATACTCATTCGTAATGAATTCGGTAAGATCACCTTCTGAAACTCTATTCATGACATAAGCCACGTCATCAATCACGTTTTCAAGTGTTGTAATCGTGGTATTAATGCAATCTTTAAGCTGGCCTAAGGGGCCTTCATAAGTATTTTTAATCGTGCTACTCAGATCACCTTTGGCAACTAAGGCCATCACTTGGCTAATCTCTTCGATGAGAAGCCTAAGGATAGTTTCGGCATTAATTTTTGCTGTAATATCTGTTGCGTACTTAACGACTTTGACAGGCTTTCCGTTTAAATCAAAAATGGGATTGTAGCTAGCCTGAATCCATACTTCTCTGCCGCCTTTGCCAATACGTTTATATTGAGCGGAATCATATTCGCCTTGGGCCAGTTTTTCCCAAAAATGACGGTATTCATGACTTTGACTATAAGCAGCCTCAACAAATAAGCTGTGATGTTTACCTTTAATCTCTTGAAGCGTATAGCCTAGAGTGTTTAAGAAGTTATCGTTAGCATATAAAATTTTACCTGTCATATCAAACTCAATGACGGCTTGTGATTTGCTAATAGCAGCAATCTGCCCTTCAAAATCGGCTGTTTTGACTTTCTGCTCGGTAATATCCGTAGCATATTTAATTACTCGATAGGGGCGACCTTCTCCATCAAGAATAGGGTTGTAACTGGCTTGAATCCATACTTCACGCCCATTTTTCCCAAGGCGCTTATATACACCCATATCAGGCTCGCCTTTTTTTAATTTTTGCCAAAAGGCTTGATATTCATGGCTTCGCTGATAATTATGGTCTACAAATATACTATGATGTTGATAAATAATCTCATCCAGGGAGTACCCCATGGCTTTCAAGAAATTGTCATTGGCATGCAGTATTTTTCCATCTAAATCAAATTCTATGGTGGCTTGTGATCGGTTAATTGCAGCTACCTGTCCTTGATTGTTACGTATTTGCGTTATATCTGTCCATGATAATATGTTTCCGCAATACTGAGCCTCTGCGTCATAGCTGGCTGTAACACATAACGAAATCTGAAGCACCCCGACCTCAATATCAGTACGAAAAGGCAGCCGAGAGGGGTCAGCTAACATTTGGCGCTGATGAGCAAGGTTTTTATGAAATATATCGATACAAGTGCCTACGATTTTTTCAGGATTGAAACCAGGCCATATCTTCTTAAATTCTTCAATATTTTTTGTAAATAAGTCTTTACTGGCTTGATTGACATAGGTAACAATAAAATCTTTATCAACCATCATCATGGCGATTTCAACATTATCAACAGCACTGTTTAATTTGGCAGCAGCGTTAAGCTGTTCCTTCTGCGTTTGGATCAGAGTATCTTTTTCAGAAATTGTGTGCTCAAGCTTTTTGATCGCATTCGAGCCAAAAATATCAAACATAAATTACCTCATAAAGGTTTTGGTTATTATTGGGTGATGATGTACCGTATTTACAGCACGTATAAAATTAACGCCAGAGATAGTTAGATTGGGCATTTAGGCATATACAGGCACGAATAAGGGTTGCGCAGATGTCATAGCGCGTTCTCTAAATAAGCCCTAACAGAGTTAAAAAGACCTACTCAAGTCTTTAATTAAGGGCAAACTCAGACAAAACTGCGTTGATTCAATCGTTGATTTTATTAACATCAGATCTCCTTTCATAAGTTGGGCAAGCTTTTTACTGGTCGCTCTACTTAAACCAAGCGTTTGACCACGTTGTGTAGCATTAGCAGCTGGATAGGTAAAGGAAGTTTCTACCTCAGTATGGAGTTCAAATAAATCTGTCCAAAACTGTGGAGCAATGGCGTCGCCTGAATCGGTTATTAAAAATTCGATTTGATTATCGGCTCGAGAAATTTCGATACATATCTCTCCTTGTTTTGAAAAACGAATCGCTTCTTGCCCAAGACAGCGCAGTATTTGCTCTAATCGTTTGATGTCTCCTGTTAATGTGTCTGGCACATCATCAGCAATCAAAATATTGAAGGAGAGAGCCTTGCTTTCTGCTAAGGGGTGCAATATTCGCTCTATAGTTGATAATGTTTCTTGTAGGGAAAAAGATGCATTCATTATTTGAACGGCATTGGCTTCAATGCGTGAATAATCTAATGCATCGTGCGATACATCTAATAATGAATGGCTGAGCGAATAAATAAGCTCATTCAGCGAGCTTTGTTCTTCAATAAAAGGAGTATTTTTTATAGCGCCTGAAAGCTCTACTATTCCATTAATTTGCTCATAAAAATCATAGCTAAATGTATATAAGAATATTGTTTTGCTTTTTAGTGCGCGTTCTGTTTCTAGGTGTGCTTTATTTAAGGCCTGATGTTGAGCTTCTATTTGAAGGAGTTTAATACGCAGCTCCATCTGGCTAATCACTTGGTGAGATAGTGCTTTGAGTGCTTCAAGTTGTTTAGGATCAGCTGTGCGTGGTTTTGTATCAATAACACATAGAGTGCCTAAAGGAAGACCATTAGGTGCGATTAAAGGTGCTCCTGCGTAAAAGGTTACATTGGGAGCATGGGTAACTAAAGGGTTATCACTAAAACGAGGATCTGTAAGGGCATTTTCGATAACAAAAAAATCTTTTTGAAGAATGGCATGGGCACAAAAAGCTAATTCTCGAGGGGTGTCTTTTGCTTGTAGTCCAACAGCAGATTTGAACCATTGGCGATAGTTATCAATGAGGCTGATAAGTGCAATCGGTGTTTGAAAAACATAGCTTGCGAGTCGTGTTAAATCATCAAAAGATTGTTCAGCTTGGGTATCAAGGATTTTATAGTCGAATAACGTAATTAAACGCGCTTCTTCTTGGGGATGCTTAGCAGGAGTTTTCATGATTTATTAACACCGGTTTATTTTTAATTACCTTGATATCAAAACTTAATATCAATACCTCTAAATCCTCACATGATAAAAGTGTTTTAGGCCAAAAATTAGAGGCTACTGTGAAAGAAAAAAGGTATTAAATCTATCTTAGTGATTGAAATGAATGAAAAATTATGAGATTTTCATCCTCTAGTTAGAGTATCGGAAAAATAAAATGAAACTACTGTCATAAAAATAAGATATTTTGTATAAAGACGTTATGTAAAATCGTGCAGGCTGCATGATGCATTTTAAACAAGCACACTATGTGCTATAGAAATACCTTTGGTTTCTCTAAGTGTTACGGCAACCTGCCTTATTCCTTTTGCTACGGGCATTGCCATGTATTGAGTGAGTTCAACTGCGTCATTTCTATGCTGTATAAATTGTATTTTTTTAATAATAAAATGTTTGGTTATGCTCTGAAGTAGTGAATATCTATAATAATATTTATAGTTAATAACGTAAGGGAAAGAAAAATGAATGCAATAGAACTTCTTATCAAACAGCATCGTTCGCTTGAGGCTTTACTTAGTCAAACGCTTAAAGAGAAAAATAAAGAAAATATTACTCAGCTCTTTTCAAAAGCGGGAGATGAATTAACCGTACATATAGCATCGGAAGAGCAGGTATTTTATCCTGCTGTCAAAAATGTACGCACAGAAGATATCTTGTTAGAGTCGCTTGAGGAGCATTTATCCCTTAAACGATTGTTGGCTGATTTAGTGGCATTAAATCCTGAAGAAACGACATTTGAACCTAAATTAAAGGTGTTAACTGAGCAAGCGGAACATCATCACAAGGAAGAAGAAGAGCATCTATTTCCTAAAGTAAAAAAACTACTGAATGCAGAGCAGCTCGATGCCTTGGGGGAAGAGATGATGAATCTTCAGAAAAGTTTAATACAGCAGGGAAGTGCTAGAAAAAAAGTAGTCGGCGAAACTACTGAGGCATTTTCGTTGTAATAAATATTGTAATCCACTACTGGCATCTTTTTTAAAAAAGAAAGATGCCTAATACATATTCAGCAAAGCTGGTTAGGCAGATTGCTGTTTTAACGTGTAAATGACAGATACTATGACGATCATATTATTGAGATAATAAAGCGGTTTAGGCATATATTCTAAGAGATGTATTGAATAATACAGTTTGCTCATCTTAATCATTGGGCCACTTTATATTTGAAACTGCCGACAGCAAATTCACAGCTAAAGAATTCCTTTACGCCTTTCAGCTAACACTTCTTTCGTATACTTAAGCTGTTCTCTACCGGTTTTTCCTAAACGTTGAGCGAGTGCAACGGCAATAATATCAATAATCGCTAAATGCTGTAAGCGGCTAAGCATAGGTAGATGAATATTAGGATCATCCATCGGTTCAGCGTATAAGGCCCAGTCTGATAAGCGCGCAACTTTACTGTCAGAAGGGCTAATAGAGGCTACATAAGCCCCTCTTTTTCGGGCAACTTTCAATGCTTCAAAGAGTTCAGGGCTGCGTCCGCCTGCTGAAATAAGTACAAGTAAATCATCTTTATGAAGCTGAGAGGCGCTAATAACCTGCATGGCAGCATCGCTATAGGCACTGCAAACGATACCAAAGCGAAATAACTTTTGTTGAGCATCTTGAGCTACTAACGATGATTGCCCAACACCTACAAAATCGATACGTTTAGCCAGCAGCATTGCCGAGATAATTTTATCTACAGTCGTAGTATTAAGAGTAAGAACAATAGAGCGAAGGGCTTGTGTTGCGCCTTCAATTACCTTTTGAGTAAGACTTGAAAGGGAATCATGCTCATCGACTAGCGGGTGGGCGCTAGAGGTATTTCCGTACAATGCTGCCGCTAGCAGTAATTTAAAATCATGTAAGCCTTGAGCGCCCATTGAGCGGCAAAAACGTACAACGGTAGGCGCACTTACTTTCGACTTTCGTGCAAGTTCCACAACAGGTGTACGAACAAAGGCGTGCGGGTGTTCTAGTAATAATTGTGCTACCCGCGCTTCAGCAGGAGAAAGGGCGGGTAGACATTGGCGAACGCGTTCAAGCATGGCTGATAAATAACCAAAAATAGCCACAAAATAAAATCATGAAATTATCCTAAACGAATGTCTTCAGCCCACATGGCTTCAGCGCGTAGTGCCAGGGCTGTGGCAGCGGCTGGGCCGTAAGTTCCTGCTGAATAAGGGGCAGGTCTTAAGCCATGTGCTGCGATATCGTTACGAACTTGATCAAGAAATTTCCAAGACGCTGCAACTTCATCGCGCCGTAAAAATAAATTGAGTCTGCCTCGTAAAATATCGGTGAGTAAACGCTCATAAGCATCGCGAACGGGAATTCGCCATGTGTTAAAAAAGTCTAGATCTAGCGCCACAGGCCGCAAACGCTCCCGTTCACCTGGCGCTTTAGCCAGCAAATGTAATTCAAGAAAATCTTCTGGTTGCAAATGAATAACCAGACGATTACCTGCCCAGGTACCTCCAACAGGTTCAAATAATTTGCGCGGAACGTCTCTAAATTGCACCACAATTTCAGCAGAGCGTTCTGGCATGCGCTTACCCGTTCGCAATAAAAAAGGAACGCCAGCCCAGCGCCATGTTTGTACTTCAGTACGAAGCGCTACATATGTTTCAGTAAGAGAGTTAGGGGCTACTCCTTTTTCATCACGATAGGCTGGTACTGGTTGCCCTAGTACATGGCCTGAAACATACTGACCCGTTACAATTTCAGAGGCACCGGCAATCGAGGGAACTTTTAAAGAGCGTAAAACTTTCAGCTTTTCATCTCGCAATGCATCAGCTTCTAATGATACGGGAGGTTCCATGGCAACAGTTGCAAGTAATTGTAACATATGGCTTTGTACCATGTCTCGCAGTGCGCCCGACTGTTCATAGAAGCCTGCGCGGCCTTCTACGCCTAAATCTTCGGCAACCGTAATTTGAACGTGCGATACATGTTCGCGTGTGAGAAGAGGTTCAAAAATCCGATTCCCTAAACGTAACGCCAATAAGTTTTGAACCGCTTGCTTCCCGAGGTAATGATCAATACGGTAGACTTGAGATTCATCAAGCACCTCAGCAACGGCGCGCTCAATAGCAGCTGATTCGACACCATCAAATCCTAAAGGTTTTTCTAGCACAAGACGCAACCGTGCAGGGTCACGTATAGGTTCTAGGCAAGCAATTAAATCAAAAAACCTTGAGGCAGGAAGCGCAGCATAATGCACAACAGGTTCAGGCGAGCCTTGCACTGCATTTTTTAATATCTCACGCGCTTCGGGAGTGCCAAGCGTAAGGGTAGCTGTTTTAATATAGGGGGCAAGATAAGGCAAAACATCGAGTGCGTCTTTATCGCCCGCTGCTTTTAAAAATTGCTCAACGGCTTCAAGCGCCTCACTCGCACTTTGCTCTGAGCGTTGCGATAAGATAATACGGCTTTCAGCAGGCAAGTAACCATCGCGTGCTAAGCGTGCTAAAGCAGGAATAATTTTTCGTCTTGCCAAATCACCAGCTGCGCCATGCAATACTAAGGTGAATGGATCAACAGCTTTAACATCAGTGGCATGGCTTCCATCAGGAACGTGAAGCATATGAACCTCGGCAACGTAAGAGTAATAGAAAGCGCTGTATGATGCTCAAAAGAGCACGACAGAAATAAGAGTGAAATTATGTTACATGAAGAATGAGGTCTTGAATATAAAAACTCTCTAAAAATAAAGGGAATACTAATATTAAAGCGTGTAGTTTCTAGCATTTTATGCCTAAAAACTTAGATAAGGTATGACACAAAAATAGTAGATGTTAAGGATTGGCGGTGAAGGAGCGGTTGATGTAATATAGTTACTTCACGTTGCCAATGGTTTTACGCAAAAATAATGAGACCTCCTATGACTGCTGCGCTTCATCCTGTTATTCAAGCTGTTCGAGCACGCATTGAACAACGCTCTCAAGCCACTCGCGAAGCGTATCTTGCTGCATTACCTACTAAAGCTGCTGATCGCAGCCAGGTGGGTTGTGCAAATATTGCTCATACCACGGCTATTTATCCTTCAACGACACGTAAAATCATTTCTTTGCATCGAGCGCCTCATTTAGGCGTCGTAACCTCCTATAACGATATGCTTTCGGCGCATCATCCTTACGAAGATTGGCCTGCGCGTATTAGGAAAGCAGCTGCGCATGTGGGTGCTACCATGCAAGTAGCTGCAGGTGTACCAGCAATGTGCGATGGAATCACACAAGGCCGTGAAGGGATGGAACTCTCTTTATTTTCACGCGATGTGATCGCATTATCAACAGCTGTCGGGTTATCGCACGATATGTTTGATGGAGCGATCTTATTAGGTATATGCGATAAAATTGCACCAGGATTATTGATCGGAGCATTAGGCTTTGGGCATTTGCCAACCGTATTTATTCCGGGCGGGCCAATGAGTTCTGGCATTTCAAATGCTGATAAGGCTAAAGTACGCCAGCAAGCGGCTCAGGGCAAAGCTAGCCGTGAAGAGTTATTAGCAGCAGAAGAAGCTTCGTACCATGAAAGTGGAACCTGTACATTTTATGGAACCGCTAACTCAAATCAGATGATGTTAGATTTGATGGGCCTGCAGTTTCCTGGTGGCGCTTTTATTCAACCTTATACCCCGCTGCGTGAGGCCTTGCTGCAAGAAAGTGTTCGAGCTGTAACAGCGGCTGCAGGGCGTCGGAGCCTTGCCATTGGTCGAATTGTCGATGCACGTTGTTTAGTCAATGCATTGGTAGGCCTACTGGCAACAGGAGGGTCAACAAATCATGCCATTCATTGGCTAGCGGTAGCACGGGCAGCTGGTTATCAAATTGATTGGACGGATCTTGATGAGCTTTCTCACAATGTGCCCTTAATTACGCGTATGTATCCTAATGGTCAGGCTGATGTAAATGCTTTTCAGGCTGCAGGCGGTACTGCTGCAGTGATTCAATGGCTGATTGAAGCTGGGTATGTAGATGGCGAAGCGCTTACTGTTTGGGGTACTTCTCTTGCAGAAACGGTTGCTGAGCCAGCACTAGATGCTAATGGGCAATTCAAACGTGAATCTATACCGAATGAGTCGCTAGATACCTCGGTTTTGCGTAGACCAGAGACCCCTTTTGAGGCTGATGGCGGTTTACGATTGCTATCTGGTAATTTAGGGCGTTCCATTGCAAAAGTTTCTGCTGTTAAACATGAATACCGCGTAGTAGAAGCTCCTTGCCGCGTATTTACAGATCAATTACAGGTCATTGCTGCATTTGAGGCGGGTGAATTAAATCGTGATGTGGTGGTGGTGGTAAGAGATCAAGGGCCGCATGCGAATGGAATGCCAGAGTTACATAAACTGACGCCTGCATTAAGTGTGGTGCAAGATCGAGGATATAACGTAGCCTTAGTGACCGATGGGCGTATGAGCGGGGCCTCTGGGAAGGTATTGGCGGCTATTCATGTGACACCAGAAGCAAGTTTAGGCGGGCCTTTATCACGTTTGCAAGATGGCGATGTCATCCGGGTTGATGGGTTAACAGGTGAATTATTTACTCATGCAAATTTAGAGGCACGGCCCAGTGCAATTTCGCTCCATAGTGGTGTAAGCCTGGGTAGAGGTTATTTTGAAACATTTCGTCAGGTTGTAGGGGGCGCAGAAGAAGGGGCTAGCGTTCTTTTTGGTATCACTCGTGCTTCTTCACAAGGAACCTCATCATGACTCAAGCTAATGTAGTTGCTAGTTCGGCTGTTAATTCAGCTGCTAATGTAACCTTAGATAAGTTACAAACTACCGTGCGTAATTGGATACGCCAACCTATTTTACCTGTAGTGGTAGTAGAAAATGCTGATGCAGGCTTACGTATTGCAGGGGCCTTGTTAGAGGGCGGCCTCAACCAGATTGAAGTTACATTGCGTACTCCTGGCTCCTTAGATGCTATTGAGGCAATCGCTCGTATTTATCCTGACATGCAGCTTTCAGTAGGAACTGTACGTAGCGAAGAAGATTTTCGGCGAGCAAAAGATGCTGGCGCTTCATTATTTATATCCCCGGGATTTACCGCCACGCTAGCGCAAGCAGCTACTGATATCAATGTAAGCTGGGTGCCGGGTGTAGCAACCGCTTCAGAGGTAATGATGGCGTATGAGGCAGGGTTTCGCACGCTAAAGTTTTTTCCGGCAATGGCTGCTGGCGGGCCAAAAGCGCTTGCTGGTCTTTCATCCGCGTTAGGGAATGATTTAGCGTTTATTCCTACGGGTGGAGTAACTGTTAATACATTAAGTGATTGGAAGTCAATTTCTTCAGTGATTGCAGTAGGAGGAACCTGGTTGACGGTTGGTTTTAATGAAAGCCCCCAAGCCTCACAGGTATTAACAACACGAGTGCGCGAAGCGCTGTTAGCCTGGGAGGCTGCTTAAGTATGGAAAATTTATCTTTTTCTAAAGCTGCTGAATCGATGAGAAATTTTTTTGATATTCAAAACGAACAATTGATTGTGCCTTGCCCTGGTACCCAATTGGGAGAGTCGCCTCGATGGGCGCATGGACAATTACGGTGGGTTGATACCTATAGCCGAATTGTATATATATTACGAAATTTTCCTGAAAATACAGTGCCAGAACAGCTTGCAATGCCTGATGAAATTAGTGCAATTGTTCCTACTGCTAATCCTGCGCTTTGGCTTGGTTTTGGGCGAATTGGCGTATGGGCGTTTCCTGATGAAGGAGTACCCAAGCTTATTGCTAATGTTCCATTCGATTCTACCGCTCAGCGATTTAATGATGGTCGGGCCGATGCGCTAGGGCGCTCTTGGGTATCAGCCATTGTTGATGCACGTACACCGGGAGCACATCTATATCGATTTGATTCAGGCAGCGTTAATGTTGCAGTCGATGGCCTCACGGTAGGGAATGGGTTGGCTTTTTCACCTGATAATCGCTTTATGTATTTAGCAGATACTCGAGCGCGTTGCGTTTGGCGGTATGATTTTGATTTGGCTACAGGCAGCCTAGGTGAGCGTAAGGTATTCATACAGTATACTACGGGTACTGATCGACCCGATGGCGCTGCAGTGAGTGAAGATGGCCATTACTGGGTTGCTGTGTTTGAAGGCAGCCGTATTGATCGGTGGGATCAAGAGGGCAATTTAGTATGTTCTTACCCTGTGCCTGTACGTTGCCCCACTATGCCATGTTTTGCTGGTGAAGATCGCCAATGGTTAGCATTTACCAGTGCGGGATTAGACCGACCTGAATCTGAACGCAAAGGTACCCCAGCAGGAGATTTAATAGCATTTCGTGTAAATGTGCCCGGGTGCCGTGAGCATTTGGGGAGTGCGTGGACGCGTTAAGGAATTGTTTTTATTATTGATATTTTTTATAAGGTTAGTCATGATTCGCCAAGCAGTGTATGAAGATATTCCTGCGCTTACCTCACTCTACAATGGAATAATTGCAGAGGGTGGGTTTACAGGAAATCTTACTCCCGTTTCCATTGAAAGTCGAACTGCTTGGTTTGAAAAGTACAAAGACAAATATGCTATTTTTGTTAAGGAAATAAACGATCAAATAGTAGGCTACTTAACGCTATCTCCTTATAGAGAAGGAAGAGAAGCCTTCAATGAAGTGAGTGAAATCAGTTATTTTTTAGCAAATGATTTTAGAGGTAAAGGGTTAGGTAAAACATTACTTGAGTTTGGCATGCGGTATGCTAAAGAGGTAGAGTTTAGAATAATAGTTGCCTTTTTATGGGCGCAAAACACACGAAGTTATGCATTGCTTAAGCAATTTGGCTTTTGCGAATCGGGGCGAATTATGCAAGCAGGAAAAGTGCAAAACGCTTATCTTGACCATGTTGTCATGTCATGCTATTTGGGTACATAAGCGTATAGGCGTTAGTAACAAAATTAATTAATAAAGCTTAATTTTTTTAGTGGCGCTTATTTGCCTATAATCTGCCTATAGATTTAGGCATTTAAAATCCCCCGCTACAGCGGGGGATTTTTTATTTATACACTTACAACGAAGCTTACAGCAAAGGATTAACATTTATTAATTGTCGTAGGCTGCCTTTTGCTGCGTAGTGTCTGAATAAGCACTTTGCTGCGGCCACGTATGGCAAGAAGGGGCTTTTATTTCGGAATTGGCTGCGCGTTGCTCTAAAAGAAATGAATCAATATCTTCTTTATAAGGAAGAGCAGGCATAGCGCCAGGTTGCATACAGGTGAGTGCGCCGATTGCATTGCCACGGCGGATGATATCGCTTAAAGTATCCAACGATAGTGATTCAAACATTTGGCGGCTATCGTTAGATTTTTTAACATGATGTAAGAGACCAGCCAAGACACCTGCATTAAAGCCATCGCCAGCACCCGTTGCCTCAATCATATTCACAGAAAAGCCAGGCACTAGCCGGCTTCCTTTTGCTGTTGTGAAATAGGAGCCGCGTGAATCTAGCGTGATAATCAGCATAGGAATAGCGTGTTCTTCGCGTAATGTATCAGCAGCTTCTAAATCTCTTGAGCCAGTTAGAAAGGCAAGTTCATCTTCATTGATTTTAATGAGATCAGCCCATTTTAAGGTATCAAGAATAGTTTGTTTGCATATTTCTTCTGAGGGCCATAATCCTAATCGTACATTAGGATCATACGATACCAATAAATTATTTTTGCGTGCTAACTCTACTGCCGTTTGAGTCGCTTTTGCGACAGTATCGCTAATGAGTGAAATAGAGCCGAAATGAAGAATATCTGCTTTAGCAAATTGATGAGGGCGTAAATCATCGGATGTTAAACGAGCATCAGCGCATGCAATGCGTGTAAATTCGGCTAATTTTCTGTCGCCAGTTAAGGTAGTAACAACATACGCCATTCTGGTTTGCGCTTCAGGATCGCGGAAGGTACCTTCAATATCAATACCTTCTTGCTCTAATATTGATATAAGCCAAGAGCCAAAGGCATCATCAGAAACACGCCCGATAAATCCTGTTGATATACCTTGGCGAGCGAGCCCTACTGCTGTATTGGCAGGTGCTCCGCCAGGTGCTTTTGTAGAATGATGGGCGTCGCCTAATTCGGCGCCAGGTATGGTGCAAATCCAGTCAACCAGAATTTCTCCTAAACATAATACGTCTGCCATGTTTTAAAACGCTCCACTAGTAATGTTGCATGGTTATTGAATACCATTTGTTCTTCATATTCTATTTACTCAATGGTTCATTTGAGTCTTTAGCCCAAGAGAAGAACCAGAGCAGAATAAAAATCTAACATTTGGTATAACCTTTAAAACTTGCCTGCGATGCATAAGTTTATAAAGGCTGTTAAGTTATGTGTATCAAAGCCCATACTATTTGTGTATTCAATTCAAACACTGAGGCAGAACATCTTTATCTCTGGCTACTTTCCCTTGTAAAGAGTTCGCTTATCAGAGTGGCATAGTCAAAGTTTAGTGACATTGGCTTAGATTAGGGTAAGCTGAAATTCTCAGAAAACAACGGCCTCAATTTAAGGGTGTAAGTTTGAATCCTAAATTCGGGATGAGCATTTTACAAGGTATTTAGATTTTTTTCAAAGTATTAAAGAAAAAATGTTTAATACCTAATCTCATAAAATGTTGCGGTTATTATATCAATAAGCATCAATAACAAAGCATCGATAAGAAAGTTAAAAATAATATTCGAACAATGTGATTGGTTTTTAATCAATTATTATGGCGATGATAACGTTCAACAGTTTTGCTTAAAGGGCTTGATTTGTTATAAATGAGTTTAAATAAAGCTTAAGTATTCCTAAAATTAAGAGTAAATGATATGTTTACTCATGCTATTGAAATAAATAATGTATAAAAAAACGTCTATGAAATAAATTTTTTATACATTACATGATACAACGCATATAAGAAAGCGTTGTATCATGCAAGAATTTAAGTAGTTTAAACATGAGATTAGCAGCTTTTCTAAAGTTGGGTTATATCGCGTTACCAAAAAAACGTTGAATGCTTGCTGATAATGATGAGTAAAAAGGAATAATGTTTGATAACGTGCGTTCTAAAAAGCTCTCTTGAGGAGGAAATTTTATTTCAGAAGGATTATAAATAAAATCTGCTAGAAATTTTCCTGATTGAGAAACTGCATTCATACCAATAATGCTTTGTCCTACACTTAAATATAAGTTCGTATAATAGCTTCTTCCGATAAGAGGATTGCGGAATGGCTCATTATTAAAAGGTTTAAATTGTGAGGGTGAGTAAATTCCCAAGGTTTTAAGAATGCTATGATTTCTGTAATCTACTGCTGCAATAAAGCGATCAGCGAATAAAATTTCAGGTTCATTGTATTCATTAATGATCGAAATGGCGCGTATGATTTTACCTTCGGTAATAAATTTTACTACCTTACACTCATATCTAAAATTTACACCTGCATGTGCTAGATTATTTTCAATGGTATTTAGGAAAAGATGATTTTCTACGGGGAATTGAAGTAAATTTTTTTTCGAATTTTTTTCGCTTAAATTTTCAATAACAGTAATTTCATAACCCGCTTCAGCTAAATAGTTAGCGGTTGAAAGATTAATTAATTCTGAACCTAACATAATAACTCTCATTTTATTTCTCCTGGTATTAAACAATTTCTGAGTCATTGTGTGACCTTTTTTTAAGATAAATGTATGTGAGTTTTTGGATGAAGTGAGAGAGGTTTTTTAAGATTTTTTTCTAAATTAAACGCATTCAAAACAATGACCCTAGGGATCATAACAAATAAAAAATCACAAATCAAACGAATTTGAACGAAATTAAAACGAAATTTTTTGTAAATTTTTATCTTGTTGAAAATTAAAGATTTTTTTGTTGTTAAAGTGCAAATAAAAAAACAAATCTAGGTAGAAATACATATGGTGCAAAGGGAGTTTTAGAAGGGAATTGGTAAAAACGTGCTTTTCGCAAAAAATAAAAAGCTGATTAGCGCATGTGGTTGAGTAACATTAATGATTATGAAACACACGGTAAATGAAAGATGCTATAAAGCTATGTAAGATAGAACATTAACTTCTAATGTTAATAAGGTAAGTAAAATAAATAAGGGGTTAGTAGGTATTCATAAATGTATACAAACATTGTACTTACTAATAATCTCAGATAGATGATGAAAGTGGAATAAGAATGGTACGCCAATCATCGGAGCACGCTTGGCCTTATCCTGTTATTTTTGCCCATAGAGGAGCAGGGGTACTAGCCCCAGAAAATACATTAGCAGCGATGCAAATAGGATACGAGCTAGGTTTTAAGGCAGTTGAGTTTGATACTATGTTAACCCAAGATGCGATCGCTATCTTGATGCATGACCCGCAGCTGGGGCGAACAATTTCGGGGCAAGGCTCTATTGCGAACTTCTCATTACAACAATTAAAAAATTATGATGCAGGTGCTTGGTTTAAGCGCGATGAAAGCTCTCCTTTTATTGGAGAGCGTATTCCAACCTTGGCAGAAGTTTTGTTATTTTGCTATCAGAAAAATATAATGATGAATGTTGAAATTAAACCGGTAGAAGGATTCGAGTGTGCAACTGGCAAAAGTGTGGCAGAAAGTGTGGCTCAATTTTGTGCTGCGCATCCTTCTTTACAGCCTCTTCCATTATTTTCTTCATTTTCATTAGAAGCCTTAGAGGCTGCCTATGAGGTTGCACCTCAGTTGCCACGAGGCATTTTATTTAGTCGCTTACCCGATGCATGGCAGTATCATGCAGAGCGGTTAGAGTGCCTCTCTATACATTGTAATCATCAGCATTTGACAAAAGCACAGGCTAAAGCTATTAAGGGCCAAGGATATCGGCTATTTTGCTATACAGTAAATGATCTTGATCGAGCCAAAGAACTAATCGATTGGCAAGTAGATAGTTTTTGTACAGATCGCTTGGATATTTTTTCTGAGTTTTCAAGTAAAGAAGAACGGCTATCTACGGGAATAGTATCACCGAGAGTGCCCAAAGCACTTAAAGCAATGAAAGGCAATGAGCAAAACACCACCGCTCAATAATAATTGAGCGGTGGTGTTGTTTTAAAGCGTCTTGATATCAGAAGGCATTTAGTATAGCCTTAGGTTTCAAGCCGCTCCTACCGCCTCATTGTTAATAAAAAGCAAAACGCTGAGAGTATAGAAAACTTATCGTTGCTTTTTAGTATATTCAGCTATTCGTGTGCCAAATTGCCTAGCAGTTTCTAAATCGCCGTATAAAGGGCCTTCTTCTGGTGTCGAGTCAGAAGGCGCTTGAGTCATTAGGCCAGCAAAAGAACCTAAATAGTTTATGTCGTTGCGTTGAGCCGCTTTGCTGTTGGCTGGCATCATGCCTGAACCTACCCAAACCATACCGTGTTGCATCGCTAATGTAATTAAATAGTGCAAGGTAGAATGTTTATCACCATTCATAGAGGCTGAGTTTGTAAACCCTGCGGCGATTTTGTCTTTCCAAACTTGCCCAAACCAAGGTTTAGAGCTTGCATCAGCAAACTTTTTAAATTGCCACGAGACACTGCCCATATAGGTAGGTGAGCCAAAAATAATAGCATCAGCGGCTGCTAGCGCTATCCAGTTTTCATCTGAAATATTTCCTTGCTCATCAATAGGGTAAAGCGTTGCTTCGGTATCTGCGGCAACCACACCTTCATGTACAGCTTCAGCCGTTTTTTTAGTGTGACCATAACCACTGTGGTAAACAATAGCAATCTTTGTCATAAGAGTCTCCAGCGAGTAAATAAATATTTTCTGTATAGCATTAAGGTTAGAAGTTACATGCACTTAAAGACAGGATAGAGAGTAGGCATTTTGCTATTACGCAGATACCCGAATGGGTAACTTCTAAAGGGTTTAGTTATGACTTCTGGTATAGGCTCTTTGGCATTTAGGGCGTATCAATAGCTGTTAAGAATAACAAAAAAAAAGCCTGTCGGTATGCATTGCTTAAAATTAAAAGGTGAATGAGGCCTTTATGCATAAATAATAGCCTGGCTAATTTGCTCTTTAAGTTTTTCAGGGTTAAATGGTTTGGCAATGTAATCATCCATTCCTACACTTAAACAACGCTCGCGATCGCCAGCGAGGGCATGGGCAGTCATTCCTAAAATAGGTATTCTGGGCTGGCCTGTTTTTTCTTCGAGCTCTCTTATTTTTAATGTGGCTTCATAGCCGTTCATTCCTGGCATCTGTACATCCATCAGTACCGCTGCATATTTTTTTGTGCCTTGAAAGAATTCAAGAGCTTCAATACCTGTACCTGCAACATCATAGGTATAACCAAAATTTTCAAGAAAACAGGTTGCAACTAAAACATTGGCAGGGTTATCTTCTACCAATAATATACGAGGGCCGTTTGCAGGAGCGGTGGATGTTTCATCAAGTGGTGCTGCTAAATCTGTTTTTTCTCTATTGCTTGCGCTCATGGTTGTACGTTTTAGAGGAAGTGTTACTGTAAATGTTGAACCTTCATTAGGTTTACTTTTAACTGTAATTGTTCCGCTCATTAATTCAATAAGCGTTTTGGTGATGGCCAGCCCCAGACCTGTGCCTCCATACCGGCGATTAATTGAAGAGTCTGCTTGAACAAATTTATAAAAAATAGTATCAAGTTTATCAGGGGCGATACCAATGCCGCTATCGGCTACGCTCAAGATAAGGTCTTCGACTTCTGCATCGGCAGTGGGCTTGCATGATACGGTAATACTTATATTACCTTTTTCAGTGAATTTAATAGCGTTACTACATAAATTTAACAATATTTGCCTTAAGCGGCCTGGGTCGCCCATGAACAAACGTTCATTTAAACATCCGCATTGAATGATTGACTCAATATTAAGATGTTTTTCCTTGGCGCGTACTGCCATCATGCTGACAACTTCATTTAGCAATTCTGGCACATGAAAAGGAGTACATTCCAGCTCGACACTTTGTGATTCAATTTTAGCAATATCTAATAAATCGTTGATAAGCGATAGCAGCGCATTTGCACTAAGCTGGAGGGTTTGAATAAACTCTTGTTGTTTAGGCGTCAGCGGTGAGCTAAGCGCGAGAATATTAGCTAGCCCCATAATTGCATTCATCGGAGTGCGAATCTCATGGCTCATATTTGCTAAAAACTCAGTTTTTGCAAAGTTTGCTGCTTCAGCTTGCTCTTTTGCATCTACCAGATCTTTTGTTTGTAATTCAATCCATTGCGTGAGATTTTCACGAAGCTCGCGTAACTCTTGTTGCGCTAGACGTTGCCCGGTAAGTTCTACTGCTTCGGGAACAATAGCAATAACCTGGCCTGTTTCATTACGAATAGGGCGTAATGAAAAATCAAAAGCACGTTGGCCTGTGGGTAAAATAAGTGTGATTTCCCGGCGCAGTGTTTCGCCTTTAGCCACTAATGGAATTAACTCACGCACTTGATCAGACATATCCGGTGTTTCAGAAAACCATGGGGTAGCCCAAAATGGCTTACCGATCACGTCTTCAAGGCTAGCATTGATTGCAGAAAGTGACGTTGTATTGGCATCTAGTAAGATACCTTCAAGTGTTAGCAATCCTTGAAATTGATAGCTGGTTTCAAAAATAGTACGTAACCGCGCCTCTTTTGCAGCTAACTGTGCTGTACGTTCAGCGACTCGAACTTCAAGCGTATCGTTTAGTGCACGCAGATCTTTTTCGATTTGTTTGCGAGCGTCAATATCGATCAAAATACCAGGGAAGCGAAAAGGTTTGCCCTGTTCATCTTTTTCAACTACACCGCTGGCTTCAACCCACAACCAAGCGCTACTATCATTTTTTTTAGAAACGGTATGTTTACGTATACGATATTCTGTACGATAAGGTGTGCCATTCGCTAGAGTCTCGTTAATATGTTCTTTAACCTTAGGGAGATCATCAGGGTGAATATGTTCAGCGATTTTTGAAAAAGGTATGGGCTGCGATGGGGTGTTCACAAAAAAGGTGCTTACAAATCGTTCGTCGCCTATTACTTCATCGTTGAGGATATCCCATACCCATGTGCCAACGACTGCGCCTGAGTTAAGGGCTAAATGAATACGCTCAGCGTAGTCATGTGTAAGGTTTTGAAGGTTCGTTAATGTTTCTTCTTTTTTCACCCACTCGCTAATATCCATAAATGTGCAAATTGCACCCTTAAGAATATTATCCTCAACAAAGGGTAGCGTTTGATAGTCTGCGGGAAAGCTTGTGCCATCTTTACGAAAGAATAACTCATTGCGTATATGTTTTTTTAATCCTTTCGTTGCGGATAGATAAATGGGACATTCATCGAGATTATAGATTGATCCATCAGAATGAAAGCGATGAATTTGACGATGCACTTTTTGACCAATCACTTCATCAGCAGAAGTATAGCCAAGCATATGCAAGAAAGCGGCATTGCACGCGGTTGTATAACCGTGCGTGTCGATTGAATAAAATCCTTCAATTGTCGAGTCTAGGATAAGACGAAGAAAGCTTTCAGTTTCAGTAGCGTTTGCTGTCATTCATAATCCATTAACGATAACAAGTTTCCTTAAAAGATAGGTATTGCTTTTTAATTGTTAAGTATTGTAAGCCTTTTGATAAAATTGGTGATGATAAAATAAATATTTATGAGCTGCTAAAAAATTTAGCAGCTCAGTTAACACTGGCGGCGCTGCTAGCGTCCTGCCCAAATTAATCTAAATACTAGCAGTAAAGTTTATCGAGTTTTAGAAGAGTTTACATCAAGACTATTAAGAGTGAAATGCAAAACATAATTACTTTTCTGAAAAAGTATAAAGTATTTGTTGTATAAAAGGAGTTGCTATAAAGACTAAATAAGGTCAAGTTTAGCTAAAGAA
Organism: Pseudomonadota bacterium; assembly: GCA_040389065.1. Classification (GTDB taxonomy): domain Bacteria; phylum Pseudomonadota; class Gammaproteobacteria; order Burkholderiales; family Casimicrobiaceae; genus JAZKAR01. Next base: position 125,340 of record JAZKAR010000023.1, on the reverse strand, counting down.
AAGACGTATAAAATTCTATCTTGCTGTTATTAGAGCGCTTTTTAAATACAACAAGACAAATAAAACTTAGAAAAAAAACTGGTAATGCTTTCTAAAAGCGTTGAGCTAAAAAATCGTATAAAAATCGTATTATTGTTTGTGGAAAATAACAACAGACAACTTAAATAGGTTTTAGCTGAACCAAATTACCAGGATAGATACCTTTTTTGAAGGAATTAATCGCTTGAATTGCTAGTCGGTAGGTAACAACAAGCTTCTTTAAATTTTCGTCGATTTCCTTATTTCGACACCAACTATCAGATTTAGATAATTCCTTACTAAAAAGCATAATTAGGCATGTTGGGCAACTAGCTTTTGAGCAAGAGCCTCAAGGGTTAGTGGGGAGCATCCCTCCGCTTTATTATTCGCTAATACCCATACATCTTGTTGCGTTTGGAGGTGCTGGCGAATATGGAGCGCTAGATACTCTTGCGCTTCTTCATCAGGGTCTAAGCGTTGATTAAACGGCGCATACCTTTCTTTAGCACCCATATAACTTAGTTGGCGATTAAGGTTCCAGCGAATAAAAAGAGGGCCAGGGGGTAACGCAGCTTGAATACGAAATTGGGCAGGTAGCCCAGGCAGCCGGGGATGAAGGCTTAAACATAAGCGTGCTTGATGGTCAATTAAGTGTTCCACTAATTCATGCGTAAGCAATGCACGATCACGTACTTCTACCATAACTGGCAATGAATATGCTTGCGCTCTTTCAAGGAGGCAGCTTAAGCCTTCATAAAATCGTTTTGGAGTTTTAAGCTCTGATTCTGGCAAGGGAGGGCATTGTAATAACGCCCAGCCTAATTTTTTTCCTAACGCAAGCAGGGGCTTAAAAAAAATTGCTTCGGCTTGATCAGGATTCAAATAATCGGGGTTTAGAACATGTTTTTTATAACTAGTAGGAGATAAAAGACTAGAAGGGGCTTTCACAACAAATCGAAAGGTATCGGGCACTTGATCTGCATACTGTTGGAAGGTGGCCTGATTAACTGGAGCGTAAAAGCTGCGATCAATGCTCACGCAATTTAATAAAGGATGTTGTGAGTAAGCGCTGAGACCACGTTGTGAGAGCGTTTTATCATCATAATGTTCAGCATAAACGATTCCTTTCCATCCTGGCGAACTCCAAGAGGATGTACCTAAATACAAGTTTTTAGGCAAAGCTTGGCTTAATGCTTGAAGTGCTTCAGAGGGTTGAGAAGGCAAGGGGATCATAGGTTCTTGACGAGCTCGCGCTAATGTACGCGGCTTAGCATGATGCTTAACACTACTCGTAGTAGATTGCTCATCTTCTAAAAATGAGATTTGTTTCATAGTGAATGAACTGATATCAAATGTTAAAAGAAATATAAATGTTGGTTTTTCTCCCGCTTTCAGGCTAATCTATACTAAACATCTTTTAAATTCACTATTTCACAACGGGTAAGGAATAAAATCGAATGTTTGCTAAGATGTATGTATTAAATTAGCCATAAATAGAAGGAAAAGGATACACATCCAACATCAAGGTTTATGAATAGGCACAGGTCGAGGATTACGCTCTTGGAAATCTAATTGGTGCCAATAAGGATAATTCGGCGCTCGGTAGCTTACTGTATCGAGGCGTAGAATCTGATCAGCATTTAAGTTCCAACCTAAAGCGCCTAAATTTTGTTTAAGTTGTTCTTCATTACGCGCCCCTATAATGATATTAGAAACAGTAGGGCGTTGTAGTAACCAATTTAAGGCCACTTGCGGAACAGTTTTGCCTGTTTCATGAGCAATGACATCTAAAATATTAATCACATCAAATAAATAATTGTCTTCAATCTGAGGGCCACCCACTGCACCGCCTGATTTTATACGGCCTTCTGGCAACGGTTGGCCTCTACGGATTTTTCCGGTGAGGCGCCCCCATCCTAAGGGGCTCCATACCATGAGTCCTATGCCTTGATCTGCTCCTAAGGGCATTAATTCCCACTCATAATCTCTGCCAATCAATGAATAGTAGCCTTGATACACGGCATAGCGCGCAAGGCCATATTTTTCTGAAGTTGCGAGCGATTTCATAACATGCCAGCCAGAAAAATTAGAGCAGCCGATATACCTTATTTTGCCGCTTGTAACGAGTGTATCAAGCGCACTTAATGTTTCTTCAACGGGAGTAAGAGCATCAAAGCCGTGCATAAAATAGATATCAATATAGTCAGTACCTAAGCGTTGAAGGCTGTTTTCGCAGGATCGAATAATATGATAGCGTGATGAGCCTTTATCATTGGGGCCATCGCCCATGCTAAAGGTAGCTTTAGTAGAAATTAATGCCTTATCGCGTTTGCCCTTAATGGCTTTACCTAAAATTTCTTCTGAAGCACCGTTTGAATATACATCCGCTGTATCAAAAAAATTTGCGCCTACTTCGAGACAAAGATCCACTAAGCGCGTGGCTTCTCGACCATTTGTTTCTCCCCAACGCTTAAAAAAATCATTGGTTCCTCCAAATGTACCAGTACCCAAGCTTACAACAGGAACTTTAAGACCAGAACGACCTAGTTGACGGTATTCCATACATGCTCTCCTTCGTGGCGGAAACATTAAATAGACTTAGCTTTTGGCTGTAAATCTTTTTACTCTTCTGAAACTCCCGAAAAAATGTTAGTTAATTATTCTGTGAAAATGATGCATTATCATTCATCCGTAGTTGGTTATCTTTGTACACTGCTCGCACTACGTAAACCTAAACGCCAAAAAAACGTGCTGATAGAAAAACCAGCCAGAACGCCACAGGCAAGTTTGAATGCGCTATCAAAGAGTAAAGGCGCTATCAAGCCAGACACTAAGGCAAATAACATCATTTGTATAAATGATTGAAGCGAAGAGGCAAGACCTTTATGTTCAGGGAAAAGATCAAGCGCCATGACCGTAAGGGCTGGCGAAACAATAGCTACTCCGCATGAATACAACATTAAAGGCAAGATTGCCCACGGTATCATAGCTGTAAATAATGCGTTATAAAGCACATTGCTAACAGCTGCTACGCCCATGATGCTATAGCCTAGTAGAACCATAGAGGCTGGTTGTATACGAGTGGCATATTTTGATGAAAACATTGAGCCTACTACCATACCACCTATTAGAGGAATAAACATCCAGCCAAATGAAGTTGCCGGTAAGTGCAATATATTCATAACGAAATTTGAAGCAGAGCCAATATATAAAGCAAACCCTCCAGCAAATGCAAAACTCATGGCAAGCGCTAGATTTAAAAACTGAGGGTGGCGTAGTGCGTGTATATAATTTTGAACCACTGATCGCGGCGTAAAAGGCTGGCGTAAGGCTGGAGCTAAGCTTTCAGGCAGCGCGCGGTAACATGCAATGAACATGATGGTGCTAAATAATGTTAAAAATAAAAATATAGAGCGCCAACCAGCGGTTACCTGCAACCAGCCGCCAATAATAGGAGCAATAGCAGGTGCCAGACCAAATACCATCATAATATGCGATAACATGCGCTGTGCATGAGGGCCATTAACGGTATCTTGTACAATGGCTCGGCTGATGACTGAGCCTGCACCGCTTGATAAGCCTTGAAAGGCACGTGCTACCAGCAGCCACCCCAGGCTAGGGGCAAAAAAAGCACCAATCGACGCTAAAATATATACAACTAGCGATCCTAAAATAATAGGGCGCCTTCCAAACGAGTCTGACAAGGTTCCATAAAAAAGCATCATAAATGCAAACGTAAACAAAAACACACTGAGACTTTGTTGAACCATGAGCTGGCTTACATTAAAAGTCTGCCCGATCGCTACAAATGAAGGTAGATAGGTATCAATAGCTAAAGGCCCAACCATTGTTAAGCCAGCCAAAATGAGAGTTAAACGTTTATGCATATACTTCTTTTAAGATCTTTTTTTGAAAGAGGAAATGATGTGAATGGGAGTTAAAAGCATGATTAAAATTTAAATGTAGCACTTAATAGCACCAAAACAAAAGCAAACATCGACTAAAATTAAAATGCATAAATAATGAGGGTTTAGTAGTAACGTATGCTTATATAATCAGACCAAGGTGCTCAATATGGATCAAGTGATCATCAAAATATGATACGCGCGAATGGCTTGATTTGCAGCATGAGCCGCAAAGGAAACTGTTGGGATAATTCATTCATGGAAAGTTTTTATGATTTATCTAGAGGTTACGCGGTTGGGTTCTCTTGGCGTTATAGTAGCTTGTCGTACTGAGTGTACTTCTGCTGCGTTGCTATGCGGGATATCCCATGCGGGGCATCTCATGCCTTGATAGAACTCAATTGCGTAACTTCTATTATTAAAGACAGAAAAGAGACGAATTTTGTGGGTTATTGAACTCGTTCTGAAGCACGTAGTAGCTTATTTTTTTATATATAGAAATATTTTATAATCGAAAGCAGAGCCATTATTCAATACGATATTGTAGTTCAGTGCAATATGAAGCGATGCAAGCTGTTCATTAACTAAAATATCCGTTTGTCAGGAGGAAGATCATTCTAGCCTTCTCTTTTGAGGGGAGAAGGCATTGAAAAATGTAGCCAGGCAGAATAATAGCTAGAAGGGAGAAGAAAATATATTATTCTTGAGAGTTTTTTTCAACAGCAAGTGTATATAAAAATAATAGCTCTTGAATCGCTTTAATGGTGAAGCGGTGTAAAGACGATTGAATCTGATTGAGTAATACATCTTCAAGACGTTCAAGCGCTTTTGTAGGTTGATCCCAATCGTTCATAATCGAGGCTAATAAATCGGGAGCGCACTGCTCAAGCGCTGCATGATGATTCTCTTCAGAAAGCTCTGGTTCGTTAAGTAAATCATCTTCATTGAAACCTGCTACTGACTTAAATACATCAAAAAATTTAAGTTGAAGAGTCTCAAATGCTTCTGTATTACCATCTTGCGCATGAATCTTAAGGAGCAAAAGCCAGGGCTGAGGGGCTGAGGGTAACCATTCGATTGACGATTCTAAATAAGACGTTGCAACGCTTATTTGATCTGAATGCAAATATTCTGTGGCTTGTTCAACCACGGTTTGCCCACGTAAAAGGGGGCTTTCAGGCTTTTCGATAGCTTCTTCACTATGTTTAATAGGGTCAGACGCTGGCACGTTAAGAGCATGCTCATGAGCAGTGGTATTCAAATCAATGTCGGCTGCCATAGAAGGCGTAGCGATAGTTTCTTCTTCATGCGTAACGTCGGGCACATGCACAGGTGTAACAGATTGCAACGTATGTTCTGATAAGGCTGGTGCTTTATTTTCAGGCATAAAGGTTTGATCAGATTTTTTTTCTAAGCTAGGGTTGGCTTTGCTTACATCAGGCTTAGAAGAGGTAGAAGATGCGTCGTGCTCATCATCATGAAGCGTATTCAAGAAGGAGTCAGCCGTAGAGGAAGGGGCAGGTGCTGAGTCATCTTCTTCATGTTTGTACTTCAAACCATCAGTTGTTTCAGAGGTTGATGGTTCAGTATCTTCTCGGCTAACAAATGCAGATGTTGGTGCCGCACTATGCGAAGGTGCAGGAGAAGAAGTAAGAGTATCTGGCGCTGCAGTTCCAGGTTCGTATTCAAACGTTACCGTATGGGTTTGAGTGCCAGGATACTCTTTTGTTAAATTGTTCTCTGACCACGTACTTTTAATATCTTGATCTTGATTGAGCAGCGGTTCTAGTTTTTTGGGGTACTTTTTTTTTTCAACGTTCTCAACATTTGCTAAATAGCTACGTGAGCGTTCTACATTACGTTTGCGCCAAAACCAAAACCCTAAGAGGAAAAGTGAAGCTCCTGCAAACCAAGCGGCAGTGCGGTAACTTTTTTTGGAAGAGGTGCCTGCTGTTGCAGCCAGTTTCTTTTCCATTTCATCTTTAGTTTGTTGAGTGATGTAACGCTCATAGGCCGATGGTGTTTTGTCGGCATTTGTATTGTTTGCATCTGAAGGCAGGCCATCTTTGGGTAAATCATGCTCAAGAGGCGCATTCACCACACGTTCAACTTTAGCTAAAATCGCTGCTCGCTCTTCAGCGCTTAAAGTTGAGGTAGGTTCTGAGGTATTGCCAGGAGAAGTATCGTTGAGTTGGTCTATTTCGGTAATCATATTCAATTTAGGTTGAATACGCGATTTAGGCGCTTTGGCGGCTCCTCCTTCGCTGTTCGATACACTTAAGCGTAAGTCAGAGCCATCGTCGGTAGCAAGTTTCTGAGGTTGAAGCGTTAAGGCCTTACTGAGTGTGGTGGAGGACTTTTTTTTTTCGTTGCTTGTTTCCTGATCAGAAGTGGCTGCTGCATCAGAAACATTTTTTGCAGTATGTTTGCCTTTGCCTGATTTAGATTTTGGAGAATGAATCGCTTTTTCATACGCTTCAAGTTCACTAGGCGTTAAGCTGCCAGGAAGGGCGGTAGCATCACCATTTGTACCTGTTGCACCAGTTGTTGATTGAGGTGTTGAGGCAGCTGCCGCAGGCTGAGGTGCAGTTTTAGGCGCAGCTTTAATAGGCGCAGATTTTTTAGTGTTTTTAGTGTTTGAAGGTGCAGGTGCTGTATGTTTTGAGTAGCGATTACTGCCTGGTTCATTCATGCTATTTACATTAGCAGCAGGAAGAACAGCGGCGGCTTCAGCAGCAGTACTGCTACCTGTAGAACTAGGGGCTAGCGGTAAAGGAATATTTTTACCATCGGTCGGTAACTGAGGATCAAGCATAACCGTTAGTTCACGGCGTGCGCGCTGACCGCATGTACTTTCAATATTGATTTTAAGAATGGGATCATTCGTGGGGCGACTCGCCACAAATATAAGGCGTGCTGGTTTGCCTTTAGCTTTGGGTTCAACAGACAGCGATCCTTGAATAACATAAGGAATACCATCAATGCTTGTATAGGTATCTTTCACCACATTAAAGCATGAAGCAGAGATAGAACCCTTAGTCGTAGCAAGAATATCTATAGCCAATTTTAAAGGCTGGCCGAGCGCAGAACGAACCTGATAACTACCTAAGCCTAAAGCATTGGCATAAGGTGAAAATGTTAAAGCCGTAGCTGTTGTGGCTAAAAGAAACCATAATTTTGAACCACGGAAGGGGGCACAAATCTTATCTAAAGGTTTCGTAGTGCGTTTTTGCATGTCGTGTTCACCGTTAAAAGATCAAAAGGTGCAATGGGCTGTATTGTACACCATTGTGTTTTGTTGCCAAGCTGAGCGATACGTCATTCATAAAGAGCTTCTTATTAAGAATAGTTTTCGACAGTCTGTACGCATTTTTTAGTTGCAGCAGCCATCTTAGTAGCAATTCGCAATGTTAGGTTAGGTTGCTTAAAGCAAGATTGTTAGAAGGGTAAATACGTTATAAGCATAGTATCGTATGTTTTAGTGGGTTTTGCTAAAGCTTCAGCACCTCCTTCCATAGATTTATAGTTTATTTACGCCTCAGTAAGTGAATAAGTTAAGGGTTTAAAAGGATTTTTTGTGTGATAATTAAAATGTAAGATACCTATAAAAATAAAATGGGCAGCAAATTTTTACGATAAAGAAGAAGCGAACATTAATAGGTTTAATGACTGTTCCAATGGTTAACTTATTAAATTTGATCGCACTTTACAGCCAATAAAATCTTTATTGGCTCCATTAAGATGTTGATAATAAGGTAACAAGACTCATGGTGAATGCTTATTAAATTAACGTTTAGAAAATACATATGTAAGAACATATATAGCAAAAATAGTAACGAAGTGATTAGAGCACTCTCTTCTATTTTTTAAAAAGCATAGCCGTATTTATATGCGTTATTAAAGGTCTAATAGGTTCCAATAAGTCTAAATAAAGACGTATGAAGCAGTATAAAAAAAGCAAACTCTCGTGGTACAAATACAACATATAGGGAATGCGCAGATACTGTTTTATTCCTGCGAGGCGTTAGAAATAAAATAATTACATTGTTTTTCAAGACAGATTAAGAATAAGGCTTATTTCGAGATGCCATTATTTTTATAACTATCAAAATAGCATTTCAATTTTGAACTGTTAGTTAAGAAGAGAGAGAAGAGAAAGCAAAGTATAAAGGGTAGTAGAGTCTAAAGAGTATGTAAATGTTAATTAAAACATGCGGATATTGTGAAAAATAACTGTTTTTATGAGCGTCTATAGAGTAAAAAAAGACCTATAAGTATAAAAATTAAATCCTTAGCCGTAATTGAATTATGTGCTGTAAAAGGATGTATTGATGCCTAAATGCCGTGCCTGTCAGGCTCCACTAAAAAAAAACTGGATTGATTTAGGGCAAACCCCTGTGGTGAATGTGCCCCTATTATCGCAAACATCCCAAAGTTTATTACAACCATTAAAAGTAATGGTATGTGAGCAATGCTGGTTGGTACAAACAACGGTAACTTCTTCGTCTGTGTCTGCACATTTCTGGGGCAATGAGCGGCAAGGAACCAAGCTTTTATCATCACCCAGTAGTTATATAACGAATTTTGTACGCAAAACAATGCTAAGAGCGGGTTTAGATGCAGACTCTTTGGTTATCGATTTAAAATTAAATAATAGCGAGCTTTTAAAAAGCTTTAAAAATAAATTTACTAAAGTATTAGGTATTACCTCTGAAGAGCATATAGCTGCTGAATTACGCGCAAATGATATTAATGTAGAAGTGTCTGATTGGGGCAAACTAGTTGCTGAAAAATTAAGCCGTGATGGCGTATCAGCAGATTTAATTGTGGCTAATAATGTATTGCCTTTTGTAGACGATATTCATGATTTTGTTGCTGGCTGTGCGCATATTCTTGCAGAAAATGGCTGGATTGTATTTAATTTTCCTCACCTAGTCGCGTTGATGGAGCATGGTCAATTTGATGCGATTACCCATGATCAACGATTTTACTTTTCGTTAACATCTCTTATGCCACTTTTTTTACATCATGGTTTAGTATTGGCAGATGTAGAAACGTTACCCGTTAGAGGAGGTGAACTGCGTGTTTGGTTACGGCATGTAAGTGCTTCACGTCTTGATGATATGTGTGCCATGCGTGTTGCAGGTGTTTTATCACAAGAATGGTCAATGCCCCTAGACGATGCAGCAGGGTATAATGGTTTTCAAGAGCGTATTGAACAACGTATTGCTGAAGTTCGTGACTTTTTAATAAAAGCAAAAGCTGAAGGCAAACGAACGGTGGCGTATGGTGCAACAGCAAAGGGCAACATGCTTTTAAATGTGGCTCAGCTGAACCACGATTTAATTGATTATGTAGTAGATGCGGTTCCATCACGACAGGCCTGTTGGTTACCTGGGTGTGGCCTTGAAGTAAAGCCGTTAGAGTGTTTGAAAGACGATAAACCTGATTATCTTTTGATTCTGCCTTGGCATAGACGCTATGAAATTTGGGAAGAGTTCTCCGAGGCATTTAGAGATTGGGGTGGGCAAGCAGTCGTTGCCATTCCTAGTTTAGAGCTTCTTAGTTAGGGTTTACTCAAAATTGATTAGAATAATGCAGGCTGTCAGTGTTACGTGTATTGTTTTAGTATGTTTGCGTAAATCCTAACATTTTTCAAGCTTAAATTAGGGTATCTAAATTAATCTTATCGATAGTATTAGCTAATATCGGCGCTTAAAAGTAAGTAGAAACCAGCAAGTGCAACTTAGTAAGCCCTAGAAGACCAAAAAGGAGGAGGCATGACAACTCTTCGGCCTGCTGCAGTAGCAGGTACATTTTATCCTAGTGATCCTCATCAACTCGCCACCATGGTTGATACGCTCTTAAATCAGGCAATAAAGCAATTAGCACAAGCTGAGCAACTAGAAGAAGGGGCAGATTTAAGCTCTCAACTTTCTACTAGCTCTGTATTTCCTAAAGTACTCATTGTTCCGCATGCAGGCTATATTTATTCTGGTGCAATTGCTGCCACCGGATATGCGCAGTGTTGGCCTAAGCGCGAGCACATTTGCCGTATTGTTCTATTAGGGCCAGCGCATCGCGTTCATCTTGAAGGCATTGCAAGTGCTGGCGTTGAGGCTTTTGCAACGCCTTTAGGGCAAATGCAGGTTGATTCGGCAGCAGAAGCAATGATTCAAGATTTACCTCCGGTGTGGGTTTGCCCAGAGGCACATGAGTATGAGCATTCGTTAGAGGTTCATCTTCCTTTTTTACAGCGTTTATTTCCTCATGCTTCATGCATACCATTAGTGGTGGGCGATACCTCTCCGGCAGACGTTGCCCAAGTACTTGAGGCCTTGTGGGGGGGAGACGAAACCTTAATTGTTATTAGCTCAGATTTATCGCATTTTTTAACGTATGCAACGGCATGTAAAAAAGATCGTTTAACATGCGAAGCGATTTTAAATTATAGCGAAACGATACACCCTGAGCAGGCATGCGGATGTATGCCTTTAAATGGATTAATGCATCTTGCAAAAAAGAAATCACTGCAACCTAAATTGCTAGATTTACGCAACTCTGGCGATACCGCAGGCGATAAAAGTAGGGTGGTAGGGTATGCATCCTTCGGATTATACGAGGCCTCACATGGCCTGGCCTGAACATGCAGGTGAAATCTTATTGCCGATTGCACGCGAGGCGATTGAGCACTATTTAAAGCGCGCTTCACTTTTTTCTACGGTTTCTGGGCTGCGTTCTAGCAAGCTGCCGCTTTCAGACGCTAACTTGCCCGAGTGGGCAAATGAGCCGGGTGCCTGTTTTATTACCTTAATGAAGAATGGCGATTTGCGCGGATGTATAGGTTCGTTAATGCCACATCGTTCGATTATTCAGGATGTGAGAGAAAATGCCGTATCTGCCGCAGTGCGTGACCCTCGCTTTTCGCCCTTAACTGAGGCAGAGTTAAATTACGTCTCGATAGAGCTTTCATTGTTATCGCCAATTGAGCCTTTTCCCGTAAAAAGTGAAGCAGAAGCGCTGGCGAATCTACGCCCAGGTGTTGATGGCATTATTTTAGAGTGGCATGGGCATCGCAGTACGTTTTTACCCCAGGTATGGGAGCAATTGCCTGACCCTGAGCTTTTTTTAGCGAACTTAAAATTAAAAGCAGGCTTAGCTTCCAATTTTTGGGCAGATGATATCGAGCTAACGCGTTATACGGTATCTAAATGGAAAGAATAAGAATACGTATTGAATGAATCAGTATGATTGGGTCAGTAGATAATAAATATTTATAAATCTACAACACCTTTACTTTGCCCACCTTGCTTATCAAAAGATGGACACCCTTTCAAGGAAGTAACACCTTGAAGAATGGGCTTCCCTGAACTATCTACAGCATAAATTTGTGAAGGCTTGGCAACGGCTTCATCAAATTTGAAGCATAGGTAAGGTTGGTTACCTGCTTTTACTATTTCAAGTTTTGCACAATTAGTATTTAATTTTGTGACGATAGGTTCACCTGTTAAAGGCAGTGAAAGTGTATGAAAAGAAATATACCCTTTAGAAATAGGGCAGCGCTCGCTAGTATCTTTAGCCGCAACGATTAAAAGCGGTAATGAGGCATTGTCTATCATGCCTACATATTCCATTTTGTCTTTAGAAATAAATGATTTTTTATCGCGATGAGAGATAAAAAATTTAGAAGATTCTTCTGACAGAGTAGCCTTTTCTTCAATGATGCGGTAATTGCCTGTTTTGGATGTTCCCTCAAAAAGTGTTTTTTCCATGAGGGAATGGTCAGATAAAACGAGAACAGCAGGAACATGAGGCAACTGCGCATCCTGAGCCTTTCCAATAATAATTAAGCAAGGCTGAGTAACAAGAGGCGTCATTGCACTTACTCTATCGCTAGGAATGGTATTTTTCATTCCTAACCCCATGCCTAAAATTGCTATTTTCATCATGGCCGTATCGTTGCTGTGTCGTGCTTCTAATTGTTTAACCAATTCTTTAGCGCGGTTAGTATTTTTCCATCCACAGGCTTGTGCACGCCCCATTAACCAAAAAGTATCAAAATAGTTTATCGCAAGCGTTTCAAAATCTTTCTTATGTTCTTCTGGCAAGCTCTCATGAGGCCGTACCCGAACTGGGCTAGCAATATTATTTATAGCGATTGTGGCTGATGAAGTTTGGGCATTAGAAAGACAAGGATGGTCTTGAAAAGCGATCGTTTTATTGATAGTTGTACAACGATACATAGGCTGACTCGAAGCATGCGTAGACATGAGCATGACCATAACAAGGCAATTATTTAAAAAAACAGAAAGCGAGCAGGTGTTCTTTTTTATTTTCATTACCTGATCCTTTTTAAGTTATTCCTTCAATGCTGATTTATGGTTAGATGTTTTTCAAGAACTATTTGATAGTTGGCTATTTTGATAGGGTAAATATTATAATTTACATGATTGAAAAAATTAGTAAAAAAAGTATTTTATAACCATATTAAAAATAATTAATAATATAAATAATGATTTTATTTTAATTGTAAATTTTTATTCGATTGTTCAAGTAATTATATAGAATTTTTTTGTGAGGCAATAATTGTAATTAAATTTTTTATAAATATAATACTGTTGTGTAAAGATATTCGATTCAATAATAAAGTTATAATCAAAGGCATATTCGTAAAGTGCATATATTTATTGTGTAATAAGTCAAATGAGAATGAAAAAAATTTATATCTATATACTAAAAACTTACAGTTTGCTAAATGGATGCGTATTATGTTAATATAATTTAATATTATATTTAATGATTTTAATTTGTGCTTAAAAGTCATTGAAAATTTATTTTAATGCTATTTTTAGATACTTATTTCATTAAGCCATACATTTTTAAATTATATGAGAATATGAATAATATACAAATATTTATAGCCTTTAAGAATAATGTACCAATAAAGGTTGCACTATCATAGTACTACTACAAGGAATACCATGATGCTAAATATTTATGGAAATACTTTGTACGAATGGGCGATAGCTTTATGTGCAATTTTATTTATTAATGTTCTGTTTTATTACGGGAAACAGTTAATTGTTAAAAAGTTTGAGCTATTAGGCGCGCAAACCAGTATATATATTAATACTCTTTTAGCTGGTATTATTTCATCGACACAAAATTTCTTAATCTTTCTTATTTCTTTATGTATTGGTCTTAATGTTTTAACATTACCAGCTAACTTAAGTAAAGTATTATCTCATCTTATATTTGCTTCTTTACTGCTTCAGATAGGATTATGGGTTGATAAAACTATTCGGTGCTGTGTAGAGGAGTATCAACACAGGCAACGCACAAATAACCCTGCTAGCTTAGGTATTACAAGCCCTGCACGATTCATTTTACGTATGATGGTGTGGATAATAATTACCTTATTTATCTTCGAAAATTTAGGCTTCAATATTACTACCTTGGTAGCAAGTTTAGGTATTGGAGGTATTGCAGTAGCATTAGCTGTACAAAGTATTTTAGGTGATCTTTTAGCGTCTCTTTCTATTGTTCTCGATAAACCTTTTGCAATTGGTGATTTTATTGTCATTAATGATGCGATGGGTACAGTGGAATATATTGGGCTTAAAACTACACGGTTGCGTAGTTTGAGCGGCGAGCAAATTATTTTTTCAAATGCTAATTTACTTAAAGAGCGCATCAATAATTATAAAATAATGTATGAGCGCCGCGTGGTTTTTAATATTAATGTCACGTATCAAACGAAAAAAGAGCAAGTAAAAGCAATTCCTGACACGATTAAAAAAATTATTTTAAATAAAGAAAACGTAAAATTTGATCGTGCTCATTTTAAAGAATTTTCTGTTTCGGCTTTGAATTTTGAAATTGTATATTATGTAACATGCTCTGATTACAATATATATATGGATATACAACAAGCTATCAATTTAGAAATTTTAGAATGGTTTGATAAAAACGGTATTCAGTTTGCTTATCCTAGTCAAACCCTCTATTTGCATGATAAAGCAGCTTAATTAATTTTATTATTATGTGAGTTTTATTGTGAATGATTAATATAGGAAGCATTGCATTTCAATATGTTGAGTTTTCCTTATTTATTTAATATTTAAAAGTGAAATAATATAGCGCTTTCTGTCTCAACATGAAATTGATTCAAACCCAAGAATCATATTTTTTTATTTTAAATAAGTATTTTTAGTATTTCTACCTTACTTGAACTGAGAGTAAGGCAAGCCTGAAAAGGCTTATTGAATTTATTATGAAATTTTTGGATTTATTTTTACATAAGCGGGCAGGAGCACTAATATGATTTCGAAAAAGTATGCATTTTTTTGCCCTCAAGGTACGCTTCTTCTAAAGAGAAAGCTATATATCAAGAGGCAAGGATCAACAGCTGAAAATGGTGGGCAAGTTATTTATGCGCTTGAAATAGCTCGTGCTATTGCCCAGCTAGGGCATAGTGTAGATATCTATGCGCGTAATTATGGTAATGGCGATTTCGATTATCCAAATGAAATCATGATAGAAACAATGAGCGATTATCCCAATATTCGCGTTATTCATATTCCTACTTCAGCACCTGAATCTGTAGAGAAAGAGCATTTTTATCCTTATTATGGAGAATACCTGACGCGAGCTAGTGAAATTTTTGAAAAAGAAAATTATGATTACATTGTCGGACACTACGCAGATGGTATGTTTATGACAACAATAGTCGAAGAAATAATGTTTCGTAAAGATGGTCGCCGTCGTACAACACTTGGCATTACCCACTCACTAGGTAAAGAAAAAGCATATTCCTTGTTGCGCAAACTAAAATCAGAAATGGCAACACAAAAAGAAGTAATTTTAGAAATATATTTAAGCGGAAAATTTAAACGTGTCAGTAAAACGTTTAATTTAAAACCGCGTTTATCGTGCGAGCGTGCAGCTATTAAGCGTCTGGATGGAATTATGCCAGTTAGCCAAGGGCATTTAAGTATTTTGAATAAGAATTATGAATATCCCTTAAGCCAGATGCAAGTAATTGCAGGGGGAATTAATCAACGCGTATTTCATCCTTTAAATTATTCGGAGGAAGAAAAGCAATCAAAAAGAGCAGGGCTGATAGAAGAACATATTTCTACTATAGGTGAAGATAGACGTTCAGCATTACAAAATGGAAAAATTGTTCTTGGTTTTGGAAGAATGATTCTTGCAAAAGGAATTATTGAGGCCGTGAAATCAATAGGGTATCTTCTGAAAGAAAACTTAGATGTTTTCTATGTGTATATAGGTGGAAATATTCCCCCTCAAACACCAGAAGAAAAGAAGGTGTTTAATAAGTCTTTAGAGTATGCAAAGCAGAATGGATATGAAAACCGTATATTATTTTTAGGGCGGCAAAACCAAGAGAAAATTAATCAATGGTTGAATGTTGCTGATGTCTATGTGCATTCTGCATATACCGAGCCTTTTGGTTTGGCGCCTCAAGAAGCTGCTTCTACAGGTATACCGGTAGTGATGTCGAAATTTGCTGGAGCGTGCGATATTTTAAAAGATAATGAACATGTTTTGCATATTCATCCTTTAAAACCAGAAGATATTGCCCAAAAATTAAGCTTGTTATTGCACGATAAAGAAGTGGCAACGCGTATTTCAACTTTAGCTAAAGAAATAGTGATGCGTGATTGTACATGGATTGCGCGTGCGCGTGCATTAGATGCGTTTTGTGCTAACGTTGAACAGAAATTTACGCGTGAACGGGTGAAAGCCTCCAATATTCCTTTTCCTCCTGATGATAATATTCAAGCAGCACGAACGATGTTGTTTCAAAAGCCTGATACTATTGTTCCAGAAAACATGCGTAATGCTTACCGTAATACATTGGCATTAATTGAAAATATTTTATCGCATTATCCTGATTCATTAGTTATCTCTTATTACGCTAAGCTCGATTTACTCACTGAGGAGAACGCGGATAAACAGAGTGATGAAGATTTTTCTGCAGATAATGCTCTAAAAGCGCATATGCAAACCTATTTACAAGAACAAACTGCTAAAAATTCTATCAAAGGGCTACTGCAATGAGTCGTTGGCTAATTGCTTTAGATATTGATGAAACGCAAATAGAAGAGCGCAGCAATCCTCATAGTTTTGAAGGTGAAGAAGAAACTATTCAGGAACTGCGCGATTCACTTAATAAAATTAAAATGCATCAGAGCATCATTATTGCTCATATCTCAAATGGTATGCATTCTCTTTTTGATGCAGTAGAACATAAACTTGCTAACGCAGATTATTTAACTGCTAATGCAAGCACCTGTATTTATCATAAAAGCAATTCAGGCTGGAGCCTTGAAGAAAATTATCAGGAATTGATTCATGCCAGCGGGTATCAGACTATTATTGCAGAACACATTGCGGATGAGTTTCTTTTGCTTGAGCAAACTGGAGCAGAGCATCAAACTCATTTTAAAAGAAGCTTTACATTTAAAGATTTAAGTTTAAGCAAAGAAGAACGATTAAACATTTTTGATGCATTGCAAAATAAGGTTGTACATTATTCTGGTATGAAAGCTTTTTATGTAGAGGGAAAATTGAATGATAAAGGCTTTGTTGATTCTGCTGGTCCTTATGCAGTTATAGATATTTTACCCTCAATGTGTACAAAAAATGAGTGTATTAATTATATTATAAAAAAAGAAAATATTAATAGTCATAATGTTATTGTGGCCGGTAATGGCGATAATGATATTAGTATGTTTCAACCAGAGTATTTTACAATTGCGGTAGCCAATGCTCAATCTAGCCTTAAAAGACACTCGTTACATTTAGCAGATATTAATGCTAAGCGGCATATTATATCAAAAGGTATTCGATCAGCTGGTGTGCTTGAAGGTTTACGGTATTTTAATATTTTGTAACCGTTTTTATAATATTAATTATAATTTTTTATTTTTAATGATAATAAAGATATAATTAATATGTATAATTTGGTGTTTCCCCTATTATATTTTTATACAAAAAAGTGTACATTATACAGTTAATAATAAATATTATTTTTAATGAAATTAATTTGTTAAAAAATTATTAAATAATTGTTTTGTTGAAAGGTCGCTAAGCTATACATGCTATAAAATATTTTTGCTACTTGAAACTAGCGTGTTAAAAAATTTTAAATATGCAAAAAGGTAAGAAAAAAAGCAATATCGTTTTTCCATACTTCAAGGAGAAGGGCAATGCCTCAAAACAGTTGGAGTAATAAGAGAGAGCGTCAATATCAGCATATTAAAGAAGGTTTGCTGAAAACAGGAAAAAGCGAAGCTCTTGCAGAAGAAATTGCTGCACGAACAGTGAATAAAGAACGTGCCCAGCATGGCGAAACTAAAACTGCTAGTAGAAGTTCATTGGAAGATATATCGGCTCCTCGTAGAGGAGGGTTGAGATCGCATAGCGGAGCGCAAGGGCGCACATTTATGCAATTATATGAAGAAGCCCGTCATAAAAATATTAAAGGCCGCTCAACAATGAATAAAGCTGAATTAGAAGAAGCTATTAACCAAAAAAATAAACGTTAAACCTCTAAATGCCAAATCTATAAAAAATATTTAATATGCTTTGTTAATCATACATTTCACTAAAATTTAGCATATGTTACAGCTTTTACAGTTTTTTAGCATTTAAAAAATCATATGAATTTGTATGATTTTTAGAGAAGCTTTTGGATAAATATTGTTTGGTTTTTAATGCTCACTCTTGAGTAATGCTAATTAAAAGAAGGTTTGCGATCGAGTGCGTATTTAAGATACATCAAACCAATGCCCCTATAGGAGAATAGTTATGCAAAATACGTCTAATCAACCTTTAGCTGTCGTTACAGGTGCTTCAAGCGGAATTGGCTTTGAATTAGCTAAGCAGTTTGCACAACATGGATTTGATTTAATTATTGCGGCAGATAGTGAAAAAATTATTGAGGTAGCTAAAGAGCTGCAAGCAACAGGAGTAAGTGTAGAACCTGTTCAAGTAGATTTGGCAACGCGTGAAGGGGTAGATATACTTTACAACCGTATTCAAGCGACGCAGCGTTTTGTAGAAGCTGTAGCGATTAATGCCGGCATAGGGGTAGGAGGAGAGTTTGCATCAACAAATTTAGATGAAGAATTTAAAGTGATTGATCTGAATGTAACCTCGGCAGTACATCTTGCTAAGCATATGGTACAAGGGATGGTTGCTCAAGGTAGGGGGCGAATTCTTTTTACCGCGTCGGTAGTAGCCACTGCACCAGCACCTTATCAAGCTGTTTACTCTGGTTCTAAAGCCTTCTTATATTCTTTTTCAGAAGCTTTGCGCTATGAGTTGAAAGATAAAGGAATTACTGTAACTGCTTTATTACCCGATGCCACAGAAACTAATTTCTTTCATCGGGCAGGCATGGAAAATACAACCGTAGGAAGAATAAAAAAAGACGACCCTGCATTAGTCGCAAAACAAGGGTTTGATGCTTTAATGAAGGGCGAAGATCAAGTATTGGCAGGCTCATTCAAAAACAGAGCTAAAAATATGGCTAACGATTTTCTTCCTGAAACCTTTAAGGCAAAAATGTTAGGCGAACTCTCTAAACCAGATGCCATCAAAAACCAATCACAAACATCTTAAAAAGTAAGATGAGTAGTTGAGTAAAGTGTGAAAAAAGCGTTTAGTAAGAATGTGGTGTAACAATGAGTATTCATGATGGTTTAAATGACCCCTATGTTCAAGGAGAGAAAATAAATGCAACGCGACCAGATTCTTAAAACGCTTTCAATGCCTGCCTTTAGCCCAAGTTATCCAGCGGGGCCTTATTTCTTTAAAAAAAGAGAGTACTTGATTATTACGTATGAAAGTGATCCAGATATTGTTCGAGAGGCACTGCCAGAACCCTTAGAACCCGCTGGCGAAAACAAAAATCTATGTTTTTATGAGTGGATGAAAATGCCTGATAGTTCAGGTTTTGGCAATTATCAGGAAAGCGGAAGTGGTATTGTAGCCACTTACAAAGGCGAGCCTTGCAATTTTTCAGTACAAATGTATTTAAATGATGAGCCACCTATTACAGCAGGGCGTGAAATTTGGGGCTTTCCAAAAAAATGGGGTGAGCCAACGTTAGAAGTTACTCGCTCTACGCTCACCGGTAAACTTGAGTACGAAGGTGTTACGGTAGCTATTGGTACCATGACCTATAAGCATATTAGTTTGGAATCGCAGCTAGACCAAATTAAAAAGGGTATCGAAAAGCTAAATGTTAATTTGAAAATTTTACCGGATGTTGATGGAAAACCAAAAGTTGCTCAGTTAGTGGGCTATAACTTAGAAAATGTTGTGGTGCATGGCGCGTGGGATGGCCCAGCAGCACTCGAATTATTTCAGCACGTTAATTGCCGGGTTGCTGCCCTTCCGGTACGCAAAATAATCGGAGGACGTCACCAGTTGGTTGATTTCACGCTGCCTTATGGACGGGTATTGGTTGATTATCTGAAGGATGATGCTGCTAAATAAAAGCGTAATTAAGTAGGCTTGTATTTTAGTAGACTTAAGAAAGCTTAAGAAAGATTAAGGGGATTTAAGAAGTTTAGAAGCTGATTGAGGTTAAGAGCGGCTTACTTAAGGGTTTAGATATAGTCCAATCCGTAATTACTGAAACTTAGCAATACATTTAAAAGTGATTAAATTCCTTCTCCCCTCCGAGGGAGAAGGTTAGGATGAGGGGGCGGTGGAGCAACTTACAATATTGTTTATCAGCACTCTTATAAGGATTTGTGATTATATTTACTATTGTTAGTTGAATAAATATACCCCTCACCCTAGCCCTCTCCCTCAAGGGGAGAGGGAATATGAATGTGTTTCAGTATATGGGAAAAAAGAAATCATAACATAAGTTTACATGCTTGCTTATCTTATGCTCTAGCTTAAATAAATTACACGTATATGAGTGTTACTTGCTGTTTGATAACGCCCATACATCATCATTCGCATGGGTTTTTTCCCAATAGCGTACTTTGCTACGCGCCGTGTTAAATAAACGTTCGTAGTTAAGAATTTTAATTTTTTTAGAAATAGTGGGGCCTAAAGCATTCCATAAAGGTTGAGTGATATCAATAACAGCCTGATAGTCAGTAGTAGAAAGACGTGCACCTGATGTAGCATGACCGTGTGTATCTACAGAATTTTTTGAATACATTACTGTATCTGACCCCCACAAAATTCTATCTTGATACCGTTTCATAAAATGTACCCACGATTGAAGCGAAGGCATACCGGGTTCAGGTTTTACAATAACGTTTTGTACGAGATCCCATGAAATATCAACTGACCAATTCGGGCAGGCATCTAAAATAGTAGCAACACGCTCCAAGTGGTCAACAGTTGGTTTCACATAGCGCCCTAAGCCCGTATGCGCCCAAATAACATTTGTTTTGGGGCTAGCTTTACAAAGCTGTATGAGGTCTTTTATATAAGTATGAGTCGACGAATGTTTAGTAACGGTACCGTCTGATTGAATATCAGTTTCATAAATATCATTATGAAGCGTTGCGACTAACCCTATTTCAGCGCTGAGGTTAAAAATATTGATTAATGAAGGGTTGTGCAATGTAAGCGTATCATTGCCTCGAATATCAGATGGCAGCGCTTCTTTGGTGACTTGTTTAAAAGGTTGCCCAGCTACTTTTTTGGAAACAAGTTCTTTATGAATGGTAAATTCACCAATACCTGAAAATACACCCGGAAAACTAAGTAGTACGCGTTTGATATGGTTGGTAGCATAAAGATCCATCGGGTTAAACCCGGTAATCATAAGATCAAGCCTCGCTTTATCGGCTTGTGAAAGTTTTTCATATTCGCGTGCAACCATTGCATCGGCAAACGCGTAGTAATACAGTTCGCCTTTGGGGCCTAAATAGTAATTAGGTGCTACCTTATCATCTGCGTAGTGTTCAGATGCTTCCCATTTTTGTTGCAGAGGAATGGGCATCACGGTAGAACGTTGAACACGAGAACCCATATAGTGATCAATTAACGTTTTTAATGAAACACCCTGGTAAGCATAATTTGATGTATGTAAATGAGCATCAGCGTAGACGTCATTTGCAAGATTCTGTGCGGTAGAAGGTGAGGCAATACGCGAAGGTGGATTAAATGTACTTGCACAGCCTGATAAAATTAAACCTGCGCAAAAAAGCCTCCATGTATATCGCATCGTCTTATTTCCATAAACTTTAATTTAAGAACCATATATTAAGTGCTAGTAAATTGGTATAAGAGTTAGTATTGATATTCATGCATGAAAACATTTGTGCTATGCCAAACATTAAGCTGCACATCGGTAAAATTCTTTTAATGAAATACGCTTGAGTATGTTTCTTAAGGCGCTGGATTTTAGGTTAAGCGAGGGTGAGAATGCTTAATATTTTATGAGTGTTAAAAGCGGTGTTTTAAAAAGTATAAGCAGGGAATAGGAGGAAACAATCAGAGTAACCAGTGAATAAATAATTGCGCAGGTATAAAATAAACTCTGCATAGCGAACGATTAAAATTTCTTATTTATATGTTTAATCTGTTTAATAAGGAAAAAGCATTATGGCAAATATTCATTCAATAGAGCCTGTTTCACCTAACCCAGGAATAGGCGGTGTTCATCCAGATAGCGTAGCAGATCAATGTATTGCCGGAAACTGTGCAGGCCAAGGCCATTCTTTAAGCGAGCATACTGTTCCTGGTCAAGCAGGGGAACCAGGGGAAGGTAATTCTGCACCACAAAGCCCAATTCCAGGCCACGAAAATAGCGCAAATTTAGAAGTATCACCCGATCAACTGCGCGCAAATGCATCACAAACTAAGCATCATTAACAACGTAAATCAAACTATATGCTCTCCTCTAGCTTGAGGCAAATAACAAATGCTGAATGATAAGCAAACCAAGATAATTCACAGCAAAACCCCTGAATCAGCGGCTATGTTGGCAAATATTCAGCGAGCAATGGCGATCACCGCTAAGCTTAACCGTTTAACATTCAACGATGCCGAAGAGATTCGGGCCTTGTTCAGTGAACTGATCGGTAAACAAGTAGAGGAGAGCTTTTTGCTGATTCCTCCATTTTATACAGCAGGAGGAAATGAAATTAGCATTGGGAAAAATGTTTTTATAAATCAGAATTGCACATTTTATGACCTTGGCGGTCTTGATATTGCAGATGATGTAATGATAGGGCCGAATGTGAGCATCCTCACTGCAAGCCATCCCTTAGAACCCTCTCAACGGCGCAACACCACAATCGGAAAGCCTATTGTAATTGAAAAAAACGTGTGGATTGCAGCAGGCGCGACCATCATTGGCGGTGTAACAGTAGGTGAAAATTCAGTTGTGGCGGCAGGTTCGGTAGTTACTAAGGATGTTTCCCCAAATACGCTGGTTGGAGGAAACCCAGCTCGGTTTATTCGTTCGATTAGCGGCGGCTGAAGTAACATTTATAAAAGGTACATAACCCATGATAGTAAATAGTAGGCTAATGACTCATCAATAATGGCTGTAACGTTTTCAGCTCGGCCTTTATCTCTCGCCATTCAGGCAGCACTTGATCCATCAAGCGATAAAAGCGCACGCTATGGTTATGTTCAGCGATATGGCATAGCTCATGGAAAAGAATGAAATTAATAATAGTTTTCGGTGCTTTAACTAAATACAGATTCATACAAATTCTATTATCCATAGAGCAACTTCCCCAGCGCGTTTTCATTTGCGCTATGCGAAGTGGTGGCATTTCTTTTACCCAAGGTACTTTAGGCAGCAATAAACTTAATTGCTCAGTAAAAATTTCGTAAGCACGCAGGGTATACCAAGCATATAAATGTTCTTTTATATAATTGGCTGAAACATCGGGTGTATGAACTTGAATTTTTCCATGAATAAGCTTGAACGAGGGGCTGTTGAGGTTAGCGGTCTTTATAATCTCTAAGGTATAGCGTTTACCTAAATATAAGTGTTTTTCTCCTGAGAGATAAGTAAACGAAATATTTTTTTCTTTTAGCGTACTCAGAACAGTCAGTCGTTTTTTTATCCAGGGAATATTGATGAGTACCCATTCTTGAACAGTTTTATCAGCCAGCCGCTTAGGGGCGCTAACAACAATACTGCCATCGCGTTGAATGCGTAATGTCATGCGGGTAGGTCTTTTGGTGGTTCGTTTAAGTACACGAGTAAATAAAAAACGTTCGTTATCTTCTGTGATAACAACAAGCGGTTTGGGCTTAGTTAGCTTAACTGGCTTGATGCTTTTTAAAGTGCCGGTGGGCATGTCAAACCCCATACGAGGGAAAAAAAGATTAGCAATTTTATTTTTTGGAAGCAGGAATAACTTGAACTTGCTGAGAGTAGCCTCCTAAGGCTTTGCCAAGTTGTACCCAGCGCTCAAATAATGAAAAATGGCTTTGAATCAGGGCTTCATAACTAGCACGTTTATTCGCTTGTTCTGTAAGCCAAGACTCTCTATTTTTAGTGCCTTCATGATAGCGTATGCTTGCCAGATTTTCTTGGGTAGATGCAGCATTATAAGCGGCTACCGCATTGGCAAAAGCAATTTTACTGGCTTGAAAGTTTTCAATCGCATTTTCAACTTCGACCAGTGCTTTATACAACGTATTGCGAAATGCCTCTACCGTACTTTCATATTGTAGCTTTGAAACTTTTACATTGATATTAACTTTTTTCCAGTCAATAAACGGTAAAGCAAGACTAAGGCCAAGGCTTCCTAGCGGGTTAGAAATAATATTTTTAAGTGTATCGCCGCCGCTCGATATGCTGCCTGATAAAGAAATATCAGGATAACGCGCTTTTTCAGTAATCTGTAATTGATATAAAGCCTGATCTACCCTTAACCAAGCGGCACGCAAATCAGGGCGGCTATTTAAAATAGATGCAGGGGTGCCTGATTTTAGCTCTGGTAAAGGTGTATTAATATCGGGCAGGGTGGCATGAGGTACTTCAAATGTTTCAGGTGTCTGATTTAAAAGAATAGCTAAGGTATAGACCTCATTAATGCGATCGCGCACGAGTTTATCAAGTTGCGCTTTTTTATCGCGAATAGTGTTATTGGCCGCATCAATGGTGGATGTGATAACAACCCCTTCAGTAATTCTGCTTTTTGTAATGGCTTTAATTTTCTTTGCATCTGCAATGGCTAGCTCAATGAGCGGCAAGCGTTGATCAATGCCCGCAATTGTCCAGTAATGTATGGCTACTTCTGATGTTATGCTGAGTTGCGCGGCGAGTATGTCAGCTTCTGCTGCTTCAACTTCAAGATGATCAGACGCACGTTGATCTGCCAAACGAGACCACAAATCGAGCTCGTATTGTAATGACCCTGATAATGAAAAGCTTTTAGAGGTTTGCCCGCTAATATTTTCTGTAACGGTATTAACAGCCCCAGGAATATCTGTTGTGGTCGTAAAGGTTTGAGAAGTGGTGGTTAAGGGGCGCGAAAGACTAGCGCCTGATCCGGCGCTGATGCTTGGGTAACGTGTTTGCTGCGATAATGTATCTTTTAGGCCAGCCTGCTTTAAGCGAATAGCGGTTTGTTTCATATCTAGATTAGTAACCAAAGCCTTATTCATTAACGCATCTAAATTAGCATCTCCCAATGCCTTCCACCACGGGGCATCTTGGTTATATCGTAGGGTATGACCTGCCGATGTTTTCTCCCATTCAAGACTCATTTTAAGCGTTGGTTGCGGCTTTAAAGGGCGATTCAGCAGAGCGCTTCTAGAAAAGGGATCAGGCTCTAATCTCATCGATAATTTTAAAGGATAGTTAGATAAACTAGCATCATAAGCTGCCATTAGTTCAGAGGTCATTTTTAAGGGAATAGCATTTTCTGGGGTTACTTCATCAATCGCGATAATAGGGCCAGCAGGCTGAACAGTATGGGTTACAGAAGGGCTTGCTAACTGAGGATTTTTCCAGGTTTTTGGAAGCACTGGCAAGGCTGCTCGGTGATAGCGATGCATACCCTGACAGCTTTCTAGGAAAAGACTGATAAACAGCAGGCGAAGAATGAGTTGAAGAAGGGGGGGATGAATGCGCATGGTAGCTACCTCTCACTCGCGTGACAAAGCAAGAGAGGGGTCAAGCTGTGCGGCACGCCTTGCAGGAATAACGCCAAAGCTTATTCCAATCACAATACAGGTGGTAAACGCTACAATAATAGAGATAAGAGAAAGGCTGGCTTGAATTGAAGAAAAAAGCGAAATCCCTTTGCAGGCAACGGCGCCTAATCCAATCCCAATGAGGCCCCCTACAATACATAAGAATATAGATTCCACTAAAAATTGAGTTAAGATATCTTGCTTTCTTGCCCCAATGGCGCGTCGAATTCCTATTTCACGAATACGTTCAGATACCGAAACCAGCATAATATTCATCACGCCTATTCCCCCCACTAGTAAAGAAATAGCGGCTACTGACCCTAGCCCGATCGTAAGGGTAAACGTCGTACTATCGAGTGATGCAAAGGCCTGATGATTGTTATAAATATAAAAATCTTTTACGCCATGTTTTTTTTCTAAAAGACTCGTAATGATTTTCTCCCCTTGCGCAGAGGCAATATCTTTTCGGGTGCGAACAGCAATACTATTAAAGTAAGGCTTACCAATTAGCCTAAGTGCAGCGGTGGAGTACGGAAGCCAAACGTTAACAGTTTCACCCCTCATCGAAGCAGACCCTTGATTGCTTACTACACCGATAACGCGGCAAGGTAAACGCCCGACCAACACGAATTCTCCAATAGGTTTTTTGCCGGGTAAAAACAATTTTCTGTAAGCAAGATCGCTAATCAAAACCACTTGGGCCTTATCTTTAATATCGTTTTGATTAAAATCTCTTCCATCAACTAGCAGGCCGCCATCTTTTTTAAATCCGCCAACGTTAATACCGGTTACTTGTCCTGCTGCATCGTTTCTGCCATAGCGTAGCCGCTCGCCACTTTCTACTTGAGGTGCTACATATTCAACATAGGGGTGCTGAGCCAATGCATCGATATCTGAAATTACGAGTGATTGAATAGAACCTGCTTTATCGTCGCCCGCTTCAGAACCGGGGTAAATAATAAGCGATAAATTGGCAATATCGCGAAAGCTTTTCAGCACTGAATCGCGCATACCTTGGCCTACCGCAACAATTGAAACAACAGAAGCAATACCAATCACAATACCCAATACGGTTAATAGGCTTCGTAGCGTATTGGCTTTTAAGGCATGCAAAGCGGTTTTAGTCGCATTTAATAAATGTTCGTTTAAAGAAAGCGATGCTTTTTTCTTGATATCAGGAGAAAGGCCTAATTGGGGGGAGTCAGGATGGTTATTATTGAGTAAAACTTTTTTAGTATCTAAAATAATTTCGCCATCACGCAATTGAATAATTCGATCGGTACTTTCAGCGACATTGTTATCATGTGTAATAATAATAATCGTGTGGCCTTTTTGCTGAAGCCTTCTTAGCATTTCTAATACTTCATGCCCGCTATGGCTATCTAATGCACCCGTGGGTTCATCTGCTAAAATAATCGTGCCGCCATTCATGAGCGCTCGAGCAATACTTACGCGTTGCTGCTGCCCTCCTGAGAGTTGTGAAGGAAAATGATTTCCGCGTTCTGCTAACCCCATTCTTTTCAGCAGTTCATGTGCGCGTTGATTTCGAATATTTTCTTCGATGCCTGCATAAAAAGCAGGAAGTTCGACATTTGTTATAGCATTTAAATTAGGAAGTAAATGGTACGATTGAAAAATAAAACCGAAGTACTCTCGTCTAAGTTTTGAAATTTCGTCGTCATTTAATGTTTGGCTATTATAGTTAGCCACTGTATACGTGCCTGTTGAGGGGCGGTCAATACACCCTAAAATATTCATTAAGGTAGATTTTCCTGAGCCAGAAGTACCCACAATTGCAATCATTTCTCCTGCATGAATCTTTAAATTAATATTGCGTAATGCGTGTACAGAGCCTGCATCAGAGTGATACGATTTAGTAATATTCTCTAGTTGCATCAAAATCATGATGCTTCTTTCGCTGTGTTATCCACAAACGGATTAATAACCTGTTCACCTTCTTTTAACCCTTCTAGCACCTGTGCTTGTATATGATCATCGATTCCAATTTTAATCATACGCACTACTGTTTTTCCTGAAGCATCTAGCATATGAACTGCATTGCGCTCTGAGCTATCTTTAGGGCCAACAGCTGAAAGAGGAATCACAAGAACATTGTTAAGCGTTCGGAGAACGAAGGTGATTTGAACCGTCATATCAATCAGCAGCTTACGTTCAGGGTTCGGCAAACTAGAAATGACTTCATAAAAAATAGCTTCTTTTATCGTTTTAGCAGTAGGGCGAATGGCCTCTACTTTGCCCCAAATAGGCTGATGAGGATCGCTCAAGGTAGTAAAATATACTTTTTGATCTTTATAAATTTTACCGATATCTGCCTCAGGCACTTGAGCTACAACCATTAGTTTATCAAGTTGACCTAACGTCATAATGACAGGCACTTGCTGTGAAGCAATAAGCGTTTGGCCTGTTTGAGCAGCAATATTGATAACATCGCCGCTAATAGGTGCTTTAATTTGTGTGTATTGAAGTTTTGCTCGTGCAGATTCAACCGTAGCTTCAAGTTGCTTGGCTTGCGCTTGGGCTGATTCAACAGCAATCGCTGCGCGTTTAAGCTTAAGTTCTGCTTCTTCTAACTCTACGCGTGAAATGGCATCATTTGCAGCAAGTCGTCGTTGGCGTGCTTGTTCTTTATAAGCTTGTGCAAGATCAAGTTGTCGTGTGGCTAAATCAGCTTTTTGTTGAGCCTGGCTGCTTTCTTTTTCATGCAATTCATTTTTGGCAATTGTAGGATCAATCGTAGCAACAATATCGCCTTTTTTAACTTGGTCTCCCAATTTAACGCGAATCGATTCTATTTGGCCTGAAACTTGGGCGCCTACTTCTAATTTAGTATAAGGCTGTAAAACACCAGTCGTTTGAATGGCTTCTTCAATAGTACTTTTTTGAATGGTAATAGGGCGTAAAGCTAACATTGGAGGAGGTGATCCCGCAGAAGAAGGTTCTGCAGGTTTTAAATAGGTAAAAAAAACGATAGCTAACCCTATCGCAAGGATAACGAACCCTAATAGCCAACGAATAGTTTTTTTTTGCATAAGCAGAGCTCGGTTTTGAGAATAAATAATTGTTTAACTGTAAACGTAAGGTTGAATGAATCACCTTGAATAACTCTGCCTTTCTAGTGTGTCAGATTACTCATAGGAAGAAGCTAATTTTAAGCTATTACCTTTAATTTACTTGCTGGCTCATTATTATTTGCAGTTAAATGTACTCGATAATTTAACGGCGGCACCCTTAACTTAATGAAGTTAAAAAACTATTTTTAACAAATGCTAGGTGTTGAAACTAGGTTTTTCAAATGATGTTCTAGTAAACCATACATGCTAGTTATGCATTAGTGTTTATTGGGGCTTCTTAGTTTTTCTTTTAAGTAGATAAACTCAGTAAGCAAACATAAGCTGGAAAAATAAAAAATAGATTTCTAGCGTGAATTTCCCTAATTGGTCATGTTCAATAAAAGGAGTAAAATCAAATTTATATATATTCAATGTTCTATCTAAGATAGCTGCGGTAGGACAATTATAAGATTGGCGCACTCTATAATAGTTTACAAAAAACAGCGCTTACATCGTTTACCTAATCATAAGAAGCCAATAAAGCTTGTTTTATGCAATCGAAAGTCATGTGAGTTTACAGGTTCTTCATTACCTATTTTTTTTGATTACACTCTATAAGGAAGTCGCTATGAAGTTAAGCATTAAGTTTGCCTTTGTATTAATGGCCGGCAGTATAATGACAGGTTGTGCTAGCAATAATGCTGATGTAGGTACTCTTTTGGGTGGCGCATCAGGGGCTATTATTGGCAATCAAGTCGGGGGCGGCTCTGGTAGAGTAGCAGCTACAGCATTGGGTGCAGTAGCTGGTGCCTGGGTGGGCAATAGAGTTGGTGCGCGCCTTGATGATCGTGATCGTAGAGATTTACATGAATACAGTAAGCGCAGTGCTGAAACAGGGGAACCTTATAGCTTTTATAACCCTGATACAGGTGTGCGTGGTCGTACAGAAGTAGTAAGCCATGAAACCTTAGGGCGCCGAGAATGCCGCGTGGTTAGACAGCGTGTATCTGTTAGAAATGAACGCGAAACCTATGAGGATATTCGAACCTGCCGCAATGAAAATGGCTGGGAAGTTCGTTAATATAACGTTGCATTCAAATTGACATCATTAAGTGCTTTTTATCTTTAAGCGTTTAGCACCATCGTATATGTAAATAAATGTTTTTTTTTCTGGCTTTGATGATTCGCTCTGATTGTATATGATTATTTTAATACTGCTGAGAATGATTGAAGCCAGAGAAATTCTATTTATCTTTCTAAAAAATCGTAGTGTATTGTGTATTAATAATGTTAAATCAATTTAGTATTTGTTTGTTAAATTTATAAAAAACATAGCTTTTAATATTTTATTGCTTGCTTAGTATTGTTTAGTAACGATTAATTTTAGAAGTTACATTGTTGGCTCTTTCTGCGTGGGATGCCCCGCAATATGTCAACTTGCTATACTAAGTGTCTGTCTGCGTTGCCAAGCGTGGTATTCCATGTCTTAATATAGCTCAACTGCGTAACTTCTAAATTTATCTTTTTCTAGCATAAGCTATAAATAATTTTATTATTTGAATGCAACAGTCTATAGCTTAAAACGATTCGGTAATAAGGAGAGAAAATGCAAGAATACTTAAGGATATTTTTAACTACCTACTCTAAAACCTTGTTAGATGCCGGCTATAAAATATTATTAGCCCTAGTGATATTGTTTGTAGGGAAAAGTATTTCAAAACTAGTTAGAAATTCAGTTAAAGAATTAAGTGTTCGTTTTCATACCTTAGATGCAACGCTTGTTCCTATTTTTTCAACCATTGCGGGTTATTTTATTTATTCTATCGCGTTGCTAATTGTGCTTGATATTTTTGGGGTAAACACATCAAGCATTATTGCATTAGTTGGAGCCGCAGGTTTAGCGATAGGTTTAGCATTAAAAGATACATTAACAAATATTGCAGCGGGTATTATGCTGCTTATTTTAAGGCCTATTAACGTAGGGGATTTTATTGAATGTGGTGTGGTAACAGGAACAATTCAAGAGATTGGGCTATTTACTACTATTTTAAAAACCCCGGATGGAATTCATATTTCTTCACCCAATGCTTTTTTATGGTCAGGAAATATTAAAAATTACACGCGAAATGGTCATCGCAGAATGGATATCACCATTCATATATCTACGATAGAGGCTATTGATCCTTTCTTTAAAAAATTAAATGAAATTACGTATGAAGAAAAGCGTTTTTTAAATGATCCAAAATCTGAAGTAATCGTTCAAGCTAAAGCTGATAGTTCAACAGATATTCACTTACGCGCCTGGACGCATGTAGCCGAATATTGGGATGTGTATTGGGACACAAATAAAAAAATTAATGATTGGATACTACAAAGCAAGCTTTCGGCTTCTGCTACTTCTGCTTAGTGATTAAAGCTTAAAAGATAGATGGTTAGGCAGATGGTTGTGTAGAACGAAGAAAAACTGAATATAGATTCATATTCAAATAATAAGATAAAGCGAAATTCTAGCAGTTGCCAACCATCAAACGATAAATGAAAATACACCGTTTTTAAAGCATTCAGCTTAATTTAAATGCAATTAGGTAAAAAATAAAAACTAAACTTATAAAAAAGGTGTCTATCATGAAAATATTAAATCAAAACGTATTAGGTGTAAGTTTGGCGATCTTTTTATTGCAGGGGTTAGTAAGCTCTAGCCCATTATTTGCAGCGACAGATGATGCTTCAACTTCAACCCTTACTACTATTACGACAGCAACACCGTTAGATGGTTTAGTACCTTCATCTGCTATCGTGAATCAGTCGACCACCCCCGTGGTAACTCCAGTCATTGCGCCTGTAATTGCACCTACGGCAGCTACAACGGCAACTAATGGCTCCTCTATTCAACAGCAAGACTCGACGAATGCTTCTACCATCATTCGTTCATATCATAGTTACCCTGGTCGTTCGTATTCTTATGGAACTTATGGAGGAAATAATTTAAATCGTAATGGATATGGAAATTATAATTACGGAAGAGGGGGGTCTTACCGAGATGGGTTTGAGTCATCATGCAGAGGGGCAATGAAAGTCGTATTAGGTTCTTACAAAATAGCCTATGCCTCACACTGCCGAAAATCAGATCAAACATGGAGCGCGAGCGTAATGACGCCCGTTATGTGCCAAGCTCCTGAGGGAATGCCTGCACACAGTGTACAGATCTATAATCGTGATGGAGTGTTAAGCTGTAGCTAATGCTGAGTGCAGCAATAATATTTGAGTTGCGGTTTTATGGAATATTTTACTCAGAAAAATCATAAAGCCGCGACTTAATAAAAGTTCAATGAAGTGAAGTCAAACGATGACAAGTTGATATTATCGATAAAATTAAACCCTGAGCTGGCTAAAAAAATTTGTTTTAGGTAAATGGTTAGTTATCAGGTTGAGAATCTAGTAGTAAAAAATACGGTTATTGTAGTTTAATAGTAGATTTATGCTTATTTAATAACTGCCATAAAATATATATGCCAATAATTGTACCGATTGGAAAACCAATTAATATCAATATACTATAAATAATACAAATATTTTTTGACCACTTCTGATTATTTTTGATAGCTTTAGAAAGAAAAAAATTAATAAATGGAAGCGTTTCTATAAGTAAAAAAATTAATGTTGCCAACAACCTATCTGGTTTGTTCATGACGTATTGTGGATAAAGTATTGCTATTCCACTCAATGTAAAAATTATGAGTTGCAACCATCCCAAAAACTTAAGAATTCTTGAAACTTTTTGAAGGGGTGATTTTTCTGTGATCATAAATATAGTTTTTTTAAAAGGTCTTACGTCGGACTTAAGCGACATCGAAGGGCAATGTAAGAAATTATTACATTTAGCTTGTTTTATGGTTTAGATGGTTCTGAGATTGAGCGACCTATAATTTTTTCTAATAATCGAAAGCGTGTAGGATTAGTAACGATAGCTATTTGATGTAATTTTGATGATGAACCATCAGAATAATTAACTATGAATCTATATTGTAAGAACCAAGGGGTTTTTCCTGTCATCTGTTTAAACCAGAAATCATTCATTTGTACTGGTTTTGAGGTGGCGGTCCATGTGCTAGATGTTAGTATTGGTTTTTGATCTGAAACTTCAATCTGCATAGATTGATTCTCACGCTCATCTTCTATAACAATTGAAGTAGGTATTGCATTATCTTGGAATTTAATTTCAAAAGTAAAAGCCCAAAATAATGGTGTATTGGGTTCTTTGGGAAGAAATGCTAAGGAAACCGCCATAATTTTTGCTTTTTGATCAAAAGCGCTGATGGGTAATCTGGTATTTGTATCGAATAGATACTTAATGTCGCCATCAGTTTTCGTAGGAAGAGTAATTTCTTTAATTTCAGCATACGCAATACTTTGTGTGACTAATAGCATAAGAATGAATTGAAAGATTTGTTTTGTAATTCTCAATTTAAGCTCCGGTGTGAAATAAAGCTAGGCGTTTGATTTAAGGGGCGTATTGAGGCACATCTGCTTGAAACACTGGTTAGGAACTTGTTGCTTCATATTCATATGTGTTAGTGGAATTTCGAGATTGAAAAAATTGTTTGACTGATGAATCAAAGCATAAGATGAAGCAAAGTGCCAAGAAGGAATAGAACAGAAATGCTTCGAAGAGAGCCATGCCTACTAGCTCGGCTCCCATAACCGTACCACTAGAAACAAGTGAGGTAAGCATGGTCATGAAAGTCATGAAATGGCTTATATATACAAGTGTAAGTGCGATAGCAGAAGCCCATCTACTAATGGGCATGTCACGCGCCAACAGTGTGAGCGCGACTATGCTAGAAGTTACTGCTAGCAGTGGGAGTATCGGCGTCTGAGAAAGAGTCATTACGACGAGCAACTCAGGAAGCGACAAAAGCACTTCAAGTGATTTTTGAAAAATAAACAGACTCAAGACAGTGATCGTTAGCTTAACGGTCGTTGGCACGCTTCGCTTCATGTGATGTTCCTAATGTTTTTGAATTAACCCGCACTGGATCGCTAGCGCAGGGAACTTTACCAGCCTTACTGGGTGGATAGTCTGTTGAATGATTTGTTAGCTTTTTGTAGGGCAATCATATTTGGATATGGGAATGCTAAATAAAAAGTTATTTTTATAAAAATAACTATGCTCAATTATCAAATCAGATTTTAATGCATCAAAATAGTTTTGATTCTTGCAAAGCTGACTTTTTAGTTGGTAGTGCATATCACCTTTTAAGTTTTCAATTTTATCTAACTCAATATTTTCAATAGTGAGAGTTAAGATAATTTCAACTTTATTATTTTTTCCACTGACAGAGTCAACTCTTGTGAATTTATCAACTTGGAAAGGAAGGGGTTTATCTTTCTTAAGGTTGTAAGTAAATGATTCGGCGGTTACACGATTATTGTTAATCGCTTCTTGAAATTTAAATCCGCCAATAAGTATTAAAACTGAACCAATCCATATAAGATATTTTTTTTGTAATTTATTGCGGTAATAGTTATAAACAACCCACTAATAAAAGGAATAATACCATCTACTAATATAGGAAAATTCATTTCTTCGATATTTCCTGTATAGCTATAAAAATAGCAAAAATACCATATTTATTTTTATAGCGATTATTTTTAAGGCTTAATATACATACGCCCACTCTTATATACATGTCATCATCTACGTAATTTTTATATTATGATTATTTACGAGTTGAGGAAGTATGCATTGTATTATTTAATACTTCCTGTGTATCACATGTTTTAAGTCGTTTGCCAGTGTTTAGAGTAATGTTTACTGTATTCGTTATCATTGAAATAATGTCTTCTGCTTTACGAAAGTTGACTCCTAAAAGGCGGCTTAGCCGAATAACAGCATCAGCGCTATTCATCATTTGATTTCCTTAAAATTGCATCGGGTGAAGAGTAACTATATTATCAACATTGTTAAAAATGTGCAATAGAGTTAAATACTTATTGTTTTTTGTGTGAAGTGAGAAATTAAGTTTTTCTTATTTTTTTAAGAGAAAAGTTTAAACTTTCTTTTTATTTTCCCCCTAATAGCTCAATAAGAAGCTAGGGCTTATTTGTGAATGCAACATCACAGCTAAAAGCTCAAAAGCTCGTTATCAAACATAAGCCTTCAATTTGGCGAAGTTTATGCGAGCCTTAATCAGATAAACAAGAAAATAAATATTCTTGTTTATCTGATTAAGGCTATTCAGAAGCTATAAGCGGGAGCAGCGATTGAAGGGGAGGCTCTTCTAAATCGATATCGTTTTTTTTAGAAAGCGTACTCGCTTTAACACCTAGTAATCTGATTTTCTGTTTTAAAGATATTCGCCGCAAGCATTCACGTGCTGCTTGCAGAATTAAGGTGGCTTCAGCTGTCGAAGCGTCTAGAGTAATATCACGTGTAATGGTACTAAAATCATCAAATCGTAACTTAATGCTAATGGTACGGCAAACATATCCCTTTTTTTCTAAATCAGATGCAAGCGAATGGCATAAACGCGTAAATATGGCTGAGAGTTGATCGCGGTGCCGTACAACATGCAGGTCTTGCTCAAATGTTGTTTCACGGCTGATAGATTTTGGTTCAGAGTAGGTGGTAACTGGGCGCTCATCTAATCCGTGTGAAACGCGATGGAGCCACATAGCGTAATTGCCCCCAAAATGCAGACGCAAGATGCTAAGCTCAGTTTTAGCTAGATCAGCAATTGATATAATGCCTAAATCAGCAAGCTTTTGAGTTGTTTTTGGGCCAATGCCATTAATTTTCTTTACCGATAAAGGCCATATTTTTTCTGGAATATCACTCTCACGTAATACAGTGATGCCGTTCGGTTTATTCAGATCTGAACAAATTTTAGCCAGTAACTTATTCGGTGCAATACCTATAGAACACGTTAACCCTGTAGCATCATAAACTGCTTGTTTAATGGTTTGGGCGAGTATATATATGTTTTCGCTTAAATAAGCGCTAAGATCAATATAAATTTCATCAATCCCTCTATCTTCAATCGTGGGCGTTAAGGCAGTAACTGCTTGCTTAAACAAACGCGAATAATGGCGGTATGCATCAAAATCGACAGGTAAGAGAATGGCTTGCGGCGCTAGCTTTGCAGCTTTCATTAATCCCATGCCAGAAAAAACACCTAGTGCGCGTGCTTCATAGGTAGAGGTTGTTATCACGCCTCGGCCTGAATATTGCTGCAATCGTGCGAAACATCGCTTTCCTGAATGATCTAGCGTAGGTTGATCGATACTTCTTCCACCTATCACCACTGGTTGGCCTCGTAACTCCGGATAACGAAGTAACTCAACCGAGGCATAAAAAGCATCCATATCAAGATGAGCGACAAGCCTTTGAGTTGCCATAATAAGTAAGTTTCGGGGTTTCGGGGTCGTGATTAGAGTAAA
This sequence comes from Pseudomonadota bacterium, assembly GCA_040389065.1. Lineage (GTDB taxonomy): Bacteria > Pseudomonadota > Gammaproteobacteria > Burkholderiales > Casimicrobiaceae > JAZKAR01. The sequence continues at coordinate 89,735 of JAZKAR010000023.1, read as the reverse complement.
TGCTTAAGAATACAGAAAGGTTAACCATCACAAGTGCTATGTATATAAATCTGGATTGTGAATGGTGATGAAGCGAGAAAAGCTATGATAAATACATGATGCTTGTAGCCGCAGCTTTGCCCCGGCTACAAGAAAGCATATTAGTTATTGTTTAAAAGTAGTTGCATAATAATGCCAGTTGCAACGGCTACTAGCACATAATCACCACCTACTTGAACCCAATGGTAACCGCGAGGAGGCGAACTTAGATGATGGCCTCTCCAATCTTCTACAACATATTGTCTATGACGGTATTCAGACGGTAAACGTTTCCCTTTATAAAAATTATGGTGGGGGCCAGCACCACGTCCACGTGTTTCATATCGTCTTTCAAAATTGGCATGACGCCCGTTATCATGACGTTCTTCAAAGTGTTCACGACGTCGATTATCGTGGTCATCTCTATCACCACGGCCGCGGTCGTCACCATGATAAGAGCGTTCATCATGACGATCATCGCGATGATCATCATTTCTATGTTCGCGACTATATCCTTGAGCAAAGGCGCTGCTGCTGGCTCCTAAGATCAATGAAAGTGCTACTATGCTTGAAACAACTGTTTTAACGTTCATGATTAACTCCTGTTGTTTAAAAGTACCCTATTCATTGTATGTGATATCTAATGCGTTATCTCATCATATAAATAATAGTAGCTTGCCATAGGCTTTAGTTAAAAATTAAGGACTCTTCAAATATTTAACGCTTAGCGATGCGATAAGGCTGACCATCGAGGGCGTTTTTTTGTAGCAGAGTCAATAATTACCAAATAACGGCCTGGTAGCGTTGTGGGGTCGAGGTTTTTTCTTAGCATCCACAATTTTTTACCCTTGGCTAGCGCTTGATAATAATCAGCATCTAGTATTCCGTGGCGATCAAAGAAAACATTAAGTGTAGTAGGTATACGAATGCATCCCATTGATCCTGCTTTTCCTAGCAAAGGCTCTAAATGATACGGGTCAGTAGCATGCATCTGTAAGCGCATTTTACTACTGCCGCCAGGATACCACCCGCGTTTAGCAACAACCCAGCCAAAATCAAAAATACGCATACCCCGATAGCCGTATCCAAGAATATGATTTTCATTGAATGTGCCTTCAGCTCTAAAATCCCGATTTTTTAGGGTATGAGCAAACACGCCTGTTGGTGTTTGAAAGTAATTAAATTTTCCAGGTTTTCCTGTCGAGACAGGCGAGGCCCCAACCCATTGCCAGGTGGCCTGAGGAGTACGTATAAAAATAAATATTGCTTGTACATTAGGGCTTCTATCAACCATTGCAATATATTGAGGAGATAAGTCTACAATTCCTGTATCGGTAAGAGCATCTTCAAGGCGTTGTGCATAATGTTCTTGAACACTTATTGGCACTTTAAGACGGCGCGATACTTCTTCGTTGAAATTTAGGCTTTCTTCTTCAATAGCCTGCTCGATTTCATACGGTTGATCAAAGCTTTCAAAGGGAGGGGGCGCTGCAAAAACTAAGTGGTTGCACGAAAAGTAAGTGGCGAAGGCCGCTCTGTAAAACGTTCTGAACAGTGACTGCTTAATAATCATTTTTTCTCAAAATTTTAAACGGTTAGAAATTACACAGGGAGATTTTCTGGGCGTGGTGGCTTGGCACTTGCCATGCTTTGATAGAGTCTAGCTGCATTGTTTCTAATGGTATTGAATCTAACTATAGATTTAGTATTAAGATTAAAGCGTTTAATAATTCCCGCTGGGCTGAATATAGCAATACTATGTAATACAACAAATCGCTAGTGTGGAAGTAATGTTGCGTTATTTGCTAATCATTGATGAAGAATAAAAAGCCGCAATAATCATCTGCTTATTTTATGTTTTTTTAGGCACGATTAATTCGGTGTTTTCTCCAATAGCATCTGTTTATGTTGGGTGATATGATCAAAATTATAAGTAGTAATCGATGGGGGCAGCATCAAGCATCCATCATAGCAGCCATGATGGATGGCTATAAAAAATGCCTCTTTAAATAATGATGTTGATCTAAAGAGGCAAATTATTACAACGTGTTACTTAACCGCACCTGCTAATATCCAGTTCACTACCACTTTTAAATCGCTATTGCTAAGCGCAGGGTGAGGAGACATAGCGATATCTCCCCAGTTTCCTGATCCTCCGGCTTTAATTTTATTAACAAGAGTATCTACAATCTTGCTATTGCCTTTATATTTGGCAGCAACATCTTTAAACGCAGGCCCCACTACTTTTTTATCTACCGAGTGGCACGCTAGGCAATCACTGCTTTCTATAATCGCTAGCGCTTTTACAGAAAGTGGGTCTGCTGAGGCGAATGAGGATGAAAGAAATAGCAGTGTAAGTAAGAAAAATTGTTTCATGTTTTGGCTTTCATTTTTAATGCTATGTTTTGTATTCAACTGTTCAACTTAGATAAGTTAGTGAATCGATATCTAAATAGTTGATATTAGTAAGTGTTTATTTAAATATAAAATTCAATCCCGTAACTTCTAGCCTTAAAAAATCTTTATATATTTAAAGTAGCCTTTTATTGAGTGAAAGTAAACTCTCGCTCAAACTAGTGCCCTTGTTCCTTTTCAAGACATACTGTCATACCGTTCTTGTACAGTTTGCACTCTCTTTTCAGGCGGTGTGTCATGGTGCGGTGAGGAGCTTACTAAGTTTTTCAGCCACGCCATGACATCGTCAACATAGGTGAATACCACAGGAATAACGAGCAGGCTTAATAACGTAGAGGTAAGTAAGCCACCAATCACCGCGATTGCCATTGGTGCGCGAAAACTGGGGTCAGCTCCAATTCCCATTGCAATAGGCAGCATGCCTACACCCATGGCAATGGTGGTCATTAGAATAGGGGTAGAGCGCTTATGGCAAGCATCAATAAGTGCATCAAAGCGGCTGAAACCATGTTCACGCCTAGCCATAATTGCATATTCAACAAGAAGAATAGAGTTTTTGGTAACAATTCCCATCAGCATTAAGAGGCCAATAATCGAGGGCATTGAAAAACTATTATTCGTCACTAATAAAGCGACAAACGCTCCACCTACAGATAATGGAATCGCCGCAAGAATGGTAAAAGGTTGCAAAAAGTCATGAAATAAAAGCACTAACACAACATAAATGCAAAGAATACCAATTGCCATGGCTGTACCAAAACTACCAAACAATTCTGCCATGCGTTCGGTTTCACCAGTCGATAATTGTTTAACGTTAGCAGGTAGTGATTTAAGCGTTGGCAATTTATCTACATCTTTAATAACATCGCCAATGACACGCCCTCCTAATTCAACATCAATCGATACCGTTTGCATACGGTCAAGACGGCTAATTTGTGCAGGGCCACTCCCTAATTCAATGTCAGCAAGCGAAGAGAGAACAACATTGCCGGCACGCCCTGGTAATCGAAGTTGTTTGATAAGCTCTAAATCATGGCGTACGGCCTCTTCTAGCCGAACACGAATAGGAATTTGCCGTTGCGGTAAATTAAGTTTAGGAAGGTTGGTTGCAATGTCACCTGCCGTTGCTACTCGTATAACGTTGGCAAGCGATTGGGTGGTGACTCCTAATTCTGCTGCTTTCGTAAAATCAGGTTTAATTTGAACTTCAGGCCGTTGCAGGCTGGCTCCAGATGTTATATTGCCTACGTTTTTTAGCTTACGTAAATCAAGCTCTAACTGACGGCTTGCTTCTTGAAGCGCCTGAGGGTCATCGCTGGCTAACGTAACTTGTAGCTTTTCTCCGCTTCCGCCCAAGCCTACAGAAATCCGAGCACCCGGAATGGCTTTTAGCTTTTCGCGAATTTTATTTTCAATAACAGCCTGATTATACGAGCGGTCAGTACGATGCACTAAGCTAATAGTTAGTGATGCTTTGCGCACATCGGTATTAGCACCGCCGCCAAATGGGCTGGCGACTGCGCTGCCTACGCCAATAGCTGAAAAAACCTGTGTAACATCGGGCATGCTGCTTAGAATTTGGCGAGTCTGTTCGGCTAACGCACGCGTTTCTGCAAGCGTGCTACCTGGTTGAAGCTCGAGTGAAACACGCGTCTGGCTATTATCTGCTGAAGGAACAAATCCTTTAGGAAGCAGAGGTAATAGGGCCACGGAACCCGCAAAAAAGAGCATGGTTAACGCAATGGTTGTTTTACGATGGGTAAGGCAGTATTTTACCCAACCTAAATAGCGGGTCATTATCCAGCTATCTTTTTCAACACGTTCATGTGCGTCTTTAGCTTTTAAAAAATAAGCAGCCATCATCGGTGTTAGTAAACGGGCTACAATCAATGAGGCCGTAATGGCTACCGCTGCTGTCATACCAAATTGTCGGAAAAATTTACCGGGAACACCGCCCATGAACGCAGTGGGTAAAAAAACTGCGACAAGAGCAAACGTTGTGGCAATAACGGCTAAACCAATTTCATCTGCGGCTTCTGTGGCGGCTTCAATGGGGCCTTTACCCATTCGCAAATGGCGAACAATATTTTCAATTTCCACGATGGCATCATCAACCAAAATACCTACGACTAAAGCTAGTGCTAATAGCGTAAGAACATTCAGGCTGAAATTTGCAAAATACATAACAGCAAAGGTCGGAATAATCGAAAGAGGCAGGGCAGCAGCTGAAACAATGGTGGCTCGCCAATCACGTAAAAACCACCACACGACAAGCACCGCTAAAATGGCACCCTCGTAAAGAAGATGCATGGAGCCATGATAATTATCTTCAACAGGGGTTACTGCATTAAACGCTTCGCCTATTTTTACATTTTTATGCTCAGACGAAAAACGAGTGATTGCTGCACGAACAGATTTTGCTACATCTACTTCACTAGCACCTTTAATGCGTGTAATTTCAAATCCAACAATAGGTTTGCCATCTAGAAGTGCATAGGTTGAGCGTTCAGCAATCGTATCTTTAATAGTCGCTACTTGATCAAGGCGAATATGACGCCCATCGCTTAATGGAATATCTAAGTTACTAAGTTCTTCAAGGGTGTGCGCTGCACTAAGTGTGCGTACAGATTGAATAGCGCCGCCTATATCACCGCGCCCGCCAGAGGCATCTTGTCTAACAGTTTTAAGCCTTGATGAAACATCAAGAGCGCTAACGCCTAAACTAGCCATCCGTACAGGGTCAAGATCAATCGAAACCTCGCGGCTCACACCACCTACTCTGGCTACTTTTCCTACCCCTTTAACCGCAAGCAGAACTTTAGAAACATCATTATCTACAAACCATGATAAGCGCTCTTCATCGAGGCTATCTGACTGTACATAAAAGGTAAGAATGGCTGCGCCAGATGTTGTAACTTTTGATACTACTGGAGCATTCATTTCAACTGGAAGGTCTGAGCGAGCGCTATCAACCGCATTGCGTACTTCGTTCAATGCTTCTTCGGTGTTTTTATCAATATTAAACTCTACAGCGATTTGTACTGAGCTATCAGTAATTGTGGTACGTGTATGTTGAACACCGCCAATGGTAGCCAGTTTATCTTCAATTTTACGCGCTACTTCTGTTTCAAGTTGCGCTGGGGCAGCTCCTTCTAAAGAAGCACTGACAATAATGGTAGGCAATTCAATATCAGGAAAATTTTGAATTCCTAACGATTTAAGACCAATAAAGCCTAAGAAACCAAGCACTACGAATAAAAGCAAGGAGGGAACAGGGTTACGAATAGCCCAGGCGGAAAAGTTCATGGTTTCACCTTATCCGTAATGGCATTAGAGGGTTGAGCATTAGACGGTTGAGCAATAAGCGCTTCAGTGGGTTTAATAGGATCACCATCATTTAGAAAGGCTCCCCCTGTCGCAACGATAGGCGTTTTTGTTTTACTATGAAGGCCTTCGATAATTTCTACGCGGTTACCTACACGTCTTCCTACAGTAATAGGCCGTTGAATCACATGATTATCTGCCGTTAGCTCGAAGCAATAGCTCTTGCCATCACGTAAAATGACAGCGGCTTGTGGCAATGTAAGCGCAGCTTGAGAACCAATATTGAACTCACCGCGTGCATATAATCCAGCATGAGCAGTAGAGCGTGAAGGAATGTCTACATACACTAAGGCATTACGGGTATTGGCATCTAGGGTGGGGGCTATAACCCTAACAGTTCCGGTTATCTGTGTTTTATCAGGTAACGTAAGTAATGCTTTTTGCCCTACGCGAATGCTGGGTAATTGTTGCGGGCTTACTTCTGCACGCCACTCTAAGCGATCTTGACGAACAAGTCTAAAAAGCTCATTTCCTCCTGAAACAACAGCGCCTAATGTAGCGCTGCGAGAGCTAATAATGCCATCATCTACTGCCCGGATAATGGTTTGTACACCTTTAATTTTTTCGCTATCTAGTTGAGCTTTGGTTGCATCAAGATTCGCTTTAGCTGTTTCATAAGCAACTTGATATTGATTCACTTGTTGAGCAGACAGCACACCGCTATCTTTCACACTTCGCGCGCGATCAGCATTTAATTGTGCTTCAGATAAGCTTGCGCGTGCCTGAGCAACAAGAGCTGCTTGTTTACGTATCACCGCTTGAACAGATTCGCCATTGAGTGTAGCTAATATTTGGCCCCGTTTAACATGGCTGCCAATATCAACCATTATTTGATTAATACGCAAACCACCAATTTCTGAACTGATAATTGCCTCTTGCCATGGCGAAATCGTGCCGCTTGCTACTAAGGTGCGCGCCCATTCTTCTTGCAATGGATAAATAGTCGTAACGGTAAGCGCAGCGCGCGCATTTTGTGAGGCCTTAGTATCATCAGTAGGTGTATGTTCAACTTTTTTTCGCGAAGATAACCCTATTTTTAATCCGATTCCTAATAAGATAAGAAATGTAACAATAAGCGCGATCTTACGTTTTGAAGTCATTATTTTTCTCCAGGCAAAGAGGTTGAGGCAGGTGAGTCAACGACGGGCGTGGCAGAACGTTCACGCCACCCTCCACCTAGTGCTTTGTAAAGTACTATCCAGTTTTGAATCTGATCGCGCTGAAGAGTAATTAAATTCATGTCAGCTGCAATTAATGAGCGCCGTGTATCTTCAAGAAAAAGTAAACTGCTGCCTCCTGCACGCCAGTTAATTTCGGTAGCTTTATAAACAGTACGATAGTGCTTTGCCGCGGTACGTACATCATTTTCGCGGCGGGTAAGACTACTCAGTTGTACTAAAGCTTGTTCAACTTCTTTCACTGCATTACGAACCGCTTGTTTATACGTTGCGAGTGCTTGTTCGTACCGAGCTTCAGCGGCGCGCACATTGGCTGCACGTAAACCAGCATCAAAAATAGGCAGCGTAAGAGCAGGGCCAAATGACCAAGGAGTTGAGTGTATGGTTGACCCCAAAGTAGTCAGCTGGAGTGAAGAAATAGAGCCTGTTAAAGATAGGCGGGGGTAACGGTTGGCTTCTGCTGAGCCGACATCAGCGCTTGCTGCTGCTAAAGCGCGTTCAGCCGCAGCAAGATCAGGGCGCTGGCTAATCAGCGTAACTGGCAAGGTAGTGATAGAAAATGTAGAAGGGGTCGGAAGTTTTGCCGGAGTTTTAGAGAGCACCTCATTCACTTCAATCTCAGAAAGCCCTGTTAAGGCTACTAGCGATTTAAGGGTAATATCACATTGAGCTTGTTGATTGATTAATAAGGCAGAAGCGCTGGCAGCACTTGCTTGACCCAACGCTGCATCTGAAGGGGAGGAGAAACCAGCTTTAGCAGCTTTTTCAATTAAGCGAGCAGTTTCTTGCCGTGATCGCATATCGTTAATGTAGTACGTTACCTGAAGTTGGCAGGCTCGGTAATTTACATATGTGGTAGCAACTTCGGCAGCTAAAGAAACTCGTGCTTCATGCCAATTATCCATACGCGCATCGACAAGTGCTTGCGCTGCTTGAGTGGCATATCGAACCGAACCAAAAAGATCAATCTCCCATGAAGCATCGATTGCAACGGATTGCGTGGTACTTAATAGCGTATCAGATGAATTAGAGGTAGATGTTGCTGAAGGCGCAACACCAGAAGCGCCAAAGCCTCCTCCACCAACATTTGAACTTGAGCGAATGAGCGAGGCTTGGCCTGTGACAGAGGGCCAACCTGATGCTTGTTTAGAAGTAAGCGAGGCGCGTGCTTCAGTGATACGCGCCCAGGCTTGCATTAAAGTAGGGCTATCATTTTCAGCAGCACGTAATAAAGTTGTTAGGGCAGCATCATGAAATTGATCCCACCAGCCAATCAGCGTATTGATTTTACCTTCATGAGGTTGCATTGCTTGCCATGAAGCAGGAAGCGGCACATCGGGTTTCTTGTACACAGGCCCTACAGCACAGCCTGAAACTACGAGGCTTAGCAGCATAAGAAAAGAAATACGCATGGAAAAAGAGTAGGGCGTTTGCATTTCATTGTTCCTTTTTAGGTATAGCTGCGCGTGGTAAGGTGCCTCGCAAAAACAAACGCACTACGCTTCTGACATGAGCTTCTGGGTTCCATGTACCGTCATCAGGAAAGCATTTAAATAATGCTTGTTCACGTGGTTCACTACTAATTAAATGAATGAAAAGTGATGCCGCTTTTAATGGGTCTTCTAAAGTAAGCCGACCACGGCTGCACTGATTACTTAAATAACTGGCAACGGCGCGTTGTGTTTGCCAGGGGCCAGCCTCATAAATTTGGCGGGCTAGATCGGGGTCAGGAAAGCGTTCAGAGTCAGCAACACCCATACGAAATAAGCCAATAGCGTCAGTTGATGTTGCACGCTCAATAAGGGCCAACCCAAATGCAGTTAAAGCAATTTCAGGGTCTTCATCATCATAGGTGCCGCTTTCAATCATGAGCCCTAATTCTCGGCCCATTAGCCTGCGTATAACGGCTACCAGCAATTCTGCTTTATTGGCAAAACGTTCATAAATAGTGCGAGTAGAAACGCCAGCTGCTTGAGCAATTTGACCAATACTGGCGAGGCCATAACCTTGGCGCATAAATACAGCAGTAGCAGCATCTAATAAGGCTTCTGATCGTTCACTTTCAGTACCTTGCCGAGGGCGGCCTACTTTGTGTTTTCCTTCAGTCTCTTCTTTCGTTGCAAGTGTATAAGTTTTTGCTCGCATGTAATTTTCCAAAAATGAAACGTTTCGTTTTTATTTTGAGGCTAAGTTGGGAATAATTCAAGCTGTATTTTATAAGCGGTTTATAAAGAGGAATAAAATGTAAATGTATTCTAGTGAGGCAAGGGCATTCAGCTATGATTTTATCGATGTTTTTTTTGAAATGGAAAAATAATATTTTATTTTCATATATTTATTTTTTTATTTCATTAAGAGGTGAGTGTGCTCTTTTTTATGATGTTGGCGAGTTTAAGTATGTTTTTTTAAATGAAATTGAATGCTTGACTCTGTAATCTTCACGTTTGTATTTCAAAATAAGAGTGGAATAGAACAGTGAAGTAATTTTTATAAAATAGGTTCTAGGGAAAGAAAAGGAAGAAATAAAGAAATTCGGTTTTACCTCAAAACGTTTTTTTATAGGTAGAGTAGCCCGCATGCTAAGCTGCAAGTAAGTTAGGAGTTTAAAAATAGAAATGATTAGACAAAGCTAGAGTGAGCTTAAAATAAAAAACCTCGCTGAGGGAGCGAGGTTTTTTTAAGCTTTAAGGCTTAAGGCTTCAAATTTTGTTTAGAGAATCTGAATATTAGAAGCTTGTTGACCCTTTTTACCTTGAGTAATATCAAAGCTAACTCTTTGGTTTTCTTTAAGGGATTTGAAACCATCCGAACGAATTTCAGAGAAATGCGCGAATAAATCTTCACTACCATCATCAGGTGTAATAAAACCAAAACCTTTGGAGTCATTGAACCATTTAACTAAACCAGTTGTCATTATTTAATTCCATAAAATAGATAGATGAGCGAACGCTCGACATGCAGTCAATTTCTGTTACGAAATTGTTACACACATAAGTTATCGCCTGTGGGTAATTATACTTAATAGTTATTCTACAACTAAGTTGTAGATGATGCTAGGGTAGAAAGCTTGCTTAAATAGAGAAAATTTTTATTTTGAAAATTCATATGCAGCATCAATGATTAAGAATTTCTTCAAGAGGGTGGCTAGACTTTTGTGTAAGTATAAGTGCATAAATTTTTTCGTGGCATTGTAAGAAAGCTACTGTGTATTATTGTTAATAGGCCTGCTTTACTAGCTTACTATTTTATAAGCCTGGAATTAAGAATAGTCTTAACTCATACCATTTTTGGGCTGATAGGCATCTAAGCTTAGCGCTTTCTTAAGTTTATATTTATAATAAACTCGCATTTATAAAATATAAAAATGGAGCTATAGATATGGCAATAAAATTTTTGTCGTTATCCGCACGTAACTGGGTTTATGGAGCTGTAATGTTAGCTACTATGGGTGCGGCTACTTTAGCAATGGCTGATAGTGCTGAGCAAAAGGAAACAAAAAAACAAAGCTGTTTTGTAAAGTTAGGAAATGAAAGAGAGTATTTTGTAACGAAACATTATCCTAATATCTTACGTAAGAATTCGTCTGCTGTTATTAATAAAGTGAATCAAGGAATACATGATTGGGAAATTTATGCCCAAGGACAATGTATTTCTGGCCGCAATATAGATATGAGTGTTTGGAAGTTTATTCAAAGCCATTGTCCAGAAGCACGAAACTAACATTTATCAAATTGTATAGGATCATTGCTACTATAAGAGTAGTAATGATCCTAAAAAAATATATGAATCAATTTTTTAGGGTGACCCTGGTAAGTCAGCAATAGTTCGCTTACGTTGGCGATGAGGCAAGTATTTTAAGCATGCATTGCCTTATCTATCAGTTTATATACAAACTATAGCAAAAATAGAGTTATTCAATAATAAATAGTATCTATTTACAGGGTACAAACCTCGGTTTTTTTAACCTATTGGCTAAACGGTATTGTACAATGAATCTTTCATGCGCCTTGATAGCACGTGAGTTGTAGCGCGCGAAGTTGATGAGGTGATCCCTTTAATAAAAAATGAAAGAGGGGTATCTAATGGATGCTGCTGATAAACAAAATGCAATTGAAATACTAAATAAAATTTTAGAAGGTGAGTTGGCAGGCGTTGTTCGTTATACTCATTATTCGTTAATGGTTTATGGCTACAATCGCATTCCAATTGTTTCATGGCTTAAAGGAAATGCTGAGGAAGGTTTAGCACATGCGCATAAAGCTGGTGAACTAGTTACTTTATTAGGCGGTCATCCTTCTCTTAAAATAGGTTCTTTGCTTGAAACCTCGCGGCATGACATGGGTGATATATTGCGCGAAAGTTTAGAGCATGAGAAAGCGGTGGTTGCTCTTTATTATGAGTTATTACGCGCTACAGAAGGTAAATCAGTACTGCTTGAAGAGTACGCTAGAGAAATGATTATTCAAGAAGAACTTCATCTTGATGAAGTAAATAAAATGTTAAGAAAACCTGGCGAAATTGATTCTTTCAAAATGTAAAATTCAATGCGCGTGCAGTAAGGTCTGTTAAGTAGTTATCTTAGTGGCTATATTTTAATGGCTGTGTTAATTTTGCAGAAAATTTCATATCACTAAAGTTTGGTGCATTAAGTTTAATGATAAATTGCTAAAGACCTGTTAACGCTACTTGTGCTTCTTTTAAGCTAGCCTAGCTTAAAAGAAGTACGCAGTTTAGTGGTTTAAAAGATTTACATACTTGATATTTATTTTAGGTATTCAATTTCTATAAAAAAACAATCATGGCAATATTACAGGGTTAGCCTGGCGTTTAAAAAAAGAGTATTTTTCTTGTGCTCTTGATAAAATTTTGTGAAAGCCAAACGGGGTTTAAGTAGCAAATGAAGCTTAAGTAGGCTTTAACTAAGAAGGTTAAGAAGCGCATAAAACCTATGTATAGGTTTCTTATAAATGTACTAATAACAGCACTTAGTGTGATCGTTTAAAAAATACCGACACTACATTATAAATATAAAATTTTGCTATAGCTAAGTTTGATTTTTCTTAATGCTTTAGGTTATTTTCAATAAAAACAAATATTTAATGGATTTTAATATTTTTATCATTAAGTTAATAAGAGTATTTTATTTATATAAAAAGAAAATGAATAGATAATGGATATAAAAAAACCTATTAAACAAGTAAAAAAATCAGTGAAATTATTTTAAATAAAATGATAGGCATATTTTAAATCTATAACGTTTTTTATTTGCAACAAAATGATGTGTATGTGTTGGTTATTTACCCTATTTTTTTTAGTAAATCGATTATCTATTTTTACAAGAAATAACAGGTGATATACTAGTATAGTTAGTGTAATCTGCTAATCTTTTATACACACACGTGCCTCACTATAAATTCGATAGTGATAGGGCAAACCTTATAGATATTAATATTTAGATATCCTCTCAAAGGAGCTTAATATGAACCATGAGACTCAGCAGGAAGAGCGATCAAAATTATATGAAATGATAAATGAGGTTCGGCTAGCTATGCTGACCACCATTGAGAAAAATGGTTCATTACATACTCGCCCTATGGCAAATCATGAAATTGATAAAAATGGCGATATCTGGTTTTTTACCTCGAAAGATTCAACAATAGCTGCTAATATTTCTGCTAACCCTCATGTTAGTTTAGGCTATTCAAGCCCTGAAGATGGTAATTATGTGGCTATCACAGGTAACGCGTATTTAGTAGACGATCACGAAATTATTGTTCAAAAGTGGACGTCAGACGTTCAGGCATGGTTTCCACAAGGGGTAAATGATCCTGATATTGTTTTGGTAAGAGTTCATCCTATTAATGGTCAATTTTGGGATACATTAACAACTACTATTGGTTATTCACAACAACCTGCTTCACTAAGTGGTATTGACCGCACAAAGGGTTTAGAACAAGTTAATGTTCATCGATAAATTAACATTTTTTAATGTAAATTGAAATAACTATATTTTTAAACTGAGTCGCTTGCGTATAGCTATACATTATTTATAAAAGGCACTATCTTCAGATTGATGATAGTGCCTTTGTTATTTCAAAACCATATTATAATTTTAGGTGCTGATTAATTTTTATTTGTTTATAGAAAATATCGTACAAGATTTGCATTTAAAATATAGTCAATAATATATAGTAAAATTATTTTAATTAACTATAAAAAATAAAATTGTTATTAATAATAAATAAACTATAATTATTATTTAAAATAGTAGCTAAACGTTAACTTAAATAACTATTGGCACTAACGTTATGTATAATAGTTCATTTATAATTCCTTATTGAAATACATATATTGCTTTTTTATATAAAATAAATTAATAGTCAGTAAACTAACATTTACATTGGAGTATTATTTGTTTTTAAAAGATTATTTAAATTTATTATTAAAATGTATCCTATTTATATAAGAAAAGCGTTAATATAATATCGAACATATTGTTCTTTATATTTTTATAAAATTAAGGGAAATGTCATGAATAAAATTCATTCTCAAGTCATCATAGCAACATTATCTATGTTATGTGCTTCACCAATGTTAACATTAGCTCAAACACCAAGTGATCGTACTACAGAAGAACCTTCTCCTATTCCTTCCTGTAGCAATGGAGGTGTTTATAGTACCGTTACAAAAACGTGTACAGATCCTATTTCTACTCGCAGTAATTTAGTATCACAAGCGAATACTAATGCAATACCAAGTGCTGCGCCGGGTACTTTTGATAATAAAGCTTATGATCGTACTGATACAACAGGAAGAAATTCGGTGATTGCTGACGATACCTCTTCTACTGTACAAGATAATGCAAGTACCTCAAAAGCTACCGATCATCACCCTGCTAAGCATAAATCACACGCTAAAAAAACTCGCCCACACGCTAAAAAAACCAATGGAAATCCTGGAGAAAATCAAGATAATACAACCGGAAGTGGTACAGGCGCTTCAACAACAACCCCTGGTAATTCAAGTTCAACGACGACAAATCCTACTGGTGCAACAGCAACGCCTAGTGCTACGAGTACTTCTTCAAGCAGTGGAGCAACTACCGGCAATGCTAGTAGCGGTAGCGTAGGCGGAGGTTCTTCAGGAACAACACAAGAGTCATCAAGTGGTACCGGAGCACGATAAGAAATAAAAGTAAAACTTTATAAGGTTAACTATAAAATAGAAGTGATTTTTTAAGTAGCTTTATAAATTAAGTTTTTTATTTTCTTATATAAATTGCTACTCTTCTATTAAGGTAGCGAAACATTAAGGACTCAAATGCTGATAAAGATTTGAGTCCTTTTTTGCGTCTTTTTATTTGTATATAATTAAATAAATAAAAAATATGTTTTTGTTTGAGCTTAGCTTTTGCTATATAAAATAGATACCTGGTTTTCAATCATATAAATTTTTCAAACAGTTTAGTTGATAGCCTATTTATTTTCTTGTGAAGCAACACGCCATATTATATTTCCCACATCATCAGCGACAAGTAAAGCTCCTTTTTTATCAACAGCTACACCTACTGGGCGCCCCATTGCTTCATCATGGGCATTAATAAACCCTGTTAAAATATCTTCAGGTTCTTTTGTTGAATCAGGGCGCCCTTTCACAAAAGGTACAAAGGTAACTTTATAACCGCTACGTGGCTTGCGGTTCCAAGAGCCATGTTGCCCTATAAATGCGCCTCCATTATATTTTTCGGGTAACGCTTTACCTTGATAAAAGGCTAACCCTAACGAGGCTGTATGAGAACCAAGGGCATAATCAGGAATACGCGCCATAGCAACGAGTTCAGGATGCTGAGGCTTTACTCTCTCGTCAACATGCTGTCCATAATAACTATAAGGCCACCCATAGAAAGCGCCTTCTTTTACAGAGGTCATATAATCGGGAACAAGATCGCTGCCTAGCTCATCCCGTTCATTTACTGTTGTCCAAAGCTCTCCACTTTGAGGCTGCCATGCAAGACCATTAGGATTACGCAAGCCAGCAGCAAACACATGAAACTGTTTAGTAGTAGGATCAACTTCTAGAATAGCGGCACGGTTAATTTCATTATCTAAACCATTTTCGCCTACGTTGCTGTTTGATCCAACAGTTACGTATAGGCGAGTTCCATCTTTGTTGGCAATAACGTTTTTTGTCCAATGATGGTTAATTTTACCCGCTGGTAAATCAATTATTTTTTCTCCCTGTGCTGAAATCTGTGTTTCTCCTGATTGGTAGGGAAAACGCAAAAGAGCATCGGTATTGGCTATATACAAAGCGTTACCCACTAATGCCATTCCGAAAGGAGAATTTAGCCCTGTGAGAAAAACAGTATGCACAGTAGCAATGCCTTTTCCTTCAGTATCACGCAGCAATGTAATGCGATTGGCACTGGGCACACTAGCGCCTGCTTGTTTCATAAATAGTTTCGTAAACCAATTTTTTATTGATGGTACTTCATCATGTTTGGCAGGAGCATTACTTTCTGCAACCAAAACATCACCATTAGGGAGTACATATAGCCATCGAGGATGATCAAGACCACTTGCAAATGCATTAACTGCTAGTCCTTTAGCTGGTATCGGAGTAATTCCAGAAGGCCATCCTATTGCTTTAGCAACATTTACAGTAGGCATTAATGTTGACTGAGGAGGGGGAAGAGTAGGTTGAGGGCCTATTCCTGCACGTTCTGATAAACGAGCTGTTTCGCTACAGCCGGTTAATTCAAGAAGAGAAAGGGTAATAACTAAAGAGGTTTTGAATATGTTTTTTAACATATATAAGCGTCTCATCGTGGTAAGGTTTACGTGAAAAGATGGATTAATAAGAAGTGCTGAATTTCATCTAAGTAGCAACTAGCTAATATAGCTCTAAAGAAAATTTACTTATGTTATAGAGTAAAAGGCGTGAATGAAGGAAACTTGCGTCATGCACCATATTATAGATTTTAATTTTTTAACTAGATAGTATGAGGCAATTATTTTGCTACAAGCTGTAGGTATATAGGCATATAAAATCTATTAAAAGTGACTTTAAAGCAAATCAAAAAGGTACAATGGCAACGTAAGGTTTTAAGTAAATTACCTTTTATGAAAAAATGCAGCAAACGGTAATGATTAATAAGTGCTCTAACTAAAAAAATAATGGAGTTTAATGTTGTATGAGAGATAGAAAAGAGCAGTTTTTTTCTGCTGCAATATTTGATATGGATGGAATTTTAGTCGATTCTGAACCTTTTTGGATGTTAGCAGAAAAAGAAGTTTTTAAAGAAGTAGGGTTTGAGTTAACAGATGAAATGTGTATTCAAACACGTGGCCTCAGAATCAGGGAGGTTGTTGAATATTGGTTTTCAAGATTTAACGTAAAGGCAAGTGTTAGTGCTTGCGTTCGCCAGTTAGAACAGCGCGTAACACAGTTAATTGAAGATGAGGGCAAAGCTTTACCTGGTGTTGAATATGCATTAAATTTATTAAAAGAACAAAACCTTCTAATTGGGCTTGCTTCTTCTTCATCTCTGCCTATTATAAAATCTGTCATTCATAAATTAAATATTGCACCATATTTTGATCACGTTATATCAGCATATGATTTGCCTTATGGAAAACCACATCCTCATGTTTACTTGTTATGTGCTGAACATCTTGGAGTGAAAAATACGCAATGTATAGCATTTGAAGATAGCGTTACTGGTCTGATTTCTTGTAAAGCAGCTTCTATGAAAGCAATAGCGATACCAGAAGCTATTCAATTTAATGACCCCAGGTTTTCTATTGCAGATATAAAGCTAACATCATTTAATGAACTGCTGCTTGAGCATATTAATAGTATTTAACTCAAACAAAGCAGTCATGAATTCGATATTTACGTTTGCATTAATAAGAGGAGCAACGAAGAAGGGCAATGAATAGCCGATGTTAATCTTAATATAAGTTACGCAGTTGGGTTCTCTCGGTGTTATAACTGTGTGTACTGTCTGCGTTGCTATGAGGAGCATCCCATGCCTTGATGAACCCAGCTGAGTAACTTCTAAATTATTTAAAATAACTTAGGTAGTATTATACAAAAAGATAATTTATTGCGTTGTTAGGATATTTATGTTTCCTATGTTGCAAATGAAGAACATTTCCTTAGGCCATTGCTCTTCTTCAATATTATTACAAGATATAAATATTGAGCTTTTATCAGGCGAATGCTTGTTAATGATGGGCGATAATGGTGCAGGTAAAACTACACTTATGCATAGCGTATTAAATCAACATCCCTTAATAAAAGGAGAAATTTTTTTATTGGGAAAAAAACATACAGAAAGTTATAGCCGTAAGAATTTAGCGTATCTTTCTGAAAATTTTATACCGCCTTTACAGTGGAGTGCTGAAGATTTTTTGCGGCAAGCGCTACAACTTTATCAGGTATCTTATCCACAGCATTTGATTACTGAAACTTTATATGAGCAATTAGGACATTTACCAACCAAACATCACCGCCCCTTACAGCAGGCCTCTAAAGGTATGCGGCAACATGTTTCATTGTTGGCACTTTTTTTAAGCCAACGAAAATTGTGGTTATTAGATGAACCCTTAAATGGTTTAGATTGGAAAGCGCGCAATTGGGTTCTTGATCAATTAAAGAAACATTTGAAAAGTGGAGGATGCGTGTGGATGACTTCGCATGATATTAATATGCTAAATAGTCTGAAGCCTAGATGGGGATATCTGAAGAATAAACAATGGAATGAGTATGGCGTACTTAATAATTTAGAAGAAGCACTACAAAAGCTAAAAACGCTATCTCTTTAAGCTAGTCTATATATATATTACAGTTGGTTTAAGAAGTATTTATTTCAAATATTAAAATTAAAAGTGTTCATAGCCAGAAATTAGAAAGGCTACGAACACTTTTAAAAAATGTATAGGAGTTTGAGTTCATCATTTAACACGCTAATTTTATAGCATGGTATAGCCGCTTATTTCTTGAGTTGAATAGTCTTCTTCATAATTAGCCCATTCTGAGTCAAAAGCATTTCGATTGGAATTAAATTTATCGAAACCCAAGCTAGAAATTTCATCATCAATATCTCCCATTTGATCTAAGAACAAATCATTATCTAAATATAGATCTTCATAGTCGCTTAGTGTATTAAGTTCTTTTTTTCTAATAACAGGATGTGTAGCAGCAGAAGGGCTTAGCATCTTGTCGATTGAAAATAAATTATTGCTCTGAAAAGTATAAGTATTAGTTCTATTCATGATGTAATCTCCTACTCACTCAATAACACTAAGATTGGAATTGAATGGTGGGTGATTTTACCGATTTTGTCAAGAAAATTGGTAAATGTGGTATTTTTTTGTTTTAATTAAGTATTTAATTTGTTAAGGTTTATTAAAGCGAAAGCATTGGTGAATTTTTTTATTTCTAAAATCTTCAGGAACCGATTGTTGACTAATATTTTTACAAAGCGACTCAAGGGTTGCATGAAGTTTAAAGTCTCGTTTATTGGTAGAAAAATACAGAGTGCCGTTTGGTTGTAATAGTTCCAGGCAATCTTCAATTAAATTAAGATGATCACGTTGAGTATCTAGGCTTTCAATCATTTTTGCTGAGTTAGAAAAGCTAGGCGGATCCATAATAATTAAATCAAAACGTTCCTGATTTAAAATAGCATCATCCAAATATCTAAATACATCTGCTCGTATGAGATGATGCTGCTGAATAGCAATGTTGTTTAGTTCAAAATTACGCTTAGCCCAATCTAGGTAAGTGTTTGACATATCTACAGTAATTGTTTCTAAAGCACCGCCTGTTGCAGCATACACACTAAAACTACCAGTGTAAGCATATAAATTGAGCACACGCTTTCCGTAAGCGGCCTCGCCTACTTCTTTTCGAGTATTTCGATGGTCAAGAAATAATCCGGTATCTAAATAGTTATCAAGATTAACCCAAAATTTTCGCCCTTGCTCTACAATCACAAAATCATTTCCGCTTAGGCCAGTTTTTTCATATTGAGCGTTACCTTTTTGGCGCTGGCGTAATTTATAAGCGATGCTATCGAGTGGGCACTCAAATAATTCTGCTAAGACTGTTTTAACGGATGCTATCCAGTGTGTATGCTCTTCCTCCGATTGCTGCCAACCTGTGTCATATTCTGATACATGAAGACGATTTGCATAACGATCAATAGCTAAAGGGAATTGGGGAATGTCACGATCATATAGTCGATAAGCTTCTAATTGATGTCGATTAGCCCATTTACTTAGGTGTTTATTAGATTTAATGAGTCGGTTTTTAAAGTCTTCTAAATGCTGCATGTGTTACCAAAGGTTAATATTAAAAAAGAATATAAAAAGCGGCAGGGAGAACATATAACATTAATGCTGCCGCTATGGTTAAGTGAAAAAGTTTTAATTAAATGCTATGTGCTGCAACTGAATGGTTAGGGGAGAACAAAGCCTACTTGTATTGATATTTGAATAAGCTTAGAAAAGTTATTATTTAAACATCATAGCAAGCGCTGATAAAACTATACCAACAGCAGCAATTAGCACAGTCATATATTCTAACCATTTTCGGCGTGTTAGCAGCGTAATGGCTGAAAGCGAAATGGCAATTTGAATTGCTGTCATTGCTTGCGCCCAACGATGATGCAGATGCATTGCATGATCACTGGCTTTTTCTGCATCTTCGGATTGTTTTTGAAAGCTTTCCGCTTCTTTTTTTAAGTCAGCTTTTTCTTTTTGGTAGCGCTCAATATCAACCTGGTAGGCTGCATGCTTTTCAGGTGGGGTTAAGTCTTTAGCAAGTTCAGCTATATTTTGCTTACTGCTTTTTGCCTGATAGTGGTTCCATTTATTAGTAGCCTCTGTTTGTTTAATCGAGGCTTCATTTTTATACAGCATGGCATTGTTTTGAGAGGCACCGCCCTGGTAGCTTACAAAGGCCCCAATTGAAGAAAGGATAGCGGTCATTACCGCAATTTTGCCAGCATAGTCATCGCCGCCATGAGCTGCGTGTTCAACTTGATGGTCATGAGGACCGTGTACATGAAAGCCGCCAGACATTATAAGTGCCTTCTAGTGTAAGGAAGGCACTTATACTAGGGGTTTTAAATAAAGTTTTCAACCTTAGAAGTTACGCAGTTGGGTGCTATCAAGGCATAGGATGCTCCGCATAGCAACGCAGAAAGTACACACAGTACGACAAGTTGCTATAACACTGAGAGAACCCAACTACGTAACTTCTAACCCTATACGAAGTATCAACACTAACCTTTATTCGACAAGGTTCGCTTGCTGCTTGTGTTGACCTGGTTTGCAAATCTCGCCGAATTAGGTTAATACAAACATCTAATGTAAGCGAAGCTTTTATTAAGGCAAATAGTGATCAAGAACAACTAAGCTTTAGTTAGTTGTTCTTGATCACTATAGGGTTCTCTTCATAACGTGCGCGAAATAAAGCGGCTAAGATATCAGATTGGGCTACCATGCCTATGATGTTTTGCTGACCATCAACGACTGGCAAATGGTGAACATCTTTATTTATAAACAAAGGCACTAATTCCACCAGGGCTTGTTCTGGGTGTGCAGTGATAATATTTTTTTGCATAAGAGATTCTATCGTGTAAGCATGTATAGTTGCACTCTTATCATATTTAGTTAATGCAAGATCATATTGAGTAATAATACCTATCAATTGTCTATGCTCATTAGTGACTGGTAAAGCTTCAATGGTATGTTTTTGTAAAAGCCTCCAGGCTTCCTCGGGAGAGGTGGCCGTGTTTATACAAATAATATCTTTAGACATAATATCGCTGCACTGTAGGGCTTTAAAATGACGACGATGGGCATGCATTTCTGCCTTTAACAATAACTCTTCTAAATCGTCTTGATTGATATCAAGTAATTCTTTATGTTCGGCAAGTGCTTGAATAAAATCAGGGTGGCTAAAACCAAGGCGCTCAAGAGAAGGCAAATCGTTAGTGCGATGCGAATTAACATGTTCACTTTGACGATGCGGATATCTACGGTGCAATACATTATTAAATATGAGTCCGATTAACAGTAAGAGCAGAGAGTTTGTTCCCACAGGAGACCAAGCAAACTGGTAGCCCATTGCTTGAATGGTAGGGCCTCCTACAACAGCAGTTAACGCTACGGCTGCTCCAGGCGGGTGCATGCAGCGTAAGGCAAACATAATCGCGATTGCTAAGGCGCCTGCGGTACTGGCAGCCAGGTAAGTATTATCAATCCACTGTACACAAGCGATGCCTACAAGAGCGGATACGATATTGCCCCCTACAATCGCCCATGGCTGCGCAAAAGGGCTGGATGGAACAGCAAATAAAAGCATCGCTGAAGAGGCTATAGAAGCAATAAACCAAGGTTGGTGTACGTTTGGCGAAAAAAAATGGCTTAACCATTCAGTTAACATCAAGCTAATGCCTACACCTAAACATGCATAAAATTGCTCTCGTTTACCAGCATTGCTACGTGTCGGTATAAAATCTTTTAGCCATAACAATATGCGATTCATGCGCTTTTTACCTTGTATATGCCTAATTTTAATACATAAAATGTAATTTACGTAACATGTTAATTATATAGTCTTTCTTGTTATCATTATTCATTTGTTTTTAAAATATATTCTATATCGACATTTCTTATTGCGCTTATCGCTGCTTCACATGCACCTTCATGGCACAAGCCGCTCATAGATGCGTTTTCAAAACCTGTTAAAGCCGCTTCTATACATGCTTCTTTTATTTTTTGAGCAATGCGCTGTTTTATAGAATAACTTATTGAATCTTTCATTTGGTTTTTCCGTTGGTAAGTTATGTTAAATTGTTGATTTAATATTTATTATTATTATATGCAAGAGTTAATTTTTTGCTATTTCAAAACATATGTTTATAGTTGAATCCCTAAATGCTGAAACGTATTGAATGCCTATAGCGGCATATAAAGAAGCCATTACGGTGTATCAATAATTAAGGGTTTGGCTATAATTTAAAATTCGTTATGATATATTAAAAAAATTAATGATTTCTATTTGTATATTATTTTATTGTTTTTTTATGGGGAGGTGTATAGCTAATCATTATTTATAGTAATGATGAATGATAGCGGATAATATTCTAAGCCATACAGTAAGCCATACAACTAAAACATTTTATTAGTGAATTACGTTCAACAATGCTCATAAAATTATTTTATATATTACCAATATTTAGGATAGCTTTTAGGGTTTGCAAGGTTATTATAAATGTAGCCAGCACAAATAATAATTAAACAGCCTATGAGAATAGGAGAAAATAAAATACTCCATGCGGTAGGCGTTAATACAATAATTAATGGGTTTGTTGCAGCAGGGGGATGCATAGTACCGGTATACATCATCAGTGCGATAGAAGTGCTGATAGCTATACACACAATCCATACTTGTGTACCTAAAGCAGAAAATAATATTAATGAAATAAGGGCGCTTATAAAATGACCACCCAAAATATTTCTTGGTTGTGAAAAAGGAAGTTCTGGGTAGCCAAATATATATGCACACGTTCCTGCAAAAGAACCTAACATAAAACTAAATGAGAAAGCTCTGGTAAGCATAAATAACATTACCAGTATAAGTAAGCTTCCAAACCAGGCTAATGCAATTTGTTGGGGCGTTGCTTGTGGGGTAGATTTTTCAGGCAACGAAAATCCTGGAGATTTAAAACGATTTAGAAAACTCATGATTTAACTTTAAGAATTTTTTAAAGCGTTTAAATGGTTTTCTAGCTCTTCTCTATCCGCACATAAATTTTTATACCACTTAGCTGCAGCGGCTTCAGTCTCAAAATCCCGAGCTGATTTTGCTGAAAGCTGGTCATTAATGCTTTTTATTTTAGCTTCATACTCTTTAATCTGTTTATTCTTGTCCATTCAACTTACCCCATACCAAATGTCAAAATAAATACTTAGATTTTTTCTTATCTTGACCTGAATTTTAAAGATTAAGCAGGATAAAGATAAGTCGCTGAATTTTGAGTATCTTATCAATCTAGATGGATTTAGAATTTAATAAGATAACCCCACAAAAGAACACGTATAAACATCACTATAAAACAGTACTTTGTTTTGTAAGCTTCAAGAGTTCTTAACTATTAAAGTAACAAAACGGTTTTCTGCCGCTTACTTTCTTTATGTGGTCTTATCTTAATAACGATTAAATAGCTAAAATCTTTGATTTATTTTTGATGGTATAAAAATAAAAATAAATGAATATTTGATATTGAATACATTTTTGTCTTTATCTATGTTGTATATCTTTCCTAAAGTGAAAAATACAGATAAATTTTAATGCTTGTTTTAATCTTTATCTCGCATTATTTTCGTTTAAGCCAGCCTTCAAATAATTTTTCAATCGTTTGTACACGGGTTTCTAAAATGGGAATAGCTTCACTAAACGTAAGTTGATCAGCTCCTGCAAGTTTAAAGCGACGGTCTTTTTGTAACGTTTCGATGAGCACTTTACTATCAAAAGGTAAGCTGGAACCAAAGCGTATATAGATTCGATCAGCACTTAAATCGAGGCGGGTAACGCCCCAGCTTGCACAATTTATGCGTAAGCGATGTGAAATAAGTAAAGCACGCGCTGCTTCAGGTAAGGCGCCAAATCTGTCAATCAATTCTTCTTTAATCAGAGTTAGTGCATCTAAATGTTCTGTATCAGCTAGGCGCTTATAAAGTACCAGGCGTTCGTTTACATCCGGGCAATAATCCTGCGGTAAAATAGTAGGGGTATGTAGTTTAATTTCGATAGCGGAGGCATCAGGCAGAGTAGGGTCAATTACCTCTCCTGCTTTTAAGGCTCGAATGGCTCGGTTAAGCATCGATGTATAAAGACTTAATCCGACTTCTTGAATATCACCCGATTGAGAGTCGCCTAAGAATTCACCCGCGCCACGAATTTCGAGATCATGCATCGAAAGATAAAAGCCTGAACCCAGCTCTTCTAGCAATTGAATAGCTTCTAAGCGTTTTTTAGCCAATGCACTAATGCTAGATTCACCACTAGGTGGGGTAAGAAGATAGGCATAGGCTTGGTGGTGAGAGCGACCGACGCGTCCTCTTAATTGGTGTAATTGCGCTAAGCCTAATTTATCTGACCGATGGATAAAAATAGTATTAGCGTTAGGTACATCGATGCCTGTTTCAATAATAGTGGAACACAGCAGTAAATTACAGCGCTGTTGGTAGAAGTCTCGCATCACCCGTTCAAGATCGCGTTCATTCATTTGTCCATGCCCAACAGCAATACGTGCTTCAGGGAGCAGCGTTTCTAATTTTTCTCGCATATTTTCAATGGTATCAATTTCATTATGAAGAAAATAAACTTGCCCTCCACGTTTAAATTCTCGTAATGCACCTTCGCGGATGAGGCCATCACTGATAGGCCGCACAAATGTTTTAACTGAAAGCCGCTTTTGTGGAGCGGTAGCAATTACAGAGAAATCACGCAATCCATCCATCGCCATCGAAAGAGTGCGCGGAATAGGTGTGGCTGTTAAGGCCAATACATCTACTTCTGCACGTAGCTTTTTAAGCTGTTCTTTTTGGCGCACCCCAAAGCGATGTTCCTCATCAATAATGACAAGCCCAAGGTTTTTAAAGTGTACATCGTTTTGAATTAATTTATGAGTACCGATCACTAAATCAACATCACCCGATTGCAAACCTTTTAATGCAGTATCTATTTCTTTTTTAGAACGAAACCGTGAAAGTTCACTAATGCGAACAGGGTATTCTGCAAAACGATCGTGAAATGTTTGAGAATGTTGCTCGGCAAGCAGAGTGGTCGGCACTAATACCGCGACTTGTTTACCATCCATCAATGCTACAAAGGCTGCGCGTAAAGCGACTTCAGTTTTGCCAAACCCTACATCTCCGCAAATTAAGCGATCCATTGGCTTATTGCTTGTCATATCTTTTACCACTGCATCAATAGCGGCTTGTTGGTCTGGTGTGGTTTCAAAACCAAAGCTTTCGCAAAACAACGTATAGTCATCGGCATTTAGCGTGCATGCATGCCCACGTCGTAGCGCCCGTTGCGCGTAGAGTGCAAGAAGTTCTGCTGCCGTATCGCGTATTTTTTTCGCAGCTGCTGTTTTGGCTTTTTCCCATTGACCGCTTCCTAAGGTATGGAGAGGCGCGTGATCAGAATCCATTCCGCTATAGCGGTTAATCACATGAAGGCTATCAACAGGAACATATAGAGTGGCTTTATTAGCATATTCGAGATGGAGAAATTCAGTTTGCCCCTCTCCTAAGTCTAAAAGAATTAAGCCGCAATACCGCCCAATTCCATGCTGTTCATGTACAACGGCTTCGCCAGGGCGTAGCTCGGCTAAATTTCTTAAACGCAGATCGGTATTTGATTGAGAGCGTTTTTCACGCCGCCTCGGTTGCGTGGCAGCCGTGCGTGGCGAAAGATCGCTTTCTGTAATCCAGGCAACTTTTGCTACCGTATCAATGAATCCATGATGAAGAGGCGATGCTTTAACGGTTAGCCCTATTTGGGCAAGGCTATTGTCTTGGCTAACCGTAAGCCCATGATGCATGAAGAGATCGCTAAGCGTTTCTTTACGGCCTGCTGACTCAGCACACACCACTACGTGATACTCTTTTTTTTGCAACAACCGTTTGAGGTTATCAATGGGATCATCTTTAGCGTGATGAATGCTCACATCCGGTAACGGTGCAAATGTTGTTAATTGCGTTTCAATGGTAAAAGGGCTGGCTAAATCGATGCGAATACAGCGTTTCATCGCACTAAATAATTCATCATGGCTAAGAAAAAGAGTGTCTGGAGGCAATAGAGGGAAATCTTTTTCACCTGATAATAATTTATAGCGGCTCGATGTTTCTTTCCAAAAGTCACGCGTGGCATCTTCAGCTGCGCCGTGTAGGATAAGCGGTGTGCCTTCTGGTAAGTAATCGAATAGCGTAGCCGGAGCCTCCTCAAAAAATAACGGTAAATAATATTCAATTCCACCAGGAGTTAAACCAGCAGAAATATCTTTATAAAGCTGAGTACGCGAGGGGTCTCCTTCAAACGTATCTCGAAAGCGCTGCCTAAACTGGCTGCGTCCTTTTTCATTAAGTGGGAATTCTTTAGCAGGGAGAAGATCAATATGAGTAACAGGATAAATAGTGCGTTGTGTATCAACATCAAAGGTACGAATAGATTCTACCTCATCATCAAATAGCTCTACCCTAAATGGAAGCGTGCTGCCCATAGGAAAAACATCAAAAATGGCACCACGTAATGCAAACTCGCCTGGCGCTAATACTTGTTGAACACTTTGGTAATGCGCATGAACCAGTTGTTCTCGAAGATTTTCAATATTGATACGATCTTTGACTGCCATTTGGAACGCTGAGCCAATGACAAAACTAGTAGGTGATAAACGATATAAGGCTGTATTGATAGTAGTAATAATTATATCAACGCGTTGCTGTAAGAGTGCGTTAAGCGTTGCAAGACGCTGAGAAATTAAATCAGGATGAGGCGAAAAGCGATCATAAGGTAAGGTTTCCCAATCAGGAAAAAAATGAATATTATGATCAGGCAGCAGGCCTCGTAACTCATCTTCCCAGCGCAAAGCATGAGTAGGATCAGAGGCGATAACAACGCAGGGTTTAGCTACGCATCCTGCCTTAATGGCTTCAGCCACCCAATAACTGTCGCTTGAACCAATATGGCCTCCCAAACGACGATGTTGACCAGGGCGTAAGCTTTTAAATAAATCAAATTGATGCGATGTCATAAGGCTCAGAGCGTAGAAAAAATAAACGTTGCAAAAATATACGTAGGCTTTATATAAAACTCTCTTAGCAAGCTTAAGCAGTACCCAAAACTATGGCAATACGACACAAGGTTGCTGCAGGAAAGCTTTTTACATAAATTCTTAGCCTATTTTACATCTACCTGTATGGCTTATTGTGGGTTTTTAGAAACATTCTTTATGTAAATGATTAAATAATCTTGTAATGAAAAAATGCTAGGGATAGTATCTATTCTAATTTTTATTTATTTTGTATTTGTCTATTTGTTAAGTGGTGATTTTAAATTATATAAGTCAAACATTTAAACTATAATCTGCTAGCCTTTTTTAAAGGAAGAAATATATGACGCTTAATGCTGAGCGAGGGGAGTTACTTGTAAAAGTGGCTAGGCGTTTATTTCTTTCTCTTATTTTACAGTTATCGCTTGTTGTCGCAGCTATATCAGGTAATATTTCATCGTCATATACAGTACCAATTATTGTCATTGCTGCAGGTTTTATGGGGGGGTTTATTGGCTTACAACGAAGATTAAAAGATTTACCTATCTATGATTTACGTTTAATTGCTGACTCATGGATATATACTTCACTTTCGCCTCTCGTAGGCGGATTGATGGCCTTGTTACTGTATATACTTTTTCTCTCAGATTTATTAGCAGGCGAGCTTTTTCCAAAATTTATTTCTGATGGGCATGATAGTGCTTCAGCAGGATTTGCATCACTTTTCAATCAACACGGTGAAAATTATAAAGAATATGCAAAATTAATTTTCTGGTGTTTTATTGCAGGCTTTTCAGAACGCTTTGTAACAGACATGATTAATCGATTTGAAGGTGATGCTACCAAAAATGCATGAGGAATTTTAATGTTAAATATTTTATTAAAAAAATTGGCGAAGCAAATTTGAAGATTTTACTTCCCCTATATTTATCCTATTGAGAGTTAGAAATCAATAAGGGAACTTTTGTGAAGATCCCTCACCATCATGCTGGCTTCTTGCTTGATATAAAAACGATTGAGTGCTTATACTGATAGGCATGGCTGAGGTAGCGTGTAATAAGCGCTTTTTAAGCCTATTTAACCTGGCAGGATATAATTCAGTGGCATCTTCAATCTATCAATCACATCATTTATCAGAACTCTCCTTTGAGAATACATTTGTAGATTCATTGCCGGCAGATCCTTCATCTGAAAACCGATCGAGGCAGATTCTTAATGCGTGTTACACCTTTGTTACCCCTACCCCAGTGGCAGCGCCACGACTTGTGGCATGGTCAGATGATGTTGCTGTGCTACTAGGAATTTTAAAGCCCGATGCAAGTGATAATACAAGCCTGAATATTCTTGCCGGTAATGCAATAGCCCCAGGCATGAAACCTTATGCGTCACGTTATGGCGGTCACCAGTTTGGACACTGGGCAGGGCAATTAGGTGATGGTCGAGCCATTACCTTAAGTGAGCGTGTTTACCAAAATCGGCGCTGGGAACTGCAATTAAAAGGTGCAGGAAAAACTCCCTACTCGCGTTTTGCTGATGGGCGTGCAGTATTGCGTTCTTCGCTGCGTGAGTTTTTATGTAGTGAGGCTATGTTTTATTTAGGTATTCCTACCACACGCGCTTTAAGTTTGGTGACGACAGGCGACACCGTGGTTCGCGATATGTTTTATGATGGGCACCCTCAAGAAGAACCAGGCGCAATTGTTTGCCGTGTGGCGCCAACATTTATACGCTTTGGGCATTTTGAAATGTTAGCGGCATGCAATGAAATAGTTAATTTAAAGAGTTTGGCTGATTATGCTATCAAGTATCATTTCCAGCATTTAGCGCCTGCTTCCTCTATGGGTCATGGTACTCAAATGACGCCCAATATATATAAAGCATGGTTTAAAGAGATATGTAAGCGTACAGCGCTAATGATAGTTGAGTGGATGCGAGTGGGGTTTGTTCACGGCGTTATGAATACAGACAATATGTCTATATTAGGGCTAACGATTGATTACGGCCCTTATGGTTGGTTAGAAGGATACGAACCAGATTGGACGCCTAACACAACCGATGCAGAGCAAGGGCGTTATGCGTATGGGCAACAACCTAAGATTGCGCATTGGAACCTTCATTGCTTAGGACAAGCGTTAATGCCTTTGCTGCAAGATCAAAGCGCGCTAGAAGAAGGGCTTAACGAATATGCCGAAACATTTAATACAGCTTATATGCAAATGTGTGCGCGTAAGCTAGGGTTTCAGGTTTTAGAAGGGAAAGAAGATGAGCAGTTACTGAAGCAGCTCTTACATTTGTTCGATCAAATAGAAACTGATATGACAATTTTTTTTCGACATTTAGCATATGTTTCTATTGAGATTGGTGCTGAAGAGGCAACTACATCTGATGTGCTTTTAAAACTTCTAGAAGAAGCGTTTTATGCGCCGCTTTCTGTAGCAGTGAAGGAGAAATGGTTGGCTTGGTTAAAGGCATATAGCATACGTAGCATGCAAGAAAATAAAGAAAAAAACAGTCTAGCTCAGCGAAAAGAGTTAATGCTAAAGACAAATCCAAAATATGTATTAAGAAATTACTTGGCACAACAAGCTATAGAGGCAGCTACACACGGTGATTATTCATATATTGAGGCATTGCAGGTTGTTATTAAAACACCGTATGACGAGCTACCTGACCATGAGACTTTAGCCAAAAAGCGCCCTGAATGGGCGCGGCACAAACCTGGTTGTTCTGCACTATCGTGTAGCTCTTAAAAGCAATTACAAGGAAAAAAAAGCAAAAATTATTTAATTGCTTAATCCCTTTTGCAATAGTTCAGCAACGACTTCGTTTAAAGGCGTATTACGTGTTTGAGCAAGTTCTGTAATTTGCTTTACAAGTTCACTATTAAGCTTAACAGCAAAAGGAATTAAACCAGCTGCTTGATCTAATTTGCGTTGAGCTTTTCGGTCTAAAGACGCGGGAGTTGAATCTTTGCCAAATCGTTCGTTAGCGCCTGAGTGGTGAACTTGGCCATTAATTTTCAAGCCTTTATTTTTATGAAGATCTGTTAGTTTCATCGTGCGTTCCTTTATGCAGAAAGCGTCATTCTACACGGGTATAAGGTAAATCAGTATTTAATAGAAATAGTTACTATTTTTCATATGCTTATTGAAAAAATTAGTGTTAAATTTGAAAGGTTAGTGGGTGACAACGTTACTTCATCCAAATGATATTGCTTTAGCATCAGTTATCATGGCAAAGGCTTTTTGTACGGAGCCTTTTTCTATTTATTGTATTCCAGATGACTCTCAACGCCTAAGGGTTTTAATAAAGCATTTTTCTGCACTTATGCACTACTATCAAAATGTATATGGTGAAAGTTACAAGTCAGAAGGAGCGTTGAAAGGTGTATGTGTATGGGAGCCTCCTATCGCTGGAGGTAGAAGTGAATATGATATCTTTACAGAGCTTACAAAGGTATTAGGCCCTTTCTCTTTTGGTCGGTATCTAAAAATTATTGATCAATTGGATGCCATACGAAAAAAAGAAATGCCTGTTCCGCATTGGTACTTGGCTTTATTAGCGGTTGATCCTATTGAACAATGTAAAGGGATTGGCTCCGCCTTACTTCAACCTATGCTTAAAATGGCTGATGTTCAACATATGTCTGTGTATTTGTGGACAGATCAACCTTCTTCGATTGCATTCTATCAAAAACATAACTTTAAGATAGCTACCCATTTTATTGAATCAGACTCTAAGATTGCTTTTTGGACGATGCAACGTCAGCCAATGCGATAAATATACTTCATGCGTACATATAGCTTAGGGCAAAAAATAAGCTATTTAGCACGGCCTAACGATAAAAATTGTATTAGTAATAATTCTAACAAAACAATAGGATAATTTTTCATCGGCAATTTCGTTTAAATTTCGTTTGATTTCGTTGTTAAAGTTTGTTATTATCTGTATAATTCATTCGTAAGTACAAAGCTAGTTTAATCGTCTTATTAACTTTGAAAAATTGCTGTAAAAAATAAAAGTTAAGGAAGATTGGGGGAAATTAAATGAGAGTGATTCTATTAGGTTCGGAGCTGAGAAACCTTGCAACAGCCCATCATCTTGCTGAGTTAGGATATGAAATAACTATTCTTGAAATTCAAAGTGAGCGTGATGTAAAAGAAAAATATGAGCAAAAAGAGTTTATTGATTATTTTGAAAAAAAACTAAAAAATTTAGGAGTGAAGTTTAAACAGGTTATGAAAGTTAAAAAATTTATTACTGAATGTGAGGTTGTAAGAGGTTTATCGGTTATTAATGAAAAAATGAAGCCTGAAATATTAGTTGCTGAACGATTTGTGTTAGGTGCGGACAAGGAAAGTAGTTTTATTCTAAAAGCGTTAAAAATTTACGTTCCCTCACAGTTTAAGCCATTTAGAAATAAGCAATATTTCAAACCTTTTATGGGAAAAAGCCAGTATTCAAATTTATTTGTAAACCGGGCATGTAATAATAGTGAACCACTATTTGTATCGGAGTCAGGGAAATTACTAGCTGACTTTATTTATAATCCTTCTTTTACTAATCATTCAGATATTAACAATGCAAAATTACAGCACAAAGTAAAAAATAACAACTCAATAAATTTAGCGGTCTTTTCCTTTTTTCAAAAACAACTGAAATACAATTAGGACGTTTTTTCTAAAACTCTTATGAGTTATTTAATTCAGAATAAGCATCGTATTAAGTAATTGAAAATTAATGGTAAATAGATCGGTGACATCATTTTTTTAATCGTTTTTTAGATAAAAAAGTATTTACGCTTTAAAAAAGTTTGGTATAGAGTTAAGTTATCATTTATTTTAAAAGGAAAGCTCTTATAAATTTATTATTTATAGCCTTTAAATTTTTTTCTACTTTTTTACCTTTTTGTCTGAAACTTTTAGGCAAAACCATAAGGGTTTGCCTAAGACTTCATGCGTAGATCCTTAGTAGACAAGGTTTTCAAAACCGGGTATTGTCTTGTCAATATATGTTATGGAAGTAACTATGGACACGAACGTCCTCACAGATAGGATGCTTGAAGATATTGCGGTGCGCATGAAGCATATTGAGCATGCAGTTAAGCCATCAGGATATGTCAGTAATCTTAAAAAAATCACTTTATTCAACACTGAAGATAACGTGCAGGCCTGTGATGCTTTAGACTTTTTGGAAAATTGGGTTACCAAAAGCCAGCAGCCGTTTTGTGCTTTATTGGGTGAATATGGCATGGGCAAAACTACAGCCTGTATGCTGCTAACACAAATATTACTAAAAAAACGTAAAGATAATCCTTTACTCCCTCTGCCTATCTATCTTGATTTACGTCAAATTGGTAAAAAAGATCATTTTGATGAAATAAGTTTACCTGCACTTATTGATATGCTTCTATTACATAGTGTACATGGAGGAGTATCGGAAAATGCTTTAAGCGCAAAAGATGTGATTCATCTTGTTCAACAAGAAGGGGCTTTAATCATTTTTGATGGCCTTGATGAAGTGCTTGTGCATATGTCTACAATGGCAGGCCAGCGTTTTACGCGTAAGCTTTTAAGTATTGCCCCTATCAAAAAAATAAAAGGTTCTGAAAGAGACGCATCTGGCATACAAAAGATGGGGCGTATTTTATTAACCTGTCGTACCCACTATTTTAGAACGATGCGCGAGCAAAAAACGCATTTTTTGATGGAAGATCGCGGTGGAATCACTGCTGATGATTATAGCGCTTTTATCTTATTGCCTTTTACAGATAGCCAGATTCGTGAGTATTTAACTTACGCGGTTCCCAATTTTGATATAGATGCATTACTCGATTTATTGCACTCTGTACATAATTTAACGGAGATGGCAGAACGACCATATACATTAAGTTTGATTCCAAATTTAATTCCTAATATTGAAAAATGGAAGGCAGAGGGCTCTCGCGTAACGGGGGCTACAGTCTATCGAAGTATGGTGCTGTCATGGTTAGCGCGAGATAAAGGAAAACATCGCATTATTCCTGACCATAAACTTATGCTTATGGAGCATTTGGCTGCAGAAATGTGGCAAACAAATAAAAAACTATGGGGTGTATTAGATGTTGAAAACTGGCTAGTACGGTTTTTGCATCATCATCCTGAAATAGAAGCGCATTATACCTATGGTATAGAAGAGGGCCTGCTATATCATATGCTTGAGATGCTAAAAGAAGATTTGCGAACAGCTACTTTCTTAGTAAGAGTGGGAGAAAAAGACTTTCGATTTGCACATACTTCCCTGCAAGAGTTTTTTTTGGCTAGTTATTTGTGTCATGCATTAATAGAGGATCGTATTGATGCATGGAGTTTGCCATTAGCAAGTAAAGAAACTATTGATTTTTTAGGGCAAATTCTAAGTGAAAAAAGTGAAAATACTCCAATTGAATGCACTAAGGCTATAAATTCGCTTTCCAAGATTAAAGAGCAATATTTGCCAAGAGCTAGTGAGCAAGCGTTGAACTATTTGGTTATGGCTTTTCATAAAGGATACCCAGGATCAACGTGCGAGAAATTTTGTCTTGACGGAGCGCAATTGAGTGATTGGAGTATTCAAGGGAAAAAAGGGCTGAAAGGCACCCCACATATACGTTTAGATTTTAGAGAGGCTACATTTAAGCAAGCAAATTTGAAAAGAGCCAACCTCAGGTATCTTGATGTGGATCATACTAATTTTACGAATGCAGATTTTTCTGATGGTGAGTTTTTTTCTTGCAAAGCATCGGGTGTGAATTTTAGTGAAGCCATCTTGGATGGTACTTTTTTTATGGATGTTGATTTTGAGGGGTCTGATTTTACAGGTACTTCAATTGGGCGAACGGAATGGTTAAGATGTAGTCTTGATGGCGTAAAAAACTTTCAATATCTTACAAAAACGGCTTTATTTGGTTTGTGTCGGCCTGAAACCTTATTAATTAGCAAAATCCCAGATGTATCTGCCCCGGATGTTGGTCATGAAGCACCCGTACCTGCATGTGCGCTTTCTGCTGATGGTATGCTTTTTGCAACAGCCTCAATGGATGTAACGCTTCGCATTTGGGATGTAAATACATATGAATGTGTGCGTACATTTTTGCATAAGGAGTGGGTACTTGGTAGTGCTTTTTTTCCCAATCAGTCTAAAAAAATTATTTCAACTTCAGTAGACCATAAAATTAGGGCATGGGATATAGCCACAGGTGAATGTTTTCTAGTTCTCACAGGGCATGAAGGCCCTGTGAGAAGTTGTGTTTTTATAGATGCTGAGGGGCGTTATTTAGCCTCAACTTCAGATGATAATACAATGCGAATATGGGATATTTTAGAGGGAAAATGTTTGTATGTCTGTGAGGGACATACAGCAGAGATTCGAGGCTCTGCGTTTTCTTCTGTAAATGGATTGCTGGCGACAGCAGCTGATGATTCTACTTTACGTATTTGGAATGTTCATACTGGTGCGTGCTTGATGGTGTTAGGTGGTCATCTGGGTTGGGTAAGACAGTGTGTTTTTTCAACGGATGGATCGTTGCTTATTTCTACTTCTGAAGACAAAACGATAAAGATTTGGGATGTGAAAACGTGGGAGTGTTTAAAAACGCTTAGAGGACATGAAAGCTGGGTCAGAGCCTGCTCTATTACTCCAGATGGCAAAATTATTGCCTCAGTTTCTTATGATCACACAGTACGGTTATGGGATGTAGCTACTGGAAATAACCTAAAAATATTAAAAGGGCATACAAGCCGAGTTCGTGGATGCCAATTTTATGCCGGTGGTGGGCGATTAGTTACGGTTTCAGATGACTTAACACTCCGATTTTGGGATGTCGAACGTGGTGAGTGTTTGAAAATCATTGGTGGAGAAAAATAGGCAAAGCAAATTTATTAAAAAAATAGAAAATTGTTATAAATTTATCACAAGAAAAATTTGAAAATAAGTTTTTTAGAAAAAATATAAAAAACTAAAACTTGATTAGCTAAGTCTTTTTTACTCTAAAAAAGGTTAAAGCCAAAAATACATACTAAACGATGAATATGATGAGCAGGCTTTGTAAGTGCTGCCAAATTTTCAAAGCTCAAAGGAATGCTAAATGAACTTAGCTAATTATTAACATTTACTGAAATTAGTTGAATATATGATATTGTGTATAAAAAATATGGTAAAACAAGAAATGCAACCGCACATTAAACACAATATAGTAATATTTAATTGTTCTATATAGTTAATTTAGGTCAGTGTATATATTAAGTTACTGTGTATGGCAATAATTTTCTTTAGCACATGTTTTAACATAAATGTTTAGGCAAAATTTAAGTGCTGTAAATAATGCTGTTCTAATAAAGCCGGGTGCTACTGAAACCCACTCATTTTCAGAGAATAGCCCAGGGAAAGCTATTCCATTAGCAAGAGTGGAAATATAGGGATTTTTTTCTTTGTTTAGTGGTGAAAATCGGTATCCTCGAAAAAGATCGTTTTTAGTAGTCATTCTAAATGCTTTCTCCACAGGAGTTGCAATTCCGCCGTTAAATATCAGCTCTGGAAAAATTGCTTGAATAGTTCCAGGAATAGGTATGGTTAAAGCATTAAAAAGAGCAAGAGGAAGACTCTTTTTATCTTGATGATATGTAATTCTTGCTTCATTTCCCCAGGAATATGACATTAGAATACATCTGTTTTCGGTGATATGTTTAAAGATATATAAATCGCCAAAACCATGTTTACTAAAATAAGTGCGTAGTTTATCAAGAATATAAAATTTTCCTTTACTTCCAAATTTATTGCTTAGAATATGATTCGTAGGATAAGAAACATCTATAAATATTTTTTGAGAACATTCAATATTAATACCAGAACTTTTATGTGGAGGAGTAGTATCAAAGCAGTAATCAAAATAAAAATTATTTTGATTACTATCGATTAATATAAGCTGATTTTCTTTACTAAATATTTTTGTGATTTTGCAGTCAAATTTTTGTTTGACATTATGTTTTTGATTTAACGTGAATAATTTAAAAGGTATTTGCTTTATATCATCTACAGTATACATATCCTCATCGGTAAAACTAGCTTGATTAGCTATATTTGATGCTTCTAGCTTTCTTTCGTAGTTTAATAAGTGATCACCAAATATTTCCCATGCTAAAACGCCTGATGACTCAAAGCAATTGTAATCTCCTAGTGGGCTACCACTCCAAGAAGTATATTCGGCATTAGACCATTCGCGCTTGATTGTAAGATATTCTTTTAACGTATATTTATCAAGAGATAGAGTATTTATAATATCAAGCCATGATACACCTTTATCTAAAAATGAAGCAATATATTGTAATTCTGTTTCCCACTTTAATAATAAATTATTTTTTAATAAATTTGTACTTAATGCTTCCTTTTTTGCCATAACAATAGCTTTACCATTTTTATTTACAGATAATACTAATGAATCATTTGTTTCATTATAAAAGGTTTGTGTAGGTATCTCTAAAAATTTTATCAAATGATCAGTTAAGTAGTCTCTAGGAATACGCATTGCACCAGGTAAGCATATATAGCCATTTAATGTAACAGAAGAAGTTCTACCGCCTAGAAATTTTTTTTCAGCTTCTAGAATAGTAATATTGCTAAAACCAAGTTTAGTTAAAATGAATGCTGCATATTGACCTGAAATACCTGACCCTATAATAGCAACAGGGACATTAATTTTAGCTAACGATTGATTATTAATAGTTAATAATTTTTTTTGCAATAAGAATAAATTTTCTATTAATTTTGAATCTAAGGAGGGATGTATGACTCCATAACTATTTAAAAGATTGAGTATTTTAGATGCTTCATTTATAGAAATAATCATTTTAGTCCTCCTACATGATAGCAAATAGCACGAAATCAATAAAAATTTAATTTTGATTCAATTCCGTTAAATAATTTTGCGCGTAATTTTGTTTAAATTTTGTAGCTTAGTATGTTAAGGTTATGAATATTTTATTTTATATTCTTGATTTTACATTGTTAATTAAATGATTGTCTATATTTTATCCATCATAATACACTGTAAAAAATAAAAGCTCAATGCGTTTTAATACTGCTATACTTCGTTTAATTTTTGGGTTATCTTATATAAAATAAAATGAGATTCACACAGAAAGGAGGGATTGACATATAGAGTGTTTTATGGCTATCTAGCTGGGGAGTCTTCAAGCTGTTGAAAATGTTAGCTATAAGATTGTTTAGAAAAAATTCTTTCAGGAAAAATAAAATACATGAAAATGAAGATAAATTCCAGAAAATATTAAGGATAAATGCTGTTTTTTTTAGCTATACCCTTTGGGTGAAAAAATTTAGCTAACTTTTTAAAATGCAAAAATTTCAGCAAAGAGATACTGTTTAAAATGTAAAAAATTTATATTGATTTGTAAAAAAAGTAGAACATAAACGTATGGGTTAAAATTTAATTGTAAGAAAAATATTTTATGAACATGGGAAAAATTTCTAACGTGAAAAAATGAAGTTAGCAGAAACTTGATACTTAAAGAATAGTGATTGTATATAAATGATAACTCAACAATAAAATTTTTTATTTTGAAAATATATTATGAAAGAGTGAAAAGTTGAGTAAAATTAACATTCATTGTAATAATTAGGTCAATTGTAAGTAATAGAGGTATCTCATGATAAAAAGAGAACATCCAATTTATATTTTTAAGTATTCTTGTTTAGATAGTATCCCTTCTATAATGGGGATAGTTCTTTTTTTATTTCATGTTTTTCTTATATATTATTTTAATGAAAGAGCTATTTTTTTCTCATTAATATTAGGTTGCATTTATTCAGTTATACTAGCTTGGAATATTAATGTTGGAGTACATAATTTCACACATTTACCGTATTTTAAGAAAAATATCTTAAACAGAATATACAGTGTTATACAAAGTATTAATGTTGGATTTTCTGTAGCGTATTTTAAATATTCACATAGAGAGCATCATTCAGGTAACAATGATAAAGTTAATGCTGCTGGCAACACAAAAGATCCACTTTCATTTTATAAATATAGTAAAAATGGAAATCCCGAAAATCCTTTAAAATATGCCTTATATAGTTTTTTTAGATCTGATGTAAGTAAAATATGGAGTGGTGTAATTCTTCGATTAATAAAGTGTAATAGGCAGAGAGATGAGATACACCAGTATCTTTCCCGAAACAAAAAGGATGAAGCTAATTTTGTTGATTTTGAATCGTTATGTATTATAATATTTTTACTTTGTTGTGCTGTATATAATTGGAAAGCTCTTATATTTTATATGCCATTTTATATTATAGGCTATTCTCTTAATTCTCTTACAAATTACTATGAGCATCTTAATGCTAATTCAGAAATTCCCATGGCGTGGGGCGTAAGTTCATATAATAAGCTTTATAACTGGTTATGGCTGAATAATGGCTACCATGCAGAGCATCACTACAGGCCTAAAATGCATTGGACAAAACTCAAAGCATTACATGAAGAAATAAGTGAACAGCAAAAAAGAGCAGGGGTTCATGTTATCAGTGTATGTCACCCTTTGGGCTTCTTGGCTAAAGAAAATAAAAAATCTAAAATGTAGGGCTAATTTAGCTATATCTTTTATAGTTAGGAAAACTATTCTTAGGGCTTTTAGCTTCTTGAAGTATTTTAATTTAAGTAAATACATGTTCGTAAAATTATATATTTTTAAGTGTAATTTGTAAGTTTCTTATATTTAGTCTTTTTTATAAATACTGGAAGCAGAAAATGATTGTTAATTTATATGTTTTGATAATTGAGCGCTTTATAAATTTTTGAAAAGGTAAATAAAACACACTTAAGTAAGCAAAATAGTGTGAAATGATGAACAACTATTCTATCTGTTGTATAGTATAGTCTTTAAGGTTTCTAGGCGATTGTTTTATTTACTTTGATAAGACCTAGAAATATTGAATTGGAAACGAAATTTCTTATATGCCTGAATCAATAAGCCAAGCTTCAAAAAAACCTTCTATTTTACTTGTAGAAGACTATGCTCCCAATATTTTAGTGGCTACTCTGTTCTTGGAGCAATTTGGTTATACGTGCGATGTTGCAAAAAATGGTCGTGAGGCTCTTGAGATGATAGAGCACTCTCGTGAAAACTATATTGTTGTGTTGATGGACGTTCAAATGCATGAATTGAATGGTTTTGAGACAACTAAAATCATTAGAGAACAAGAGGATGCGAAAAGCTTAGCTAGGCTACCTATTATTGGTATGACAGCGCATGCTTTAGCTGGCGATCGAGAGCGCTGTATTGAGGCAGGGATGGATGATTATATTTCTAAACCATTTGATCCTATGGAGCTAAAAGAAAAGCTTGCCTCATATTCCAAAAAATATGAGGCTTTATTTCAAAAAAAAGAAAAAGATAATTTATTAAATATAACTAACTAGTTAAGTTTTTACAGATGATTAGTTATAGGCAATGGGGCAGATTTTTTTATAGTTGGCATTTTTTTAGCAGGAGCAGGCTCTGTTAACACCATCAAAACATCTGCATACCAAGCACAATTAAGATTTAACCGTTCATCTTGCTCAGTATCACGAGGTACATCCAAGCGTGCTGAGTGAATTCCTAACAGTATCCAGGGTAAATGACCACGGCTTGAAACATCTTCTGTTAAACGCGCTACAACGGGTGTGCCGCTTGAACCTCTATGGGTACGAGCATCGGTTAGAAAATATCCATTACCTTGAAAGCGCATTCCAAATGCCGAGGCGATAACAGCCTGGCGCGCTATAGGAAGATGATGAAGAGTGTCATGAAATCCCAATGGAAAACCTAAAATTAATACAGATGTTCCAATCTCAATTTGATCTAAGTCTTTGAGTAGGTGGGCAGGTGTAAACGCTGCAATAAACAAATTTTGAGGTAAATTTTCCCGATTGATTTTAATGGCTACTACATCGATCAATCCCGCTGCATCTGAAGCTTCTTTCCAAAGGGGTTGTTGCTTGCTACCATAAAGAGGAAGAGAAAATTGTGTGGTAATAGCAACATTTTCGGGATTGGTATGCAGTTCAATCTCTAATCTATCAGGGTGATGCTGATTTGCTTCATCTAATACAACATGCCTGTTAGTGATCAGAAATAAATGCTTATCACGTTCAAAGAAAAAACCTGTTGCATGCGTTAATAATTGTTTGTCTGACCATGTTGCCACACGTGTGATAGCCACAAGCAGTGATTCAAGCATTTTATAATCCATAGTTAAATGAAAATTTAAAATTAACAAAATGAGTATTAATTAAGTTATTAAAATAAAAAGAATTTATAATACTTTTTATTATGTAAAATACCATAAAAGTAAAAATTTACAAACTGCAAAAATAAACAAAAATTATAGTTAAAGAAAATTTAAGAAAAGTCATACAGAAATAAAAGGTATTAAAAATAAAAAAATCAATAAAATTCGCAAAATGTACTGTTAGAATAAGCGCTACAATTAAACCTAAAGCAAATTAGTAGGCATATAAAAGTATTAAATTAAGAAGTTAGTTTTTAAACCACTTTATAAGTATTTCCTATATTTGGTTTAATAAAATATTATCGAATAAGCATATAACATAAAAACAACATTTTTAACATGTAATGTAAAACTTAATGATTCGATCTTGTGTTGTATATCAATTAAGCTACTATTAGAACAATAGTTATTTTAATATCTAAACCATTAAAGCGGGTTTTTAAGTAGTGCTATTTATCATTAAGGGTTTCCAAAAATCAGTAAATATGGTAAATTATACTGCTGTAAATTCTTGTTTTTGGATGATATGTGCAATATTTGTTGTCATAGAGGATATTTGCATGAATGATCCCTTTTTTAACCCTGAAGGATATCTGGATGGATGATCCCCTTTATAACCCTGAAGATTTTCGCTCGCCTGCTGAGGCAGTAAAAATTCTTGGGGTTTCGCCTAAAACTATCCAATTATGGGTGGAAAATGGAACATTACGCGCCTGGAAAACAGCAGGGGGGCACCGCCGTATAACTGTAGAATCAATTATGGAAGTGGTTAAGCAGCGTGAGCAGGCTAAATTGCCTTCTCCTGCTGAAGTAGTAGTGGCTCCTGTTGTTCCTAGTATTTTAGTGGTTGATGATGAGGCAAGCCACAGACGCTTATACGAACTAGGAATTACGGCTTGGAATCTGCCTTTAAAACTTGAAACAGCAAAAGATGGTTTTGAAGGACTTATTAAAGTGGGTTACCAGCCTCCACGTGTTTTGATAAGTGATTTGCATATGCCTGGCATGGATGGATTTCAAATGATTCGTCGTTTGCAGCGTATGCCTGAGCTTTCAGGTACATTGTTAATTATAGTAACTGCAATGAGCTTAGCAGAAATTGAGGCACAAGGCGGTCTACCAAAAGAATTGAAAATATTTTCAAAGCCAGTTCCTTTTGATCAATTAAAAGAATATATTTTTGGGCATTTAGGATTAGCTGCTTGATACTTAATCTTTTTAATGTGGGGAAAGCGAGTCTCAATGATTGAATCTTCTTCTTTGAATGAAATTGAAATTCGCGAACGTATGCATCTTTTAGAGGCGATTTTTTCGTTTACGCCTGATGGACTTGTAAGCTTCAATGAGCAGAAAAAAATAGCTAGAGTGAATCCAGCTTTTATAGTATTAACAAATACAGAACAAGAAATATGGGAGGGTTTAAATGAAGAAGATTTTAGAGCTAAGCTTCTAGAACTTTGCCATTTAGAAGAAAAAACTGATAACAGCCCTTGGTCTACTATTCTGCACTTTTTAACGGCTGATAATGCTGAAGGTCGTGTCTTCGCTGTTTGTAAAATTGTTCCTCCAACAGGTGGCAGTTTTATGCATTTTCATGACATAACACAATCGTATAGTCAAAATAAACGTTTAAATAAAGAATTTTGGGCGCATACCGCGCATGATCTACGTACACCAATTGCAAGCGTACAAGGTTTTTCAGAATTACTTTTAAATAATACATTTGATGCTTCGGTGCAAAAAGAGATTTTAGGAATTATTCGTGAGGAATCCATAAAAGTAATTGGTTTAATCAACAAACTTGTAAGTTCTGCAAGTTAAATTAAACTAAGATGCTTAATAAGTATTAATTACTCATGTGTTTCTCATCAGTTTGATAAAATTTATTTGATTTTTTCAAATATGCTTTTGTAGCAAGATAGCGAGTTGATAACGTATTTAAACATACCTCGCATCTATTATTTGTATTTGATTTTATTCGATAAGTGTCAAATTAGCTATTGTAAAATTAATACATAAAATTTTTAAGTAAAAATCAAGCCATGAATGCTGCAAGAAAATTAGCTAAATAAAATTTTACTTGGCATGCCTGTCATAATAGCAAGTATCGCTAGCTATTTATAATCAGTTATTCTAATAACGTATAATATTTTCAGCTTATGTCAAATATGCAAAATAGCAAAAAACAAGGTAAAAAATTGGGCAGACTTAATTTTGATTTGGCTATATTGAATTGCTAGATGGATGTCAATCGTCAAATTAGTGTTATTAAGGAAAATAATATGCGGTTGAATAAGTGATTGTTAATATAACATATATTCATTCAAGTAGTTCCTATCAAGATGTTAGTGTAGTAATCATCAACTAATTAACTTTCAAGTAAGGAGATATTATGAGAGAAGATATAAATAATAACGAACAGCAGCGTTCTCAATCTAATAATCAACGTCGCTCAAGTGGATCAGGGCACTATCGAGGCGATGATTACCAGTATGATCAGTATAGCCAAGGAGGTAATAACCAAGGCACTTCGGAGTATAGAAGAGGCAGCAGTGGACAAGGCGATGATGCAAGACAAAATTGGGATTACGACACGAGAGAGTATAGCCCTAATCGTCATTCTCAAGACTCATGGTCAAATGCTTGGCAACGTGGAGGCAGACAGTTTGAGCAAGAGGGGCATTACAATAATCAATATGGTTTAAATCAAAATCCTAATCAACAGTATCCTTCTGATCGAACAAGTTTTCCGCAGCAAGGACACGCGCCTTTTAATGAAAGTTATAGATCATCAGGCCAACATTATAATAGAGGTGAACAGAATAACGAGAGTAACCAGCATGCTCATCGTTTTGATCCTGATTATCATCAATGGCGTGAAGAGCAAGTAAGAAAATTAGATAGTGATTACCACTCTTGGCGGGAAGAAAGATATAAAAAATTTGCTGACGAGTTTAACGAATGGCGTGAAACGCGTTCAAAACAATCTGCAGATAATAAAAATTCAGCACAATCTTCTTCTCTACATGCAAATACTGACTCCTCTACCTCTAACAAAAATAAATAATTATCAAAGCTAGTCGCTATTTTTTAATAGTGTAATGGCTTAAACTGATGTTGCGACCTGAAACGGCTCAAACTATTTCATATATGTTTATCGTTTCAGGTTCCACTGAGCAGTGCATTTAATTAATATTTA
Organism: Pseudomonadota bacterium; assembly: GCA_040389065.1. Lineage (GTDB taxonomy): Bacteria > Pseudomonadota > Gammaproteobacteria > Burkholderiales > Casimicrobiaceae > JAZKAR01. The sequence goes on along the minus strand of JAZKAR010000023.1, from coordinate 46,375 downwards.
AAATTTATTTACTAATTATTAGGTAACTGTATTAATTTTTTTGAGAAGAGCTAATATAGTGTCGTAAGTGACAAAGATGAGACACTCTATTTTAAAATAGTTTTACTACGTATTTAACTAAATGAATAAATAATTTATAATGACATATTTATACCTGCTGTGAAAATTAAATTTATATTGTCTTTCATAGGTAGTGAAAAGTATTATAAAGATAAATTTGAATTTAATTTTTACACAAAGATAAATGGTATTCGTTAAAAAATTTATTTTGTAATAATCTTGCCCTTCATTTATTAAGGATACAAAAATGAGTATTGATTTAGCTAATCTTTCGGTTTCTGAACTTCAAAACCTGCAAAAAGAGCTAAGTAATCAGTTTAAAACCCGTCAATCTCAAAATCTTAAGGAAGCTCGTGCAGCCATTAAAGAAGTAGAGGCTAGATATGGTTTTACAGCAGAAGAAATTTTGGCAAGTAAAAAAAAGGTTTCTGCCAGTGAGAAAAATACAGTAGATGCTAAATTTCGTAACCCAGAAAATTCAGAAGAAACGTGGACGGGGCGTGGAAAAAAGCCTAAATGGGTTGAGACTGCTCTAAAAGCAGGTAAAAATATTGATGATTTGAAAATTTAATATTAAAAAAGACTTTTCGCCTCTATGAATTATGTTGAGGCATCTAAAAGACTTCATTGATGCCTCTAACAAATAATTTATTTTTTTAACTACTGATCGTTCGCATAAGAACTTAAAGTCATTTAATGGCACCTTAATGTTCGTAAGTGATAGAATTTAAAGCAAGGCGTAATCAAAAGGTTTAAATTCACTTAGCAAAGCAATAAGATTTTTTGTATTTACAGGTTTTACAAAATAGTGATCGAAGCCTGCTAGCGCTGCCTTTTTTCGGTCTTGCTCTTGACCATACCCAGTAACAGCAATAAGAAGAGAATGTGCTGTTTTAGGATGTGAACGTAGGCGGCGAGCCAGTTCATTACCATCCATCTCAGGTAAGCCAATATCAAGTAAGCAGGCATCAGGAGCCTCTATTAAAGCGCGCTCAAGTCCTTTTTGGGATTCATATTCTACAAACACTTGATGACCCGCTGTTTCAAGAAACATTGCAAGCATTTTTGCAGCATTAACATTATCATCTACTACTAATAGACGTAAATGACCTTCAGTCGCTGGTAATGAATTACCAGACTGTAATTCATTTAATTCATTCACTGTAACAATGTGTCTTGGCAGACGAACAGAAAACTCACTGCCATAACTAATACCTTTACTATAAGCAGTAACGCTTCCTTCGTGTAGTTCGATAAGGCTTTTTACAAGCGCCAGCCCAATTCCTAGACCACCTTGAGATCGATCTGCTGTTCGTTCAGCTTGTTCAAACAATTCAAAAGCTCTAGTCACTAGCTCAGGTGTCATTCCTATGCCATTATCTGTTACTAAAAAAGTTACATAGGCGTCATTTACCTCAATTTTTAATGCAATGTTACCGCCGGTGGGAGTGTATTTGGTCGCGTTATTAAGTAGGTTTGCAATAACTTGAACTAGCCTTTTTTGATCTCCTAAAATAAAAGCTGGTTCTGCTGGAATATGTAATTCAAGATCATGCGAACGAGCTTCAGCTAAAGGTCTTACTTGTTCAACTGCATCTAATACGATACGTTTTGCATCAACAACTACTTTATCTAGGGTTGCAAGGCCTCGCGTAACTCTTGAAACGTCAAGTAAATCATCAATTAAACTCGTCATATGTTTAACTTGGCGCGAAATAATTTCACTTGTTTGCTTCACACGCTCTTCATTAAAGTCAGCAAATTTTAATAAATCAGCAGCTGCGCCAATTGGAGCTAGGGGATTTCGAAGTTCATGAGCCAGCATAGCAAGAAATTCATCTTTACGACGATCTGCCAAGCGTAATGCTGTTTCAACTCTTCCGCGTTCAACGGCATCCCATGTACGTTCTGCGACTTCCTCTATAATAATAACTTCTTCATTTTTCCAAGCGCGTAAACTGTTATTCAGTACAAACAATATCCCTACAAGCTTATTTTTTTTGATAATGGGTACATCAATAAAACTTTCAGTATTAATCTGTTTGTAAGCAAATCTTATTTTTTCATTAGGAATAAACGAGCTTTTATTTATATCGTCAATTTGAACTGTACTGCCTGCATGAAGATTAGCAGAAATTCTAGGGCCATAGTCTTCAAGACGATGGCGTCCTATTACACTTATACCACTGGGTGAGATCCAATCACGTTCTACGGTAACGTATTCACCAGAGTTTTCAACTTCTGCATAGCCTACACAACTTACATTGAGATATTCACCTAATATGGTTGCAGCTCTGCCCATTACTTCTTGAGGCGTACTAAGAGTTCTTAATTGATCAGCAAGTTCAGTAAAAAAACGATAACGTTTTGTTGCCAGCATGTTCTGCGTAGTTTCAGTACATAAAATAAGTACACCGCCTACACCTGTGTCAGATTCACTATCATCAATTGGGTTAAAGCTATAACTCCAGCAAACGCTATCCGATTGATCATTATATTGCGGAAATGAAATGCGGCTACTTTCAACACTAGGGTTCTCTTGTGCTTCCATGATCTGCTGAATTTTAGGACCCATAATGTTCCAGGTCTCTGCGTATACGTTATTTCCTGACTCGCCTAATAATAAAGGATGCTGTTTAGGCTTTATGCAGTTTAAATAAGCATCGTTATAAAAAAATGTCAGCGTTTTTCCCCAAAAAATAAACATAGGGTGACTGGTATTCAGTAATAGACGAATAACTGTCTTTAAGCTTTGAGGCCAATTGATCGGGGAACCTAAGGTAGAGGAGGCCCAATCGTGAGAGCGGATTAGGGTGCCCATTTCTCCGCCTCCGGCTAGGAAGTCTAAGCGAGTGTTGCTCATAGAGCCCTCGAGATGAAATTATAAAAAGGCACAGAAGAAAATTTTTAACTGGCTTTTTGATAAATGGCGATCGAGTTATTCAAAAAAGCTTAGATAAATATACCAGATAATGGAAGGTACTACAAAAACACCGAAAGGGAAATTTATAATTATATTTTTAATATAAGAACTAAATTCTACAACAGAATTATTTTAAAAATTTTCAGAATTTAGAAATATGTAAAACACAAAAAAAAGAAGGGCGCCAAATTTCGGCGCCCAAACGTTCAGGGAGTCTATCATGTCTACATAGTTAATATCGATGTTTTTATTCAATTGTAGATAGGTATAAACCCCAATTAAATCTCGAATGCATACATAATATTTTCAGTAATTTATTTGCTAAATATATACAAATATTTAATTTAAAATCATTGAAATTTTTTTGTACAAAAGATTAAGGTTTTATTTTAGGATACTAATATCTTTATATAAAAACTTATCAAAATTTAAATATTTTTTATTTATTTTCAATTGGTTAGCTTATTTTTTTCTAAAACATAAAATATTTATGCCAAATTTACCAAAAAATCTTGACATAACCGGTAAAATCGGTAATTATCATACTACTAATGTAATTTACTAGGACACTTCAACATGAAAACCTTTAAAGACCTTACTTTTCAACACTGCAATTTGTTTTCAATTGATAAATTGCTTGCCTCTAATGCAGATCGTGATATAGCGGTAAAAGAAAAGTCTCCCCAATCATTTTCAGAGGAAGGTTCTAATCTATATGATTTTCAATCATTGGATGAAAAAGGGTATGTATCTGCTGAAACAGTAAATTATAGTGACCCCTATGATGAGTTCTCAAATTTATATTTTGATGGTTTTGAGGCTATTGAAACTAAATTTGACCAAGAGTGGACCAGCATTTTAAGAAGATTTTTTGTTGCTCCTTAAACATATTTATAAATAAAAAGTAAATCAGTCAAAAAAAACCTCTAATATTATTTAAAAATTATTTAAGAATTTTTAAATAATAAGCATTTAATTTAATAATTTTTAAATAATTAATAGTTAATATTATCGAGAGAGTAAATTATATTGTTACTTTTTTGTGATAAGCGTTGTTTAGCAAGACATTAACTATGCCATATACATAGTTAATGTCTTGCTACCAGTTCATTTTTTATTAAAATAAGATGATTAATAAAATAAGGGTATCGTAAACCACATAAATAAAAGATGTAAAATAAAATTAAAGTATTTTATTAATAATTGTATATATTACTAAGAAGTGGGGGTTTTTATGAGACAAGAACAAGTGCAAGAAGTATCAAGGGCAACAGCAAATGATGCAGTTGAGTTATTAATAAAAGATCATGAAAAAGTAAAAGCAGCTTTTAAGGAGTTTGAAGCACTAGGTGATAAAGCTTTTGTTTCTAAAAAAAAGCTAGCCGATGAGATTTGTGCCGATCTTTTAAAACATACGGTTATTGAAGAAGAAATATTTTACCCTGCGATTCAAGGAGCGATAAGAGAAGGAAAAGATTTAGTTGAGGAAGCTATCGTTGAGCATGCAAGTGCTAAAGATCTTATTGAGCAGATTCAAGCAATGTCTGCTGATGAAGAGCTTTTCGATGCTAAAGTAAAAGTACTTTCCGAACAAATTGAACACCATGTAAAAGAGGAGGAGGAAGAAATGTTTCCTCAAGCGAGGAAAACTAATTTAGACTTAATAGATCTCGGTAAAAAAATGCAAGAGCGAAAAAATCAAATTGCGTTGTAAAAAATAATACTAACCTGAATACAGCTCTTATATTTTAAACTAAGGGCTGTATTTAATTTAAGTTCTATCATCGTTGGCAATTTAGACGTATTAGGCATAGGAGTACAGCAAGTTATTACCATCATGCTAAGAGACTTGAACGGCAGGCCTAACTACTTTTAATAATAAAAAAATAGACATTTTTAATAGTTTAATGATTGCATGTAAGGTTTGAGAGATTGCTTAGTGCTTTTTGCATCGTCATTTGAATATCATTCTTAAATTTATTAAAATGATAAGCAGCATATGGCCCTAAGAATAATGCGTGAAATTTAACCTGATAAGGTGCATCACTACCTATAATCATATGAGTGAAATGTAATTTTGTACCCATTGGTAAAAAATACATATTTGAATAAGCTTCCTCATGGTTTATATCTGTAATTTTAAAGATTAATTGATTTCCTTGCCTATCAACTAAATAGCCTTCGGCATTTATACAAAAATCACAATGTAAGCGGCTCTCAGTTACTTCATGATCCCATTCTGACCAGGTAGAAACATTGGTTAGTTTTTCCCATAACCATTGGCGAGAAGCATAGATAGCTGCCTCATGACTTATAGTTAAACTAGAACCGGTAAGATAATTATTGTGTGAGAATGAAGCTGAAGGAAATTCTTTTCGCATAAATGACATTTCAACTTATACCTTAAATTGTTGCAAGCCTGGTAGCAATAAAAAGAAATAATGTCTCAAAGTTAGCTCCTTTATAATATGCATTCATGGTTTGTACTCGTATATATCCTGAAGGATGCTCTGCGTCTCCCGCCCCTAGCTTTTGTGCAAGACTATTTAAGCGTATTTTAACTTCATTTGAAATACGTGGCAAATATTGAGTTAGCACATGAATAGCAATTAAATCTGCCATCATTTCATGTTTATGTTTATTTAAGCCTGTATCTGTATTGGGAGTGGTGATATTTTGCTTTTCACATTCTAGGTATGTGACACAATGAGCAGTTTCATGTGCCAATGCAAACAGTCGAATGCCTAACAAAGGTTCAAAAGCAACGGCTTCATCAACAGCAACTAAACCAGGAGCACCGAATCCATCAAATAGCTGCCCAGGAATAATCATTAATTCTTTTGGAAAGTCTCCATGTGCATATGCTTTTTTAAAGGCAGGTAAAATACGGCTGGCCCACTCTTGTTTAATAAAATCAACTTGGCGGTATTCTGCATTCATTATTTAGTGTTTGCTTACACAATTGAACATCCAACGAATACCAAATTGATCAACCAAGCTGCCGAAATATCCTCCCCAAAACATATCTTGTAAAGCCATTTGAATATTACCATGTTCTGCCAGTGCTTTAAAAAGCCGCTCAGTTTCAGCTCGCGTATCAGGCTCAAGGTTGATAAACATATTGTTACCAGGAGTAATGGTAAAACCCATCGATTCAGGTGCATCTGTTCCCATTAGGGTATGCCCGCCTAAAATAGGTAGCTCAACGTGCATCACCAAATTTTTGTCGGCGTCATTGAGCGGGTGATCAGGATGAGAGGGAACATCACTAAATCGTGAAAGTGGGGCTGAAAATTCTGTGTTGAATACTGATTTGTAAAATAAAAATGCCTGCTCGGTAGAGCGCGAAAAATTAAGGTAAGTGCTAACACGTGCCATTTTAATTTCCTTTAAATAAAATGAATGCTAAGCGCTAAGATTGAAGCCCTAAAACTCAATGCCTAAGACTGAAAGCTTATCATAATAGTTTAGAAACTGGCTTACTAAGCCTCATTAACGCATAGCGTAAGTTGCAACCAACTGACTTGTAAGGTTTTAATTTGTAAAAAATAATTTAATAGCCAATTTTTTACTTTACGAGTTTCCCTGAGCATGCTACTGTGATTTTTAATTTTTAATTTTTTATCAATATAATCAATTATTTTGGCAGTATGGTTAAAAAAGTTAAGCTATTTATCCTGCTATATAAAGCGACCATTCAACGTTACTGTTTAAAATAACGGCTAAAAGTAACTGCAATAAGGAAAGAGGTATGTAATCAATGTTTTTAAATAGAATAGATCATTATTTACTTTTAAAACCAGACTATAGGAATTTTTCTTATTTTCAGAGAATTTTTATGGAATTGTGGTTTTTTTTCATCAAAAATTTGAGATCTTGTTTATTTGTTATTTTATTTTTTCGGCTATTTTTTTGCTGCCTCGTACTGGTATTTTAGGTATACCTCGTTATGATATTTTACTAGCTATCGCGTTAGGAATTCAGATTTGGATGATCGTAGTAAAGCTGGAAACGTTAGATGAGTTTAAAGCGATTACTCTTTTTCATATCATTGGTTTCGCGCTTGAGGTATTTAAAACATCAAGTGGTATCAAATCATGGAGCTACCCAGATTTTGGATATACAAAATTATTAGGCGTTCCATTATTTTCAGGGTTTATGTATGCTGCAGTTGGCAGTTATATGATTCAAGCCTGGCGATTTTTAGATATCCGTATTATTCATTATCCTCCTTACTGGATGACGATTATCATCGCATTGCTTATTTATGCAAATTTTTTTACACACCATTTTATTGGTGATTATCGTTGGTATATAACGGCCTGTGCCTTAGGGCTTTATGCGCGTTCAATCGTTATATTTCGCCCCTTAGATAGTGATCGCAAAATGCCCCTGTTACTTTCTTTTATATTAATCGGTTTTTTTATTTGGTTAGCAGAAAATATCAGTACTTTTTTTGGAATATGGAAGTACCCTAATCAAATGGGAGCTTGGGCAGTAGTGAATGTAAGTAAATGGAGTTCGTGGTCATTGCTTGTTATTATGACATTTACGATTATTGCTAATTTAAAACATATAAAAAAATGTATTCATATCGCAATTTGTGGTAGCAAGTAAGTGGAGGTATATTAAGCAATTAATTTTGAAAAATTTTGCAATGAAGCTAAGCCACAATGTTGTTTAATAGATAAGGGGGTAGTGAATGCCAGCCATAATAATTATAAAAAAGGAATCATGCATAAGTAAAGCAGTGATTCCTTTTTATGTACTTACAGCGTATAAAAAACTGTATTAATACATATGCTGCCCGCCATTAATAGCTAAGTTAGAGCCAGTCATAAATCCAGCTTCTTCAGAGCATAAATAGGCAACTAATTCAGCGATTTCTTCAGGTTTACCTAAGCGGCCCATAGGAATTTGAGGAATGATCTTAGTATCGAGTACATCTTGAGGAATGGCCATTACCATTTTTGTACCAATGTAACCAGGTGAAATACTGTTAACGGTTACACCTTTACGAGCGGTTTCAAGGGCAAGAGACTTTGTAAATCCATAAATGCCTGATTTAGCAGCAGAGTAATTAGCTTGACCGAAAGCGCCTTTTTGCCCATTTACTGAGGAGATATTAATAATACGGCCCCAATTACGATCAACCATACCATCGCATACATGTTTTGTTACGTTGAATACGCTATCAAGATTGGTGCGAATGACAGCATCCCAGTTAATTTTATCCATTTTTTTGAAGCTGGCATCGCGTGTAATACCAGCATTATTTACTAAAATATCTACTGCGCCTATTTCAGCCTGAATTTTAGCGATGGCTAAAGCACAGGAGTCATAACTTGTAACATCACATGCATAGGCATATACCGTATGCCCTTGCTGTTTCATTTCTTCAACCCATTCGTGAGACTTCGTGTTGCTGGGTGAATAGGTAGTCACTACCTTATAGTCGAGACTTGCAAGTTTTGCGCATATTGTTTCACCAATACCACCCATACCACCAGTGATAAGGGCGACACGACCTGATTGATGTGTTGCCATAGGTAAAGTTCCTTTCGTGATCTCTTTTGAAGTGTGCAGCGAATAGAGTGGTGCGGCCTTGTGAGTACTATAGCTAGGGCCAGAGTTGGCATCGTATAAAATTTTATATGTGTTGCCAACTCTTAATATCTGAAATGCATTTAATATTTTTTAACGCGATACTGCTAACGCAATGCCCATACCACCACCAATACATAGCGCAGCAAGGCCTTTTTTAGCGTCACGGCGTTTCATTTCGTGTAATAGGCTTACTAATACTCGGCAGCCTGAAGCGCCAATAGGATGGCCCAACGCAATAGCGCCCCCGTTAACATTAATTTTTGAGGTATCCCACCCCATTTCTTTGTTAACAGCGATTGCTTGTGCTGCGAAAGCTTCATTAATTTCCATTAAGTCTAACTCTTCAGCTTTCCAGCCTGCTTTTTCTAAGCAGCGGCGAGAAGCTGGAGCTGGGCCCATGCCCATAATAGAGGGATCAATGGCACTAGAAGCATACGATTTAATCGTTGCGAGAGGAGTCAGCCCAAGAGATTTTGCTTTTTCTGCAGACATTAGCATTACTGCAGCAGCACCATCATTAATGCCTGAAGCATTAGCAGCAGTAACGGTACCTTCTTTATCAAAAGCAGGTTTAAGTTTTGTCATGCTTTCGATGGTAGCCCCAGTACGAATATATTCATCCTGATTAAAAATAATCGGATCGCCCTTCTTTTGAGGAAGGCTAATAGAAACAATTTCGTCACTAAAGCGGCCTGCTTTTTGAGCTGCTTCGGCTTTTTGCTGGCTTGCAACAGCAAACTCATCTTGCTCTGCGCGTGATACGTCATATTTCTTCGCACAGTTTTCAGCAGTAATACCCATGTGATAGTTGTTGTACACATCCCATAAACCATCAACAATCATTGAGTCAACGAGTTTTGCATCTCCCATGCGAAATCCATCGCGTGAGTTGGGGAGAATATGAGGGGAGGCGCTCATGTTTTCTTGACCGCCAGCAATAATAATTTCGGCATCCCCACATTGAATGGCTTGAGCTGCTAATGAAACTGCCTTTAAACCACTGCCGCAAACTTTATTAAGCGTAAAAGCTGGAGTGCTGACAGGCAAGCCTGCTTTAATAGCGGCTTGGCGTGCCGGGTTCTGGCCCGAGCCTGCTGTAAGAACTTGTCCTAGAATCACTTCAGAAATCTGATCAGGTTGAACGCCTGTTTCTTTGAGTAGGGCGCGAATAACGTGAGCCCCTAATTCAGGTGCAGGAAGGCTGGCAAGCGTGCCACCAAATTTACCAATTGCTGTGCGCAAGGCTGCAACAATCACAACTTCGGTCATAGTGTTGACTTTCGTTCAAAGTTTGGAAGGATTGCAGATATTGTCGCATGATAGCCCCGCATGGGCTAGTGTTACCGATAGCAAGAGGAGTTAAGTGTTGGAAAAAAAAGCAGGTTTATTTTTTAGTCTAAACATAAAATGAGATCGGGAGCCTGTTCAATCATGGCATTAAGTGCTTCATTAGAGAGTTGGCGCTCTAATGATATAAGCAAAGCACCCTTATCTGCGGAGTATACTGCAATACCTGCAAGCTCCATTTTTTCAACAGGCGCAGCCAGACGAATGCCCATAGTAGGGAACATTTCACAAAAGCAGTCTTCTAATGTTTTGTCTGCGGTTTCTATTTTAAGTTCAGCTTCTTTAAGATGATGATTGAAATCACTAAGTATTTTATTTGTACCGGTCCATGCTTTAAACGAGTGAGAACATAAGGTGTGCGCTTTAAAAAAACGATGTTCAAACTCTGGCTGAGGATTAAAAAACATATCTCTTATCAAATTGCGTTTTTGCTCAATGTCCTCTTGAACATCCTCTGTTTTTTTTGGAAAAAATTTGTGAAATGACTCAGTGAACATATCGTGTAACAGCATGATTACTATACCCCTTTTTTACATCTTTTTAGGGCTATAGATTACGAGGAAATTCTGATAAATACAAGATAATATAAAGGTTTATGGTAAAAATTTTAAACCGAGCACCCTACACCTTAGATTGTATTACCGTAGGATGCCCGAACTAGAAAGGAAGTCTCAAGCTTTGTGGCGTTGTTGTTGTGTGGCATAAAGACACACACCCGCACTGACAGAAACATTTAAACTTTCTACATGCCCCATCATTGGAATGCTAATCAGACGATCACAAGTTTCACGGGTTAGCCTACGCAAGCCATCGCCTTCAGCGCCTAATACCCATGCAATAGGGCCTGATAAATCTGCAGTAAATAAAGATTCTTCAGCTTCTCCGGCTGCTCCTAATACCCATATGCCACGTTGTTTCAAATCACGTAGCGTGGTGGCTAAATTAGTTACCGTGATAAGCGGAACGGTTTCTGCGGCGCCACTAGCTACTTTTTTGGCAGCTGGGGTGAGCGGGGCAGAGCGGTCTTTAGGAATAATTAATGCATGTGCACCAAATGCATCAGCATTACGCAAACAAGCCCCTAAATTATGCGGGTCTTGAATGCCATCTAAAATTAAAAGAAGCGGAGGGGTCTCTAAGGCATCTAACAACGATTCAAGATCATGATGTTGGGGCTTTGTATCATGAATTTCAGCAACTACCCCTTGGTGTGATTCACCGCCTACTAGACGATCTAGACGTTCAGTTTGAACACGTTGAAGTTTAATGGCGACTGATTCAGCAAATTCACAAAATTTTTGCATGCGTGTATCGCGCCGCTGACCATCAACCCATAAGTTTTGTACAACTTCAGGGCGTTGCTTGAGAAGCGTTTGTATTGCATGAAAACCAAAAATAAGTCGTGTGGATGCCATAGTATGAAAACCTTTATTCGCATTTATGCAGTAAATTGGGTTTGCAGTGATGCGAGTGCTTTCGCTGGATCAGACAATTTAGCCATATGCTCTTGTAAAAGCTGGGTGATTACAGGAAAAATTTTAGGTGTGGCTGCAATAAGATGACCGCAATCAACAAAATTTGAATCTCCATTGAAATCGCTGATCATACCGCCTGCCTCTTGAATCAATAAAGCTCCTGCGGCAACATCCCATGAGCGTGCTCCAAGTTGCAGTGTTGCATCGTACCAGCCAGCTGCACAATAAGCTAAATCAAGCGCTGAAGAGCCGCTATTCCGTAATCCGCTAGAAGCTGAGGCTAGCCCTTGTTGGAGTTCTCTATAAAATTCTAAAGGACGATTCGGGTTATAAGCAAAGCCAGTAACGATTAAACTATCACGTAAATGCATACGTTTTGAAACGCGAATGCGTTTGTCATTCAAAAACGCGCCTGCCCCTCGTGTTGCGGTAAACAGTAAGTTTTGCTCAGGTTGAAAAATGACAGCCTGCTGTAAGGTACCGCGATGTAAAAGTGCAATAGAGATAGCGTAATGGGGCAAGCCATGAATAAAATTTGTCGTACCATCGAGAGGGTCGATGATCCATTGAAAATCAGAACTGCTTCGAGCTTGGATAACACCACTTTCTTCGGCTAAAAAATGATGGTCAGGATAAGCATCGAGTAACGTTTCAAGAATAATTTTTTCTGAGGCTTTATCAACTTCCGTGACAAAACCTCCATAGTTGCCTTTATTTTCAACAGTGATACGATCAAGATCACGAGCATATCTTAAAATGGTATTACCTGCTCGTCTAGCCGCTTTAATAGCGGTGTTTAACATGGGGTGCACTACGCTTGTCCTTTCAGGGTATCGGGCGCGATTCTCGACGCTATAAACATGAGGCTAAGGGTTAGCAGCATAAGTAAGGTCGAAATAGCATTTACTTCAGGGGTTACAGCAACTTTAATCATTGAATAAATTTGTAAGGGAAGAGTAGAAACGCCTACACCTGCCATAAAAAAAGTAATAACAAAATCATCAATTGAAAGTGTAAACGACATTAATGCTCCTGCAATGATAGCAGGACGAATTAAAGGAAACATAATATATCGAAAGCAGTTCCACGGAGTGGCACCAAGGTCACGAGCGGCTTCAAAAATATTTTCGTTCATTCCTTGCAGTCTGACTCTTACAATAATGGCAACAAAGCCTATACAGAACGTGGTATGAGCAATAATAATTGAATACATACCCAACGTAAGGTGCAAGAATTGAATAAAGAAAAGCAATAAGCTTACGCCAAGCAAAATTTCAGGCATTGCGACAGGTGTAAATACCATGGCCGAAAGAAAGGGTAGTTTATAACGATGAATCGCTACCCCTGCCATTGTTCCTAATACTGTGGCTCCTAGAGCAGAAACGAAAGCAATAAATAGAGAGTTTTGAGCCGCTATCAGCATTTCTTGGTTGCTAAACAGTTTTTTATACCAGGCTAAGGTAAAGCCCACCCACTGGGCATTGAGCTTTGAGTCGTTAAACGAAAAAATCACAACGACAATTAAAGGAATGTATAAAAAAGCGTAGACGCTTAACCCTGCTGTCCATAAACGAAGAGGAATTTTTTTAGCTGAGCTCATAATGTTAAACTCCTTTCATTTGCAAACGGCGGCTTCGATTAGATAGCCAGGAGCATAGCCCTGCGATAGCTAATACAAGGAGTGTTAACATCATAGAAACCATACTGCCAAAGGGCCAGTCGCGAGTGGCTAAAAAAGCTTCTTTAATCAGGTTTCCTACAAGAAGGCTATCTTTTCCGCCTAAAATTTCAGGAATAGCGAACATGCCTAATACTGGAATAAATACAAGCGCTGAGCCTGAAAATATACCGGGTAAAGAAAGAGGAAATGTGACTTTCCAGAACGTTTGCCACGGTGATGCTCCTAAATCTCTTGCTGCATCAAGTAAGGCAGGGTCGTGCTTTTCAAGGTTGGTATATAAGGGAAGAATCATGAAGGGAAGATGCACATACACCAATGCAATAATAACCGCAGTATTCGTAAATAAGAGATTGAACGGACCTAAAATAATCATCCATGCATATACGCGTACTAAAAAATTACTGGCAAACGGTAAAACAACAAGTAAAAGCAACAAATCGCGCTGGGATTTTGGATGGCGTGAAATAAGTAAAGCAACCGGGTAAGCCATTAATGCGCAAATGAAGGTAGTTAAACCTGCAACAGCAACTGATTTAAAGAAAATCCATGCGAAAACAGTATCACTAAAAAATGTTGTGTAATTTTCTAAGGTTAATCCTGTTTCCTGCAGGCCATCTTGAGCATTTATCTGAGGGGGGGCAATAGGAAATAAAGGGGCTAAGCCTCCTGTATCGCCTGGTATCATAAATGAACCAACTACCATAATAAGACTTGGCAGAGCAAAGAACAAAATCATGTAGATCATAGGAGGAAAACTTATGATCCATCGCGTAAAACTTTTACGCTTAGTATGTTTAATAGGCAACTGAGAATGTGAAGTGGATGAGGCAGACATATTTAGCGTGCCTTTCTCAATAAAAATGAAATGCTGTGAATGCTAATGAAAGGCATGAGCAAAGGAAGGGAAATAATTTTCATGCGACACATAAAATTAAGTCCTTGAGGAAGCCGTTAGAGGTGTGGATGCTGATGTGGAGTAAGAAGCTTGAGAAGATTGATCAGCATTATCGGGCAGAAAATAACCTGCATCTGCATGCCATGCAACTTGAACATGATCGCCAATGTCAAAAAAGCGGATGGAGCCTAATCCACTATTCGCTAGCAGTGCTTCGATACGCTGACCGCTATCGAGTTCAACAATATACGTTGTAACATCGCCTACATAGAGAAAATCACATACTTTTCCATGAAATGTGTTTGTATAATTCAAATCAGCCTCAGGGGCAGCAATTGCAATGTGCTCTGGGCGTAAGGCTAGCCAACCTTTACCTTCGTGTTTTTTTTCATGGCGAGGCGCTCGTACTTCACCCAGCTGGGGAATATTAATTTGCAGATGAGTTGTGTTAAAGCCTTCTGCTGTGCCTTCAAGTAAATTACAGTTTCCAATAAAATTGGCAACAAAGCGATTTTTAGGATAACTGTAAATTTTTGAAGGCTCATCAAGTTGCTCTACATGTCCACTATTCATCACAGCAATGCGATGCGATAAGGCTAGCGCTTCATCTTGTGCATGCGTAATAAATATAAAAGTAATACCTGTAGTGCGTTGCAGGCTGCTGAGTTCAACTAAGAGTTTTTCGCGCAGTTTTGCATCTAACGCTGAGGTAGGTTCATCTAACAGTAATAGCCGAGGCTGATTAATAAGGCTGCGTGCTAAGGCTACACGTTGACATTGACCGCCTGATAACTCATTAGGAAAACGATGCCCTTTATCTTCAAGGTGAACAAGCTCTAGAGTTTCTTTAACGCGTTGCTGGATAAAAGCCTGTTCTCTTTTAGCCATTTTCAGAGGAAACGCTACATTCTCTGCCACAGTCAAATGAGGGAAAAGAGCATAGCTTTGAAATACAGTATGAAAAGGCCGTTTTTCAGGGGGTAACCCGACAATATTTTGACCATCGAGAAGAATTTGCCCTTCATCAGGCTGATCAAAGCCTGCAATCATTCTTAAAAGAGTGGTTTTGCCGCACCCGGAGGGGCCTAATAACGTAAAAAATTCGCCAGTATGAACTTCAAGAGTGATGTTGTTTACCGCAATTGCATCACCAAAACGGCGTGTAATATTTTGAAGTTTAAGCAAGGGAAGTGTCACGCTAGCGCTCCTGGGAAGTACGATCTCAAGTGTAGTTACAGATCAGTATTTTCTGCAAAGCAAGTATTGTAGCAGAATATTTTAAAAGGCCAGAAAGTGTTGGGCAATTTTTTTGAGGATGGGTCATGCGATTTTGAATATAACGTGAAGGCTATAAAAAGATCGCTTTTTTCAAATATTTAATCATAATTTCATTGTTTATTTCGTTTGTTTTCAGAATGAGTGTATCTGTAATTTTTGTGGGCGGGAGTAGCAATGAAAAAATCTTATGTTTATTTAGCTAGTTTAATATTACTTTTATCATACAAGATGGCATGGGCCACTGAACCTGTTACCGCAGCAGGCCCAACGATTGCTAATCGGCAGCCGCTAAATGTTGAACGGCAACCTATTCATGATCAACAACCGCCTAAACAAATGACACCTACTCAAAAAATTGCTTTTGACAAAGCTTGGGTATGGAATGGGCAATGGCGAACCACCGTACCTAATCAAATGTCTGTATGCGGCACAGTGATTGGTGTAGATGTGAAAGCAGGGCCAATTTGGAATAACGACGATGCTAAAGAAAAATGCCCAATAAAAATTACTGAGTGGCGCGATAAAATAATGGCTAAATATAGGCAAGGTGAAAAATGGGAGCATTTTTCACAATAATGATTAGAAGTTACGCAGTTGGCTCTCTCGGCGTGGGACGCCCCGCGTGTTGTCAACTTGCCATACTATGTGTGTACTGTCTACGTTGCCATGCGGGGTATCCATCCTTGATATAGCTCAACTGAGTAACTTCTAAATGATATAAATAAAAGTTGTGGAGTTGAGTTCTTTAAGCATATTAGCGTATTGGCAATGTACTATTTCTTGTGCTTTCTATTCTGCCTTGATTAAACCCAGCTATGTAACGTTTAATAGATATAGATGTAAATAATTATATAGCCGTAATGTTTTTAGCATTACGGCTGCTTACTATTTGTTTAATAATAAGTAAACCATGGTCTCAATGTATTTATTTATACATTAGTTTTTAATGCATTTTTATAAAATTGATTAAATCTTGCGATATTTGATCTTTATGCGTTACTAATAATCCATGAGGTGCGCCCTCATACTCAATCAGTTTTGCATGAGGAATTGCATTTGCTATCTTTCTGCTGGTAAGTTCAATAGGTACTGTTTTATCGTGCGTGCCATGAATAAGGAGGGTGGGCATAGAAAATGCTGCTAAATCTTCTCGAAAATCTGTAGAAGAAAAAGATTTAATACATTCGATAGTGGCTTTAAGGCTGGCTTGCATCGCTAGGCTTCTTGTCCATTCTAATTGCTCATCGCTAACTGGGCTTGACAGTAAACCTACTCCAAAAAAATCATTAAAAAAATCTGCAAAAAAATGAGGGCGGTCTTCTAAAATACCTCCTATCATTTCATGAAAAACCGAGCTATCAACTCCATCGCAATTGTCTGTGGTTTTAAGTAGATAGGGAACAACTGAAGAAATTAATGCTACCTGAGAAATATTGTGGCCATGATGGCGAGAGAGATAGCGTGCAACTTCACCGCCTCCCATTGAGAAGCCTACCAATGTAGCATCAGAAGCTTGAGTCTGCTCGATGACAGCCGCTAAATCATCGGCTAATGTGTTGTAATCATAGCCATTCCATGGTTGCTCTGAGCGACCAAATCCACGGCGATCGTAGGCGATGACGCGAAACCCTTCTTCTGCAATCGCTAGAGCCTGATCATCCCAACTATCGGCTGAGAGAGGCCATCCATGAATGAAAATAACAGGGCGGCCCACTCCCCATTGTTTAACGTATAGCTGGGTACCATCCTGAGCGTTAATGGTTTTCATTATGAAATTTTCCTTTAAGAATACACTGTTGACATTGATTACAAAAAAGTATTAAAAATAATATTGTATATTAAAATTATTTTAGTTTATATTTTTGCTCAATATAATTTTTTAATTAGAATAAATTTTAACTATTAAAATAAATAATTATCCTGTAAAAATTAGCATATGGCTTAGTATATAAATAGCATATAAAAATAATTTTCAAAATAATGTTAATAAATAAAAAATGGGCTTAATATATTAAGCCCATTTTTACATTTTTAAGTACAACTAATAATGTTTATCTATAGTTTTGTTGTTTGCCGAAATGTCCGTTGTTTTTCCAGCATAAAGTTAATTTTTGTTTCATGTTGTTAATTGTATCAGGGTCAATTTTATTTTTTCTGGTGTAGTCTTCTCTGGTGTTTTCCCAACATCTTCTTACCTCATTGTCAGTAGGTAATAAAGGGTATTGATTAATATGAGCGCCAAAAATTCTGGTAATTTGCTCTGCATTACTTTGGTTGTTTTGATAATAATCAGTTGCCATCGTTGCAGAGCTGGTACCTAACGCCACTGCAAATAAAACCCCCATTGTTTTTTGTATTAACTTAGTATTTTTCATGATGAACTCCTGATAACATTTTTATGTTCTTAAGAAACATTTTAAAGAAAAAACAAAGGCAAAGTGTTTTTTTAAACCTATGAATTGCCATGTTTTTTGCGTTTTTATTTTGTTCTGTTTAGTAGTTGTTTGTCAATTTTTGTTTAATGTATTAAATAAATAAAATGAAAAATAAATAAGGTATAAAATAAGAAAATTGAAATGATAATAAAAAGAAATAGGAAAAATTTTAGCCTATATCTTAGCGTAAATATTAGATTAACTAAAAGTCAAAGCAATTAAAAGCTGTAATATAATTCAACTATCTACATCATAGTGTTGAGGTTTATAATCTATGCGCTTTCTCTTGTGTTTCATGAATCTTTCATGTTGAAATGATTAAATCGCAAACGTGCTGCTAAGTGCTCTTCTTCTGGTTTCCTCTTTCTCTAAGTGCTCCTAAATAAACGTTCCTATTTCCAAGGAAATTTTCTCATGAAATGTTCAACACTCACCTTAATCGCAGCTAATATTTTTACATTTTTTATAGGAAGTGCATGGGCGCAGCAAGGAGATGGCACGAAAGTACCCATAGAAACGCATGTTTTTAAGCCTGCTAAAGTTGAGGCCACCCCTGAGCGTATAGCGCATCTTAAATTGCCTCAAGGTTTTACGATCGCACCTTTTGCGATGAGTTTAAAAAATGCTCGTATTCTTGCAGTAGCTCCTGATGGAACAGTGTATGTAAGCCGACGTGATCAGGGTGATGTCGTTATGCTAAAAGATCTGAACGGGGATGGACAAGCAGATGGAGCGCCTATTATCGTGGCGCATCGGGCAGGTGCCCATGGTCTTGCGATAAAAGATAACAAACTTTACTTGGCTACGGTAAAAGAAATATTTGTTGCCCCTATTCTTGCTGATGGAAAATTAGGGCCATTAAAAAAGATTATTGGAGATTTACCTGATGCGGGGCAGCATGCAAATCGAACAATTGCATTCGGGCCAGATGGCATGCTTTATATTAGCGTAGGGTCTACATGTAATGCTTGTAATGAAAGCAATCCTGAAAATGCAACGCTTTTAAGAGCTTCGCCTGATGGAAAGTCACGCACTATTTTTGCAAGCGGGTTGCGTAATACAATTGGGTTTGGCTGGCATCCCACCACAGGGGAGCTGTGGGGATTGGATCATGGAATTGATTTTTTAGGTGATGACATACAACCTGAAGAACTTAACAAAATTGAGGCGGGAAAAAAATATGGCTGGCCTCATGTGTGGGGTAGCGGTGAGCTTAATCCTCAAAGCACGCCTCCTGGAGAAATCACTAAAGAACAATGGAAAGAACAAAGTACACCCATGGTGTTAGGCTATAAAGCGCATTCAGCGCCAATGCAATTAGTGTTTTACCGTGGTGGTTCATTTCCTTCTGAATATACAGGAAATGCATTTGCGACCATGAGGGGGTCATGGAATCGTCGGACTGCATCAGGGTATGAAATTGTATATATTCGATTTGAAAAAGGCATTCCTAAGAAAATTGAGCCTTTCGTGACTGGGTTTTTAACCGACTCAGGGCAAACACATTTTGCCCGACCGGTTGGATTAGCAGTGGCTAAAGATGGTTCATTATTAATGGCAGATGATGCCAATGGGGTTATCTACCGAATAGCCTATAAAAATGTAGGAAAGCAGCAGCTAGCTGGTGCTTATTCAGAGAAACTTCCACAGCCTCCTTCAGAGCCTATGTTATCTCAAGCGTTGCGTGGCAGTGGTGTGCCTTTAGCCAAAGATAGGGTAGAAACCCAAGCAAACAGCACATTGCAAATCAGTTCCCCTAGCTTTAAAGAGGGCGCTATGATTCCCGCAAAATATAGTGAATATGCTGACGGTGTTTCACCTGCCTTGAGTTGGGTTCCTGTAAAAGCGGCAAAGTCCTACGCAATTATTATGGAAGATGCTGATGCAACGCCAGTGACACCTTTT
Source organism: Pseudomonadota bacterium (assembly GCA_040389065.1). GTDB lineage: Bacteria > Pseudomonadota > Gammaproteobacteria > Burkholderiales > Casimicrobiaceae > JAZKAR01. Next base: position 26,769 of record JAZKAR010000023.1, on the reverse strand, counting down.
GTTCATTGGGTAGCCTGGAATATTCCTGCCTCAAAAACAGAATTGCCTGAAGGGTTACAAAAACAAGAGCGTTTAACAGAGCCTGAAGGATTATTGCAAGGTAAAAATAGCCGAGGTTCAGTAGGGTATTATGGGCCGCGCCCTCCCCTAGGTGATGCAGCTCACCATTATTTTTTTCAAGTATTGGCGCTAGATACTGTGTTGAATGTGCCTGCTGGAGCTGATCGTGATCAGGTATTGAATGCTGCCGAAGGTCATATTTTAGCTAAAGGTGAATTGATGGGGCTGTTTGAGCAACGCCAACAGCCTCAAAAATAAATGGGTATGAACTTATCCTTATTTAACTCAACTGGAAGTTACGCAGTTGACCTCTATCAAGGCATGGGATGCCCCGCATGGCAACGCAGACAGTACATGGAGTACGGCAAGTTGTCATAACGCGGGGCGTCCCACGCTGAGAGAGTTCAACTGCGTAACTTCTATCAACTTTAATCCAATGATTTTAATTCAATCATTGGTAAAAAGTGATCTACTTTCATAAAAAGACTATGGCTCATCAGCATTCTGTAAAAAAAATACCTTATAAAACGTTGTATAGGTTAGCCATCGTCTATACTTCTATTTTGGCTGCTTCAGAAGTGTGTGCAGAAGAGAATGCTTCACTAGCTGTTTCTCAGTTAGTAGATGAGCCAGCAATTAACTCGTCTGTAAAAAAACAGCAATCATCTGATACCTGGATGGAGGACGTTGTCGTTACAGCGAGCCGGGCAGAGCAGCGCCAATTTGATGCGCCCGCAGCGGTGAATGCTGTGCAAATGAATCCTTCTTATATCGCCTCACCGCTTGTAAATGTTTCAGAGATGACGCAATTAATTCCGGGGGTTCAGATAAAGAACCGCCAAAATTATGCTCAGGATTTACAGTTATCGGTAAGGGGGTTTGGTACACGTTCTACGTTTGGAGTACGAGGTGTTCGTATTTTAGTTGATGGTATTCCCGCCACAATGCCTGATGGGCAAGGCCAGGTAGCTACCGCAAGCTTAACATCTGCCCGACGCATCGAAGTTCTACGAGGGCCCTTAGCCCAAATGTATGGGAATGCAGCAGGAGGGGTATTGCAAATTTTTACACAAGATCCTCCGACTGGTTCAAAGCCTGTATTCAGTCTTTCTGGCGGAGTGGGGTCAGATGGGCAATATCAATCTCAGTTTTCTATTGCAGGAGGAAACGCAACAGGAGGAGGATTGATCGATATTGCCCGCTATCAAACAGAGGGGTATCGCGATCATAGCGCAGCCGAGCGTACTCAAATCAATACTAAATTACTGATTCATCCTTCAAGCGCAACGCGCATTACCGCTATTTTTAATCGTTTTGATCAGCCTGAAGCGCAAGATCCTCTTGGCTTAAGTCACACAGATTTTAATAATAATCCGCGCCAAGTGATTCCGAACGCGATAACGTTTAACACACGTAAAAGTATTGAACAAAATCAGCTAGGAATCTTACTTGAGCATCATCTCTCAAGTAGCGATAGCTTGAATGCCCGTATCTATGGAGGTACGCGGCAGGTAAATCAAACATTAGCATTTACAACGAACGGCGTCGTTGATCTTGATCGAGACTATAAAGGAATAGGTCTTAATTGGTCGCATAAGGCGCAGATTAAAACACTGCCTATTCGCTGGATAGCAGGCGTAGAAATTGATGATTTAAAGGAAACAAGAAAAGGATTTGATAATATCGCAGGAAACGAAGGTGCTTTACGGCGCTATGAGGATGATCGGGCGCGAAATACCGATTTTTTTACTCAAATAGACTGGACATTAAATGAGCGCTGGCAAGCAATAACCGGCGTTCGTTTTAGCACTGTTAAATTCAAGGTAGACGATTATTTTAATTCATCCGCTATGAATACAAGCGGGCAGGTAAAGTATAGCCATACTAGCCCTGTGCTCGGATTGGTATGGCATGCGAATGACAGTGTGAATGTATATGGCAATATCGGTAAAGGGTTTGAAACTCCAACATTGGCAGAAAGTGCTTATCGCCCCAATAACCAGCCTGGGCCTAATTTTTCATTAATGCCTTCAAAAAGTATTCAGGCAGAATTAGGTATAAAAATGCATAAAAAAAACCATACAATGGATGCTGCAATATTTGAAACACGCAGCCAGGATGAAATTGTTTCTCAAGCAAGTAGTGGAGGCAGATCAACGTTTCAAAATATTGAATCTGTACGTCGGCGAGGATTTGAATTATCGTGGAAAGCGCAATGGAAAATGCTTTCTACATCTTTAAGTTATACGTTTCTAGATGCTCGTTTTACCACTGGTTTTATAAATGCTCAGGGAGCTGTTGCAGCAGGCAACAGATTGCCAGGCTCTTCGCGGCATAGTATTGGGGCAGAAGCTGAAAAGCGGTTTTCAGAGAAGATTAATACCGCTGTCGAAATACGGGCTGATAGCAAAGTGTATGTGAACGATGCTAATACAGATGCTGCCCCTGGGTATGCAGTGGTGAATACGCGTGCAGGTTATGAGTTTCATATGGGGGATGCTAAATTATTTTTATATGGTCGGATCGATAATATTTTTAATAAAAATTATGCTGGCTCAGTGATCGTGAATGATACTAATCAACGCTTTTTTGAGCCTGCTCCTAAAAGAAGGTTTTTTGTAGGTTTACGCACCGTATTTTAAAGTTTCGCTTTAAATTTACGAATCACAAGCATGCAAGCAAATATTTTATCGTCTACTTATGCGCTTCTTATAATATACATTCATATTTACATAAAAATCATTCATTTTCGTTATTCTAAAAGTTCTTTTAATTGCCTTACATGGTATTAATGACATACCCTAGTTAAAGGCATTTGGCATTGACAAGACGTTGATTGCGCGTCTCAATTAAAAATGATGAAGTCATTTCTTTCTAAGAAAACTAATGTGATGGGCAAAGGCTTTGACCCATACTATGTTCGCTAAACCTCCAAATAATGAATGATAGATAGTTACCATCGTTACAGATGATCAAACTGAAAGATGGTAAACGCCAAGCTACCTAGGTAATAAAAATATTGCCATAATGGTTTAAGGAAAATGTAGCTTATGACAAGGCTTATCACAGCGTTGCTAAAGCAATTTGAAGAGGCTTAACGAGATGAGAAAAGTAACGCATTTTAACCATAAAATTAATACAACATTCCTCCAAGCACACAATAGTTTTTTGCTGTGTAACGTCTTATGCGGTTATGCCGAGCGGGAGCAAGGCTGTATAAAATGGTTTTATATAGAAAACAATGTATGATTAATTATTATGCTTTGTTTGAAGCCACCCCTAGCTCGTACTTGGTTCTTACACCGAATTTGATCATTATTGCAGCCAATGAATCTTATTTAAATGTTACCAAGACAAATAGAGAAAACATTTTAGGTAAAGGGCTATTTGAGATATTTCCTGATAGTCCTAATGCCTCGAATGCTGAGGGTATTCAGAGTTTGAAAAATTCTCTAGATATCGTTTTACGTTTGCGCACTTCTCACAATATGCCGGTTCAGCGTTATCATATTCCTAGCGTAGAGCCAGAGGGTTCTCGGGTAGAAGAGCGTTATTGGAGCTTGATCAATTCCCCTGTTATGGGTTCTGATGGAAATGTTGAATTTATTATCCATAGGGTAGTAGATATCACCGATGTGGTCTTAAATAATCAAAATAATTCTAAAAAGAGTGAATTTAATAACGCTTTAAAAAGCCATGCGTATCAAATTGAAGCTGAAATATATAACCGAAATGCCCAGGCACTTCATCTGCTGAATAAGCAGTTATATACAAGTGAGCTTCATGTTAGAAATATATTGGAAAATGCGCCTATTGGGATGGCAACTGTTTCTTTGAAGGGCAATTTTATCTCTCCGAATCAGGCCTTATGCCAAATTGTAGGCTATTCAAAATCTGAACTTAAAACATTAACGTTTCAAAGAATCACGCATCCTGATGATTTGGATCTTGATCTTGCGAATGTACAGCGTTTATTAGATGGAGCAATTCAATCTTACAAAATGGAGAAGCGGTATATTCGAAAAAATGGCAATATCGTTTGGATACAATTGACGGCCTCACTCGTGAGAGACCAATACCATAAGCCAATGCATTTTATCGCGCAAATTGAAGATATTACGGAACGTAAACAAGCTGCTTTTGAATTAATTCGTGAAAAAGAACGATTGCGTGTGACATTAAGTTCTATAGGCGATGCGGTGATAACGACAGATACAACAGGGAATATCACGTATTTGAACCCTGTTGCTGAAACGCTAACAGGTTGGAAATCTGAAGAAGCGATAGGTCTTCCGTTAACAACTGTGTTTCATATAGTAAGTGAAGAAACAGGGGAAACGATTCCTAGCCCTGTAGAGTCTATTTTAAAAAATGAAATCGTCGAAAACGCTTCTAAATCAGTAGCGCTTATTCAGCGTAGCGGTACTCGTTTACCGATAGATGATTCAGCAGCACCTATTAAGGGGCCGAATGGTGAGATATTAGGAATGGTGCTGGTATTTCATGATGTAAGTTACGCCAGAGAGATGACAGCCGCAATGACGTATCAGGCTACACATGATGCACTCACAGACCTTATCAATCGGCGTGAGTTTGAAAGACGCTTGGCGCTGGCGTTGCAAAGCGGTCATGAGCATCAAGATCATACGCTGTTATATCTTGATCTTGATCAGTTTAAAATTGTAAATGATACCTGCGGGCATATAGCAGGAGATGAATTATTGCGTCAATTAACCGTTCTTTTAAGAGACAAATTACGTAAAAATGATTTGTTAGCTAGATTAGGCGGCGATGAGTTTGGTATTTTGCTGCAAAACTGTACTACAGAGCCAGCAAAAGATATTGCAGAGCTTGTACGCCAGACCATTAGTGATTTTAATTTTGTATGGCTTGATAAAAAATTCCCCATCGGCGTTAGTATCGGACTTGTCAGCTTTACGAATGGAGATAGTCTACTACCCGATATTATGCGAATGGCTGATGCTGCTTGCTATGTAGCGAAGGATATGGGGCGTAATCGTATTCATGTTTATAGTAATGAAGACCAGCAATTGGTTCGGCGACATGGTGAAATGAGCTGGATTGCGCGTATCAAAAAAGCGCTAGATGAACATCGTTTTGTTTTATATTCACAGCAAATTCTCGCACTTGGCGAAGATGGCGAAGGAGGAAACCATTACGAACTCTTATTGAGAATGTTTGATGAAAAAGGGGATATTATTCCTCCTATGGCATTTATTCCTGCTGCAGAGCGTTACAGCTTAATGCCTCTTCTTGATCGCTGGGTAATTCAAACAGCGTTTGCAGGTCATGCCGAGCGCCATCAACAAGGAGAACCTTGGGGTACATGTGCGATCAATCTTTCGGGAAAATCTATCTGCGATGAAAATTTTCTTGCGTTTGTGAGCGAGCAATTTTTGCGCTATAAGGTATCACCAAAAAGTATTTGTTTTGAAATTACTGAAACAGCTGCAATAGCTAATTTAAGCCAGGCGATTATCTTAATTCGCGCCTTAAAAGCAATGGGATGCCGCTTTGCTTTAGATGATTTTGGAAGCGGTATGTCATCATTTGCTTATCTTAAACATCTTCCTGTGGATTATTTAAAAATTGATGGCGGGTTTGTTAAAGATATGGTGGAGGATAAAATTGATCGTGCGATGGTAAAATCGATTAATGAAATTGGTCAAGTGATGGGTATCAAAACGATTGCGGAGTTTGTAGAAAATGAAGCTATCTTAGCGGCCTTGCGTGAAATAGGCGTGAATTTTGCGCAAGGCTATGGAATTGAAAAACCAAAGCCAGCGGGGCGAAATGCTAGTTCACCGCTGATTAAATTATCTGAAGATTTTTTAATAAAGAAATCATAGTAACGATCAGTATCAGATCCCAGTAAGGCTAACGCTAGCCTACCTTAATAACAAGTAATTACACTATTCCCCCAGCTGCTTAACATCTACAAACAAGTGTTTACAGACAGAAAAATTTTACCAATTCTTTAACAAAGCTATGCTTTGTGCATCTTCTCAACTTTACTGAGCATTAAGTGGTAAATGAATTATTTTATTCATGTTTTAATTGAATTTAGTATTAAAATCCTAATAAAAACCATTGAGTGATTAAATATTGTTGAGACTTAAAAATATATGGTAAAATCGGTAATGTATAACATGTTAGGTTTTACAGGTTGTTCTAAAGATTAAAATAATTTTCATACGACACCGATTGAATAGCTAAAATCAACAATAAGGGGTAAGCCATGAACACTCAAACGATACAGAAATTATCAGCACGACTCCTTTTTGCAACGCTTCTTTTAAGTATGGGCGGCTGCGCGAATATGTCTCAACGTGATGTTAATACCGCGACGGGAGCAGCTATTGGCGGGGTTGCAGGCTCAGTTTTATCAGGCGGCAGTGCAGTTGGTACCGTAGGTGGGGCTGCTGTGGGTGGTGTGATAGGTCGTGAGATCAGACCATAATTATTTAAAAAAATAAACGTAATTAGAAGTTGCGCAGTTGGCTCTCTCAGAATTATGTCAGCTCATACGACGTGTACTGTCTGCGTTACCATGCGGGGCATCCCATGTCTTGATAGTGCTCAACTGCGTAACTTCTAAGTAATGTAAAAAAGGTATCTACTTCAAAAGATACCTTTTTTTGTTTCTATTTATTTACTGTTGGATGTGTCATATCAAGCGGTACTACCCACTGATCAAATTCCTGTTCACTTAAGTAGCCTAAATCGATAGCGGCCTTGCGAAGGGAGCTTCCTTCCTGATGCGCTTTTTTAGCGATTTTTGCAGACTTATCATAGCCAATATGGCGATTTAGCGCGGTAACAAGCATTAGATTTTTATTAAGGTTTTCTTCAATTTTTTTTTGGTTGGGTTCGATGCCAACAGCACAATATCGTTCAAACGCATAAGCAGCCTCAGCAATGAGCGTAATACTTTCAAGCACATTGTGAACCATAACAGGTTTAAACACATTTAATTGAAAATTCCCTTGGCTTCCTGCAAATGCTACCGTTGCATCATTGCCAAACACCTGCGCGCATACCATTGTTAATGCTTCACACTGCGTAGGATTAACTTTACCAGGCATAATCGAAGATCCAGGCTCGTTTTCAGGAATGGTAAGTTCGCCAATTCCGCAGCGCGGCCCACTAGCTAACCAGCGTACATCATTCGCCAGTTTCATTAATCCACCTGCTAGCGTTCTTAAGGCAGCCGAGACATTGACTAACGCATCATGGGCGGATAGGGCAAAAAAATGATTAGTAGCGGAAAAGAAAGCGTGACCAGTATGTTGAGCAATAAAATGAGCAGCACGCTCTCCAAATTGAGGATGAGAATTTAACCCTGTACCCACTGCTGTGCCGCCAATAGCTAGCTCATAGAGGCCAGGCAGGGCTGCTTGAATAGTAGATAAGCCAAAATCAATTTGTGCTACCCAGGCACTGATTTCTTGCCCTAACGTAATGGGGGTAGCATCTTGCAAATGGGTACGGCCTGTTTTTACTATATTTTTATAGGCTTCTGATTTGGCGGCTAATGTATCTCGCAAAGTTCGTACTGAGGGAAACAAATTGTTATAAAGCTCTTCTACTACTGCGATATGCATAGCAGTAGGAAAGGTATCATTAGACGATTGTCCGCAATTGACATGGTCATTAGGATGCACAGGGCTTTTACTACCTAATACACCGCCAGCTAATTCAATGGCACGATTAGCAATTACTTCGTTTGCATTCATATTTGACTGCGTACCAGAGCCTGTTTGAAAAACCCGTAAAGGGAAATGATTGTCTAATGTTCCGGCAATGACCTCATCTGCTGCCTGAATAATATACTGGGCGATTTCAGGGGTTAATTCTCTTAATTCTTCATTCGCTTGAGCGGCAGATTTTTTAAGAATACCTAAGGCGCGAATCATGGGACGTTGCCAGCAAAAACGTACTCCGCCGATTTTGAAGTGCTCTACCGAGCGCTGGGTTTGCGCTCCCCAGTAGGCATGCGCGGGTACATCAATCGTACCCATAGAATCGGTTTCTTTTCGAACATCAGGCATAGGTTCCCCTTGATAACGTGAATAGTTACGCTATTGTATTTTTTAAAAGTAAAAGATCGCCTTCATACATGTGAAAGGTGATTAAAAATAAAGATTAGAAAAAAATGACTAATATGGCCCTACAGCAGTGATAGGATCTTTGCCCTCCTGAATCCAGCCGCGATACATACCTCTGGTATTAAATGGCATAGCAATATTGCCTTCTTTATCAATAGCGATAACACCGCCTTCGCCACCGAGTTGGGTTAATTTGTTAAAGATTGCTTGATGCGCAGCTTCTTCTAGCGTTACCCTGCCATATTTGATACGTGCAGCGATATCGTAGGCTAAAACGGTTCGTATAAAATGTTCGCCTGTTCCTGTTGCTGAAACCGCAACCGTTTCACTATCAGCATAGCAACCTGCTCCGATAATAGGGCTATCGCCTACACGCCCTAACATTTTGTTTGTTAAGCCTCCGGTAGAGGTCGCCGCGGCAAGTTGCCCAGATCGATCGCGCGCAACAGCGCCGACTGTGCCAAATTTATGTTCTGTATTATTTAGTGTATGCCAGGCTGCATCGTGATCGAGTAGCAGTGCATTTCCAATTGATAAGCCACGTACATGTTCTAATTGTTTTATTCTTTCAGGCGTAGCAAAATACTGAGGAATTTCAAGAGGTACTTTATATTCCCTGGCAAAGCGCTCGGCTCCTTCGCCAGCAACAAACACATGGCTTGAATTCAGCATTAATGTATGGGCGAGCAAAACGGGGTTGCGAACGCTATGAACACCTGCAACTGCCCCTGCTGCTAACGTGCGCCCATTCATAATACTGGCATCCATTTCATGCGTTCCGGCAGAGGTATATACAGACCCGCGCCCTGCATTAAATAAAGGGCAATCTTCTAACATCATGGAAGAGGCCAACACTGCTTCTACAGCGGAGCCACCATCTTTCAGTATTTTTTCACCTTCAACCAATGCGGCTTGAAGTGCTTCATGATATCCCGATTCATTGCTACTGCCAGGAATAATAGTTCCTGAGCCACCATGAACAGCTAAAACATAGGTATGGTTCATGCATTTACCTTTGTATTTTTTTAGTGAAAGACAAAGCTTTAGCGATTTTCAGTTAAATTTAACGTAGATAATTCTTTTTGAGCAGCTGAAGCGCTAATGGCTTCAGGAACAATGTATCCCATGGATGAGCCGGTACCAACAAGTGTCTTAATATACTTTGTGTCGTGGTCGCCTAACGCAAACGTTAGCTTTTTATCAGGATCATTTCCCAGCGTATTACGTACTATGACCTCATGGCTTCCAGCGAAAGTATCTACAAAAAATAGTTCACCAGGTTTTGATTGCCCTATTTTTTTTCCATCTAAATGAATCGATGGTTGTAACGCAGCGCCAAATAAACCTGGGCTGCGATAAAAATAAAGACGGCTTGTTATTTCTTTAGAGCTAGGCGTATTCCCAGAGTTTTGTATATCGGGGGTACGAGAGTTAAGGGAATTAGAAGAGTTGAAAGATTCTTTATTGATAGAGGAGTTAGTAGGCTCTGTTGTTGCTCTATGTTGCGAATTATTCGTAGCGCAGCCTGAAAGTGAAAATGCCAAGAGAAAAAAAATTATTTTTTTGAATGTCATAGCTGTTTCTTTTAATGAAGGATTAAAAAAAAATGAAAAATAAGAGAATAGGAATTTCTTTTTTACAAAAATAGAAGACGCCTTAAGGTAAAGACAATTCTAAGTTACTTGGAGTGCGGCAGATTGGGTAGTTGCACTGGTTGGGTAATGGCACTGGTTTACGGCTTTTGCAGAGTGAAGTTCATGCCAGCATTTGACTCGGGCGAGACTCGCTTTCACAGGTTACGCTTGAGCAGGCTATTAAGAAAAATAGTATTAGAGTTCAAGCTCGAGACAGCAAATAGTATTATTGCTGAAAAAGGCTTCTTATAATAACTGTTATTATAAGAAAAATGGGAAGAAAGCTATATGGAAGATACTTTTTTATGGATAGTTTCTGCAGCCTGTATCCTTATAGGATTAGCGGGAACTGTGTTACCTGTAATGCCGGGTGCTTTATTTGTTTTTGGCGGGCTTTGGCTTGCAGCTTGGATTGAGCATTATGCTTATATAGGGTGGGTAACCTTAACAATATTAGGCCTTTTAACGGCACTTACCTACGCAATAGATTTTTTTGCAGGAATTGTAGGAGCACAACGTTTTGGGGCGTCTAAATGGGCAATTACAGGTAGTGCAATAGGAACTTTTTTAGGGATATTTTTTGGTTTGCCCGGCATTATTTTAGGTCCGTTCTTAGGGGCTGTGGCAGGGGAGCTTTATGTGCGTAAAGATTTACGCCATGCAACGCAAGCAGGCCTTGGCACAACCTTAGGACTAGCGATAGGAGCTGTTGCCAAGGTAGCGTTAGTAATGGTTATGCTAGGTGTGTTTATAGCAATGCGTTTCTTATTTAAGTAGACGTTACGCAAAGGAGTTCTCTTAGCATGTTGGCAATGTGCCTTACTTCTTGTGGTGGTGTGCGCATTGCTATGCCGTAAGTGAACTCAACTACGTAACTTCTATTACTACACACATAACTACAAAAATAGCGTGTTGAATGTTATACGTCGTTTGAAAGCTTTATAAGACAACACCCAGTTTATCGTGCGTTAACTAACGATAAACCTTTGGTGGGGTTTTGTAATGTAAGCGCTGCTAGCGAGGCAATTAAGCATAATGCTCCTGCACTATAAAACGCAGGAAAGTACGATGAAAAAATAGTACGAGACAAACCTCCTCCAAAGGCTGCAACGGCTGCGCCTAGCTGATGCGCTGCAAAAATCCAGCCAAATGTTAAGCCAGCTTTTTCTTCCCCAAAATGTTCTGAAACCAGTTTAACGGTAGGGGGTACGGTAGCAATCCAATCTAATCCATAAAACATGGCGAATAGTGAGAGGCCATAAAAGGAAAAGTGAGCATACGGTAAATACAGCAGCGATAGCCCTCGTAAACCGTAGTACCAGAATAATAGCCATTTATTGCTATAGCGATCTGACAACCAACCAGATAAAACAGTTCCGATAAAATCAAATACGCCCATCATGGCAAGTACACCTGCTGCTGTGACAGCTGCTAGCCCTTTATCGCTGCATAAGGGAATAAAATGCGTTTGTATTAAGCCATTCGTGCTAGCGCCGCAAACAAAAAAAGTGCCAAATAATACCCAAAATGTTCGTGAGTGGGCGGCTTCCGCTAAAATAGCAAAAGGTGATAAAGGAGAGGGTGCAGGTGGTTTTATAATAGCCTGATTTTCAGAGCCATAAGGGGCAAGGCCAACATCTGCTGGGTAGTCTCGCATCAGATGAACAATGGCTGCGATAGCAATAACGAATAAAGAGCATAAACAGGTTAGTGATGTTCGCCAACCGAAATGTTCTGTTAAGGTAGCAATCAGAGGCAGAAAAACAAGTTGGCCTGTGGCAGAGCTTGCTGTTAAAAGCCCCATCACTAATCCGCGGCGTTTCGTAAACCAGCGTGCTGCAATGGTTGCTCCTAACACTAGCGCAGTTAATCCTGTACCGAAGCCTACTACAATGCCCCACAATAATATTAGCTGCCAGAGCTGAGACATCATTAATGAAAGCAATAGCCCTGTCATAATGATCGACAACGCGGTGATGGTAATGGTTCGTATACCGAAGCGGTTCATAAACGCTGCTGCGAAAGGCCCCATTAGACCAAATAACACTAAGCGGATGGCAATAGCGCTTGAAACTTGAGAAGCGCTCCAGCCAAATTCTTTTTGTAAGGGAACAATAAATACCCCTGGGGCGCCTAGTGCGCCTGCTGTAATTAGCATGGTCAAAAAGGTAACCGCTACAATAATCCAGCCATAATGGATATTGCGTTGAGCAAAAAAAGTGGGAATGTACGTGCTTTTAAATACAGAGTGTGGATTCATATAAGGCCTGAAGAGGCAGTAACACGGATGGTGTGTTACTCATTTTTTTCTATGGATGCTATACCAAGCTGAACCATTTCTTTGCTTAGATTTACATAGCGCATAATTTTGTTAGAAAGCTCGATAGGGTCAATAGGTTTAGGAATAAAGTTATCCATTCCTGCATCAAAGCATTTTTCTTTATCTTGCTCCCTTACATGCGCTGTCATCGCTATGATAGGAGTGCGATGCAAGCCTCTTTCTTTTTCAAGCCTTCTAATTCTGCGAGTAGCTTCTAACCCATCAACCTCAGGCATTTGTACATCCATTAAGATCGCATCATAATGCCCATGCGCAAACTTGCGTAACGCTTCAACGCCATTTCGAGCAAGGTCATAATCATAGTTCATCTGCTGCAACATGGCTTCAGCCACAATGATATTAGGTTCGTAATCTTCTACAAGTAGTACGTTTTTTCCTGTAATAAGTGTTTGGGGCAGGGGGCCAGCTGAAAAGCTTTCAACGGCGTAGGTTCGTTGCGTTGTTTTTAGCGGAAGAGTAACGGTGAATGAGGTGCCTAAACCTTCTTCACTATGTACGTTGAGTGTGCCATTCATTTTGTGTACAAGTGCTTTTACAATCGAAAGGCCTAACCCAGAGCCGCCAAATCTGCGCGTGATAGAAGAATCAGCTTGCATAAACTTATCGAAAATAGTCTCAAGCTTATTCTGGGGAATACCAATTCCTGTATCAGTGACTTTAAGGGTTAGAAGCGTGATATCGGGCGATGAATGGGCACCGCTTACATCGACCTTAATTGAACCTTGATCTGTGAATTTAACAGCATTCGAAAGAAGGTTCATCAAGATTTGATGAACACGTAAGGGGTCACCAATATAGTAGCGATTGAGGGAAGAGGGGTAGTTTACAAATAAACTTAAATTTTTCTCATGCGCCTTTACGTTCATGACACTGATTGCTTTTTCAACCTGCTCGGCTAAATTAAATTCTATCTGTTCAATTTCAAGCGAATCAGACTCAATTTTGGCGAAATCCAATAAATCATTAATCAGCTCCATCAGATTATCAGCGCTTAATTGCAGTGTTTCAATAAATTTATGGGCTTTTTCAGGTAAATCCATACGCTGTAGTAGGTTAGTAAGACCAATGACAGCATTCATTGGGGTTCGCAGCTCGTGACTCATATTTGCAAGAAACTCATCTTTTTTAAGACTCATCTCTCGAATAGCTTTCTCGGCGTAAATTCTATCTGTGATATCACGCGCTACTTTAGATGCACCAACCACATTGCCTACGATATCACGAATTGGTGAAACGGTTAAAGACACAGGAATTAAATGGCCTAATTTATGACGGCGCATAGTTTCAAAGTGCTCGAGCCGGTTACCTGATTTTAAGGTGCTAAGAATAGTGTCTTCCTCATGAATACGTTCAGAAGGGATAAGAATTGTAATATGCCGCCCTATAATCTCTTCAGGTGTATAGCCGAAAATACGTTCTGCTGATTTATTCCAAGATGTGATGAATCCATTGAGATCTTTGCTAATGATAGCGTCATCTGAAGACTCAATAATTGCGCTCAAATAGGCCGCAGTGCGCTCCGCTTCTTTAGTAAATGTAATATCGCGAGCTATTTTTGAGGCACCTATAATATCGCCTTTGCTATTTTTAATGGGCGACACGGTAATCGAAAGGTTGATCAGTTGACCATCTTTTTTTCGGCGAATCGCTTCAAAGTGCTCTACGCGCTCGCCTGCTTTTATTTTGCCTAAAATGTAATCTTCATCGCTTAAACGGTCTGGCGGAATAATTAAACTGATGTGTTTTCCGATGGCTTCCTCTGCCATATAGCCGAATATTCGTTCAGCGGCAGGATTCCAAGACGTGATATTTCCTTTTAAATCTTTACTGATAATTGCATCATCTGAAGAAGTAATAATGGCAACAAGATAAGCTTGTGATTCAATAGGTAATTGCATAAGAGCACTCTATAAAAATAAGGAATCAAAAGCCATACTAGTGAGAGGCTACATGAACGATTCGCTATTTTATACGAAACGACAAAATTAACATACTTGCCAAGATTTTCAAATCGTAATAAAAAATGATAGGTAACTTTATGAAGCTTTTATCTTTACGCGTCGTTATTTAAACGTTAACAAATACTATAGCTTGTTCCGTTACGGCGCGTGCCGCCCTGGTGCTGGAGCAATGTTCTGCAAGATATATACAACAATACACTTAGAGCTTATGCAGTTGGTTTACTCAAGCCATGGTAGGGCAAACTAGTAAGTACAGTGAGTACGGCAGCAAGTTGCCAACACGCTGAGAGAGTTCAACTGCGTAACTTCTAACTATAACAGCTAAGGAGTGCAATCATGACTAATAAATTTCGTTTAGTAACACGTAGCGATTTTGATGGTTTAGTGTGTGCAATTTTACTTAACGAACTTGACATGATTGATGATATAAAGTTCGTTCATCCTAAAGATATGCAAGACGGAAAAATTGAGATTACTGAAAAAGATATTGTAACGAATTTGCCTTATGCACCCTTGGCACATTTAGTATTCGACCATCATGCTTCAGAAGAGTTAAGGGTACAAGGCGATTTTGAAAACAGAGTGATTGATGCCAATGCGCCTTCAGCAGCACGGGTGGTATTTGATTACTTTGGCGGCAAAGAAAAGTTTGACAACATTAGTGATGAAATGATGATGGCGGTGGATAAAGCAGATAGCGCTCAGTTTTCCATTGAAGAAATATTGGAGCCAGAAAATTGGGTAATGCTGAATTATTTAATGGATCCCCGTACAGGGTTAGGGCGTTTTCGAGAGTTTCGTATTAGCAACTATACCTTGATGATGGATTTAATTTCGTACTGTCGTAACCATACCATTACTGAAATTTTACGTTTACCGGATGTGCATGAGCGTATAGAAATTTATCGTGAGCATGCACCAAAAGCGCGTGAGCAGATTTTACGCTGTGCACGTGTCTATGATAAGTTAGTGGTATTAGATTTGCGAGAAGAAGACCCTATTTGGGCAACAAACCGATTTATGATTTATGCGTTATTTCCTGATACCAATATTTCTATTCATGTTTTATGGGGTATGCAAAAACAAAATACGGTGTTTGCGTGCGGTAAATCCATTATCGATCGCACATCAAAAACAGATATTGGTAAATTAATGCTGCAATATGGTGGGGGTGGGCACCATGCTGCAGGTACATGCCAGCTTTCGAATGAAACAGCAGAAGAAACATTGAAGGTTTTAATTGAGGAAATTAGGCGTACAACGTAAATATTTTAGACATGCATAAGGTCGTGTTTTGAAGGAGGGGTTAGGTTAAATGCCCCTCTACATCGTTTATGAACACATCATTTCAATTCAACCCACATCAATTCAACTACAAGGTTGCTGCCAACGCCGCTAATTGGTCTGTACATTGACCCCAACCTTGATAAAATCCCATTTTTTCATGCGCCTTGCGATCAGCAACCGTCCAGTGCCTTACACAGGCGGTATATTTTGTTTTTCCACTCTCATCTTCAAACGTGAGAATACCCGTCATAAAAGGTTTTTGTGAAGGCTGCCAAGCGGTAGTATAGGCATCCGTAAATACAAGCCGCTCATTTTGAATCACTTCAAGATAAACCCCTCTGTTAGGAAAATCATTTCCCTCGGTATCCCGCATGACAATCAGGCTAGCGCCTCCAGGCCTTACATCTATTTCTACTAGAGAAGTTGTAAAGGGCAACGGGGCAAACCATTGTTTAAGGCACTCAGGATCGGTCCAGGCTTTAAATACCTTCTCACGGGGTGCATCAATAAGGCGTGTAAAACTAAGTTCAAGATCGGCAAGCGTAGGAGCTTTTTCTGTTAAGGGCATGTTTTTTCCTTGAGGGATCATTAATATCGATTGCCACGAATAGGAGTTATGCAGCTAGATTATGTGGCTAGCTGTAGCGTTATCTATAGCATCTTGCCCTGCGGCGAGAAGCTGCTTATATATCTATTTATCTAACTATCTATCTGAATGAGTGTTCGTGAACCTTATTTAAGCTTTGCGTCTTCCTGTTTTGCATCTTTCATTGCCTCTGGCTCCAACTCTTCAGCAAAACGATTGAAATATATAAATACACCCCAGGCAGCTAGCAATATTCCTGTTGAAATCAAAATACTAGCGGCATAAGGAAGTTGAGTTGGATTTTCGTGCAACGCTTTAAACGTAGCGACTAATCCTTCAATAGCCAGCGCAACAATCACGACTACAAAAAATCTTGATACAAAACGCCTGACGCGTGTAGGGGCGCTAATATCTGCATCACGAATGACTTCTTCCTCAGCAATCGTTTCAGCAATTTGGAGAGCAACCACAGCCGCCGCCAATAAACCAATAGCTTCAATAATCGTTTGCGCAGCATTCGAATCAAGGCTTGTTGTAAACGCGTTCCAACCCATTCGGGTGGCAATTGTAATTAGCATGAGGGCTGCACAGGCAAAAAGAAAAGCCATTAATCCATGTACTGCTCTAAATAAGCGTGTAAACAACTTCATAGAACCATCATAATGAGAAGGGGTTGAAAAATGATGGATATGCCAGACATGGTTATCTTCCTCCTGCTACATCAATAAATGTACCAGTTGTGTACGAAGCTTCTTCTGAAAGCAGCCAAAGAATAGCGTTTGCTACTTCATCAGGATGCCCGCCTCGTTGTAGAGGAATACCTTCTTTCAAGCGGTCAACGCGATTGGGGTCACCGCCCGCTGCATGAATATCTGTATAAATAAAGCCAGGGCGTACAGCATTTACACGAATACCATCAACTGCTACCTCGCGAGATAATCCGATCGTAAAGGTATCAATAGCGCCTTTTGATGCAGCGTAATCAACATATTCGCCCGCTGAGCCTAGCCGTGAGGCAGCAGAAGATACGTTCACAATGGCTCCGCCGCTTCCGCCTTGTTTATTCGACATCCGTTTAATCGCTTCTTTCGCGCATAAAAATGACCCTATAATATTCACGGCGAATACGCGGTTTAAACGTGCTGCATCCATCATATCTACGCGCATTTGTGTTTCAAGAATACCTGCATTATTCACCAGTGCAGTAATCGGCCCTAGCTGGGTATCAATCGCATTAAATAATTCCGTTACTTCATGTTCAACGCCTATATCTGCCGAAACGGCGATGGCTTGGCCGCCGTTTAAATTTATTTCATTCACAATGGTGTGTGCAGCAAGCTTGTTTTTTAGATAGTTTAGGCATACAGCGTAACCTTTATTCGCAGCAAGCTGTGCTGTTGCAGCGCCAATTCCGCGGCTTCCTCCTGTTATAAGCATAACTTTTTTCATGCGTGGGGCGTCTTTCGAAAATCATGTAATAGGGTGCCTGCGCGAAGCGCTTCTTGTTCGTGCGGTGGGTCACGCCATAGCTCATTAAGTGCTGCTGAATACCATTCTTTCATAGACGGTAACATAAGCAATGTTTGTATATACTCGGATGAACGTTCAGATAGTGGCAGCCCATAGGTTTGAACGCGAAAGGCCACTGGCGCAAAAAAAGCATCAGCAGCAGTAAAAAGATCACCCGCTATATACGGGCCGCCAAAGCGCGAAAAGCCCTCATTCCATAATGCATCTAATCGATGTATATCACGCAGTAAATTCTCTGAGTAAGACTCCATGCGAATGCGTAGCCCGCAGTTCATCGAGCACTGATCGCGCAGTGCTTGAAAGCCTGAATGCATTTCGGCAGACGCACTGCGCGCCCATGCTCGAGCCTCGGGGTTCTTAGGCCATATGCGTGGTGTTTGTTCTGCCAGGTATTCAGTAATAGCCAGAGAATCCCAAACGCCGATGTGTTCATGAACCAGATAGGGAACTTTACCTGTAGGTGAAAAGGCGAAAAAGGGGTTGCTTTCACCTGCAGTTCCAAAAGGAACTAACGTTTCATTAAACGGAATGGCTAACTCGCGCATTAGCACCCAAGGCCGAAGCGACCATGAGGAGTAGTTTTTGTTCGTAATATAAAGGTTGAACATGAAAGCGTATTTCCTTGCGATGCAGTATTAAGTTTGGATATTATGGTTTTGAAAGTGCCCATTCAGCAGCTTTACGCGCGTGAATGCTGGTGGTATCAAATAAGGGAACGCTAGAATCGTTAGCTGCCACTAATAAAGAAATTTCTGTGCAACCCAAAATAATAGCTTCAGCACCTTGATCAATAAGAACTTGTAGCACTCTGCGATACGAATCGCGAGATTCATTTACGATTTTACCCAGGCACAATTCTTCATAAATAATGCGATGAATAATTTCGCGATCTTTCTGCTCAGGAATAAGCACGTTTAGCCCATGATCTTTACGCAATTTCTCGCGATAGAAATCTTGTTCCATCGTAAATCGTGTGCCTAATAATCCAATAGTAGTAAAGCCATGTTGTTTGATTTCAAGTGCAGTAGGGTCAGCGATGTGAAATAAGGGAATGCGCACAGCAGCTTCAATAACAGGGGCAAGCTTATGCATGGTGTTGGTGCACAGCACTAAAAAATCTGCGCCAGCTAATTCAAGTGACTGGGCTATATTGGCTAATAATGTTCCCGCTGCTTCCCAGTTTCCCGTGTGCTGTAACTGTTCAATTTCGTGAAAATCTACACTGTACAAAATGATTTTAGCCGAATGCAGGCCGCCGCATTTCTCTCTAATAGTTTCATTCATTAGACGGTAATAAGGAACGGTAGACTCCCAACTCATACCACCGATAAGACCAATAGTTTTCAAAATTTTTCCTATTTAGTTCGTTTTGCTATCTAGTCTTAATATCTTTTCATGCCTGTAGAAGTTACGCACCCGGGTTTTCTCAACATGTTAGCAACTCGGCATTGTTTGCATTAATTTCTTCTGCTAACTCTTTATAGTTATCAGTCCTCTGATAAAACTCAACTGCGTAACTTCTAAACTTCTAGCAAATTAAAACAAGTTGCTAGTGAATAAAGTGCTTTACGTTCATTACTGAACATCGGGTATAAAGTTGCCTTGTTGTTCAGGAGGAATAGTAATGTTGCCAATACCTTCAGGTAGGATTTTTTGTAATTGTTCTTGATCAGGGTTATGTTTCATAAACAGAAACTTCCACGTTGAGCCAGCATTATCTGAAATGCCTAAATAGTAGCTGATGTATTGAAAGGTTCCGCCTGGAACCCGAGCCTCAGTGGAAATGGGCAGTAAAGCAAGCGAGCGTGAACCCACAATTGTTGTCTGTATAGGGGGTTCGCAGCGCATACTTGTAATTTGAAACTGATCATTTTTCTCAAGCACTTTATGTAATAGTTCTATCGCCTGATCGCGTGTAATCACTTTAAAGAGATCAGGGTACATGAGATCTAAGGCTTTATCTGTATCGTTATTGAATGCAGCAGCGTTCAATTCGTTGCATGTGCGTTGCGATTTAGCTTCTGAAACCCATTGGGCTAATAGAGGGGTTGATGTACAGGTAAAGGTTAAAAGGATCGAAAGGGTTAAAGGAGTTAAGAATGGAATAATAAAAAGAAAACTTTGCCGAGTCATTCGCATAAACGTATTCCTTGTTATTCAACATCATTTAAGTCAGGAAAAGAAATGGGTGAGTTTTTATTTTTCGGCAAGACTTTTAAGATTAAAAAGACCTTCTTCAAATTGCTTACCTACTATTTTGTCACAGTTCATAAATATACCGATGATTTTTGCTATGTAGGGCTGCTTACCTTGCATTGACCAAATCACATGCGTGGTTTCACCTTCAGGCTGTAAGGTAAAGCGAACAATATTATGGGCCTCAAAAGGCTTTAGCATATCTAATTTCATCGTGATTTTTGAAGGAGAAATTGACTCAATAATTTCGCTGCTTCCTGCCCCCACTTCATTGTTGCCTTCCCAATGATAGGCGGCTCCTTTTCCACTGGCTGGCCCGCTGTAAGTTTTTGTCATGGAGGGATCAAGCTTTTCCCAAGGCGACCACTTTTCCGCCTGATGTTGATCATTGATGATGGCAAAAATTTTATCAATGGGAGCTTTAATGCGAGTCGAGCGTTCAATACGAAACACATCAGGTCGTGTGGTAGCAAATAAGAGTAAAGCTGCTAGTAAGCTAATGAAAATGATGCTGATTTTTTTTAGCATTTTATCTTTCTATAAAAATGGCTGATAGGGCTGATAAAGAAGCTGATAATATGGTAGATGCTTGCTTTTTTAAATGGCTTAATTGGTACCTATTAAGTTGGTGTCTACTAAGCGCTCGCTAGGCAGTTTACAAAATATAGCTTAACTGCGTAGCCTCTAAAATTAACCCCTAAAATTTAAGATGTTGTGCTCACTAAATCTATATTACCTACCTGTGATGATACGTGCAATGTATTCACTTTAAGTGCTTTTTTAAGTGATGTTTGCCTGCTGTTTGCTAGTTTATGTCAGTTTAGTGTTTTTTATTAAAAGCTGGGAATAAACCGCCTGATGCGAATGCTAGCAATTGCATTTTCAGCCTGGTTTTAGTCTTGTCGGTTTTGTAAATGTGGCTATAGCCACGCGCTATATGTTTTTTGAGCTAGTGGGCGCGTATTAAAAACATATTGGAAACATAATAAAGCATAAATTTTAAATAAATATTTTTACAATTTTTTAGTATCTATTTTATGGTTATGTTATTGAGTTAATACACCTTTGTAATGGGCGCATGTATAAATCTCTTGAAACTCAAGGCTTCTGAGCGAATAACTAGCTATTTTTCTGTTGATTTTGCCTAAATTTAGAGGCGTTTTTTTCGTAATATGAGAGATAGAGTTTTAATCGTGGCTAACGTTCGAGCCTTCCCGAATATTGAAGGGGTATCCAGCAAAATCGATCGACAACTCTTAACTCAATCTGTCAGGGTTAACTTTAAGTGCTTATTTCCATCCGCTAAAAAGGGTGGTCTACTAGAGAATAAATGTTATGGATACTTCAGAAGCCAAACTCGAGCTAGATAAAGATAAACCTTCTCCCTATGTGCTAAGAGCCATGATTATCTCGATGATGGTAATGGTGGGGTTGCCGGTAGCTGTTTTAGTGCTGCACGAGCTTCCTACTTCGCGCATGCAGGCTATTTTCTTTACCCGTATTACGCATGATGCCGCTTTCCAGGTGAAAGAAGGTGCCAGCCAGGCAATTCGTTTTCCAGAGCAAGGCGGGCCTTATGATCAGCGCATGGGGTATGCAGGATTATCTAATTATTTGAAGCGCTTGCAAGCGCGTGGTTATACTATTTCTGCCCAAGCGAATCTTTCTCCTGCTATGGTGAAGCTAGCAGATAAAGGAGTTACAGAGCCTTTTATGTCATTAGGGCTGTTTCTTCCTTACCATGAGAAAGATCAGGCAGGGATCACCTTAAAAGATGGTTATGGTCAGCTCATGTACCAATCACGCTATCCTCTGCGCGTGTATCCAGAGTTTGAGGCGCTACCTTCGTTATTGGTGAAAAGCTTATTGTATATTGAAAATCATACGCTTTTGGATGAAGGAACTCCGTTACGTAACCCAGCAATTGAATGGTCGCGCCTGGGCAAAGCGTTAACGGATGAATTGATTCATTTAGCGCATCCTAATTATCACGCAGCAGGCGCTAGTACGCTTGCCACCCAAATTGAAAAATTTCGTCACTCACCGGATGGGCGTACGGGCTCCCGTAAAGAAAAATTGCGCCAAATGCTATCAGCCTCGGTGCGTGCCTATCTGAATGGAGAAGATACCACTGCTTCAAGACGCCAATTGGTGCTGGAATATTTAAATACGGTTCCTTTATCAGCCCGAGCTGGTTTTGGTGAGATATCAGGGATTGGCGATGGCATGTGGGCCTGGTATGGTCGCTCGTTTGATGAGGTCAACAAGATACTGGAAAATAATTCGATGATGTCGGTGCAAGAGCGTGCTGTTGTGTTTAAAGAAGCATTCAGTTTAATGATTGCACAGCGCGGCCCTTCGTTTTATTTAAATGGGGATATGAAGGTGCTCGAAGCACTTACCGATTCCTATTTAAGACTGATGGCAAAAGATAAAATCATTAGCCCTGAACTACGCGATGCTGCTCTTGATGTTTCGCTTCAGCAGCAAAAAGAGCGTGCCCATCAGGCAGCAACTCCTCCCATTAAACGTAAAGGGGCCAATGCGGTTCGCATTAAACTTGCTGGGTTGTTGGGTGTGCCTCGCATGTATGATCTTGATCGCCTTGATCTGAATGTAAATAGTACGCTTGATTCCAAATTACAGCAAAGCGTTACCACTGAACTTGTTAAATTGCGTGATCCTGCCTATGCTAAATCGGTAGGACTGAATGATAAATATTTGCTACAGCAAGGTTCTCCAGCAGGTGTAACGTATAGCTTTACCCTTATTGAGCGCACGCCAGAAGGCAATAAAGTACGCGTGCAGGCAGATAACTTTGATCAGCCATTCGATATTAATGAAGGCGCTAAACTTGATTTAGGTTCTACCGCCAAACTTCGTACCCTTGTAACGTATCTCGAAGTTATTTCTGAATTGCATAAAAAATACTCGGTTATGAGTAAAGAGGCGCTTGCTAGCATCAAACCAAATACCCATGAATCTATGTTAAAGCGCTGGGTAATTGAGTATTTAAAGCATTCTCCCCACGCTACCCTTACATCAATGCTAGAAGCAGCAGTAGAGCGCCCTTATTCTGCGAATCCGGGCGAACGTTTCTTTACAGGTGGCGGTATTCACTCGTTTGCAAATTTTGATAAAAATGAAAACTACCAGGTGTATAGCGTGCGTGAAGCTACACGCCGTTCTGTTAACTTAGTGTACATTCGGGTAATGCGTGATATCGCTCATTATTATATGTATGAAGCTGCAGGTACTGATTCTCAACTACTGGAAGATAGTAGCCACCCACAACGAAAAGAGTATCTAAAGCGTTTTGCCGATCGTGAAGGTCGTACATTCTTAGGAAGTTTTTATCGTAAATATAATGGAAAAAATGTAGAACAAGCAGATGCCTTACTGGTTGAACTCGCTCGCCATAGTCCCAAACGGTTGGCAGTTATTTTCCGCAGCCTTGCGCCTGCTGCCGGAATAGATCAGTTATCTGCATTTTTAACCAAACATTTAAATCCTGCTCAAAAGGTTGAGCAAAAAACATTGACCAAGCTTTATGATGAATTTGGCCCGGGCAAATTTAACCTGACTGACCGCGGTTATGTAGCAGGTATTCACCCGCTTGAGCTATGGATGGTTGCTTATCTTCATGAGCATCCAAAAGCAAGTTGGTCTGAATTCGTTAAAGCGAGTACAGATCAACGGCAAGAAGTATACCAATGGCTATTTAATAGCAAACACAAATTAGGGCAAGATAAGCGTATTAAAGAAATAATGGAAATCGATGCGTTTACAAAGATCCATAAAAAATGGAAAGCACTTGGCTATCCTTTCGATTCCCTTGTACCTTCATATGCGTCTGCATTAGGAGCCTCAGCTGATCGGCCTGCATCGTTAGCAGAGTTGATGGGTATTCTATCTAATGATGGAGTACGCTTGCCAATGGTGTATATCGATAGCATGCACTTTGCTTCAGGAACCCCTTACGATACAGCATTAACGCAAACAAAGACTAAAGGCGAGCGTGTGATGGCCCCCGAAATTGCGCCGCTGGTTCGTAATGTATTATCAGAAGTGGTAGATAAAGGAACGGCGCGTCGCGTATCTGGGGCGTTCAACTTGCCAGATGGCACCTATACGCCAGTTGGCGGTAAAACGGGTACTGGAGATAACCGTTTCAAGACGTTTTCTAAAGGCGGCGGCTTAACTTCTGAGCGTGTTGTTAGCCGTTCAGGTGCCTTTGTGTTTTATATTGGTGATCGTTATTTTGGTACCTCAGTGGCGTATGTTGCTGGACCTAAAGCAGCCGATTATAAATTTACCAGCGCTTTACCCGTGCAAATACTTAAAGTGCTTGCGCCTACCCTTAAACAACGCATTGATTTAAAAGATAGCCAGGATTTAGATATTCTTATACCTTTGGCTTAGGTTATTAAAATTAGATAGCTACTTTCTGTCTTGCTTCATAAAGGGCAGGAAGTAGCTATCAATATTGAATAAATTATATTTTTATAGAGTGCTTGTGTTACTCGAAGCATACCAAGACAATGTACTTGCAATCCTAATCTTCTTGAAGTACCCGAAATAAAAATATTCATATAATTATTGCCTAACAACCAAAAAAAGTGCCGACGCATCGGATGCAAAACCTGGATGCAGTGTTTTCACGAAGGTCACCTTGATTGCGTCGTTAGGCATTAGTTATTTCCTGATTATAGTTTACCGCTATATTTCGGATCAAAATCCACCATCCATTCAATTCCATATTTGTCTCTAAAACAACCAAAATATGAACCCCAAGGACTCTCCCCCATTGGAAATTCAATTTTCCCGCTTGCCGAAAGTCCACTGAATAATTTGTCGGCTTCTTCTTTACTTTCCGCACTAATAGAAATTTTACTTCTATTTTCGTTTTCATTTGTTCGCCCCAAACTTTCTGGAACGTCATTTGCCATTAAAATGCTTTTTCCAATAGGTAAAGCAATGTGCATTATTTTATTTTCTTCATGTTCTGCAATTGGATTTTCAGGGCTTGCCATATCTTTGAAACGTATAACCCTTGCGAATTCTCCGCCAAATACTGATTTGTAAAAATTGAATGCCTCTTCTGCATTTCCATTGAAGTTAATGTGGGGGTTGATAAGAGCCATTGTTTTTCCTTTCAGGTTGTTGTTTCTTCCGAATGTCTGGATGCACGGTGTAGCAATATTATGACGCCTAACTCCTGACGACTATTGCACTTTAATGTTGAAAGTATGTAATTGCATTTGTTGCACGCTTTTTATGCCAGTAAATAGTTAATGCATTCATAAATATTACTACTAGTGCGAACGGTAAATACATTAGTAAAGCTTCTAGAACAACTGATGTAAGGCCAGTAAAAAAATTAGGCTCATCAGATTGAAGAGTAGTTGTAAATATTATAGGCATAAGAACAATAATGATTGTTGTTATGCGTAGATTGATTTTAGAAAATGTGCTGTAATACAGGCTGCTAAAGAAGATAATATACCCGTACTAATATAAGATATATTTAATAATTTTAAATAATCAGGATTGCCGTAATTATAGTATTTTGGCAGGTTGCCTAAAGGCCCAAAGAATAAATTGCATAATATTCCACCGATGCTGGCGAAACACACACACAATAATTTAAATATTTTTTTCATTTCTCTTTAGTTACCTAATGTTTAAATTAAGAGGTTGAAATGTTTGAATTGCGTTGATTATATGTAATGAAAAATTAACTAAAGTATAAATGATTAAAAATATAAATTGATATTAAGATTTTTTGCTAAAAAATTTAGCTATATATACGCCTATATACCAACCTGCTATCCCTGTGATAGATGCAAAAAATGTTCGAGTTAAGTTGATTCCTTTTTCTGAAGATGGACTTTCGAAAATTTTGGGTGCGACTAATTGAAATATAACAATAGTAATAAAAAGCCCAATATAACCACCTATTTTCTCTTTTTTGAAATTTTCTTTCATATTAATCCTTTTTAATGATGTTGCCTAACGTAAAGTTCAGCGGCGTGCGAAGCATATCCGTTGCAACGTGCTGTTGGGCATTTACTCAAAGTACCTTTTTAAATACTAAGTCAGGAGCTACTGAGTCGATGCGGGCTGCTAATAGGTTTAGTTTACAAGTTGGGACTGCTGAAAAAAGATGATGTTCAACGTGGAAAAACATATTGTAGGTAGTGAATGCTTTGAGCTTTCCTCGAATTGTGCGCGCCATTAGTATTTCAGATTGGCAGTCGTGATGAACAGTCCATACTGCAAAAAATGCAGTTAAGCATTGCCCGACTGCCATCGCTAATACATGATACTTTAACCATGAATACTCAAGTACTCTAAATACAAGTACTATCCAGACAAAATTGATTGCAAGTTCTGCATATATCCATTTGCGCTGATAAGCATTGCCAATGTTCAGAGCTTTTTTATGCAAACATATGGGGAAAAGAGGACCGATGAGAATAGCTTTCCACCAAGGCATATATGCACTCATTGCCTCTATATCTTCTTCTTGCATGCAGTATTGATGATGGCGAAGATGATTTAATTGTATAGCATGCATGGAACCAAGCATTAAAATGCTCATGATTAACATGACCCACTCTGTAAGGGGACGAGAGAGTCCTAGCGCATAGTGATAGGCATTATGCACTTGTCGTAATCCAGTAAGGAAAAACATGAACGAGCATGCAAGGGCAACCAGATATATGTTGTGGAAAGCAGCAAACCAGGAAATTAATAGCCATGGTAGAGAAAGGGTCAACTCATTAATAATTTCCGATTGACTAAGGCGAATCAAATCCTTCCATTGCACATCTGAAAGGTTTTCAATTTTAAAATTATGCATGGATAATATCCCTTTCATGATGCATAACGAATAAAAGGGACTTCCCCGTCCCGGCAAAGCATCGGTTGTTTCGGAAGAAACAAAGATGCCAAGATGGAGTTGTCAAACATACATCAAAAACCAAGAGGGGAAGTCATGAAGAAGATTATCACTATCGGCATTGATTTGGCTAAAAATGTA
>JAZKAR010000022.1:0-37856 GCA_040389065.1 Pseudomonadota bacterium | reverse complement strand
CTATCCGTGAGGGTGGACGAACAGTTGGTGCCGGTGTAGTTGCAAAAATTCTTAAATAAGAAAGAGTAGTATGGAAAGTCGTGAAATTCGCATCCGCTTGAAAGCGTTTGATTTTAGGTTGATTGATGAATCTGCTTTAGAAATTGTGGATACAGCGAAACGTACAGGAGCAGTGGTAAAGGGACCTATTCCATTGCCTACTCGTATACAAAGATATGATATTTTGCGCTCACCCCATGTTAACAAAACATCAAGAGATCAGTTGGAAATTAGAACGCATTTGCGTCTGATTGATATAGTAGGCCCTACGGACAAAACTGTAGATCAACTAATGAAACTAGATCTTCCTGCTGGCGTAGATGTGGAAATTGAGCTAAAATAGGCTCCCTGTAGTTTATGGGCGAGAGTCAATCGAAATTCTCGCCATTATTTATTAATTTATAAAGGTAATGCAATGCCAATCGGTTTAGTTGGTAGAAAAGTTGGTATGACCAGAATTTTTCGTGACGATGGTCAATCTATTCCTGTTACAGTTATAGAAGTGGGTTCTAACAGAGTCAGTCAAGTAAAAACTAAAGAAACTGATGGCTATTCGGCGATTCAGATGTCATTTGGGAAAAAGCGTGCTATTAGAGTTTCCAAGGCAATAAAAGGTCACTTGGCAAAAGCGGGCTTGGAAGATGCACCTGAAATTATGCATGAATTTCGCTTAGATGAAGAAGCAATTAAAGCTTATGCTCAGGGTTCTGATGTTGATGTTAGTGTCTTTTCTTTGGGCCAAAAAGTTGATGTTCAAGGTATTACTAAAGGAAAAGGTTTTTCCGGGGTAATTAGAAGACACAATTTTAGTTCAAATAGAGCTAGCCATGGTAACTCAGTATCTCATAGAAGCGTAGGGTCAACTGGTATGGCGCAAGATCCAGGACGTGTGTTCCCTGGAAAAAAAATGCCTGGTCAATACGGTTCAGTAACTAGGACAGTGCAAAAGTTAGAAATTATAAAGATTGATGAAGTGCGCAAACTTTTGTTAGTAAAAGGTTCAACCCCAGGTGCGGACGGAAGTTTTGTTATAGTACATCCATCAGTAAAAGTGGTGGCATAATATGGAATTTAATTCTCTAAATTTATCTACTAAACAATCGCAAGCAATTTCTATTAACGACGGTGTATTTAATCGCGACTTCAATGAGCCTTTAGTCCATCAAGTTGTTGTTGCTTATTTGGCTAATTCTCGTATGGCTACTAGAGCACAAAAGACTCGTAGTGAAGTATCCTTTAGTACTAAAAAGCCATGGAGACAAAAAGGAACAGGTCGTGCTCGTGCTGGTATGGCTTCAAGCCCATTATGGAGAGGTGGTGGCCGCACATTTCCAAATCGCGCAGATGAAAATTTCAGCCATAAAGTAAATAAAAAGATGTATAAAGCTTGTATTTCAGCTTTGCTTTCAAAATTTGCTAAGTCAGGTGATTTAATTGTAGTTGATGCGTTATCTTTGCCAACACCT
Organism: Pseudomonadota bacterium; assembly: GCA_040389065.1. Lineage (GTDB taxonomy): Bacteria > Pseudomonadota > Gammaproteobacteria > Burkholderiales > Casimicrobiaceae > JAZKAR01. The sequence continues at coordinate 36,351 of JAZKAR010000022.1, read as the reverse complement.
AAAACTAAAGAAGCAGTAAAAGTTTTTGCGGATTTAAAGGTTGATAATGCTTTAGTAATTACCTCAGATTTTGAGGAAAATTTATACTTGGCCATACGCAACCTAAAAGATTTTGCGCTGCTTCAAGTAGAGTATTTAAATCCTGTGAGTTTGCTGAAATATTCAAAAGTGATTTTAACTAAAGCAGCTTTGGAAAAAATTGAAGGAGCTTTAGCATGAGTATTAATGAAAAATTGTTCCATATAATTATTGCTCCTAGAATTTCTGAAAAAAGTAATCGAGTTGCTGAAAAATTGAATCAAGTTGTTTTTGATGTTCGTCCAGGAGCAACTAAAAAAGAAATACACGATGCTGTAGAGCTTTTGTTTAAGGTTAAAGTTCAAGCTGTAAGAACATGCCGAGTGCAAGGAAAAACTAAGCGGTTTGGTTCTCGTCAGGGACAGCAAGATTCATATAAAAAAGCATATATTTCTTTGCAACCTGGTCAAGAAATGAATTTTTCATTCGGAGAATAAAATGCCATTAGTAAAGGTTCGTCCTACCTCGGCAGGGCGGCGTGCAGTTGTAAAGGTTGTAAATTTTGATTTATATAAGGGCGATCCTTATAAACCTCTCCTTGAAGTTCAAAAAAGAGGAAGTGGTAGAAATAACTTGGGCCGTATTACTGTTCGTCATAAAGGCGGTGGTCATAAGCAGCATTATCGATTAGTTGATTTTAAGCGTGGAAAAGATAATATTCCTGCTAAAGTTGAGCGTTTGGAATATGATCCAGGTAGAAGTGCACATATTGCTCTAGTTTGTTATGCAGATGGTGAGCGTAGATATATTATTGCTCCGAATGGATTGAAGCAAGGTGATTCAATCATAAGTGGTGCGGCTGCACCTATTGCAGTTGGAAATTGTTTGCCTATTAAAAATATTCCGGTAGGAACAAATATTCATTGTATTGAAATATTGCCCGGTAAAGGTGCTCAATTAGCAAGATCTGCAGGTGCAACTGTTCAGCTTTTGGCGCGTGAAGGAAGTTATGCTCAATTGCGTTTGCGTTCTGGTGAAATTCGTAAAGTTCATATCGAATGCAGAGCTGTGATTGGAGCTGTTGGTAATGCTGAGCATTCATTACGTTCGATAGGTAAAGCAGGTGCCCAGCGTTGGCGTGGTATTAGACCCACGGTAAGAGGTGTGGCAATGAACCCTGTTGATCATCCGCATGGTGGGGGTGAGGGTAAAACAGCAGCAGGTAGGGACCCTTGTAGTCCATGGGGAACGCCAGCAAAAGGATATCGTACCAGACGTAATAAGCGGACTGTTAGTATGATAGTTCGTGCTAGACATAGTAAAAAAGGTTAATAGTCATGACTAGATCACTTAAAAAAGGTCCTTTCGTAGACGGTCACTTAATTAAAAAAGTAGTGGTTGCTCAAGGAAAAGGCGATAGAAAACCCATAAAAACTTGGTCTCGCCGTTCGACTATAACCCCTGAGTTTGTGGGTTGTACTCTAGCCGTTCATAACGGACGCCAACATGTTCCTATTTTTGTTTCTGAAAATATGGTAGGTCATAAATTAGGCGAGTTTGCTCCTACACGTACTTTTAAGGGGCATCCAGCAGACAAAAAGGCTAAGCGTTAGGAAATATTATGCAATTTGTAACGTCAAAACTAAAAAATGCAAGAATTTCTGCGCAAAAAGCACGTTTAGTAGCAGATCAAGTGCGTGGATTACCTGTATCTAAAGCATTAGGAATACTTGCATATAGTCCTAAAAAAGCAGCTGTTTTAATTAAAAAGGCGCTTGAATCAGCCTTAGCTAATGCAGAGCATAATGCTGGTTTAGATATTGATACACTTCGTGTGAGTGAAATATTGGTTGATAAGGCAGCTGTAATGCGTCGTTTTTCTCCCCGTGCTAAGGGTCGTGGTAATGTGATTTTAAAGCAATCTTGCCACATTAAAATTGCTGTTTCGAATTCGTAAGGACTAGGTATGGGACAGAAAATACATCCAACGGGCTTTCGGTTATCTTTAACCAAAAATTGGGCTTCACGTTGGTACGCTAGAGGTAGATCTTTTTCTGAAATGCTTCTTCAAGATATTGAAGTCAGAGCTTTTTTAAAAGCTAAGCTTGCTAATGCAATGGTTGGTTCTATCAGAATCGAACGCCCAGCAAAAAGTGCAAAAGTAACTATTTGTAGCGCACGGCCAGGGGTTGTAATTGGTAAAAAAGGCGAAGATATTGAGTTTATCCGTAAAGGATTGCAAAAAATTGTTGGTGTTCCTGTTCAAGTAAATATTGAAGAGGTTCGTAGGCCAGAAATTGAAGCTCAAATTGTTGCCGATTCAATTGCTCAGCAGTTAGAGAAGCGTGTAATGTTTAGACGCGCCTTAAAACGATCAATGCAAAATGCTATGAGATTAGGTGTGCAAGGTATTAAAATTACAGCATCTGGTAGACTAAATGGAATCGAAATAGCTCGTTCTGAATGGTATAGAGAAGGGCGTGTTCCTCTTCATACTTTACGTGCAGATATTGACTTTGGGTTTGCTGAAGCACAGACAACATATGGAATTATCGGTGTTAAAGTATTGATATTTAAAGGTGAAACTTTAAGTCGCCGTAAGTATTTTGCTCCTTCTTCGCCTGCTGCAGCTGAAGAAACAAATACGAAAAAAAAGAAATAGTGAGGTAGGTTATGTTACAGCCCGCAAGAAGAAAATATCGTAAAGAGCATAAAGGTCGTAATACCGGTATTGCATTACGTGGTAATAACGTTTCTTTTGGTGAATTTGGATTAAAAGCCATCAGCCGCGGTAGATTGACAGCAAGACAAATTGAATCAGCTAGAAGAGCTATTAATAGACATATAAAACGTGGCGGAAGAATTTGGATAAGAGTGTTCCCAGATAAGCCAATTTCTCAAAAGCCTGCTGAGGTTCGGATGGGTAATGGGAAGGGTAATCCAGAATATTATGTTGCAGAAATTCAGCCAGGTAAAGTATTATACGAGATCAATGGGGTTTCTGAGGAGTTAGCGCGGGAAGCTTTTCAACTTGCAGCAGCGAAGCTACCTTTCAGAACAGTATTTGTTCATAAAATGGTGGTGCTATAAATGGCTAAAATAGCAATTAAAGATAAATCTGTAGATGAAATTAAGCAGTCCTTATCGGATTTATTATCTTTATCTTTCAAGCTTCAGCTACAAAAGACAACGCAGCAGTTGAAGGACTTCAATCAAATTAAATTGGTTCGACGTAATATTGCTAGAATCAAAACAGAATTAGGATTCAGAGGTGAGCAATAATGTCTAATACACCAGCTATTATTCAAAAATTAACTGGTAGAGTAGTTAGTACCAAAATGCAGAAAACTGTTACGGTACTTGTGGAAAGAAGAGTTCCACATCCAATTTATGGAAAAGTTACTCGTTTATCGAAAAAGTATCACGCACACTCTGAGTTCGATAATATTGTTGATGGCGATCTAGTAGAGATATGCTCATCCAGACCTTATTCAAAAACAAAAGCGTGGCGTGTGCTCCGTAAATTCGAGCAACGCTAATAAATATTGCATGTTTTACATGCATGCGCGGAGTAAACATAAATGATTCAAATGCAAACTTTGCTTGACGTGGCAGATAACACTGGCGCAAAAAAAGCAATGTGTATTAAAGTTTTAGGTGGTTCAAAAAGAAGATATGCTAATATTGGTGATGTAATCAAGGTTAGTATAAAAGAAGCTATACCTCGAGGAAAAATTAAGAAGGGTGACGTTTGCAATGCTGTTATTGTACGTTCCGCCAAAGGGGTGCGCCGATTAGATGGTTCATTGCTGAAATTTGATACGAATGCTATCGTTTTATTAAATGCAAAGCTAGAGCCCGTAGGTACACGTATATTTGGTCCTGTTGCGCGAGAATTAAGGACTGACCGATTTATGAAGATAGTATCTCTTGCGCCAGAAGTGCTATAAGGTTTAATAAGAGCGTTTAAAATGAAAAAAATACGTAAAGGTGATACAGTAATCATTGTTTCTGGTAAGGATAAAGGAAAGCAAGGTACAGTATTGCGTTCGTTTCCTGATTCATCAAAAGTTCTGATTTCTGGCATAAATCTCGTTAAAAAACATGTTAAACCTAATCCTCTTAAAGGTACTGAGGGTGGGTTGGTGTCAAAAGAGATGCCCATTAATGCGTCAAATGTGGCGCTTTATGATTCTAAAAATCAACAAATTGTGCGCGTGCGTTTCTTGCTTGAAGATGGAAAGAAAGTCAGAGTTTCTAAATCACCATCAACTCAAATTGAGCAATAAAGGAATATCATGGCACGGTTAAAACAGTTTTATAGAGATGTTGTTGTAAAAAAGCTTATGGAGCAATTTTCCTACGCTTCTGTTATGCAAGTTCCTTACATTGAAAAAATTACTCTAAATATTGGTTTAGGTGAAGCGGTAACAGATAAAAAAGTTATTGAATTTGCTGTGGGTGATATAGAAAAAATTGCTGGACAAAAGCCAATAGTAACACGCTCAAAAAAATCCATTGCTGGTTTTAAAATTAGAGATGACTATCCTATTGGGGTAAAAGTAACATTAAGACGCGACCGCATGTATGAATTTTTAGATCGCTTAGTAACTGTTGCTTTGCCTAGAACACGAGACTTTAGAGGTATTAGTGCTAAAGGTTTTGATGGGCGCGGTAATTTCAATATGGGTATCAAGGAACAGATCATATTTCCTGAAATAGATTATGATAAAATTGATGCCTTGCGTGGAATGAACATTGCAATTACGACGACAGCTAAAACCGATCAAGAGGCTCTAGCTCTTCTTAAAGAGTTTAAGTTCCCTTTTAAGGTATAGGAATCTTTATGGCAAAACTATCATTGATAAATAGAGAAAAAAAGCGAGAAGCTCTTGTGGAGAAGTTTTCTGCAAAAAGAGCGAAAATGAAACTTCAACTGCAAGATACAACCCTCTCCGAACAGGAGAAATTTGAGTTGCGTTTAAAGTTACAGGCGCTACCTAGGAATGCTAATCCTACACGTTTAAGAAATAGATGTGCTCTTACAGGTAGACCAAGAGGTTTTTTTAGACGGTTTGGCTTATGTCGCAATAAAATTAGAGAAATTGCGATGTGTGGCGAAATTCCTGGCGTAACGAAAGCTAGTTGGTAAAAGGCAAATTATGAGCTACTCAGATCCTATTGCAGATATGCTTACGCGTATAAGAAACGCACAGCAAGCAAGAAAAAAAAATGTAAATATTAGAGCATCGAATACTGCTGGTAATATTGCTGCTGTTTTAAAAGATGAAGGCTACATTGCCTCTTATTCCTTTGTTGGGGAAAAAGCAGCTGATAAAGTTATTCAAGTTGAGCTAAAATATATTAACAATTCTAATGATCCTGTTATTACTCGCATTGATAGAGTAAGTCGCCCAGGATTAAGAGTTTATAAATCCACACAAAATTTACCTAAGGTTATGAATGGATTAGGTATAGCAATTGTCTCTACATCAAGAGGCGTGTTGTCAGATACAAAGGCTCGTGAATTAGGTATTGGCGGCGAGATATTGTGTTTGGTTGAGTAGTAAAGGAAAAAAACAATGTCGCGTATTGCAAAAAATCCAATTTCCATTCCAGCTGGTGTTAAAGTTGACTTTAATGGTAATCAATTAAAGGCTACTGGCTCCCTTGGAACCGACTTTATCGCTATTCATCCAGATGTAAAATTACTTCTGGATGAAGAAAATAAAGTTATTTCTTTTGACTGGGATAAGTCTTCAGCTAAATCAGGTGCTTTTGCTGGCACAATTAGCGCATTAACTTCTAACCTTCTTAAAGGTGTATCTCAAGGTTTTGAGAAGCGCTTACAATTAGTCGGTGTTGGTTATAGAGCCCAAGCAGCTGGTTCTGATTTAAATTTAACTCTTGGTTTCTCGCATCCTGTTGTACACAAAGTACCTGCAACTATAAAAGTAGAAACACCTACTCAGACAGAAGTTGTGATTAAGGGTGTTAATAAGCAGCAAGTTGGCCAAGTAGCTGCTGATATTCGCGGATACCGCCCACCTGAGCCCTATAAGGGTAAAGGCGTTCGTTACCTGAATGAGACGGTGATAATTAAAGAAACTAAGAAAAAATAGTTAAAATATAGAGGTTTTTATGAGTTCAAAAGTACAGCGTAGTAAGCGTGCATTAAAGTCGCGCTCCATAGCTGCTAAGTCGAATCGCATAAGGCTTGTTGTTGGGCGAAGTAATCAGCATATTTATGCGCAAATTATTAGTAATGATGGCGCAAAAGTATTGGCTGGCAGTTCAACCCTTAGCTCTGAAGCAAGTGGTATTAAGGGTAGCAATGTTCAAGGTGCCGAGTGGGTAGGAAAAAGCATTGCAGAAAAAGCCGTAACGTTAGGGATTAAAGAAGTAGCTTTTGATCGCTCAGGCTTTAGATATCACGGTCGCGTGAAAGCGTTAGCAGAGGCCGCTCGAACAGCTGGTCTAGTTTTCTAAAAAAGGAATTGCTAATGAATAGTAAAGTTTCACAATCAAAAGATAATAATTCATTCGATGAACTTAAAGAACGTATTGTTAGTATTAATCGCGTTACTAAAGTAGTTAAAGGTGGTCGCGTTTTAGCTTTCTCAGTTCTAGTAGTTGTTGGTGATGGTAAGGGACGCATAGGTGTTGGTAAAGGCAAAGCTAAAGAAGTGCCTTTGGCTGTGCAAAAAGCAGTCGAACAAGCCAAAAATCGTATGACCCAAATCGTATTAAATGATGGTACTTTTTATCATGAAGTTAAAGGCGCACATGGCGCTTCAAAAATTATGTTGATGCCTGCACCTAAAGGAACGGGTATTATTGCTGGTGGTGCGATGAGAGCAGTTTTTGAGGTTATGGGTGTTTCAGACGTTTTGGCAAAGTGTCATGGTTCGACAAACCCTCATAATACTGTGCATGCTACGCTTAATGGTTTAAGTGCATTGCGTACTCCTCAACAAGTTGCTTCTAAACGTGGCAAACCAAATGATTTTTTTGATAAGGTTCAATAATTATCATGCCTCAAGTACGAGTTTCATTAATTAAAAGCCTTATTGGCACAAAAAAAGAGCATAGACTTTGTGTGCGCGGATTAGGGTTACGTAAAATTAACCATACCGTACAATTAGAATTAACTCCTTCTGTTAAAGGTCTTATTTCTAAAGTCTCTTATCTGTTAAAATGGGAGGCTATATAAATATGTTAAATCAATTATCTCCTGCCTTAGGTAGTAAAAAAGCTAGAAAAAGAGTTGGTAGAGGTATAGGTTCTGGTTTAGGTAAAACTTGTGGTCGCGGCCATAAAGGACAAAAATCAAGATCTGGTGGTTATAAAAGTATAGGTTTTGAAGGCGGTCAAATGCCTTTGCAAAGAAGACTTCCTAAAAGAGGTTTTATTTCCAGAAAAATCAAACCTTTTGTTATAACTCTTGCTCGCCTTGATGCTTTAAATTTTGATGGCGATGTGACGCTAGCATCTCTTAAAGAGAAGCTTGGTTTTGCTGATTCTATTAAAAAAGTAAAAGTAATTGCTGGAGCAGAACAGTCAACCAGTAAGTACCGATTTTCAGATGTACAGCTTACTGCTTCTGTTCAAGCTAACAACAGTATCTAGTTTTCATTTAATATCGGTTGAATTGTGATTAAAAATAATTATTCTGAGCTTTTTCAACGATTACGCTTTTTATTATTAACATTATTAGTATATCGTCTTGGTGTGCATATTCCTGTGCCAGGTGTTAATGTTGATTCTATTGCTGCGCTCTTTAATTCGAAACAGAGCGCAGGTTTTATTGGACTTTTAAATGTTTTTTCTGGCGGTGCAGCTGCTAAGTTTTCCGTAATGGCAATTGGTGTTATGCCATATATTTCTGCTTCTATAGTAATGCAATTAGCATCAGTTGCATTTCCAACACTTGAGGCTTTGAAAAAAGAGGGCGAATGGGGTAAGAAACGCCTTGCTTTCTATTCTAGATGGCTTACGTTAGCTTTAGCTATTGTTCAATCCGCCGGTATTGTTATTACGTTAAGTAATCAGTCTAATGTTTTATATGATACATCAATGCTTTTTTTATTCTCGTGTATCATAAGTTTAGTTGCAGGTACCTTTTTTCTTGTTTGGTTAGGTGAAGGTATTACGATTCATGGTATTGGTAATGGTTTATCAGTTTTGATTTTTTCTGGAATTGTTTCAGGATTGCCAGGTGCTGTGACTAACTTTTTTAGTTTGATTAGCTCAGGCCACTACGGCTCAGGTATTATTGGTATCTTAAAATCGTTATTTCTCATTTTTATTATTTTAGCTTCTGTGGTCACCGTAGTGTTTTTTGAGAAAGCATTTAGAAAAGTTCCAGTGCTCTATGCTAGAAAGTCTAATGATCATAAACAAATTGCTTTAGAACGTCAGAGACCTAATTATTTACCGCTGAAAGTTAATGTGGCTGGTGCTATGCCTCCAATTTTTGCTTCAAGTTTAATTATTTTACCAGCTACTGTATTTCAATGGTTCTCTTCTGGAGCAACAGATAGTACGGTGTCTATGGTCTTAAGATGGTTTACCCCTGGACAGCCTGCTTATTTTATTCTTTATGCTGTAGCTATCGTATTCTTTTCGTTTTTTTATGTTGCAATACAATATAATCCAAAAGATACAGCTGAAAATATTAAAAAATCTGGTGCAGTTATACCCGGTTACAGGCCCGGTATACAAACAATAGCGTTTATTGAAAGTGTTATTTTACGCCTTACTTTCTTAAGTGCTATTTATATGTTATCTGTATGTTTGTTGCCTGAGTTTCTTGTTTTGTTTTATAATCTTCCTTTCTATTTTGGTGGTACCTCACTTTTAATTGTTGTTCTTGTGTCTTTCGACCTTATTTCAAGTATTCAGCATCATATCTTTTCATCTAAGTATGATTCACTTGTTAAAAAAGTTGCATTAGCAAAATAGTAGTTATAGACGGTTATTACAATGGCAAAAGAAGAAACAATTCAAATGCTGGGAGAGATTGTTGAAACTCTTCCTAATGCAACTTTCCGTGTGAAATTAGAAAATGGTCATGTCGTGCTTGGATATATCTCTGGAAAAATGCGCATGAATTATATAAAAATTTTGCCCGGTGATAAAGTTACTTTAGAGTTAACGCCTTATGATTTAAATAAGGCGCGTATAGTTTTTAGGGCAAAATAAGGAGTGTAGTATGAAAGTTCTTGCGTCCGTCAAAAAAATTTGTCGGAAGTGTAAGGTTGTTCGCCGCCATGGTGTAGTTCGCGTGGTGTGTTCTGATGTTCGTCATAAACAGAGGCAAGGTTAATTATGGCGCGTGTAGCTGGTGTTAATATACCTGATCATAAGCATGCTGAAATTGCTTTGACAGCAATATATGGTATTGGAAGACCTCGTGCTCGTGTAATTTGCGAAGCAGCGGGTATTCTTTGTTCCACAAAGGTTAAGACTTTAACAGAGTCTGAACTTGAAAAGGTTCGTGCGGAAGTAGGCAAGTACACTGTAGAGGGTGATTTAAGACGTGAATATACTTTAAGTATTAAACGTTTAATCGACCTTGGGTGTTATCGCGGTTTGCGCCATAGAAAGTCGCTTCCGGTTCGTGGTCAGCGTACTAGAACAAATGCTCGTACGAGAAAAGGCCCAAGAAAGGGCGCAAATTGATGTCTAGAAAAGGTTGATTCCAATGGCAACAAAAGTTGGTGTGAGAACCAAGAAAAAAATCAAAAAAATTGTTACCGAAGGTGTGGTTCACATTCATGCATCTTTTAACAATACAATTGTAACTATCACTGATCGCCAAGGTAATGCTCTTTCCTGGTCAGCTTCAGGTGCAAGCGGTTTTAAAGGGTCTAGAAAAAGTACTCCCTTTGCAGCTCAGGTTGCTGCTGAGAATGCTGGGCGTATTGCCCAAGAGTTTGGTGTAAAAAATTTGGAAGTTCGTGTGAAAGGTCCTGGTCCTGGTCGTGAGTCAGTTGTACGATCATTACACTCGCTAGGATTTAAAATCACAAGCATTACAGATGTTACACCTGTGCCGCATAATGGATGTCGTCCGTCTAAGCGTCGTCGTATTTAAGGGTTAAGAGGTATATTATGGCTAGATATCGTGGTCCTCGTTGCAAACTTTCTAGACGGGAAGGCTCGGATCTTTTTTTAGTAAGCGCGCGGCGTTCTCTCGATTCAAAATGTTCTTTAGAAAATGCTCCTGGTCAACATGCACAAAAAGGTCAGCAGAAAAGTTCTGATTTTGGTCGTCAATTAAGAGAAAAGCAAAAAATTAAGCGTATGTATGGCTTGCTCGAAAGACAATTTCGTCGCTTTTTCTCTGAAGCTGAACGTAGAAAAGGTTCAACAGGCGAAAACCTGTTACACCTGTTAGAGTCACGTTTAGACACTGTTGTCTATCGTATGGGGTTTGCTAGCACTCGTGCTGAGGCTAGACAACTTGTGCAGCATAAGGGTGTTAGTTTAAATACATCTGTTGCCAATATTCCTTCAATGCTAGTTAAACCAGGTGATGTTGTTTCTGTAGTTGAAAAAGCTAAGAAACAGGCAAGAGTAATTGATTCTCTGCAATTAGCATCAAATAATGGTTTTCCAGCGTGGGTGGAAGTCGATTCAGTTGCTATGTCAGGTTTATTTAAATCATTGCCCGATCGTTCTGAATTTGGTCATGACTTAAATGAAAACCTTGTTGTAGAATTGTATTCTAAATAATGCCAGGATCTTTGTATGCAGAGTAACTTACTTAAGCCCAGAAACGTTGCAATTCAAAGAGAGTCGCCATTTCATGCTCTATTTGCTTTAGAGCCATTTGAGCGTGGTTTTGGTCATACCCTTGGTAATGCGTTACGGCGTATTTTGTTGTCATCGATTCATGGTTATGCTGTTACACATATAAAGCTTAATGATGTTCTTCATGAATATGCGCAAGTTGATGGTGTAAAAGAAGATGTCATTGACATTATTATGAATGTTAAACAATTAGTGTTTAACGTGCAGGGTAATAAGGAAGCTGTGACTCTTTTTGTTCAAAAAAAAGGGCCTGCAGTTATTTCTGCAAGTGACATCAATTTGCCCTCAGGAGTTGAAGTTATCAATCCTGAACAAATTATTGCGCATGTAACAGGTGATGTTGAGTTTAATTTAGAGTTAAGAGTTGAAATTGGAAGAGGGTATTGTCCTCATACTTCTTCGGTTAGACAAACTCGTGAAATTGGTCTTTTACCCCTGGATGCTTCTTTTAGTCCTGTTCGTCGTGTTAGTTACGTTGTTGATAACGCTCGTGTTGAGCAACGTACCGATTTGGACAAACTTTTGATTGAAATTGAAACTAATGGGGCTATTGATCCAGAAGATGCTCTCAAAAAAGCTGCGGCAGTTTTGATCGATCAAATGTCTGTGTTTCAAGATGTTCAAGAAAATGCTGTTGTTCCGCAAAAAGAGCAAAAAGCAGAAGTTGATCCCATTTTTCTTAAACCTATAGATGATTTAGAGCTTACCGTTCGTTCAACAAATTGTTTAAAGAATGAAAGCATTCGTCTGATAGGTGATTTGGTTCAGCGTACTGAAAATGAGTTGCTGAAAACACCAAATCTTGGACGTAAATCATTGAATGAAATTAAGCAAGTACTAGCATCTCATAATTTGTCTTTAGGGACGGTTTTAGAGAACTGGGTATCTACACATGAATAATAGGTGTTAATATGCGTCATCGTAGTGGATTAAAAAAATTAGGTGTGAAAAGTGCACACCGTAAAATGTTGCTAAGGAATTTAGCAACTGCTTTGTTAAAAGAAGAATGTATTCGTACTACATTACCTAAAGCTAAAGCTTTGCGTAGTTATATTGAACCGCTGATTACCTTAGCTAAGGAATCTACTTTGCATCATCAGCGTCAAGCTTTTGATACATTGCGCGATCGCGATGTAATTAGCAAATTGTTTGGTGATATTGGTAAACACTATAGCTCAAGACCTGGAGGATATACCCGCATTATAAAATGTGGTTTTCGTCCTGGAGATAATGCTCCTATGGCGTTTATCCAACTTGTAGCAAGAGATTAGTTATTTGTTGCTCTTACTCTAAGCCGGCGCTAAAACGTCGGCTTTTCTTTTTTAGCGTGTTCAAATATGAGTTTCGTAGATTTTTCACATTTATCTAATGCCTTAAGGTTTTTAGCTGTTGATGCGGTAGAGTTGGCGAAATCAGGTCATCCTGGTATGCCTATGGGAATGGCTGATATTGCAACGGTGTTATGGCGCAAATATTTATCACATTCTCCTAAGAATATTAACTGGTGGAACAGAGATCGTTTTGTTTTATCTAACGGTCATGGCTCAATGCTCCTCTATGCATTACTTCATTTAAGCGGGTATGAGTTAAGTATTGATGATTTGAAGGCTTTTAGGAAACTTCATTCTAAAACTCCAGGCCATCCTGAATATAGAATGACAGTAGGTGTGGAAACTACTACGGGGCCGTTAGGACAAGGCCTTTCTAATGCTGTTGGATTTGCTCTAGCTGAATCGTTACTTTCAAAAGAGTTTAATACTGAAGATATCTCATTAATAGATCATTATAGTTATGCGTTTGTAGGTGATGGCTGCCTAATGGAAGGCATTAGTCATGAAGCATGCGCTTTAGCTGCTACATGGAAATTAAATAAACTTATTGTGTTTTATGATGATAATGGTATTTCAATCGATGGTGAAGTTATTGGCTGGATGTCTGAATCTGTGCCTGACCGCTTTAGAGCTTATGGTTGGAATGTTATTGATCAAGTAAATGGACATAATGAGAAAAGCATAGATGAGGCGATCGACCAAGCTAAAAAAAGCTTAGATAAGCCCACCTTAATTATTTGTAAAACAAATATTGGTCATGGATCTCCCAATAAAGCTGGAACTGAATCGGTGCATGGCAGCCCTTTGGGCACACAAGAAATACTCGCAACGCGTGAGAGTTTAACGTGGACACATGAGCCTTTTGTTATACCTGAGGAAATTTATACTGAGTGGAGTGCTCTTGCTAAAAGCGACATTGATGTTGCTAATTGGGAAGCAAAGTGGATTTTATATCAGGAAAGATATCCTGCTAAAGCACTAGCTCTTAAACAACGTATGGAAAAGCAAGCCTCAGATGCGTATGAAAAAGCAGCGGCCGCTTTATTAGAAGAGGCTATCAACGAAAAAGCTCCGTTTGCAACACGCCAATCTTCAAAAAAAGCTCTCGATAAATTAGCTCCCTTTGAGCCTTTATTGCTTGGTGGTTCTGCTGATCTCTCAGGTTCTAATCTGACAGATTGGAAAGGCTCTAAGCCTTTGCACAATGGTGGAATAAACTATATTAGCTATGGTGTTCGTGAGTTTGCTATGGCAGCAATCATGAACGGATTATATTTGCATGGGGGATTTATACCCTATGGCGGAACATTCCTAGTTTTTTCAGACTACTCGCGTAATGCTATAAGATTAGCTGCGTTAATGAAATTAGGCGTGATTCATGTATTAACGCATGACTCGATTGGTTTAGGTGAGGATGGGCCAACGCATCAACCTGTAGAGCATGCGGCTTCATTAAGATATATTCCTGGATTAGTAGTTTGGAGGCCAGGTGATTACTTAGAGACGGCAGTAGCCTGGTTATCTGCTATAGAGTATGCACGCCAAAAACTTGCTAAACCTGCTGCATTGTTACTTTCAAGACAATCTTTACCAGCCTTACCGAATGCTACCAAAGATCGCATAGAGTTAATCAAAAAAGGCGGCTATGTTTTAGTTGAGGCTTCAAATAATGAACCTGAATTAATCATTATTGGTACTGGTTCAGAAGTTCACCTTGCGGTTGAAGCAAGGGAACGTTTAGAGGCTAAAGGTTTAAAAGTGCGTGTGGTATCAATGCCCTCAACCTCGCTCTTTGATCTTCAAACGGTAGAGTATCGTACTTCAGTACTGCCTAAGTCTTTGCCTGTCATTGCGGTTGAAGCTGGGCTAGCAGATTTTTGGTATAAGTATACGGGCCATTCAGGGGCTATTATAGGAATGAATACATTTGGTGAGTCTGCTCCTGCTTCGGATCTGTTCAAGCATTTTGGAATTACGGTTGATGCAATTGTTGAGGCTGCAAATCATTTGATCAAGTAATTTGGTTTTATTGCATATTTAGAGTGGCGTCTCAATATGAATTGATAGGTATGAATGAATTAGTCTTACTGCGTTGTTGCCCTTAGTATAGCTTTGGCTATACTTACTCTCTACGTTTTGTCAGAAAAATACATAATGTCTATCTTAATAATTCAATTTGGTTGCGTACTTAGTATGCTTTTTTTGATGAGCAATGTTTAGTAATAAAAGTGTTTTGGGAAGGAGATTTTCATTATGACAATTCGTGTAGCTATTAATGGTTACGGTCGTATCGGTCGAAATATTTTGCGGGCGCATTATGAGAGTAATAAGAAGCACCCTATTGAAATAGTAGCAATTAATGATTTAGGTGATGCAAATATTAATGCCCATTTGACTCGTTACGATACTGCTCATGGAAAATTTCCGGGTACCGTAGATGTAGATGGCGATTATCTGGTTGTAAATGGCGATAGAATCAAAGTTTTATCTGTACGTAACCCTGCTGATTTGCCTTGGGGCGAATTAAATGTAGATATCGTACTGGAATGTACAGGGTTATTTACCAGCAAAGAAAAGGCTTCAGCACATATTAAAGGTGGCGCTAAAAAGGTTATTATTTCTGCGCCTGGCGGTAAAGATGTAGATGCTACTGTAGTCTATGGTGTAAATCATCAAGTATTAAAAGCTACTGATACTGTGATTTCTAATGCATCTTGCACTACCAACTGTTTAGCGCCCTTAGTTAAGCCTTTGCACGATAAAATTGGTTTAGTAACAGGGTTAATGACTACCGTTCATTCCTATACAAATGATCAAGTTCTAACAGATGTATATCATGAAGATATACGTCGTGCGCGTTCTGCTACCCATTCAATGATTCCTACCAAAACAGGTGCAGCAGCAGCAGTAGGGTTAGTATTGCCTGAGTTAAATGGAAAATTAGATGGTTTTGCCATTCGTGTTCCAACAATTAATGTTTCTTTAGTAGATCTTTCATTTGTTGCCGCACGTGAAACAAGTGTAGAAGAAGTGAATGGCATCATGAAAGAAGCAGCAGCCAGTAAAGAGTTAAACGGCATTTTAGCGTATACCAATGAGCAGCTTGTATCGATAGATTTTAACCACAATACGGCGTCTAGTACGTTTGATGCAACCTTGACTAAAGTATCAGGTTCGCTCGTTAAAGTATCTAGCTGGTACGATAATGAATGGGGTTTTAGTAACCGTATGTTAGATACGACGGTTGCTCTTATAAATGCTCGCTAGGTTTGGCTTTTATGACAATAGTAGTAAGAAAATTAACTGATACAGAAGTAAAAGGAAAGCGTGTCTTTATTCGGGCTGATTTTAATGTACCTCTTCAAGAGGGAAAAATCACCGACGATACACGTATTCAAGCTGCCTTACCTGGTATTCGTTATGCTTTGGATCAAGGGGCAGCTGTATTATTAACTTCTCATTTAGGACGCCCTGAAGAGGGAAACCTTAAGCCTGAAGATTCGCTAGCGCCTATTGCAAAACGATTAGGTGAGCTATTAAACCAGCCAGTACGGTTAGTGAAAAACTGGGTTGAAGGTGTAGACGCAAAGGCTGGAGATGTTGTTCTTCTTGAAAATTGCCGGGTAAATGCTGGTGAGAAAAAAAATGCTCCCGAGTTAGCTAAGAAAATGGCAGCTTTATGCGATGTTTACGTAAACGATGCATTCGGTACTGCCCACAGAGCTGAAGCTACAACCTATGGAATAGCCGAGTATGCAGCAGTTGCATGTGCAGGCCCTTTGTTGGTGGCTGAGTTAGATGCGTTATCTAAAGCATTAAAGCAGCCCAAGCGACCACTGCTTGCAATTGTTGGTGGTTCTAAAGTTTCTACTAAATTAAGTATTCTTTCTTCTCTTGCTGACAAGGTTGACCATTTGATTGTTGGCGGGGGAATAGCCAATACTTTTTTACTGGCAGCTGGTCATAAAATTGGCAAATCTTTAGCTGAGCCTGAACAGCTTGAAGAAGCTAAAGCTATTATGGCGAAGATGCAGGCAAAGGGAGGATCCGTACCCCTGCCAGTAGATGTTGTTTGTGCCAAGCGTTTTGCGGCTGATGCTGAAGCAACTATTAAAACATTAGATCAAGTTGAAGATGATGATTTGATTTTTGATATTGGCCCACGCTCAGTTGAAAACCTACAAAGCCTTATTAAAAATGCAGGAACATTAGTTTGGAATGGCCCTGTAGGCGTATTTGAGTTTGATGCGTTTGGTAAGGGTACTCAAGCGTTAGCGCAAGCTATTGCCGCTTCACAGGCATTTTCTATTGCTGGTGGTGGAGATACATTAGCGGCTATTGCAAAGTATGGCGTTTCAGATAGTATGAGTTATATTTCGACTGGTGGAGGAGCTTTTCTTGAGTTTTTAGAAGGAAAAGTATTGCCTGCTGTTGAGATTTTAGAAAAGCGAGCTACCAATTAAGTAAGTTGTTTTTCGCTTTCTTTCGTTCAAACAAAAGCCCTAATTGATTAATTAGGGCTTTTGTTTTTGGTGTCTAGGAACATGAATCTTTAGATATTAATGGGATGTAAGTAAATAGTTAAAGTATTTTCCTCATTTCGAGGAGGAAAACATTATAGCCTCGTTTTTCATAAAAAGATTTATTACGCGCATAAAGATGTATTGTTTCGATACGGGAATATTTAATATTTTGCTGCCGGAACCAATCTTCTACATGAGACAATAAAGCGCATCCGACGCCCTGGCTACGATAATTAGATTTCACAAATAGCTCGGGAATATAACCCATATGACGAATTTCATAAATAGGTAAATATTCCCAAATATATCCAATAATAAAACCAATGATTGTATTATCAGCAGCAAGCTTAGCTATAAGAATTGCACATTTTTCTTCTTGAAGATATTGCTTTAATTGGTTGCGAAGAATGTCTTTATAGTCTGTATTAAGTTCATCGAATAATGGAGAAACGGTTTGGGATTCAAGCTTAAATTCACATGCTAAGTTTACGATTGCAGGTAAATCTTGAGGTTGCAGCCGTTCAACAATAAACATTATCTTGCATTTTCCATGATGCATTCACGGGCAGCTTTACATGCATCTTGCATGACTTGAACATTATGAATACTAGCAAGAGTGAAGTAATCAATCGATTCGCTTTTAAGTAAAAATCTTAAATAGGCTCTTGAGTGTTTGGAGCATGTTAAGCATGAGCAACCCTCCATAATGGGAGCTGTATCTGTCTCATATTGCTGATTATTAAGGTTGATTCTACCGCCAGGATGATTGCTTTCAAAGGCAACCCAGCCATTTTTTTTGACTATTTTTCCTGAAAAAACAGCCCCATGTCTCGCATTGCGTGTAGGTGCTACGCAATCAAACATATCAATGCCTTTTTCAATAACATTGAGTAAGTCTTGAGGATTAGCGCCAACCCCCATCGTATAGCGAGGCTTGTTTTTTGGAATCATGGGGATAATCCAGTCTAGAATTTCCACAGTTTTTTCCATGTCATAACCAATTGATTCGCCGCCAATTGCAACGCCATCTAGATCAAGCGACGTAATGAAAGCAGTACTTTTTTCTCTTAAGTCACGAAAACCTGCGCCTTGAATAATACCAAAAAGCGCTTGATGGAAACCGTAGGCCGATTTTGGATTTTTCTCATGATACTCTTTGGATAAATTTAACCAACGATGCGTGCGAATCATAGCGTCTTCAACAAAATCTTTGTTATCACTTGTAGGCGTACAGTGATCAAAAGCCATAATAATATCGGCACCAATGATCTTTTGCGCTTCAATAGACGTTTCGGGCGTCATACGAATAATTTTGCCAGATTTAGGATTGCGAAAGGTAGCTGCTTCATCATCAATTTTGCAAATATCGCTTTTTTTCGAAAGGCTAAATACCTGGAATCCGCCGCTATCAGTTAGCATGGGACGATCCCAACCCATAAACCGATGCATGCCGCCTACCTTTTCAATAATCTCTAACCCCGGGGAGCAAAGCATGTGAAAAGTGTTTCCTCCCAGAATGATTTGTGAACCTGTAGTGACTAAATCATCAGGAGTCATTCCTGTAACAACAGCCTTAGTTCCAACTGGCATAAAAGCAGGAGTAGTAATTTGACCGTGAGGTGTATCAATTTCAAGAATGCGGGCTTGTGTATGGGCGTGTTCTTTGATTAATGTAGTACGAAACGTGTTTGCGCTATTTTGCGATGCCATTGAAGAGGTTCCCTAAAATAAGTGCAGTATATTAAAGGGTGTTATAGATATCAGCAAGTGCTATTAACGATAGGCGTTAGCCAATGTAATTTCTATTAATCCCATAGGATAGTTGCTAATAAAGGGCGTACTTGATAACGAGAACGCGCTATCTTTGCAAGGCTGATGGAGCGGTTGACTAGAGCACGGTGAAGAGATTCAATCTTTAAATCTAAAATACTAGCTGAACGCTCTTCAAGGGCATGCTGAATGGGTGTATTCCAACCATCTTGATCCAGTGTGTCAGCAAGCTGATTGGCGATATCAACAAGCTGCCATCGCTCTGAATCTGGGCTATGAACCGCAAGTAATTTAGGAAAAGCTTCATCGAGACTAGCCCAAATATGAAGTTGTTTGGCACACGATTCTGAGTCTAGTAGTGGTTGCCCTTGAATAAGGTTCAACAAATTTGGAAGACGCCATAACAGCGCAGTTGTCATCAGCTCTTCAGGCTCGAGATCATGCCGTTGATCACCAAAATAATCCGCGAAGCGTGAAGCGTGAGCGGATTTCATAATTTCATTCCGTACTTGAAATGTTGATTGATCACTACTGATAAAAGGATGGCGCCGCATTAAATCAACAAATGAGTCTAAACCAGTCATCATTAATGCTTGGTTCAGGGTAGGCATGCGTTGAGGGGTGCGACCATGAACTTTAAACTGGTATTGTAGAAAACGAAGAAGTTGCCATGCAAGAAGCGGGTCAGCATTGACGATTTGTCCAATAACACGCACGCTGGTAACCGGCTGCTCAAGCAAAGCAGTCCTAGAGCTTCCTAAAATAGGAAGGGTATGCAGTGTTTGGGGCAGCCTATCATACATAAGCAACATCTCTTATTTCTAGAGCCGGGGCATAATCTTACTGTATTTAAGAAATACTATTATTAGTTCTAGTTCTATTTACGGTCTTTTTCGAAGCTTGGCGTAGAAAAAGCCATCATGCAAGCTGGATGGAACAAGATGGCCTTCATCATCCATCCAAGGGTGTTTTAATGCAACACGTTCAGCTTCACGGGTTTGGTCAAGAAAGCCTTTGATAATATCCTGATTTTCTTCCTTAAAAATGGAGCAAGTAATATAAAGAAGTTCTCCGCCAGGCTTTAAAATACTCCATGCATTATGCAGAAGGCGCTTTTGCTGGCGTGCAAATCCTGCTAAATCTTCCGGTTGGCGAAGCCACTTAATGTCTGGATGTCTACGGATAACTCCGCTTCCGCTACAAGGCACATCTAAAATAATGGCGTCAAAAGGTTTACGGTTCCACCAACGATTTGCTTTATCGCCTGCATCAGCTGTTTCAACATGAAGTGGTCGAAGCTGTAAACGGTGAAAGGTAGAGGTTAATTGTTTTGTGCGGTCTCGGTCATGATCAAGCGCTACTAACTGAATAGTAGGATAGTGCTCCATCAAATGAGCTGCTTTCCCCCCTGGTGCTGCACAGGCATCTAAGACAAGAGCTTTTTCTTGAAGGGGTAAGAATAATGGTACGAGTTGCGCGCCGGCATCTTGTACAGATACCCATCCTTCTTTAAAGTGAGGAAGTTGATAGACCGAAACAGGGTGATTAAGAATGATAGCGGTATCATTCAGCAAATTGCTAGATAAGCCAGATTCGGTCAGTAGTTTATGGTAATTAGCAGCAGTGGTACGTTGCTGATTAATACGCAACGTCATCGGCGGATGATGAAGGGTGCTTTCTAATAAGGAGTTTGTAGTATGTACTCCATATTCTTTCATCAGTTTTTTATACCACCAAGCAGGGCATGAGTAATGGCTGATGGTATCTTTTTCATTGGCAGCAAGAAGAGCATCTTTTTCACGCAACGCTCGACGTAATACAGCATTGGTTAATTTTGAGAAAGCAGGTAAACCCATAAAGCGTGTGGCTTCAACAGCTTGATCGACAACTTGAGCGGGCTGTTTGCTATGCCAGAATAACTGAACAAGGGCAACGCCAATAAGTGCCATTAAAGGATCAGGTGGTGGAGTTTCACAAATTTGTCTTAAGCAGCCGCGAACCTGCCCCCAATGCCGAAGCGTGGTATAGACCAGATGCTGGATAGTTGCTCTGTCAGGAGCGGGAACAGGCTTATCATTATAAGTTTCTACTGGAAGGAGTGCGCTTAGGCTCTGTTGCTTAACGATAACATCGTGGACAATAGTGGCTGCACAGCGTTGATGGTCGCTGAGGCGTAATTGATGCATAAAGGTGACTATCCAAATGAGTGATACGAGAAAACTGTGCAAAGCTATTCTAAATAGGCCTTACGCGAAACGGTCTTAATGACATCTTATTGGCTTTGTTATACAACCTATCGTGCCATGTCTGATTAAAAAAGCTTTGCGTAAGTCTACCTCTACGTAGTTTATAACTTCTAACTTTATTTTAAGCTACGTTGAAAGAAAGCATTTACTATGCCGGGTGCTAATTTTAACCTAAATTGGCATAAGTTTTTAAAGAAGCAACCTTAGTTAGGGGAAATACTCACGTGCTAACTGTTATTTTGACGCGTCCATTAGGACAGAATAATGTGCTTGCCGAGTGTATTCAAGCCGCTGGACATCAGTCTTTAGAAATGCCGTGGTTGCGTATAGAAAATAGTTGGAGTGAGCCAGAGCGTTTGCAGTGGTGGGAGCGCGAGGCACACAAAAAATCCGCGTTTATTTTTGTAAGTTCCGCAGCGGTGCGCTCAGCACTAAGTATAGATATTGTGTGGCCAAAAGGAGTGTGGGCTATTGCGACAGGGGCTGATACTGCTCTTGCTTTGAAAGAGCAGGGGGTTCCCACAGAATGGATTCGCTATCCTGCTACACAATTTGATAGTGAAGGGGTTTGGAAAGAGTGTCGCGAATGTTTTTTGCCCAATACAGTGATTGTTATTTTTCGAGGTCAAGCTGGGCGTTCATGGTTAGGAGATCAAGCCATACAAGTAGGATGCCAAGTGGAATATAAAGCGGTTTACTGTCGTTTGCCTTGTGTGGAGATTGTTCCGTTAATGATCGCTCAATGGGATCAGGGAAAAATAGATGCAATAGTATTAACTAACAGTGAAGCGATAGATGCAATAGGTGAAAAGTTACCTTCTGAATTATGGGCACGTGTTCCACTTTTTGTGCCGCATTTCAGGATTGAAGCGACGGCTCGAAGGCATGGCGCGCAAAACGTGATACTCACAGAAGGGGGTAATAAAGGTTTATGCAAAGCATTAGAGGGTTGGCTTCGTTTATCTGTTTAGTATTTTATATATATATTATCAATAAACAAAATCACTCAGCAGTGTTAGAGCGTTGTATCTTAGGAGAGCGATTTTGTGTAACTCTCAATGATCTGGCATGTATTTTGTGATCATAAAATGATGTTTTTAAAATAAAAACCATGATTTTGTATGGGGTTGGCGATGGCGTGAGTGACGCGATCTGTGTACAATTCGGCTTTGTTGGATAAACTGTACACGATTAAAGAAGGAGAAGCTATGGCCTTGGTTTCAATGCGTCAAATACTCGATCATGCGGCTGAGCATGGTTATGGTATTCCTGCGTTTAATGTAAACAATATGGAACAGGTTTGGGCAATTATGGAAGCGGCAAATGAGGTCAATGCACCTGTCATTATGCAAGCTTCTGCTGGCGCTCGTAAATATGCTGGTGAGCCTTTCTTGCGTCACCAAATTTTAGCTGCCTTAGAAGCCTATCCTCATCTTCCTGTTGTTATGCATCAAGATCATGGGCAATCTCCTGCGGTATGTTTAGCTGCTATTCGCTCAGGTTTTTCCAGCGTAATGATGGATGGTTCTTTACAGGCTGATGGTAAAAGTGTTGCTTCATATGAATACAATGTAGAAGTAACGCGTGAAGTAGTTAAAATGGCGCATGCCATTGGAGTAACAGTTGAGGGTGAGTTGGGTGTTTTGGGTTCACTTGAAACAATGATGGGTGATAAAGAAGATGGGCACGGCGCAGAAGGCACGATGACACGTGATCAACTACTGACCGATGCCGAGCAAGCTGCCGATTTTGTTAAACAAACGCAAGTAGATGCATTAGCTATTGCGATTGGCACGAGCCATGGCGCTTACAAATTTAGCCGTAAGCCAACGGGTGATATTTTAGCGATATGGCGTATTAAAGAAATTCATGCTCGTATTCCTAATACTCATTTGGTTATGCATGGTTCTTCGTCAGTACCTCAAGAATTACTCGCAGAAATTCGTGAGTTTGGTGGCGATATGAAAGAAACTTACGGTGTGCCTGTAGAAGAAATTCAAGAGGCTATTAAGCACGGTGTACGTAAGATTAATATTGATACCGATATCCGTTTAGCAATGACAGGGGCGATTCGTCGTTATTTTGTTGAAAATCCTTCTAAGTTTGATCCCCGTGATTATTTGAAACCTGCACGCGAAGCTGCTAAAAAGATTTGTAAAGCACGTTTTGAAGAGTTCAATTGCGCAGGGCAAGCAGCAAAAATTCAAGTGGTGCATTTAGAGAAAATGGCTGAGCGTTACTTAAAGGGTGAGTTATCTCAGGTTGTGCGTTAAGCCCTAACTTGGTAGTACGGATAAACCTGCATCTAAAGACAACTAGGTTGAGTCGCTATTAATTGAGTATCTATAAAGGAGATTGCTAAATGTCTTCATTCGTAACGTTTAATGGTGAAGCCGTTCGCTTAGGGGGAAATTTTCCTCGTGTTGGTGATACCGCACACAGTTTTATGTTAGTGGGGCGTGATTTGAAAGATATTTCGCTCTCGCAGTTTGCTGGTTATCGTAAACTGATTAGCATTATTCCTAGTATTGATACCTCAGTATGTGCGACCTCAACCAAACGTTTGAACTCTTTATTTTCACAATTGCCTGAAGACGTAGTGGTATTGGTAATATCAGCTGATTTGCCTTTTGCTCAAGCTCGTTTTTGCGGAGCAGAGGGTTTAAATAATGTTATTACGCTTTCAACTATGCGCGGTCGTGATTTTGCTAAAGACTATGGTGTGATGATTGCTGAGCCGCCTTTAGCAGGTTTAATGGCGCGTGCTGTACTGGTTTTAGATGCTAATGACAAAGTGGTTTATACCGAACTAGTGTCAGCGATTGAAAAAGAGCCTGATTATCTCGAAGCGTTAAAAGCCTTACATGTAGTATTGCCGGGTGATGAAGGTGCAGCAACAGCAGATGTCTCTATGCCTGTTGGAGCCAGTAATGCTGCTACAAATGCTGCTACAGGGTATGGAGCTTCGACAGCTAGTTAATAAAAATATAATAAGAATAAAGAATGTGATGTATATCAATTAAAAAGGATGCTTTGAGCGTCCTTTTTTACTATAAGCATGCCGTTATAAAGGTAACGTCTTTTATTAAGAATAGCTAAAAATATGTTTGATCTTCTTGCTGTATTAACAGTTAGCATTTTTTTACCAACGCTATTATTTTTTTTAATTGTTCTTCTATATTTTACATTTCGTTTATTGTCGAAGCGTGTGCAGTTTTCTTTTACAAAGTTACTGGCTGCTTTTTTATGTACGCTACTTCTTGAAGTAGCCTTTGTGTTTATTATTGGATTTATTTTTGCTCTTGCATGGGGCCATAGTTTGGGTTACGTATACCCTGTAGCGGTTATTTTACTTACACTGCTTTTTGGTATAAAAACATTTTTATACCTTCTTAAAAAGGACTTACCTGATCTTTCGCAATTGGGTTTATTTTTTAAAAAATTATTGTCGTTAAAAAAAATTGTTAAAGTTAAATGTTAATGATTGCAATATCTGTCGTACTATCTGCGTTGTCATGCGAGGCATCATATGCTGCGTAACTTCTAATAATATCAAGTGGCAATTTATTGCTTATATTTTTTATGAAATATCCAAGTGGCTTTATTAGAAGAGGTGGGTAAGGTAGTAAATTGTATTAGTTTGTAGTCTTTGATTGTTGTTGAAAATTGTTTTTTCTCAGAAAAGTCAGCAATGCTATTGTTCTTGTTTTTCCACCACTCAATAATGATAATAGGAGGATGTTTTTTTTGAATATCTTCCTGTAAGTTGTTAATTTCTCTGCTTAAATAAAAATCAAAATAATTTCTTTCCAGTTTTTTATTTAAAAATAAATTCCGTGCACCATTCAAAGAGTATAACGCTAATGATCTTGAGCCATATTGATGGTTTATACCGGCATGCAGCAGAAAAGCACAGTTTTCCCTATAAGATAGACATAGAAAATATTCGTTATTACTTAAATTTTTCTGAATAATTTTTGATCGATTCATATCCATTTTTTTATTTTCTGCTTGAAAATGATGCTCCATGTAATAGAGAAATACATGGTTAATGATTAATATGCTCAAAATTAGAAGAAAAGTTTTTTTCCATTTGCTATGAAACCAGTTTAAGTAATTAAAGAGCATAAGACCCCATAAGGGTAAACATACTGTTAATTTATGATAGTAAAAACCTTTTGATTGAATGATGAAAATAATGCTATTGGCAATACTCATTGCACTAATAGCACTTAAAAAGTTTTTTTGTGACTGTAGTTTTTCAGGGTTGTATTTGTAAAATAAAACAAGTGCGAAAAACTGAGTAATAACACCGGCTCCTAATTCAATAAAAATATCTATTTTTGCTTTTTTATAACCATCATAGGTAAGCCAAGCATCTTGTAAGCTTACTATCCATTCATGAAAAAATAAATAGATAATCAAAATATTTATGATAAGAATAGCTAATCTAATTAGCCAATCTTGCCAGTCAATAATCAGTTTTTTATGGAAAAAACAATTAAAAATATCTATTATAAAAAGAGATAGTATGTAATAGGGTTTAATAAGGAAAGTTAAAGAAGCTAATAAGATAGAAATTATATTTATTAAATACTTTTTTTCAAAAGGTGACTCTTGAAAGCGCTGAGGAGAGAATTTAATTAATGCAAGTGGTAACATTAGTGCTGTAATAAAATGTTCTCCTTCTGCAAAGCCAATGCTAGAGAAAATTGTAAATCCTAAAAAAAAAGATAATTTAAAAAAATATTGATTATCATAGTGTTTGAAAGAGGAATAACCTCTATGAACTAAAATTTTTTCAGATAAAATTAAGCACAATATTATTGTTATAGAGACAATAATATAATTAATGATAAAAGGAGATGTATTGATAAATTTAGAGATAAGTATGGCAGGTGCATATAACAGAGTATTAAAAGGGGTGTTAAATTCTAAAATGTCAGTTTTATAATGCAAACCATGTATTAGTCGATCTGCTACAAGTGTTTTCCATGCAACACCTGGCTCTACCATAACGGTAGATCGTGAAAATATAACAGCTAAACTAATAATTAAAAATGTTAACCATTTAGTATATGATTTATAGTTAAGCTGATAATAGCTAAAAGGTTTTAAAAAAAACATGTGTTCAGTTCCATAAAATAGAATACATAAATGAAGAAAATAAAATTAAAAATCAATTGTTTAGGGGCGGTTTTTGCAAATTTACCTAAATCTCATAAAGCTCAATACGTTAAATAGTGGCATACATTATACAATGTGTTATTCAACACTATGGATTTGAAGTATTTTAAGCGTAATATTGCAAAATTAATATAGCCGTATGATTGAAAAAAACATACTACGCCTTTATTATGCTGTTATGGAATATTATTGGCTATAGAGCTATTGGTTAATTTTAAAAAATGTTTTAATTTATTTAAAATAAGAGTAAATATGAATTTAATAATTAGAAAAATTTATTCAACTGATTTTAGTAAAAATATTTTTGGTAGTATACATTTTATTGCATGTATAGGATTTTTTTTAAGAATTTGGTTGGTATTTTTTTCTGATTATATATATTATCCTGATGAGTTATACTCTTATCTTGAACAAGCACATCGCTTGGTTTTTGGTTATGGATATATTGTATGGGAGTATAGGTTTGGATTAAGGTCATGGTTTATTCCTGGCATTTTATCTTGCCCTTTATTTATATTAAAATGGTTAAATTTAGATGATCCTAATATTTATATCAATGTTATTAAAGTAATATGTTGCTCATTTTCGTTATCGCTTATTTATACAACATATATCGTAGGAAAAAATATTTTCTCTGAACGAGTGGGGAAATTTGCCAGTATAAGCGTATGTTTTTGGTATGAGCTAATTATTTTTTCTTCAAGACCAATGCCTGAAGTTTTAGCCACGTATTGTTTTATGGGGGCATTAGCATGTGCTGTTAATGGGGTAAATAAAACAAAACCTTATTTGTTTGGATTATTATTATCGTTAACTGTAATGCTACGTCTACAATATTTTTTTGCAATAATTGTATTGGGAGGTTATTATTTTTTAAAAGAAAAAAACATAAATATTTTAAAAGCTATTGCTAGTGTAGGGCTGGTATTTTTACTCTTTGGGTATCTTGATTATGTAACATGGGGAGGTTTTTTCTACTCATTTTATGCTAATTTTTTATATAATAAAACGTATGGAATCAGTAAGTATTTTGGAGTTGCTCCTTTTTACAGCTACTTAATATATATAACGATTGTTTCAATGGGTGTGTTTATGGTTTCTTTTTGTGAAAATATTTATTTGGCAATCAAAAAGAAACATTGCTCATTATTATTGCTATGCTTACTTTCTATTATTATAACAAATTCATTTTTTATGCATAAAGAATATAGATTTATATTTATTTGCATTCCATTATTTTTATTGTTATATTTTTCTCAAAATGTTTCAAAAATAGTGAGCGCTACTGCCTTATTGTTTATAATATCATTAGCTGGCGCAATGAATTTCGTTCCTTTTTTGAGATATGCTTATACTCATCATATTTATTATGAAAGTGATAGTTTAAAAGCGTACAAATTTTTATATAAGGAAAAAGAACTAATATCTATTTTAAATTTATATGATAGAGAAGTTGCATGGACTGGTGGCTATTACTATTTGCATCATAATGTACCTATTTATTTTTTAAATGATGTAAAAGAAAAAAAGATTCTGTCTCAGAATTATAAATTTATTTTTAGTCATATTATAACAAAAAATTCTGATGCTGAAGCTAATCAATACCTTAATGATTTTGAGGTGGTTGCTCAACTTAATGATTTGAAAATGTGGAAAAATAGTGACAGTAAGCTTATAAAAATTAAGCTGGAAGATACCGCTCAGGTACCTTTTCCTATTGTTGATAATTATTTTAAACCTTTTGTTAAACCACATATATAAAAAATTAATCATTTTTTATATATCATTAACGGTCGTATCAATTTTTTTGCAATATTTTTCAAAAGGAACCCAAGGGGCTAATCCTTGTTGCGATAATAAAATATGAGAATTAATCTCTTCAATATTACGAACTCCACATAAACCCATTGTTGTATCAAGCTCCTTCGCTAAAATTCGCAAGCATTCGCTCACGCCTGCCTCACCATTGGCGCCTAAACCATATAAAAAAGCACGGCCAATCATGGTTCCTTTTGCTCCTAGTGCAAGAGCTTTAAGAATATCTTGACCTGAGCGAATACCGCCATCCATCCAAACTTCAATGTTTGAGCCTACTGCATCTATAATCTGAGGCAATATGGAAATGGAAGAGGGTGCTCCATCCAGTTGGCGACCGCCATGATTTGAAACGATCAGTGCATCCGCTCCACTTTCTACGGCGATATGAGCGTCTTCGTTATCAAGAATGCCTTTCAGAATAAGTTTTCCATTCCAGCGGTTTTTAATCCACTCTACATCCTTCCAGGAGAGTGCAGGATTAAAACGATCGGCAATCCATGAAGAAAGCGATGCCATATCGCTAATACCTTTAACGTGCCCTACAATATTTCCAAATGTATGGCGACGAGTATTTAGCATGTTCCAACACCACCGCGGGTGCCGCATCATATTGAAGATATTGGCAGGTGTTAGTTTCGGTGGGGTTGATAGCCCGTTTTTGATATCTTTATGGCGTTGGCCTAGTACCTGTAAGTCAAGCGTTAATACTAAAGCTGAACAATGCGCAGCTTTGGCACGATCGATTAATTGTTCTACAAAGTTTCGATCTTTCATAACATATAATTGAAACCAAAATGGTTTGTGTGTGTGGGCGGCAACATCTTCTATCGAGCACACACTAACAGTAGACAGAGTAAAAGGAACGCCAAACTTTTCGGCAGCACGCGCTGCATGAATTTCACCATTGGCATATTGCATGCCTGCCAAGCCAATAGGTGCAAGCGCAACTGGCATGGCAACTGGTTCGCCTAAGAGTGTACTTTTAATACTTCGATTTGAGATATCAACCGCGACACGTTGCCGCAAATAGATTTTTTTAAAATCTTCTTCATTAAGCTTATAGGTATACTCGCTCCATGAGCCTGAATCTGCATAGTCATAGAACATACGTGGTGTGCGTTTTTGATGAAGTTGTCGTAAGTCTTCAATGCATGTAATAGAGGGCATAAGCAAAGGTTGAGAGAAAAAAGTTTATTTTACTCTGTGTTGCTAGCGATGAGTGCTTCACTTATAGTTTTTGCAACACGATGCTTAGACTTTGCCAACGCGTTGCTTTCGTTTATCCTCAACGAGTTTGATAACACTACCAGCTGCAACAGTTTAAGTAAGGTGATTATGCGTCTTCGACATATTGATATTTTTCATGCGGTAATGGTAACAGGCTCTGTAAGTGCGGCAGCAAGGTTATTAAATATGACTCAGCCTGCTGCTACACGCTTGTTACAACATGCTGAGCAGCAGTTAGGTTTTCCTTTATTCGAGCGGGTGCGGCAACAATTGTTACCTACAGAGGAAGCGAAAATATTGTTCCCCGAAGTTCAGGCAGCGTACCAACATGTTGAGCGATTTGAGCGATTAGCTAGACGCATGCGCCAAGAAGCAGGCGGACAACTTTCTATTCTTGCTACTACGGTATTAGCGCACCGTGTTTTACCAGATATCTTGAAGTTATTAAACCAAGGCCATCCTGCCGCGCAAATTGAAATAGGAACCAGTCACTCGAATGTGATTTATCAGGATGTAGTAGAAAGACGTGCCGATGTAGGATTAGTATTTGCCCCTGCATTTGTTCCTGAGGGCTTAGAAGTCATTCCTCTGTCGAAAAGTTCTCTATGCTGTGTATATCCAGCAGAGTGGAAGGATATTAAAGATCAGCTTTCAGAGCTATTTAAACGACCTCTTATCGGTATTCAGGAAGATGATCCATGGGCCAATATTTTGGAGTGCTGGTTACAGTCGCATCACATGGAAAAAGTACAGCCTTTGTTATTGGCACATAATCGGCCCTTGGTGCTGAAAATGATTGAGCGCGGGATCGGTTGGTCAATTTTAGATCAGCGTAATATTGAGCACTATGTGGAATGCAATGAGGCGATACGATGCATGGTGATTGAAGATTTAGCACCTATAGAAGTGGTGCTGTTGGTAGCTAAACGGCGGGTGAAAAACCCTGTGCTTGATGCATTTATTAAGTATTGTAAGTTGGTAGAAACCTAACTCGACTAGAGAAGTTAAGTAGTTGAGTTCTCTCGGCGTGTTGGCAGCTTGCCGTACTCTATGTACTGTTTGCGTTGCCATGCGGGGCATCCCATGCCTTGATAGAACGCAACTACGTAACTTCTAATAGTATATTTTATGCTATCGAGTAAGAGAGACGGTACAATATGAAAATATTTGCAATCTTGGGTACTCTTTGAATGATCCGTTTTCGTAAAACCTTGCTTGTTTCGCATTCAGCAAGACAAATGTTTGATCTTGTAAACGATATTCCTTCATACCCAGAGTTTCTTCCCTGGTGTTCAGAAGCAGTTGTATTGGAAGAGCAAGGCAATCAGAAAATTGCTCGCTTAGGCATGCGTTATTTAGGATTAAAACAGTCTTTTTCGACAATTAATCTAGCTAACCCTCCTCATTCTTTAATATTACAATTAAAAGAAGGGCCATTTCGCTATTTAAAAGGGGAATGGGTATTTTCATCGATTGATGAAGAAAGCTGCCAGATTATTTTTTCAATTGAGTATGATTTTGATAGCAAATTGCTACAAAAATTAATTGGCCCCGTATTTGATGTGATTACTAAAACATTGGTTGATGCATTTGTGAAGCGGGCTGATAAAATAGCGGCGAAGCGTTAATAGAGTTATAGGTTATGCGGTTGTACTCTCTTGGTATGTTGGCAACTTGTCGTACTCCATGTACTGTTTATGGTGCGATGCCTTGATAGAGATCAACTGCTTAATTTCTAAGAGTTTAAATTGTGATGATATACGCTTCTAAATGTAATGTTTTTTTAAGCGTTTCTTGAATTATAAATATTTCCCTGACGAGCTAAATAATGCTCTAAAACCCGCGCTGCTTTTTCGCGATGAATACCAGTTACAACGTCGATTCCGCGTTGTCTTAAGGCGTCTTGCCAGTTGGCTATTTTAGCGCCTTCATCAAAACCAATGTTTCTTGCATCTGCATCGGTAGCGCCTGTAACAACATACTTTACGCCTGACCAGGGGATTGATCCTAAGCACATTGCGCACGGTTCGGTGCTGGTGACAAGTTCATGGGTAGGTAATAATGTGTTACCTAAGTCATACGTATTTAGTTTTTTCTGAGCTATGCTGCACGCGACTATTTCGGCATGGAGTATAGATAAACCTTCTGTTGTAACAAGATTTACGCCTAAGGAAACTAGCTTACCGCTTTCTTTTTCAAAAATAGCAGCTGCAAATGGGCCACCTGTACCTTCTTCAATATTTCGTTGAGAAGCCTCAATCACGAAAGCCATTCTATCAGTTACCGTTTGTTGAAAAGGATGTGCTTGTGCGAAGCCTTCTAACCATGAGGGAAGCGTAAATTGAATGGATGAAGGTTGCTGAAACATGGGAAAAGGCTCCGGGTTTTAAAAGTTTTTTGTAAGCTGAAGCCAGGCGCGTGAACGTGGGTTGCTTTCTCCAGGCTCATTATGCCTAGCTCTCATAGCGTATAGAATTTGCAGGGAGGTTTTATAGGGAAGCTGCCATTGTAATCCCGTACCAATACCGACAAGATTTTGTGTGTTAATTGTAGCAGGAGCAGGATCAATATTGATGCGTACATGGCCTGCATCTACAAATAACATCCAACTTGTTTGACCATAATCAAACGGTGCGCGAGTACGATAGCGTAGCTCTAAGTTGGCTATAAAGCCCTTATCGCCTGATCCTGCCCCTGGTTTATAAGCTCGTACGCCGTAAATTCCTCCTAGTGATATCTTCTCAGAAGAATCTAAGTTTTTAAATGCTTTTTGTCCATTTATCGCTAAAGAAAGCGTGGTGGCAGGGGAAAACAGATAGCTATTTGTTAGCGCGTAAGAAAGTTTAGAGAAGCTTTCTTCATTAGTAGAAACCGATGCATTTTGACTCACTGTAGTATGAAGTGTTCCTGCTTCGAGCGCTGTATTAAAAATGCTTTGATGGGCTGGATGTAAGGAAAATTGACCATTAAGGGCTACAGAGCCTGAGTATTGGGTCTTGTTGCTGTCTAAAAGCGCAGTAGTTCCGATAATATCATTCAGTTTTTTCTGATTAAAATTGATATCTAAGTTCAAATTTCTATTTTGAAGACGTGTGATGGGGTAGTTAGCACTTAATGTTAATCGTGATGCTTTACCATGCGCGTTAAGGTTGGCAAATTCACCGCCAAGTTGATAGCTTGAGTCAGAATAGGCAGCTCCTAAACGCCAGCCATGTGCTCCGACAGGAATAGTATAACCTAAAAGAAAAAAGTCTTGTCCTTCTCCTGAGCTTAAAACTTTTGTATTTAATCGATCGCCTAGTCCTAGAGGATTACTCCAATTAAGGCCACCTTCAATATGATTTTTACCTGTAAATGAGGAGCCATAATTATTAGCTTCCAGGTTGCCAGTAACCGCAGGAGCTGAATTAATATTAATGCTTAAATTAGAGCTTTTTGCTTCTTCACCTTTGCTTAAAGCGCTCGAAATTTCAGAAGTGTCAGTCATCTCTTTTAATATATTTAAAAGATGCTCAAGCCGCTGGCTATTAATGATAGGGTATTCTTCTTTTTCAACAGCAAAAAAGCGGTTAATAACAGAATCTTTAGTGTTGGATTTATTAATAATATTGATAGCGCCGTAGCGGCCTTCAACAACAGCAACTTTAATCACTCCATTCTTAATATCCTGAGGAGGAATATAGGCATAGGCAAGAGGATAGTTGTTTTTCCAATAATAACGCGAAATATTCATAATCGCATCTTCAATTTCACTTAGTGAGTGCTCACTGCCTGTCATTGGTTTTAAGAGGGCAAGTAATTCGGCATCAGCAAATCGTGTGTTACCTTCTATTTGGAAGGCAGTCACTAAAAATCGCAATTCATTATTATAGTTTTTGGGAGGAGTAGCTTGTAAATTTTCAGGGGGTGAATTAGGGATAAAAATAGGGGTTTCTGCATTTATTTTTTTTTCAATATCTCTTAATGTGCTTCCTGCATCAGGCATAGGGGCTGCCGTGGCAAAGCGCGATAGTAAAACTAGCATTCCGCTTATTGTCAGGCTGTAAGCAGTAAAATTCGACTTCATTTAATTCTCCAAAAAACCCGATAAAGAAAAATAGCATTATTAGGGCTTAGGAAATTCTAAATATTGAATGGGTAATAACAGGAAGTTTTTAAATGCAAGTAACCAGAATAATATAAGCCATTTACTGCATGTATAACCTAATTTAGAGCTTTCCTAGGCATAGTAACGGCTTGAAAGCATCGGTAATGTATGGTTGTAAATTGACAATAAATAATGAGTTTAAAAAAGATTTCTACTATAAGTGCTGTATAGATAGAGTAATGTCTACATGATGCAGGCCAAGCGTGAAGCGGCTGCTAGGCAATATAAATGAGGGAAAGTAGCGGAAAGAGGGTGGAAAATTTATGTATATAAAAATGGTGTAAATACAAAATTTTATTACGATTTGTTAGTATTGATCAGGCTTTTTTAGTTTTTATTTAGAGAAACGCGTTGTAATTTGACGCAATTTTGATCATTTCCATCAACTGAAATGCACTCTGTAGTTGAGGTGCTAGGTTGTATAGACAGATTGTCTTTAGCTTTTTGCTGAGAAATTTGTGTTCCTTTAACAACTACTTCTGGTGTAGATGGTTTTACATCGTCTGTTTTCTTAATAGCTGCTTCTGGTATTAATAGTTTTAATTCTTCTGATTTTGTATCGTGTGAGCTTGAGTCAATTATTCCCATTGGCGCTCCAATAATATCGGTTGTTGCTGATTTAAAGGAGCTTTCTTTTGCTAAAGGAATATAGATAGAGCTTATAGAAGAGGCGTTATCAACGGGATTGCTAATTTTGATAGATAGTGGGGTGGTTAGTGTTTGATTATAAGAGGAAGATTTTTCATCATGGCGATTGATTAAGAGATTGGTATTTAGTGGTGTGTTTAGTGCTGTGATAACAGGTGTAGGAACAATAGAAGAAAAATTATTAATATCAGCTGTAATGCCTGTAGGTTCAAATAAGGCATAGTTTGCTGCATCTTGGCCTAATAGTTGCGAGCCTGTTATTGTGATCGCTTTGCTGCTTCCTGCATTTTTATCAGAGAAAGATCCTGAGCCTAATACGAAGCTTAAATTGTCATTGATGACTAGGCCTGAAAGTGATCCGCCTTTGATTTGCGCGGTTGTGGTTCCATCATAGTTTTTATTTGAGGCAATAATGCCACTAATGGTGATAGGTTTATTACTAATATTTGCAGTAAGATCTGAAGGGGTTACTACGAGATAATTATTTGCATCAATGCCTGTCAGCGATACATTAGAGAGGGTAATCGCTTTAGAAAGTCCTACATTTTTATCAAAAAAGGCAGCAGAACCTAAAGATAAATTTACTATATCATTTTGTATAACACCGCTTAATAAGCTTCCTGAAACAGTAGCAGTAGTATTGCCATCATAAACTTTATTTGCAGCAGAAATATTTGCAATGGTTAGGGTTTTAGCAGTAATGTCAGCCTTGAAGTTATTTGATATGTTAACTAAATAGTTTGCGGCATCATTGCCTGTTAGTGTGGCAGAGCTAAGCGTAACGTTTTTTAAAGTACCAACATTCTTATCTGAAAACACAGCAGAACCAAACTTGAAGTTAACACTTTCATTTCCTATAACGCCTACTAAAGAGCCTCCTAACAACGATGCGTTAGTATTGCCATCATAAATTTTGCTTAATGCTTGTGTGCCTTCAATGGTTAATGCTTTGGGAGTAATATCAGCTTTAAGAGCGCTAGGAAGAGTAACCGCATAGTTGCCAGAATTGATACCGCTTAAAGTAGCAGAAGCAAGTGCTATGTCTTTAGCCATTCCAATATTCTTATTTAAGAAGCTAGCTGAACCTAAAGTAAAATCAACTATTTCATTTCCGATGACGCCAACTAATGATCCACCTAACACTGAAGCAGTAGTATTGCCATCGTAAGTCTTATTGGAAGCAAAAGTCCCATTAATTGTGAGCACTTTAGGCGTAATATCAGCCTTAATGGAGCTAGGGATAGATACAGAATAGTTGTTTGCATCAATTCCACTTAAGGAAGCAGATGCTAGAGTAATGCCTTTCGCAATACCTACATTCTTATCGGAAAAGGTAGCTGAGCCGAGACTAAAGCTAGCGGTATCGCCAGCAATCATGCCGCTTAGTGTTCCGCCAGAAATGGAAGCGGTGGAGAGACCATCATAAACTTTATTAGAGGCGGTGACGCCGCCAAGTGTTAATGCTTTTGCTGTGATATCAGCTGTGGTGCTGGCGGTGGTATTAAAGGTGTAGTTGGTAGCATTGGTGCCAGTGACATTGATGCCAGCAACGGAAACGGTTTTACCTGTTCCAACGGTTTTATTAGCAAAGGTAGCAGAGCTATTGCTTAAGGTTAAAGTATCACCAGCAATGCGATCATCGCCTAAGGTAACACTCGCGGTGGTGGTGCCATCATAAACTTTGTTAATGCCGGAGGCAGAAACGGTTAGACCTTTAGCGGTGATGTTAGCAGTTAAGCTGGAAGGATCGGTAATGCTGTAGTTAGCGGAATCGGTGCCACTAAGAGAAGTGCCAGTAGCAGTGACGGTTTTAGCAGTGCCGACATTTTTATTGGCAAAGGTAGCCGAGCCAAGACTAAAGCTAACGGTATCGCCAGCAATGGTACCGCTTAACGTACCGCCAGAAAGTGAAGCAGCGGTAAGGGCATCATAGACTTTATTCGAGGCAGATACGCCGCTTAATGTTAGAGCTTTAGCGGTAATGTTAGCAGTCGTGCTAGCAGTAGTATTGAAGGTGTAGTTAGTGGAATCGGTGCCGGTGACATTGATGCCAGCAACGGAAACGGTTTTACCAGTACCAACGGTTTTATTAGCAAATGTAGCGGAGCTATTGCTTAAGGTTAAAGTATCGCCAGCAATGCGATCATCGCCTAAGGTAATAGAGGCAGTGGTATTGCCATCATAAACTTTGTTAATGCTGGAGGTAGAAACGGTTAGACCTTTAGCGGTGATGTTGGCAGTTAAGCTGGAGGGATCGGTAATGCTGTAGTTAGCGGAATCGGTGCCACTAAGAGAAGTGCCAGTAGCGGTAACAGTTTTAGCGGTACCAACGTTTTTATTGGCAAATGTGGCAGAGCCAAGGCTAAAGCTAACGGTATCACCAGCAATCGTACCGCTGAGTGTGCCGCCGGAAATGGAGGCAGTGGAGAGACCATCATAAACTTTGTTAGAGGCGGTGACGCCGCCAAGTGTTAAGGCTTTTGCAGTAATGCTAGCTGTGGTGCTAGCGGTGGTATTGAAGGTGTAGTTAGTAGCATCGATGCCAGTGACATTGATACCGGCGACGGAAACAGTTTTACCAGTACCGACAGTTTTACTGGCGAAAGTAGCGGAGCTGT
>JAZKAR010000021.1:0-65520 GCA_040389065.1 Pseudomonadota bacterium | reverse complement strand
TCCTAAAAACAAGTACCTACACTTATCAGTTGTATCTCAATTCTTAAAGAGCTAATTACTATGGTTGCGGGGGCAGGATTTGAACCTACGACCTTCGGGTTATGAGCCCGACGAGCTACCAGGCTGCTCCACCCCGCGTCACCGCTTGCTGCTTCGTCGCGCTGTTTTGCTTTCGTTTATCGCTGCAAGTGAAGCCATTCTATAGATACCCCTATATCATGTCAACACTTTTATTGAAGACAAGCTTCATATTCCCCTCATTGAAGCCGATAATTGATTCTTGCTAGGCTAAAAATACCCATGAACTTTCTTAAGCATTCATACTCTTAATGCCGAATATGCTTATCGAAATATAGTTGTGAAAAATTAAGCTATTTCTACAATAAATTTGTTGTTTTTTTTGTTAGGCTGTTTTTGATCGCGCTAAACTTTGACGTAATTGCTGCGCATGAAGCTTGGCGCTTTCTAAATCATGATTTCCACCTGCCATTAAGCGAGCAATTTCATTGCGCCTCGCCTCTTCTGTAAGAGCATGGATACGGGTTACCGGAGGGTTCTCCGTGTTTTTTTCAATTTTCCAATGAAAATCAGCACATGCAGCCATTTGTGGTTGGTGAGATATACAAACAATTTGATCTCTATAAGTGTGTTGCTGCAATAACCGCCCTACCTCAGCAACAGTGCTACCGCTAATACCTGTATCGACCTCATCAAAAAATCTTACGGGTGGCGTAATGCCAGGATGCTGCACAAGAGCAAGAATCAGTGCTATTCGAGCTAACTCACCGCCTGATGCACTTTCAGATAAAGGAGTTGGCGCTAAGCTTGGATGGCTTTGAAACATCATCACAATACTTTCGGCTCCGTGCTTGGCAGGCTCTGCTAGTGTCTTTAGTACAAAGCTAAGCTTTGCATCAGGTAAATTAAGGCGTGGTAACCAAGGGGCAATTTCTGCTTCAGCTTTTTCTACTGCCTGATAGCGAGCTTTTGTTAATACCGATGCATTTTCTTGATATTTTTTGTATGCATTATTTAAGCGAGCCTCAAAAATCTCTATAGAATCCATTGATTCAAGTTCGACCCAACGCTCTTCTATTTTAAGCCAATAATCATATAATTCTGAAGGAGCTATATGATAACGCCTTGAGGTTCTATGCCACTTTGAAAGCTTGGCATCAAGCTCGGGCAAATTAACATCGCTACTTTCTTCGCGATCATCTCGCAAAGTATCGGCTGCTTCTTGCAAGCTGATGCGCGCCTGCTCTAATAACTCCTGGGCAGATTTTGCCGATGCAGAGGAATCAAGAATGGGAGCTAACTGTTGGGTTAAGCCATGAAGCTTGCTCAAGATTGAGTCGCGGCTTTCATAGATAGCACTACGAACTAAAGACATACGCTCTTGCCGATCTGCAGCACCAGAAATGCGGGTATGTAAGCGATTCATGTCTTCCCACGCGGATTGAGTGGGCTGCAATCCTTTAATATCTTCCCTGCGTTGCGCTAAAGCCTCTCGCTCATATTGACGCTGCACGATTCCAGCTTTTGCTTGAATCAAATCGTTAGAAGCTTTCTGCAATTCACTCCAAGCCTGCTCGACATCTATAGCATAAGGCTGCAATCCTCCTAATGCATCTAACCATTCTCGCTGAGCCTCGCTTTTTAACCACTGAAGATGCATATGTTGGTGCCCTATTTCTACCAAGGCTCCAATACAATTCTTTAGCGCACTTAGGGGCATAGGTTTTTGATTAATCCAAGCCTTGCTTTTACCTTGAGTATCAATAGTTCTGCGACACCACACATCCTCTTTTGGATCAAACCCTTGCTCAGCAAGCCATGACTCAACTTCAGCAGGATAAGGAGCACTAAAAACTGCCCCTACTTCTGCACAGGCTTTACCAGAACGAACCCATTTTGAATCTGCACGCTGCCCAGCCAGACAGGCGATAGCCTCCAGCACCATACTTTTACCTGCACCTGTTTCGCCAGTCAGCACGTGTAGACCTGATTCCCAGGTCATTTCCAGGTGATCAATTAAAAGAAAAGATTCGATCCAAATACGTTCTAGCATATCTTCCCCAAAACTTTCCTGATGAATAGGTTACATCAGCTAAGAATAATACTGTGAAAAGCATGACAATCACGAAGCCCTATGTGATCTATATGTGACATTTATCTCTAAAAGATGGCTATGTGACTCAGAATTTTGTCTTCATTTAATAGACAAGGAATGTATAACTGCTTTATCTCAAACACAAAGAAAACATTTAAATAGTTAATTTTAATTAAAACAAGCAAAATGTAGCTTAGTTTTTTGGCTGCAAAGTTGCCTTGATATTACATTAACGCTAAAGTTTGTATTTCATGAGCACACCATAGTATTTTCTACTTTACTGTTTTCTTTTAGGCTTTGCCATACATGAATGACACTCCCTTTATCTTTAAACGCTATGCGTTTAATTTTGATACAGCTATATTAAATCTTGAATACGCCTTTGAAAATGGCCCAGCATTTGAAGAAAAAATTAACTTCATAAAGTGTAACCATATATTAGACTTAAAGGATAAAGCAGCTTTAGATCAGTGCTTCAAACTTCTTTTTCTATTTGCAGGTGTTAGTTACTATAAAGCCTACAGCCCAACCACGCTTAAATGCGAGGCTTTTGAATTAGATAGCGTAACAGCGACTTTTATTGAGAAAGTGTATAGGCATGGTTTGGGGGAATTTTCTTATACGAATAAAATTGATTTAAGCCAACGGCTGCAGTTTTTATCTTCTCCTACTGCCCTACCGCAACCCGCTACTAAATTAAACCTACAAACACATCTTTTGATTCCTGTTGGCGGTGGAAAAGATTCTATTGTCACCATTGAGACGCTTAAATTAACACAAAAACCACTGTCTCTATTTGCCCTCGGCACACCCTCTGGGATTGCGACCCCTATTATTGATACAGCAGCAGTTTCAGAATTACCATTAGTTACGGTTGAGCGCAGTTTATCGCCTGAGCTGTTTAAGCTTAATAAGCAAGGAGCTTATAATGGGCATATTCCTATCACTGCCATTTTAAGCACCATTGCAATTGCTAGCGCTATTTTGAATGGATTTAATACAGTCGTTATGTCTAATGAACACTCCGCTAGCGCACCTAATATTCATTACAATGGGCTTGATATCAATCATCAATATAGTAAATCTTTTGAGTTTGAACGTGATTTCTCACACTATGTTTCAACGTATATCTCTCCTGACTTACATTACTTTTCTTTTTTACGCCCTCTAAGTGAAGCCAATATTACGCGCCGCTTCGCTAAATTAAATAAATACCATTCTGTTTTTCGTAGTTGCAACACTGCGTTTCGACAAGACGCATCTCTGCGGGGAAAACATTGGTGTTGTAATTGCCCTAAATGCCGCTTTATATTTTTAGCGCTAGCACCTTTTCTTGGTAAGCCTCAGCTTATTGAAATTTTTGGACATAATTTACTGAACGATAATACTCAGTATGAAGGGTTTGCTGAGTTATGTGGGCTTTCAGCTCATAAACCCTTTGAATGTGTAGGTGAAATTGAAGAAAGTGCCTTATTAATACAAAAGCTATCTACCCATACTGAATGGAGAAACGATGCGATTGTAGAAAAAATAGGCCAACAATTAAATAGCCAACCAAGCGAACAATTAAAATTTGAAGAACGATTTCAATATTTATTTGCTATTAAAGAACCACACCATGTTCCTCCTGATTACCTAAGGATGCTTTGTGCAGATCAATGAATTGAAAGATAAAAATATAGTGATTTGGGGAACGGGGCAAGAAGGTATTGCAGCTAGTACATTTATCAAACAACATTTTCCTGATGCAAACATTAGCTTTGTTGATGAAGCTACGCCAGAAGCCTCAAACCCTTCAGATTTGTTACTACTAAAAAATGGTTATCCTGTTATATATGGCGACAGCATTGCCTCCGCTCTTAGCCAGGCTGATGTAGTGATCAAATCACCCGGAGTAAGCTTATATCATCCTCTTATTCAAAATCTTATCAACCATCGTATTCCGGTAACGTCATTGCTTGATTTATGGTTTCCTGAAACTATACCTACAAAAACAATTTGTGTAACAGGAACAAAAGGAAAAAGCACAACATCTTCATTACTTGTTCATATATTAAATAAGCTTGGTCAAAAAAGTATAGTGGTAGGTAATATAGGAGCCCCCGTTAGCGAAGCAAACTTAGAAGGGCTTGATATCATTGTTATTGAAGTATCAAGCTATCAGGCAGCAAACTTTGAATCCATTTGTGACATAGGGGTGCTTACCTCATTGTATCCAGAACATTTAGATTGGCATCAATCTGAGGAACAGTACTATAAAGATAAGCTTAACCTTTTAAAACATTCCCGTAGCCAAATTATTCAAAGCGAAGCTTGTAAAACAATAAAAGCTCACCATATTGAACTACCCAATGCACTGCTTTCTAATACCACAAATTCTTTTCATACTAAAAACCATAGCCTGTACTATAAAGACGAGTATTTAGGCGA
Organism: Pseudomonadota bacterium; assembly: GCA_040389065.1. Taxonomy (GTDB): domain Bacteria; phylum Pseudomonadota; class Gammaproteobacteria; order Burkholderiales; family Casimicrobiaceae; genus JAZKAR01. Next base: position 60,977 of record JAZKAR010000021.1, on the reverse strand, counting down.
AGTTCGCAACACTTACTTAGCCCGCCAACATAACTTACAAAATTTATGTACTGTTTTAACTACACTCCATGCACTAGGGGTTGATGCCCGCCTTGCACTTGAAGCCTCGTTTGATTTTCAAGGCCTACCTCATCGGCAACATGAATTGGGGGAACGAAACACAATCTTATATGTAGATGATAGTATTTCAACTACCCCTCAATCTGCTATTGCAGCGATGGAAGCTTATCGAGAAAAAAATATTACGCTCATCGCGGGAGGCTATGATCGAGGGCTTGATTACACTCCTCTTACTAACTACATTGAAACAAATAATATTTTAAATATTATTTGTATGGGGCCTAGCGGTCAGCGTATTGCTCAATTATTGGCAAAAACTAATGCATTAACAGTATATATAACTAACTCTATGCAAGAAGCAGTAAACATCGCAACGAAAGTTACTCCTCCTCAAGGAGTTATTTTACTTTCACCTGCAGCACCAAGTTATGGCTTATTTAAAAACTTTATGGAGAGAGGTAAATACTTTGCACAAGAAAGTGGATTTTAAAAAGTTTTAGTGCTTTAAAAATTTTGACAAAACTTAACTGTTGCTTGCCAATACTTTTAAATACACTAAGTGCACATTATTATTTGCTATGAACATTTAAATTTATCTCTCTGAAACGCAAGTCAAATATGATTTTTAGCTAAAAATCCGCTAAAATGCGCCAATCTTTATTTACGAATGAACGCACAGTATTATGCGAAAGTATTTTGGCACGGATGGAATACGCGGCCGCGTAGGCACTTATCCTATTACCCCTGAATTTGTTATGCGCTTAGGTCATGCAGCTGGAAGCGTTTTAGCAAAAGCAAATATTACTCACACACGAACAGAAAAACCTGCTGTACTGATTGGAAAAGACACGCGTATTTCGGGCGACATGTTGGCAGCAGCTCTCGAAGCAGGGCTAGTAGCTGCAGGGGTGGATGTTTATTTAGCAGAAACTTTATCTACTCCAGGCGTAGCCTATTTAACGCGTGCACTACGATTACAAGCAGGTGTTGTAATCAGTGCTTCTCATAATTCTTTTGAAGATAACGGCATTAAATTCTTTTCTGCATCAGGCACTAAACTTCCTGATGAAATGGAAGCTGAAATTGAAGCCGCCATTGAATCTCCTTTTATTACGGTAGAGTCAAATCTGTTAGGACATGCGATTCCGGTTAAAGATGCAGTAGGACGCTATATTGAATTCTGTAAAAGTACATTTCCCTCAGATCTTAATCTGCGTGGTCTTACTATCGCTGTAGATTGCGCGAATGGAGCCACCTGCAATACAGCCCCTCATGTACTACATGAGTTAGGTGCTGATGTATTGCCCATATTTAATACCCCTAATGGCTTAAATATTAATCAAAAATGCGGGGCTACAAAGCCTGAGGCTATTCGCGATGCAATTCTTCAAATGAATGCTGATATTGGCTTATCATTTGATGGTGATGGCGACAGGCTAATGATGGTTGATCACACCGGCCATATTTACCATGGTGATCATCTGCTTTATATACTGGCTCGCCATCGCCAAGAAGAAGGTTTACTTACTGGAGGAGTGGTTGGAACGGTAATGAGTAACCTTGGGGTGGAACATGCCTTTTCTCAACATAGGATTCCTTTCCATCGCTCTCCTGTAGGAGATCGCTATGTAACAGAAGCATTACTTGAACGTGGATGGCACCTTGGCGGTGAGCAATCGGGACACATTTTATGCCTTGATAAACACACAACAGGCGATGGAATTATTGCTGCGTTACAAGTACTGGCTGCATTACAACGCAAAGGCCGTACATTAGCAGAACTAACTCAAGACCTTGTTTTCTACCCGCAAGTACTTTTGAATCTGAAGGTAAACAACCCTAAAAACTGGACACAATTTCCTGTTATTCAGGAAAAAAGAATAGAAGCAGAAACAGCTTTATTAGGGATAGGGCGCATTTTAATTCGTCCTTCAGGTACAGAACCCCTATTGCGTGTCATGGTTGAAGCACAAGATAACGACGTGGCGAATTTTTGGGCTAATTCGCTTGCTGAAACTATTCAAACCCAGATGGGAGCATAAAATGTCTTTACCTGTGATGATCTCCCACTCTTTAATTCATTTAGGAAACCAAGTAGCGGGTGTAGATGAAGCAGGTAGAGGCCCTTTAGCTGGCCCTGTTGTTGTAGCGGCAGTTATTCTGCCAGATGGTGCGCTTTTACCAGGTTTAAATGACTCTAAAAAAGTATCGCCTAAGCGTCGTGCAGCGTTAGCCAATCTTATTAAAGAGTGTGCTATTGCCTGGTCTGTTGAGATTGTTCCCGTTCATATCATTGATTCATTGAATATATTAGGGGCAACGCTTTGGGGAATGGAACAAGCGGTTATGAAACTTTCAGTTGCCCCTGCTGCTGTACATATTGATGGGAATAAAAGCCCTATTTTGCCTTATCCTACCTATACTGAAATTCAAGGTGATGGCAGAATTGCATGTATTGCTGCGGCTTCAATTTTAGCAAAGGTTACTCGTGATACGTTGATGGAAGACCTCGATCAAGAATATCCTATGTATGGCTTTTTTCAACATAAAGGCTACCCCACTGCCGCTCATTTAAAGAATTTAGAAGAGCATGGCATTTGCCCTCATCACCGCTTAAGTTTTGCCCCTGTTAAACGCTTAATAGGATTTAGCGCTCAATAATTATATTAACTATATAAATAACCGTATAACCATTAGAAATGCTAATAAATGTTGTTGCTCATTTATTTTTTTGAAGCATTATCTTTTTTATTGTATCTCGTCTATTAATATCAATTATCTATCGAAGAAGCCTTTTGATACTATTCCTTAATAATATTCATCATAAGAAAATATCAAAAAATTCATTTTTTCATTTGACATAAAGCATCCAGATTTTAAGCTCCCTAAATTATTTACAATCATTTGAATGAACTCCTGATACTAAATAGCCGATAAAACTCTATTAAAAGCGCCCTAGCTAGCGCTTAGCATACGTGGAGGCAATAATAAATATTGTTCAAAACTCTGCTTAATACCACTAGGTTAAAGGCTCACAGATATGTTCGTGATTGTTGGCTGGGTTGTTGTATGTGTTTGCATTTTTGGCGGCTTTCTAGCGTCTGGAGGCTCGCTTGCGTCTATCTGGCATCCTATTGAAATCGTTGTGATTGGTGGGGGTGCACTAGGTGCAATGGTGGCTGCCAATGGTAAAGCAGCTCTTAACGCAATCGTAAAAGCTCTACCAGGAAGTTTTAAACCTTCTAATGCTAACAAAGCTATGTATATGGAACTGCTAGCCCTACTTTATGAAATTCTTTCTAAAGTACGTAAAGAAGGCCTTATGTCGATTGAAGGTGATGTTGACGACCCGCATAACAGCCCTATTTTTAATAAATATCATCTTGTTTCCCATGATCATCACATTGTTGAATTCATTACTGACTATTTGCGCATGATGGTAGGAGGCAACTTAAATGCCTTTGAAATTGAATCGCTAATGGATCAGGAAATGGAAACACATCATAATGAAGCTCATGTTCCTATTATGGCTATTGCTAAAATGGCAGATAGTCTTCCCGCTTTTGGAATTGTAGCCTGTGTGCTGGGTGTGGTAAAAACGATGGGTTCTTTGCATCTTCCTCCCAAAGAACTTGGCCCTATGATCGGTACAGCCTTAACAGGAACTTTTCTAGGGATATTAATGGCATATGGTTTTGTAGCTCCTCTCGCCGGTATTTTAGAAAATAAAATGGGAGAAGATGGCAAAGTGTATGAATGCATTAAATTCACACTACTTTCAAGTTTGAATGGATATGCACCACAAGTAGCAGTAGAGTTTGGACGAAAAGTACTTTTTTCCACTGATCGCCCCAGCTTTAAAGAATTAGAAGAACATGTAAAAGCGATGAAGGGCAAGTAACACTATGAGTGAAGAAAAACGCCCGATTATCGTCAAAAAAGTCAAAAAAGGCGGTCATGGTGGTCACCATGGCGGCGCCTGGAAGCTTGCCTACGCTGATCTGGTAACAGCGATGATGGCATTTTTTTTGCTTATGTGGCTTTTAGGCTCTACCACCAAAGCGCAAATGGCAGGGATTGCTGATTACTTTCAATCGCCGCTTAAAGTTTCAATGCCTGGCGGAGAAGGTAGCGGTGATAGTTCGAGCGTGATTCCTGGGGGCGGTATGGATTTAACGCGCAGCACCGGGCAAGTTATTCGCGGTGATAATGAACGTAAAGTAAAAGTATTAAATATAAAACCCGGTGAGAATGACATTCTACAAGCTGAATATAAACGTATGATGGCTTTGCGTGCAAAAACTGAAAAAATGATTAAAGCAGAAGGATCTTCTCTAGAACCGTACAAAGAACAAATTTTAGTAGATGTTACACCAGAAGGATTACGTATTCAGCTGATTGATGGAAAAAAGCGAGCCATGTTTGATTCAGGACATGCCAATCTTTTACCACACACAAGAAATATTTTGAGAGAGCTGGGTAGAGCATTAAACGAAGTACCATTTCGTATTAGTATTTCAGGCCATACCGATGCTACTCCTTATAGTAGTGGTGATCGAGGTTATAGTAATTGGGAGCTTTCTGCTGACCGCTCGAATGCTGCAAGACGCGAAATGATCATCGGAGGTTTAGCAGAGCATAAAGTATTAAGAGTAGTAGGTCTTGCTTCCTCTATTCCATTCAAAATAGATGATCCTACGGATGCCAGCAACAGGCGTATTAGCATTATTATTCTTAACAAACGCACAGAAGAAGCGATTACTAAAAACAGTGGTAAACTGCTACCTAATGAAGAACCCGCTACTTTAGCCTCCCCAATGACTGGGGATATTAAAAACTCTATAATTTCGTCTGGCAAAGACACCACCATAAATAAGCAAAGGCCAACGATGAATCAGGATAGGCACAATGAAAAAGACAACCAAGAAGAATAGCAACACTCAAAAAATAAAATCATCCTTAGAACGTAAAGAACAACATCAGCGTCGCTCCCGTAAAAAAGATTTGGCTGAAAGCCCATGGAAAAGCTCTAACGATGAAAAAAAAACTGGAAGCGTCAAAAACATTCGTCAGCATGACCCTTTTCTAGCGCGTGAACAGCAAAAGTACTCTGATCCGCTGCCATCAAGAGAATTTATTTATCAACTTATTCATCAAACTCAGCAATCTCAACCCGCCGCCTTATCGCTCGGCGATCTTATGGATTTATTAGCCATTAAAGATCATGAACGGCAGCATTTCTTGCGCCGACTTCGGGCAATGGTTCGGGAAGGTCAATTAGTGGATCAAGGCCGTGGCTGGACAATCGCACCAGGTTCTAGCGCTACCTTACCGGAAAGCCAAGCAAATTTAAGTGGGCGTGTACAACGCTTTCCTGAAGGCTATGCCCTTTTTATTCCTGATATTGATCCTAAAACTGTTTATGGGTTAGATCTACAAGGCCTTGAAAATATTCTTTCAGGTGACCGCATTGAAGCAGCCTGTATAGGACTCGATAATCGCCGTCGCCCTTTAGTTCGCTGCCAAAATGTTTTGGAGCGCAGCACTAACACGCTAGTTGGGCAGCTTGAATACCGCCGGGTAGAGGGTTGGTTTTTGAATATACGCGGGTTTCGCCCTGGTACCTATTCCTTACCTGTTAAAGCTGAAAATAGAAAACGAGCTAAAGCAGGCTCATGGGTAGTCGCTAAAGCTGAACCTGAGATTAATGACTTGACGCTTCACGTCATTGAAATCTTAGGCGATACAGAAGATGATGGTATTGAAATTGAAATTGCTGTAGCTCGACATGGCTTGCCGCACGAGTTTTCTGCTGATGTCCTTACGCAGGTTCGTAAACTCCCTACCACTGTAAGAGCGCAAGATTGTAAAAATCGTAAAGATTTACGTCATCTACCGCTTGTCACTATTGATGGTGAAACAGCTAAAGATTTTGATGATGCAGTATGTGCCATTCGTCAAGACAAAGGTTTTAAGCTATGGGTTGCTATTGCAGATGTTAGCTATTATGTACCATGGGATAGTGCATTAGATCACAGCGCCCGTGAACGCGGAACCTCGGTTTATTTTCCCCGACGCGTTCTTCCTATGCTTCCTGAAGCGTTATCAAATGGCTTATGCTCTCTTAACCCACATGTTGATCGCTTGTGCATGGTGTGTGAAATAAATTTTTCCGCAACAGGTGTACTTGAGCATTACGAGTTTTACCCTGCCGTTATGCATTCTCAGGCAAGGCTCACCTATACGCAAGTTCATACTTGGCTTAGTAAACCTGAAGAGTGGCCATCTGAATTTGAATCATTACGCGACCCTTTGCATTATTTAAATGATCTCTTTAAAGTGCTGCTTAAACAGCGCGCAAAACGCGGAGCTATCGATTTTGATACATTAGAATCCGTTTTGGTATTTGATGAGCATGGAAAAATGGCTGGCGTTGAACCTAGCAACCGCAATGATGCTCATCGCTTAATTGAAGAATGCATGTTGGCAGCTAATGTGTGTGCAGCCGACTACTTACTTAAAAAAGAAGCACCCGCGTTATACCGCATTCACGTAGGCCCTTCTGAAGAAAAACTAGAGCAACTGCGTACCTATTTAAAATTACAAGGTTTAGGCCTAACTGGCGGTAATACTCCCAAAACGAAAGACTACGCCTTATTGATGCAGCAAATTAGCGAACGCCCTGATAAAGCGCTTTTACAAACCGTAATGCTTCGCTCTATGCAACAAGCAGTGTATAGCCCTGCAAATGCAGGACACTTTGGGCTTGCCTATGAAGCGTATGCACATTTTACATCGCCTATTCGCCGCTATCCTGACCTTATGGTGCATCGCAGTATTAAAGCACTTTTAGGAGTAGATAACCTTCCGCAAACATCCTGGAAGGATCTAGGAATCCATTGTTCACAAACTGAGCGTCGGGCAGATGAAGCTAGCCGCGAAGTGACACAGTGGCTTAAATGCCAGTTTATGCAAGACAAGGTTGGGCAAGTGTTTAAAGGAACAATTAGTGGTGTTACTCATTTTGGAGTATTTGTTACCCTTACAGATTTTTTTATTGATGGCCTTATCCCCATACAAGATTTACATGATGATTACTACAAATTTCAACCTGAACAACATAGACTTATAGGTGAACGCACCAAACGAGTTTTTTCGCTTATGGATACATTAGATGTACAAGTTACTCGTGCAGATCTTGATACATTAAAAATAGACTTTGCATTACCTAAGATTTAGGGCTAATACTTATAATAGACTTCCATAGTTTTATTTTTTTATACAAGATCATACATTTATCTATATACTGCCCTACTTCTCGTAAGTGCTAAGCTAAAAACATTTACGAGAAGAAAGTGCGCATTTTTCCTTTACTTTTTTCTTCACTCATTGAATTTTAATTATTTTATTAACATCACGTTTATATAGTTAGAAGTTACGCAGTTGATCTCTATCAACGTATGGCAACAAAGACAGTACGCCGCGAGTATGGCCAGTTGCCAACACACTAAGCGAGTCCAACTGCATAACTTCTAATAGTGTAACAATAAATAGTTAATAGAAAGCTTCAATACACGTAAACATTTACTTCTTAACTATAAGTAAATAGCAGCTTCCTAATTAAACATTCTACAATAACCGCATCTATAATTCGGTTTAAAAAGAATGCTTAAAGAAAGCATTAACACCTTTTTGATATAGTAGGTTGATATGGATATTACTCCCGCTCTCATTCAACAGTGCGCCCCTCAGGTTGCTCCTCAAACGGTAGCTGCTGTTATTAGAACTGAATCAGGAGGCAATCCGCTGGCTATTAATATTAATTATAAAAAAGCTAGGTTAGCTCGTCGCCCTGCCAATAGAACAGAAGCAATTGGATGGGCAAAATGGCTTATTCAACATGGCTATAATATTGACATGGGCCTCATGCAGGTAAACTCTCAACATCTTCCACGCCTAGGTCTTAGTGTAGAAAGCTTATTTGAACCTTGTACCAATATGCGCGTAGGAAGCGATATTTTAACTAAAAATTATTTAAAGGCACGCACTAAATATGGTGGCGGTCAGCATGCCCTATATGCCAGCCTAAGCGCTTACAATACGGGACATTTCGAACGAGGATTTCGTAACGGTTATGTTAACCGTGTTTACAATAATGCTGGAAAACCTATTGTAGTACAATATGATCCTAATAAATCTAAAAAGCACCATAAATCTGTAGCCACAAATAACAACCCAGGAAAATATCCACCCCAGCAATATAATGGGCAAAATACCCTCGCAAGCAATGCTCCCCAAACTAATAATCAGTATTATGCTCCTAAAAATGCAAATACTTCTATCAATACAGGTAGTACTGCTACTGCCTCTAATCAAACATTTGCTTTTGTGCGCTAAATATATTTATATTGATGACTAACATTATATAAACAATAATCAAAAATAAATATTAATCACTAATGATTGAAAAAACCTTATTTGCATGAGACTATTCACCCGAGCTTATTATTTTAAGCCTTGTGACGGTTAATATTCTCGCATAATAAAAGGTCGAATCAATTATGTTTTGCAATCCACGGTTCAAAAAAACGTGTATAGCGCTTGCAGCATTTATAGCTCTTTCATCCGCTAAAGTACACGCAATCGAATTACTCAGCGGCTTTGGTGGAAATCGCGGTTATGGTACTGAGTCCCTTCTCCCTAATGATGATGAATCATCAGGCAGATTGTCGCTTCCCTTCGAAATTAATTTTTTTAGTGGAGTTTACAATAATTTTTTTGTAAACAATAATGGAAATATTTCCTTTGAATCAAGCTTAGGGTCTTATACACCTAATGCGTTTCCTGTTAGCAACCAACCCATGATTGCACCATGGTGGGCAGATGTAGATACACGCCCTAGTGCATTAGATAGTAGCAATAGTGTTTGGGTAGCTTCCCCAAATGCCAATACTCTTGTTGTAACATGGGATAAAGTAGGCTACTACTCTAATGGAACTGACAAAGCCAACGATTTCCAATTAGTACTCCGTAATCGTGCAGATACCGGTACGGGTAACTTTGATATTGACTTTCGCTATCATCAACTTCAATGGACTACAGGCTCAGCCAGCGAAGGTGTAGATGGCTTAGGAGGCGTTCCTGCTCAGGCAGGCTATGATGCGGGCGATAACACTAACTTCTTTACTTTACCAGGCTCGCGTACTGCAGATGTACTAAATCTTCAGCATACTTCAAACGTATCTCAAGAAACGCCTGGCTTATGGACATTTGCCGTTCGCAATGGTGCGCTACCTGGGTTATCAGCATCTAATCCCTATATGCCTGTTGTCACTCAAGCCGGCTGGAATTTCGTTTTCAATGTCACTGCTGGCCAACGTGTTTATGTTGATCCTGTGATTGCAATCGGGTACGACTTTATTCTTAATTCTGGCCCTTCTTTCGCATCAGTTGTACTTCCCAATGTAGGCGATGGTGTTTATACATTGCAATTATGGAATGGTACTCAGTGGGTAAATGCACAAACTAATCTTTTAGCAGGTGAGAATTATAATTTTCAAAATGTAAATGCATTAGGTGTCGATCGCTTTCGCGTTACTGGTATTGAAGAAGCAAACCTTGATCCTACTAATACAAGAGCCTTCGTAACAGGGCTAACGTTTACTGCAAACGGCCCAGTTGATATGACACAAATAGCATTAACTGCTCCTGAACCCGAAACGTGGGCAATGTTATTAGCAGGGCTAGGTTTAGTAGCCTCAACTACACGTCGAAAAAAGCTTCGTCAGTTAAATGGGTAAAGTCAAATCCTACTTTAAAGACTTATAGCAATTTAAAACTAAGTAAGCATATTTTATGCTTACTTAGCGTAGATTGCGGAATCCAAATAAAGTTCTACTTAAACTATACCAATAGTAGCAATCTCATTTTTGAATGATAATTTCGGCGCTTCTTATCATACAGCAAGTGATTAAATCAAGATAAGAAGCTGCCTTAACTATTTCACAAAATCAACTAATGCAGCATACAAAGATTGAATACGCTATAGGCATTAATTTTTGCATGAATAATTAATCCATAAACAACGCAAACTATGATAATCATCTGTCCACATTGAAATTCCTTTTGTTTCGTTCAAAACAAATATGGAAGGCTGCTTCAATAAGAATTCAATCATATTTAAATTCGCTGTCATAATTACCCATTCTGAAGCTGACATTTTAGAATAATCTTCAATAATTTTATTTTTAAAAATAAAAGCATGAGCATTTAATTCTTTGGCGAAGTGAAAAACAATAGGTTTTAAATTAATATGGCGATGACTAATATGAATAAATAAAATACCATTAGCATTCAAACGCTTTTTATATATTTTTAAAGCTTCTTTAGTTAATAAATGCACCGGTATAGAATCGCTGTTAAAAGCATCTAAAACTAATACGTCCAAGCTTTGCTCTTTTCCTATTTCACTCTCTAGACTTCGCCTCGCATCACCCAATATCACATCAAGTTTTACATGCCGCGTATGAGCTTCTTTTAAATAAGAAAAGTGATTTTGAGCAGCTTCAGCCACTAATGGATTAATTTCATAAAAACGTATCTCTTCATCTCTATCTATATAAGCGGCTAATGAACCTATACCTAATCCTATTACACCTAATCTGATAGGATAAAATTGTTTTTTTGCTGCATTAAAAATATTGCCTAAATTTGAATAATAGCCCAAAGCCTCATGGCGAGATTGCCTATTAACAATTTCATACCCATGCAATGTGCTACCATTTTGTAAGACCCTAACTGATGTCTCTGTCTTTCCCCCCTTCCATTTCTCCTCATAAACGTGTAGTGATCCATAAAAATTATGATAAGAATGTATGTCTGCCATTTTTTGGCAATTCCATTTATAAAGAGCAAATGCACATAACATTTCAGCAACAATAATGAAATAAGCTTTTTCTGTTTGATATGGCTCAGGATGAATGTTATTTTCTTTTTGTTTTTGAATTTTTGCTAAATTCTCTCGATAACAAAACCTCATCATTAATATAAAAAAACAAAAAAATAAAGCTGAATGAAAAAAGTTAGATAACCCTAAGGTATAAGGAATAATTATACCGCTTACAATACCGCCCAACGCCCCACCCAAAGAAATTGCCAAATAAAAACGCCCTAAATATTTTTCTATTGGGCGAGTATCTGCAAGCTCTGCATGAAACACATAGCATATAGAAAATAAAACCACAGAAGATAATATTACTGTAATATAAATATCTATATTATATCTAATGACTATTGAAAACAAAACAGCAACGATTGCAACATTCTTCCATCGCTTAAAGTTATATTTATTAAAAAAAGCAAATGAAATAATAAATGTTAATAAATAAATTGCGAGTGGTAACAGCCAAAGCAAAGGAATAGGCAGCAAATCTTGCGTTAAATGATATGTCATTGCTGATAAAAATACGGAAGAACAAAATGACATACCAATCCAAAATACAAACGTTGAGTATTTAGGCAGATTACTTTCATTACTGCTAGGTACTACATTAGTATCATCAGAACTTTTAAAGATAACCAGCAATGTAAAAATCAACATAGCAAATAAATAAATATAAAATGCTTTTTCCCATAAATTTACTCGATATGACAACCCCCATAATGGCTCAAATAAAAATGGATATGATAAAAGAGCTGTTAAAGAAGCAAAATTTGATAAAGAAAATAATTTATATACATTTTTATTATATTTTTTATAATTTGATAAGACCCACCCCTGAACTAAAACACTTGTAGTAGATAAAATAAAAAATGGCAATGCTATTGTAGAAAATAATAACAATAATATATTTAAAGTAGGATCAAGCCCAGAAAAAAAACCACGAAAATTTTCTGGAAAAATATTTGTTGTACAACAATATACTAACGCCATTAACAATATAAAAATATGCAAAAATTTACCAGGATACCTCTTACTATTTATATAACTAGAATAAGCATATCCTACTAACAGTAATACTTGAAAAAAAACGGTACATGTTATCCAAATACAAGCACCTCCCCCAAACCAAGGAAGAATACGTTGCACAAATAACGGTTGAACAATAAATAATAAAAATGATCCTAAAAAAAGAGGCACTAAAGCAAAAACCATAGACTACCTTTGTAGTAAGTACCACTATAAAAAATAATATTAACTTGTATTACTATTAATTAAACCGTTAAATAAGATATTTCTATTTTTCTAGATATTTATGACTACACTTGTTGCAATCTTTGCAGGCTTACTTGCAATTATTGGGTGGCCGCCCCTCGCTTTCTGGCCTTTGACGCTATTAGCGTATTCAATGCTTATGCTAATATCATCACGCACGTTATCATTTTCTATAGCGACTCTTAGAGGCCTAACATTTGGATTAGGGTTACATAGTGTAGGTAACTATTGGGTATTCTTAGCCCTTCACTACCATGCAGGGCTAAGCAGCGCTGCCTCGATCTCAAGCCTGTTTTTCTTTGCTAGTTACTTAGCCCTTTTCACTGCAATTCCTTGTGGATTATGGAACTGGATATATCTATCTCAACCTATTCAGACATCATGGCAAAAAATTTATAAAAGCCTATCTTTTGCTGCATTGCTTACACTAGGAGAATGGAGCCGTACCTTATTTTTTAATGGTTATAGTATGCTTTCGTTGGGCTATGCTTTAATAGATACTTGGCTATCAGGTTATGCTCCTATTTTAGGTGTGTATGGCCTTAGTTTTTGTGGATTTTTTCTTGCCTTTTTATTCAGTGACTATGCTTACACTCATTTCACTAAAGCCCATACTCACACTTCAATGCTAAATGGTTTCATTCAGCTTTTAAAATCACTTAAAATGCCTCTACTCTTTTGGCTAACAATTTTAGGAATAGGAAAATTACTCTCTTACACTAACTGGGTTAAGCCTCATGCAACCTCTCTAAGCTACACGCTTATTCAAGCCAATATTTCACAAGAAAATAAATTTAATCCTCTTCACCTTCAGCAGCAGCTTCAAACCTATACTTCCCTTATTACTCAAGCCCCTGCCGATATTATTCTAACCCCTGAAACAGCGTTCCCTATTTTTTTTAATGAAATGCCTGTAAATCTTCTTTCGCAATTGCAAGCGTTTATTCAAACGCATCAAAGCCATATTTTTCTGGGCATTGCTACCTTATCTAGTACTAGCAATGGCTACAATAGTCTAATACATCTTTCGTCTCAAACATCCACGCTCAAAGAATACAATAAAATCCGCCTCATGCCTTTTGGAGAATATAGCCCTCAAGGATTTTCATGGTTTACTCAATCCCTTGATATCCCTCTCAAAGACCAAGACCCCGGCTTTGCTGATCAATCGTCCTTTATTATTTCAAAATCTCAGCAAAACTATCATATTGCTCCTTTAATATGCCATGAAGACTCTAATGGTCATGCACTTAGAAAATGGCTACCGGAAGCCTCCATTCTAATTGCGCCTAGCAATTTAGGTTGGTTTCAAAACACTTCTTTCCTTGATCAAAACATTCAACTATTACGCTTCCGAGCTTTAGAATTAGGACGTCCTATTCTGCGGGCAGCCAATACTGGGTTCAGCAGTCATATTGATCACCATGGAACTATTATTAAGCAGCTTCCTATTCATTATCGCGGAACGTTAAGGGGGGAAATCTACCCAACAGAAGGATCAACACCTTATAGTTACTGGGGAGACTATTTTATACTCACAATCACTTTACTCATCATTATCAATAAGTTATTGACCAAACCAACATAAACTATTTAAAATCAACAACATATTTTATTCTTTTTGAATTTTTTTGTTAGGAAACACGTTCATGCGGGTCAGTACACGTTTTACAAAACAGCGCGGTCAGGGAATGACAGAATATATTGTTATCGTTGCACTGATTGCAGTTGCCGCAATAGCCGTTTATCAGTTTTTAGGCCAAACTATTCGTAGCCAGACAGCCGGTATTGCAAAAGAAATATCAGGACAATCTGCTGATTCAGCCGTTACCAATGCCCAAACCTCCTCAACAAGTGCAGTCACAGAAGGCACTACCAAAAAAGGCTTAAGCGCCTACAACAACAATAACTCACGCTAAATCTTAAAAAACATGTATTTTACCCGCCCGTTGCCTTACGGCGGGCCATATTGCCGTCGAAACAAGCCAGGCGCATTACTTCGCTTACAGCGAGGCCAGTCACTCATCTACGGTATTTTTATGCTGATAGCAGGATGTGTAGCGCTGTTTTTTCTCTTCAATACTGGTCAGCTTACGCAAGAAAAAACCAAACTGGTGAATACAGCCGATGCTGTCGCTTACAGTGCGGGTATCATGCATGCAAGAACACTAAACTATATGGCATATACCAACCGTGCCATGTTAGCTAATACAGTGGCTATTTCTCAGCTTGTCAGTTTATCTTCATGGATACAGTACGCGGATAAACTTTCAACGTATGGTGCAACATCTATAAGTGCGCTGAAATATCCTGCCTTTTATGCTTCGTATACTAGCGCTATTTATGCTGGCCCATATACAAAAAACTTGCTTATTGATACACAAGCGATTGAAAAGCTTGCTGTCACATCAGACGAAATTATTCGAAAAGAATTAATGGGTGCGCAATATGCAGCATATCAAGGCATGGTGATTGCGCGTCGTCAGGTAATGAATGAAGTAGCTCAGGCGAACTATCGTAATGATGGAAGCATCGAAGTAGATGATCTTCCGCTCACAGGAGGCGATGAACTTCAAAAATTTATTACTCGTTATGAAGATAAACAACGTACACGCTTTGCTCACGTGGCTCAAACCGCTGCCCATCTAGATAGCTTTAATAAAAAAAGAAGTTGGGAAATGCCCAGTACCCCTGTTGGCGTATGCCCCGGTGCACTTGCTACAGGCCGTTTAGACGCCTTAAGGCGCCGTGGAGGAACAAACTTAATTAGCTTTGATGAATGGAAAGCCGTTGACACCCTTTCTGAATGGAAATGGGTACCTAAAAATAAAAGTGATGCCTTGTGCCGAGGGTTGAGTGAAACTCCTCAAGGCTGGGGCGCTCAAGCCGCCAACGATACCACTACTATTGATACCGAGTTAACACATTATGATTCTTCAGCCTTAGTTAATCCTGGGGCAACCGGGTTGGCTCAAGTAATTTCGAGCAGTCGTTGGAACTATTCTGGCTTACCTAGCTTTTATGATCTTTCTGAAAACCAGTTAAAAGAAAATGACCCTCGGCTACAATTTGCAATTCGAGTACGCCGAAAAATTGATCAAACCCGAACTTCCGAAGGGCAATCTAGCATTAAAGCTAGCAAGAAATTAAATCAGTTTCATGCCACTCCAGCAGGAGGCAAAGAACTTGTTGCCGTCTCTGCTTCAGAAGTCTTTTTTGAACGCCCGCCGACTGCACATGCTAATCAATATGGGCAGGCCAACGGTAAATCTGAAGAACTTGGAAGCTTATTTAATCCTTACTGGCAAGTTCGCCTCATTCATTCTCCTACCCATGTTAAACAAGCTCAGATAATGCAAGGCGTAGTGTTGCCATGAAAATTTTTACCGTGATAAAAAAGACTTCAGGCCAAGCTATTACTGAGTTATTGATTATTTTGCTAGCGCTACTCCCTCTTTTTCTTATCATTCCCATGATTGCAAAATATCAAGATATTAGCCATACCACACAAATTGCCAGCCGTTATGCGGCGTTTGCTGGGGCAATAAAAGGAAGAACTCTGAATACCCCCGCACGCCGTCAATATCTTGCTGATAATATTCGTCGCCGTATTTTTAGTAATCCTGATGCACCTGTCAAGACGAACGACGTAGCGGGGGATTTTAAATCTCATCAAAACTTATTCTGGCGCACGCCTGCTGATACCGCTCTTATACAAAGCTTTAGTAACGATATTCAAATCAGCTTTGGCATGGACGATAAAAAAAGCCATTCATTTTCACCAGCCTCAGACGGCCTTCCCTTTTTGCTAAAAGATAGTTTAGCGTTGCCTGCTCAGGGTATTTATACCGTCAATGTTTCAGTCAAATTAGCCAATGTTCCTCAAGGATTACGCTTTTATCAACCTTTTGATGCTTTAGATCTTGTAATGTCTCGTAGTACGAGCCTTCTTATACAACCTTGGACAGCCTGGAGTCCTAGCAATATCGAAACACATTTCGAAAACCCCAGTATTTTTCCTGCTCAAAAATTAAAAAATATTAGCCCTCTCGTTGATGCCGTTGTTCGAAGCATTGATCTTCCTGGAAATATTTCAGCGCCTAAATTAGGACAACTCGACTTTTGGCGCGATGTCGTTCCTGAAGATCGCCTGAAAGCTCAATAGTATGAAACACGATAAAACTATATTCCTTAATATTGTTTCTCAACTTACGTTGACTCACCGCAAAGTTAAACGTCTAGTTTTTGTATGGAGCTACTTGCTCTTGGTTTTTATACCATTATCAACAGCGTTTAGCGCTGTATTGCCTCGCTTAACACAATGGCCATCCATCACTCTGCCAGCTCACATTCAAACTACGCCTCTTGCTGAAGAACTGATTGTTAACGGTTTGCCTATGCAGGTACTTGTTTTTAGCTCTCAACAACCTGCTTCGGTTGTAGTTGAAGCCTTTAAAAAAGCATGGGGTTCACCTTTAGTAGAAAATAAAATAGATTCAAAAATAATACTAGGCCGCGCTCACGGCTCTCAGCATGAATATTATCTTTGTGTAGAAATAGAAGCATTAGGCCAAAGAACACGTGGAACTATTTCACAAACGAACATTAAACGTGGTCATGAAACATACTCAGCTATTCAAGAACAGCACCAGCGCTGGATCAATCGGCTACCCGCAGCCTCTCAAATTACCAGCGATATTGTTTCACAAGATGCTGGCATTCTTTCTAAACATCTCATCATTAGTAATCAACACGCACTCGACATCAATAGCAACTATCTAAAACGTCTGTTAGCTCACGAAGGCTTTGAGTTAGAAAAAGAAAGTCGAGCGACTCACAATACATTGATAACAACGCTTTTCTTCAAAGGAAAGAACAAAGAGGCGATGGCTACCATCTCAAAAAATGCATTAGCACAGACTATTATCGTGCTCAATACCACTGAGCAATTGGATAACCTTCGATGAAATACAGACTTTCCTTTTTTACTCAACAACGTCAACACAAACAATATGGGCAAGCCTCAGTTGAATACTTGTGTGTCTGCGTTGTGCTGGTACTCGCTTTAGGCATTGGGCTTTCTACGCCTAACAGTGTTCTTTGGCAGCTCGTTGAAGCATTTCAAAGCGCTTATCAACGCTTCAGTTTTTCTTTATCTATTCCTCTTTAAAAAGAGTATTACTCATGCCTAAAATCAAACTTCCTCATTTAAAAAAAACCTGGATTGTGTTTGCCGTTGCAATTAGCATTGGTTTAATTGCTGCCATAGGGGCACGAAATTACTTAAGTAGTGAAATGGCAGCCATTGAGGCGCGAACAAAAGGCAAAACAATCAATGTGGTGGTAGCAAAACACGACATTCTTAAAGGAAGCAAGGTGTCTTCTGAAAATCTAGCAGTACGCCCTATTCCTGCTGACTATGTGCCTTCTACCGCGATTTCTCCCGATGAATTTGATCGGATTGAAGGCCAAACTCTGGCTTATGATTTGAAATCAGGAGATATGGTGGCATGGAGCTTACTTGAAGACAAACGAACACCTGTATTCTCAAGCCGTATTGAGGCAGGGCATCGTGCTGTAACCGTTCCTGTTGATGAAATTAACTCTATCTCTGGAATGCTAGAACCAGGTGATATCATTGATTTAATCGTAACCGTTGATCAGAACAGTAAAAAAGTTACGTTCCCACTACTGCAAAGCATACAAGTAATGGCAACAGGCCAACGCGCAACGCATGGCTCAGAGCAAGAAGAAGCACGCCATCAGCAATACACAACCATAACGCTTAATACAACATTTGAACAAGCTAAAAATGTGATTGCCGCGCGTGAAATTGGCAAACTTACTGCCTTGCTTCGCAACCCTGAAGATAAACATCCCATTAGTACTGCTCAGGTTGATCTTTCTAGCTTTCTAGGGAAAAATTCAACCACTGAACTACCGCAGCCTAAAACTGAAAATAACTCCTCACTTGTACCCGTCATTTACGGCGGTCAATCCCAAACGAATGTTCCTAAAGAAGCGCTAAATCTTTTCAAACGTCACGATATAGCCCCAACGCCAACGACAGCTCAGCAAGAAAATACGATGCTGTCTAAAAAACTAAATCTAGCTGAGCTTGCTCGCCCTTAAGCACTGTTGAAGTTTGCCCAACTCTCAACATAAATAATCATGCCTGTCATGTGTTAATTAAATAAACCAAGACAGGCATATACTCAAAATACATAACTAATAACAACTACAAAACATCAATTTTTTAAGGCTTTTATCATCTAACGATTGCCATAGGTATCTCATCTAAACGGCATCAATACTGACTATTTAACCTTTTATTAGCTTACTTTTAATTTCATTTTTTTACACGTAAAAATTTAAAAAAACAGAAAAATATTATTATTTTCAAATACTTATTAACAAAATCAAAAAAATAAACTACAATACACCATCTTTATAAAATCAATACTTTACGGAGAAACCTACCGTGACAGGAACTCAGTACGCTTTATGCGAAACTCTAGTTTTAGCTTACAAAACATATAGCCCTTTAGTTAAAGCTAGATTCAAAACATTTCGAAAAAAATATTGCGTACCGAATGTATTATTGTCTATCTATGTACCTACACCAACTACCTATACGAAGCTTTATACAGCGCTTATGTTGGGTACGGCTTGTACCCCCTTTGGAATGGTTTTTCCTAGTGTAGCTAGCGCGCAAATTGCTCCAGCCCCTGCAGTCTCTCCTGCAACACCAGCCGTCAATACTGCAAGCATTTCTAACATTCCTGCAACTGCATTTGTAGGCTCGATTAGCTCTTCTTCTACCACCGTTGTTCGCCCTAGAAAAACCTCTCGTAAAATCTTATATAAAAAAAACCGATCCATTTCAACCTTTTCTCTATTTACAACTTCAGATAATAGCGCGGCGACTGAAATTGAAATGTTTGCGGGCGAATCACGTGTATTTCCTGCCCCTGGGGTTGCACGCATTGCAGTTGGAAATGGTCAGGTCATGAATGCTGCCGCACTTGATAACAAAGAAGTATTGGTTTTTGCCAATGCGGTAGGAACTTCATCGCTATTTGTATGGAATAAAGAAGGCCGTTCACAACGTATTAAAATTCATATTGTTCCTGGCGAAACCAGCCGTTTTGCACGTGAAGTAGCCGCTTTTTTATCAAGTATTCCTAATGCTAAAACATCGATTATTGGAGATAAAGTTGTTGTTGAAGGCGATCAACTTACTGATCTAGATTTAGCAAAAATTGAAGAGCTTTCTAAACGCTACCCTCAAATTGTGAACTTTACCAATCGATTAGGTTGGGAACAAATGGTACTGATCGATGTGAAGGTCGTTGAATTCCCTTCTAAGGAATTACGCGAAATTGGGCTTAAATGGAATGCTACTGGCGGTGGAGCAATTGGTGGAATATGGTCACCAGCGCGACGCGGCACCGATGGCCCTTACCAAATTAATGTTCAATCGAGTAATGCTCCCATTACGAATCCAACGGGAGAAGGCAGCGTTTCAGTACCTTCGGGGTTAAATGTGCTTTCTGCTATCAACATGGGTTTAAATGCGCAATTAAACTTACTGGCGCATGAAGGCAAAGCAGCTATTCTTGCTCAACCTCAGCTCTCTGCTCGTAATGGTGCAAAAGCTACTTTTTTAGCTGGTGGAGAATATCCCTACACAGTATCAACGATTAATGGGCAAACAGTGCTTTTTAAATCATATGGTATTAAATTAGATATTCAACCGCGAGTAGACCGTAATGGCACCATTCGTGCCTCTATTGAAAGCGAAGTGAGCACAATAGATGCTTCTTTTAATACGGCAGCAGGCCCTGCTTTGCGTTCACGCCGTACTACTACTGAATTTAATGTTAAAGCTGGCGATACGATTGTTCTGTCTGGTTTACTCACACGGGAAAGCGCACGCGATCTCGATAAAGTTCCCCTATTAGGTGATGTTCCCGTACTTGGGGCATTATTTCGCTCAAAACGCTATCAAAATGATGAAACTGAATTAGTGGTATTTGTAACCCCTACCATTGTAGATAGCCGTACCCCTGAAATGGTTGATCGTGTTCAACAAGCAACGCAACGTTTAGAGCAAGAAAGCGGTAAAACACCCGCCTTCTTAGCGCCTATTGTTCCTCATGTTTCACCTCAGCCTGTTCAAAGCAATACTCCCACTGTTTCATCACCCCCTAATGCAAACACTGCTTCTCCTGTAGCTGCTACAGCTTTGGCATCATCATCGTCTCTTAAAACACAAGAAGTTAAAACTGATTCATCACTTTCTAACTCACCTGCACTTTTAGCACCCACTAATAAAGCTGCTGAACCCTTGAAAACACGCGCTTCAGAAAACCAAAGTAAAACTGCCGCAGCTATAAACCCACCCTCAATCTTATCTGTACCAAACAATACTGTAGGAAATACTGCAGGAAAAATTATAGCCAATGCAAAAAACAGCAAAAAAGCACCTTCTGCAAAACTCTCAAATGCCAAGCTTACAAAAAAGAAAATCCTTGGTAATAGCATCGCAGAAAAACCGATTGCACCTAGCCCTCAACCCTCCCCCACACCCACAGTGCCAGCACCTCTTGCGCTTAATAATGCTGAAAAGCCAGTAGAAAAAACTGAATATATTGAAGACCCAAAACCTATGTCTTCTTTTATGACTGAACAGAGTAATTAAGCCATGATACAGGTAGAAGTTACAAACAGTTATGGACACACACAGAGCATTGAAGTTCCTGATGAGTGTGTGATTGGCAAAAGCGCTCAAAATGAAATACGCCTAGATAATTGGCGCATTGCAAAAGAACATGCTCGGCTTTTCAATACCCCTTCAGGTGTAATTGTTGAAGATATGGGCGCATTTATTGGGGTCAGTGTGAATGGTCAACGTATTGATGCTCAATATGGCCCCTTAAAATCTACTGATGTTATTAATATTGCTGCGTTTAATTTGCGAGTTGTTGAAAACACACATGATGATCATCAACGTAAACCTCACCCCTTTGCTGATAACTTTACTGACAATTTTTCCGCTACTCAACTAGATGAAAATAAACGCAACAACACTGGAACACATGAAAGTTTGGCTTCTAATCGCCAAGGTAATCATGCATCCTGCTACGCTTCTTCAGATGTATTCAATGGTGACATCGCATCTAGCGATTTAGAAAAAAAATTAGAATTTGAATGGCGGCAACGGCTCCATAATAAGTTGCTTGAAACGATTGATTTACGTCGCCATGACATTCATGGCATGACAGATGAGCGATTAAGAAAAGAAGCTGATAGCCTCATTCGACAAATTTTAGAAGAACTTCGTGATGAAATTCCTGCCACTCTTGATCATGAGCTTTTATGCAAACAAGTCATTAATGAAGCAGTAGGTTTAGGCCCGCTAGAAGAATTGCTGAATGATGACAGCGTATCTGAAATCATGGTTAATCGTTTCGATGAGATTTACGTTGAACGTGCAGGCCGATTACATCGCTACCCTCTAACATTTACAGGCGACCGCGCTGTAATGGGAGTGATTGAGCGAATTGTTGCACCTTTGGGCCGCCGCATTGATGAATCTTCCCCAATGGTTGATGCTCGGCTAAAAGATGGGTCTAGAGTTAATGCTATCATTCCGCCGCTTGCTCTCAAAGGCCCTTGCCTGACCATTCGTAAGTTTTCTAAACGTAAACTGGAAGCCAGTGATCTTGTTCAGTTTGGTTCTATTAGCCAGGCGATGGCTGAATTTCTCAAAATTTGTGTTGAATCGCGTAAAAATATTATTGTTTCAGGCGGAACAGGGTCAGGGAAAACAACATTATTGAATATTCTTTCTAATTTTATCCCCGCCCATGAACGTATCATCACAGTTGAAGATGCTGCGGAACTTAAATTACACCACGACCATTTAATTAGCCTGGAATCACGCCCCGCCAACCTAGAAGGTAAAGGCGCTATTCTTATTCGTGACCTTGTTAAAAATACCCTTCGCATGCGCCCTGACAGAATTGTAGTTGGCGAGTGCCGTGGTGCCGAAGCGCTAGATATGCTTCAAGCCATGAATACAGGGCATGAAGGCTCACTCACTACATTACATGCCAATACCCCACGCGATGCGCTTGCACGCCTTGAAACCATGATTCTTATGGCTGGAATGGAATTACCGCTGAGTGCAATTCGCGAGCAAATCGCCTCTGCCGTAGACATTATTGTTCAACAAACCCGCTTTGCCTGTGGCAGCCGAATGATCACGCATATAGTTGAAATTACTGGCATGGAGTCAGGAACACTTCAACTTCAAGAACTCTTTAAATTTACGCATCAAGGCTACCATCCTGATACACATAAAACGCTTGGATTTTTTACTGGTTGCAATATGGTTCCCAGCTTTTATGAAGAGCTTCAAGCGATTGGGCATCCTGTAGATATGAGTCTTTTTCAGCCTCACAGTGCTTATTTGGAAGATAGCATCAATGCACCCCACCGCCATTAATTCGATTTATATACTAATCCCTTTATTGCTTGCGATTGCCGCAGGCTTGTTAACGTGGTTTACGATTGATACTGGCTCAGAAAAGCTTTCTCAATACCGCTCTAACTTTACGCATCGGGCTGAGTTTCAGATTAAAGAGTTCTTTTTATTTATTGATCCCTCAAAGCTTTTCATTATTAATCTAAGCGTTATGGCGTGTGGCGGGTTAATTATATGGGCTCTTACTGGAAATATTGTACTAGCGCTATGTGTATTTAGTACCCTTGCCCTACTTCCACGCTTTCTTTATGCCCACATGAGAAAAAAACGTCTTCAGCAGTTTGAAGAACAGTTACCTGATGCACTCATGATGTTAGCAGGCGGCCTTCGTGCAGGGTCAAGTTTAAATTCAGCAATTCAACATCTTGTAATTGAAGCACCAAAGCCTTTATCACAAGAATTTTCACTGCTGCTTCGCGAGCAACGATTAGGTGTGAGTTTAGAACAGTCTTTAAATAACTTAGCCAGACGAGTACCAACACCAACAACGGTATTGGTGATTTCTGCTATGCGTATTGCCACTGAAACAGGTGGTGGACTCGCTGAAACGTTAGAACGTACTGCGCATACTATTCGCTGCCGCCTTCAAATAGAAGGAAAAATTAATGCACTCACCTCCCAAGGCAAGCTTCAAGCTTGGGTAGTCAGCTTGCTTCCCATTTTATTAATGCTTGTTCTTAATAAGCTGGAGCCTGAAGCCATGAGCTTATTATGGAATAGCCGTCTGGGTTGGGGAACGTTAGCAATCGTAGGTTTTTTAGAATGTTTAGGTATTTATTTTATCCGTCGCATTATCGCCATTGATGTTTAGAACAGAACCTCATAAACACAGAATGTAATGCTTTTATAAAGTATGGTTTGCTCTAGTTAAGATAACCCGTTGACTAAACTACTTTATTTGTAGCATTTGTTAAACAAATTCGTATCTTTAAATTTTTTGAATTAAGTATATCCACTATGTCTGCCAATCAGTCTATTCTTACCTTTATGGCGCTTACTATCGGGCTAGCCGTTGCCCTGATTGCAGGCATCGTGAGTCAGCTCATTGCCGAGGTGCCTTCTGAAAATAGAGATTACAAAGATAGCCCTCCACTAGGTTTTCGTATCGTTTGGTGGCCTATTCAGTGGGTGAGTTTTTATCTTAACCCCTTCATCTCTGATTCACTAAGAGCCTCACTGTTAGTGTATTTACGTAAAGCAGGATTAGATTACAGCTTAAACCCCGTTCAATTTATTGCTTCACGTTTATTATGCGCCACAGGTATGGCGTTTATATGCCATTGGGTATTAGCTTCATTTGAAGGTATCAAAAGTACCGTTCCCTTTACTCTCCAAACTTATCTCAGCGTTCAATTAGTCGGAGGCCTTATCGGCTGGCTTTACCCTATGATCTGGCTTAAGGATCGTCTGGCAGCCCGACGGCGTGAGCTTTTAAAAACACTTCCCTTTTTTCTAGACATTATTACATTATGTGTTGAAGCAGGCTTGAACCTACAAGGTGCAATGACGCAAGCTGTGTTGAAAAGCCCTAAAGGTATATTACGAGATGAGTTTCAGCGCGTCATTCGCGATATTCGTGCAGGCCGAACACGAGCAGAATCTCTGAAAAATATGTCGAATAGATTACAAGAACCTAGTATTAGCAGCTTCATTACTGCAATTATTCAAGCTGAAAAAATGGGAATGAGTTTAGGCGTTGTATTGCGAACGCAAGCAGATCAACGCCGTAATGAACGATTTTTGCGCGCAGAAAAATTGGCAATGGAAGCGCCAGTTAAAATGCTTTTCCCACTGATTGCCTTTATTTTTCCCTGTACATTTATTGTTTTATTTTTCCCTATCGTTATGAAATTCATGCAGTCTGGGTTATGAGATACGCTACCCTACAAACTTTATCAGGGCAACACAAGTTTTTCGTTACGTTAGCAAACTCTTTTTTTGCTAGGTTACGCGGACTTATGTTTTTAGCACAGTTTCCGAGTACGACCTCTCAAACTCAAGGCTCCTCCACTCATTCAGGTTTATTACTTATAGACTGTAATAGTATTCATACCTGCTTTATGAATTTTGCAATCGATTTAGTATTTCTTGATAAAGATGGCTCTGTGATACGCGCAGTTTCTGAGCTAAAACCCTGGCGTATCATCAGCGAGCCATCCGCTACCCATGTATTAGAGTTACAAGCAGGTACGATTGCCGCCTGCACAATCAAACCTGGCGATTGTATTCAACACCCCTTCTTTCAAGTAGCAAAAACAGCATCTAGAGGCTTACGCACCGTTTATGCATCAGCTCAAGCAAAATCGTACTCAAGAGCCATACCTCAGCGTGAGCAACAACGCGGGGCAACAATGCTTGAATTTGCCATTGCAGCCCCTATTATCACGCTCTGCGGATTAGCTATTCTTCAATATGCCTTGCTGTTTTTCGCCAAAAACCAAATGCACCATGCGGCTTTTATGGCAGCACGCGCAGGCAGTATGCAAAACGCTGACATACAAGCTATTACCAGCACCTATGCACAAGCGCTTATTCCTTTGTATGGCGGCGGGCGCAATAATCAAGAACTTGCTAAATCATTCGCAAATGTACAGAAAGATATTTTAGGAGATGCAAATACTCCAGCATCGTTAAAAATTGAACGATTAAATCCTACTAAGGAAAGTTTTGATGATTGGAGCGATGCTACTTTACAAGCCAAGCTTAAATTAGGAAAAAGCCGAGTAATTCCTTTTGCCAGCCAAGCCTTTAAAGATGCGGGAAATATAAAGGCACATTCTGGACAAAATATTTTTGATGCCAATATATTAAAAATTAAAATCATTCATGGCTTTACTCCGCAAGTGCCGCTCATGAAAACGCTTTACACTGTTTTTCTTAAATGGTTAGATACAGGCACCGACCCTTTTCAAACCCAATTAATTAATAGTGGGCGTATTCCTATTATTAGTAGTGTATCGATTCATATGCAATCTAATGCCATTGAGTCAGGGGCGCTTAACTCTAATCCTGGTATGGGAAATAATGGCAAACCCATCGATGTAGCACTCCCTCTTCAAAAACCAGCGCCTTTTCCATCATCAATTAAATGCACAATGATTAACTGCACTCCAATTAATCCTACTCCCCCTTCAAGCACTGATCCTAACGAACCTAATACAACTCCCCCTTCATGTATTGGCGAACATTGCCCTGTGTGTGAAAAATAATGCGTGTGGTCATGCTAATGCTTGCTTAACTTGTAAGCACTTTCGTGCCGACTCTCAAGATATTAAACTTAAAGAATTAGAAACAACAGGTAGAAAACGTCTATTTGAAATTACTGATGTTAGACTCAAGAAAAATAAGGAAGTTGTTAGCAGTATTGAAAATATAATTTCTGCTATTGAAAATGATGGTCTATATAAAGGTAATGATTCTAAGTTTACTAAAGTGAGTTTGACTCATGAGTAAACAAATAGAAACCTTGGCTAAGGCTAGACTAGTTAGAAGCAACGCTAAAAGACGTGCTGTAGAAAGTATAGCTTACTTACAAGAACGTAACAAAACAGTTACATTTGTAGCGATATCCCAAATAGCTAAGGTATCTAGAGCCTACTTATATGTGAACTTTAAAGATGAATATCAGAAGTGCGTAATGAAAGTACGGGTAGCCAAGAGGGTTATAGATGGCGTCAAAGTACCTGATCGTAGTTATGATGGATTTAAAGCTATCGAAGCTGCCCTTAAAAACAAGATTAACAGGCTTCAAACAGAGCTTGGTGAGGCTAACACTAGCCCTAGAGAATGAACGTGGTAGGTCAGAACAATTTAGGCAAAATTGGATGGATAATATACAGCATAAATAATTTATATTAATTTCAAATTAGACGATACATATATGTCTTGCTTTTCTTACTGTACAATACAATATAATAAATAAGACCATGGAAACAAGTTCTTTTTGGCTTAAGTAATTGATTAAATTATAAGGAAAATACAGTGTTTTTAGAAAGTCGTGTAGTTCAAATGGTTGCTTATCTCTTATCTAAGAGAGATACTCCCATGTCCTACATGAAAATATTAAAATTACTATATTTAGCAGATAGAGAGTCGATGGCAAGATTTGCTGAGTCAATAAGTGGCGATGATGCTGTCTCTATGAAACATGGCCCTGTTTTATCTAAAACTTATGATTTAATAAAAAATAATTCTTCGCCTGACTGGTGTGAATGGATTAAAAAAGAACCAGACCACGATATATCTCTTAAAAAAAGAAATTTTACTAGGGAAGATTTAGAAGAACTAAGAGATATTGACCTTAAAATTTTAGATCAAGTTTTCGATAATTACCAACATCTAGATAGATTTCAAATGGTTAATTATCTACATGAAAATTGTCCAGAATGGCAAAATCCAGGAAAAACTTCTAAACCAATCAGACCAGAAAGTATTTTTAAAGCATTGAAGAAAACAGATGAAGAAGTGCAATGCTTTATAGACTTTTACTATAGTCAAAAAGATTTACTAGAGGCAAGAAAAAATATTTTAGCTTAATTGCTACATAGTAAATTAATAATCACCTGTTATAAGTTTATAATAGTGAGTCTTTAATTTACTAGGCTAATAAAATGGGTCATTACACTCCCTTTAAAAAAGGCTCTTTACTCATGCCTTCAGGGAAATGCAATCATCTTTATATTATATGCAGTGACCCAGTCTTTTATCCTAGACAGGGAAGTGAATGCCTCATTGCCGTTAACATAAGCTCAGTACCTGAAGATACTAAAGCACTTAAATCTCCGTATGAACCAACATGTATTTTAAATATTGGTGATCATCCATTTATTAAACATCCTAGTTTTGTAGCTTATAGACAGGCAGATGTATTTGGAGTAACTAACATACAAAATGAAGTAAAAGATGGCATATGTATAGTTTATCCTCCCTTTGAAGATGATCCTTTTAATAAAGTTATAAATGGATTCTTCACTACTGACTCTTTGTACCAAAAAGTAAAAAATTTCTTAAATTATATAAAACTGTCTACCCAAAAAACAGAAACAGAAACAGAAACAGAAAATCATACCGCTGGCACAACTAAAAAATAACTAAATCATAAACTCAGACAAACCTTTAGGAATTTTATATGGGCTGTGATTACAACGAGTTAGTTACTACCATCAAAGATATCGTGCTAGCTTTATGTGCAATAGCAAGCACATGTATTGCTTATAAGGCTTTAAGCACTTGGAATCGTCAACTCAAAGGTCAAGTTGAATATGAGCTTACTAGGCGTATTCTAAAATGTACCTATAAACTTAGAGAAGAGTTTAACGTTGTAAGAAATCCAGATTATTCAACAGAAGAACAAAAAATACCTGAGCAGCTACAAATTGACTCATCATTTATGTCAGAAAAGCATAAAAATTTTCGGCACACTGTTCATATTTTTGAAAAAAGATGGAACAAAGTTATAGAAATAAAAAGTGAATTAAATACAGAATTACTTGAAGCTGAAGCACTGTGGGGCAGGGAAATTTATAACATATTTCAACTATTTTTTAAGCTTGAAAATGAACTTATAGAAAATATAAATAAATTTCTGATGTCACATAACCCTTCAGCCTCAGAAGATTTAAAAAAATATACCATGCAGGGTAGTAAAAATAGATTTGTTCTAGTCTATGATCCCTTTTCTCAAACCCCTAATGAGTTTTCGGTAGATGTTGAAGAAGCCATCAAAAATATCGTAAACTACTTACAGCCATATCTCAAAAAATAACTAATATAATCATTCGGCAACTAAATATTAATAACTAATTAACAATTACTGAATAAGAAAAATATGGATAATACTGCAATACTAAGTGAATGTTACAACAAGGCTTATTATAGTTATGGAACACTTCGTTTATTTGAGAAAAGAACAAATACATTAAAACTATGTCGAATAT
Source organism: Pseudomonadota bacterium (assembly GCA_040389065.1). Lineage (GTDB taxonomy): Bacteria > Pseudomonadota > Gammaproteobacteria > Burkholderiales > Casimicrobiaceae > JAZKAR01. The sequence goes on along the minus strand of JAZKAR010000021.1, from coordinate 32,215 downwards.
GGATTACATTTTTAGGTGTAATCATTCCTGTTATGGTAGGAGGTTTTGCATTATCTTTTGGATTAGAAAGTAAAATTTTACCGCGATTTATCTTTTTTACTGGCATCATTGGTATGATTCAATTGTTTTTATCTACGTGGTCATTAGTTGCACGATGGGATGAACAATATGATTCTGCTTCAGATTCATTTCGTGCCAATGTGGAATTATTTAATCAATGGCAATCCTTAAGAAATGAACAACCTTCAAATTTGTTCGAGGAATATCATAAATTAAAAATAAAAACACAAGAGCAAGAAATTAAAGATATTGTACAAACAATAACTGATAAAGAAAAAAGATTTGCATATAGGGAAGCTTTAAAATATTTTAATGAACCCTGTCAAACTTGTAATATTATACCTATTACTTCAAAACCTTCAAAGTGTGATGGTTGTGGTAATTTTGGGGTATGGCAATTTTAATCGGTTTATTTTTAATTAGGTATACCAATGACTAACAACGTTGCAAAACTTCTTGAAGCATATAAAGCATTATCAAAGCTTGAACAAGAAAAATTTAAAAGTGAAATTCAAGGAACTGAAGTAGGTAATGGACGGCGACAGGGAACCAGAATGGGTCGTCTTTATGAAGGTAGTACAATAAATTTTTCACCGCCTCCACGTGGCGCTAGATGTAGTAAATGTGGTAGATAAATATGAAAACAGGGTAGTTACTCCTACCCTACTACAACATATAAAATAGCTACTATCCCCGATATAAACATAAAAACAATCCCTTTTGAAAATTTATTCTGTAAAAAATAAATTGCAGAGACTGCACTTAATAGTACCCATAAAAATATAATAATAGATGACATTTTCTAGCTTAACATGATTTGTAGATAAATTATTTATAGCAAAATAATATCAATATCTTACTTCAATAAAATTTGTATCTTACATCTAAAATCACAATAGACATGTAAACCTACTCACAAACCTATACCCAGTCAATAAAAGACATACGTGGGTATGGATAATTGTAAATTAGCTATTCTTCAATATGCATTGCTGTTTTTCGCCAAAAACCAAATGCACCATGCTGCCTTCATGGCAGCACGCGCAGGCAGTATGCAAAATGCTGATGTACAAGCTATTACCAGCACCTATGCACAAGCGCTTATTCCTTTGTACGGCGGTGGACGCAATAATCAGGAACTTGCTAAATCATTCGCAAATGTACAGAAAGATATTTTAGGAGATGCAAATACTCCAGCATCGTTAAAAATTGAACGATTAAATCCTACTAAGGAAAGTTTTGATGATTGGAGCGATGCTACTTTACAAGCCAAGCTTAAATTAGGAAAAAGCCGAGTAATTCCTTTTGCCAGCCAAGCCTTTAAAGATGCGGGAAATATAAAGGCACATTCTGGACAAAATATTTTTGATGCCAATATATTAAAAATTAAAATCATTCATGGCTTTACTCCGCAAGTGCCGCTCATGAAAACGCTTTACACTGTTTTTCTTAAATGGTTAGATACAGGCACCGACCCTTTTCAAACCCAATTAATTAATAGTGGGCGTATTCCTATTATTAGTAGTGTATCGATTCATATGCAATCTAATGCCATTGAGTCAGGGGCGCTTAACTCTAATCCTGGTATGGGAAATAATGGCAAACCCATCGATGTAGCACTCCCTCTTCAAAAACCAGCGCCTTTTCCATCATCAATTAAATGCACAATGATTAACTGCACTCCAATTAATCCTACTCCCCCTTCAAGCACTGATCCTAACGAACCTAATACAACTCCCCCTTCATGTATTGGCGAACATTGCCCTGTATGTGAAAAATAATATTTTTACTAAACAACAAAATCATGAGCTTTTTATAAATTTAGTTTTTAAGTAGCTGTATAATTTCTATTCAGAAGTCATAATGTTGTTAATGGGCATTTAGCTAGCGTCTTAATATCTTTAGAACCTGCTCAAAGTCTGTAGCGAACCCTTGTCAGTTGAGGGTAGTCGGAGCGCAGGAACCGGAGTCTACATAAAGTAAATGAGGATTTCGAGCACCGCCTGGCCTCAAATCACAAGGGTGCAGTAAGACTACGAACAAGTTCTTAGAAGTTAGATAGGATTTCTTATGATTGCTTTAGTTTTCTTCAGCGCACTAGTTACTCTTGCAGCCTCTATTGGCGCTTATTTTGAACCAGGCGAGTGGTATAGCCTGCTTGCTAAGCCCCGTTGGACCCCTCCTAATTGGCTATTAAGCCCTATATGGACAACGTTATATATCATGATTTGCCTGGCAGGTTGGCAAGCATGGCAAAAAGACTACCGTTTAAGCCCTCCTGTCGCACTGTGGGGAGCACAACTTTTTTTAAATGCAGCGTGGCCAGGGCTATTTTTTGGTCTGCATCGACCCGGCCTTGCTTTGATATGCATACTTCTTTTGCTAGGTTGTATCATTGGATTTATTAATTCCACATTCCACAATAATAAACGTGCAGCACTTTTATTTATTCCTTATCTGATATGGATAATTTTCGCGACAGCTTTGAATTTTCAAATATGGCGGTTGAATCCTTAGCTTTTATAGATTTTAAATAATGGTTACTGCTAAAAAACAATAGCGACTTTCAAGATTTAAAACACCTTCTACTCTTATCGAAACTTGCAACATCATTGTTTTTTTAATGTACTCTTTACCCATTGCTTTAAAATAAAGTTGAGATAAGGTTAAATGACAATATTTACCTCAGAGCAACACGACATCATTACTGCAAAAAATCGTATTGTTCTCATTGAGGCTGTAGCTGGCGCCGGTAAAACGACAACTCTCGCCGAGTGTGTATCGTATGCATTACGTGAAAAACTTGATCCTAAAAAAACACTGGTATTAGTATTTACTGATACGGCTAAACGCGTATTTCAAAACTACTTATTTAAGGCTGGCGCTCGCCATGCTATACGCGTAGTAACGTATTCTGAATACGCTGAAGAACTGTTAAAAGGATGGCAAAAAAAAGGCATTATTGACCCGATTACTACCTTTCTTTCAACGCCTGAAGACATTCTGCCCTGGATATTTAAAGCTATTGAGCATGCCGCAGCCTCACCTAGGCGTGATCCTGATTATTATTTTGACCTGACGAATCTTCATGCTGAAACGATTATTAATCAGCTTTCTTGGCTTAAAGGCACATTAAACCTTCGCAGACTAGAAGAAGAATCGGATGATACGATTGCGGAATCGTTAGAATTACCGCGAGGGTTAATCTCAATATGCAGAAGCTATGAAAAACTGAGAAGTTATGAAGTTGGGCAATATAACTTTCAAAGTGAACCTGATTTACTGTTTGATGTTCTAAACATTATTCATTTATACCCTGCACTGGAATTACCGCACTATCACTTGGTCGTTGCCGATGAGTGGCACGATGCAAATGCAGGTCATATGGAGCTATTAGGAAGGCTTGCACAAGAACCCACCACACGCGTTATTGTCAGTGGTGATAAAGAGCAGGTCATTCATTCGTGGAATGGCGCTGATCCACGTTTTATGGGTGAGTTATTTCAAGAAAAGTTCCCTGGGGTATCTATTTGCAGAATGCCGCTTACCGTTTCTTTCAGGTGCGGCCCTACGTTAGGAGCGGCTGCGCAGCTTTTAAATGGTCAGAAATTCTCTTCGCACCGCAGTGAAGATACTCACATTAGCGTTATTTCTTATGCGCGCGATTCCGTTTTTGAATGTGCTAATACATTGGTTAGCGCCATTAATAATGTAAGGCAGAAACAAAAAACAATTAAACTTTCTGACTGCGTCGTATTACTGCGTGATCCTCATCAAAGTATTACCATCGAAAATGCATGCATTCACAACAATATTCCGTATGCAATCAAGGGGTTTTCAACGTATTTCAATCGGCTTGAAATACGTATGCTAAGAGGTATTTTGCATATATTAACTGGCAGCATGGCAACAGTAAGCGACTCTTCAGAAGCTAAAGCCATTGTACGTGCCTTAGGAACCTATACTGGCTTGGGCTATTCAGAAAAAGAATGGCGTGAAGCTGAACAAGATATTATTGAACAGCATGATGGCATTCAAATTTTCCATGAGAACCGTTTAATTAAAGTTCACCCTTCAGAGAAAAATCCAGGGTTTGCTAAGCGCGAATGGCGAGAAAAACTAGGCCGCGTTTGCCAGTTTTTACAATCGAAGATAACCGAATGGAATGCGGGTGAGCTGCTTAAGTATGCGATTGATCATTTAAATATAAGCGACACGACGCGTCGATTATTTGTACAAAAAAACGAAGCTACAGCAGTCATAAAATCTATTGGCAGTTTTCTGGATTTTGCTGAGCAATTAAAACTCAACGCCCCCGAGTTTTTAACATGGCTTGATCAGCAAGCCCATAACGCTATAGGTTCACCCAAAGAAAATATTGATCGGCTAACAATCTCAACGATTGGGCATGCTAAAGGCAACGAATGGAAATGTGTATTCATGCCGTATCTGGATAGCATGGAATTTCCTAAACCTGAAGCTGACTTTGCTGAAGAGCGCCGCTTGTTTTATGTGGCAATCACCCGGGCAAAAGATTTTCTGGTTCTTCTATACCCTGAAAAACCATCCGAAAAACAGTCCGAAAAAACATCTGCACTCTCTTCTGCCAGTTGCTTTATTGAACGTATCGAACTGGCTAAAGCCAAAATCATTGGGGCCTCTACGCTTCATCAAAATAAGTTTCCTGAAAAACAAATGAGCAGCCGTCTTTATTTTGATGTTCCACACAATGAAACCGATGAAGCTAAACGTATGGGTGCTCGTTGGGATAGAGTACAAAGAAAATTTTGGATTTTGGAAGCTGAAGCGGTATTACCTAAAAATCGGTTTTCAAAATGGTTGGGGAACCGGTAGGAAAACTGATCTAACTCATCAATCATCCTTGAATATTTACAACGATTGTGTAAATATTCAAGGATGATACCTCGAAAAGCTTATAAAATTGTTACTGCTGCTTTAGAACGCCAACCTGCTGTCGTTCTACTAGGCTCTCGTCAGATTGGTAAAACAACGCTGGCTGAGCAGATTGCACGCGATCAAAACGCTATCTACCTCGACTTAGAAGAACCAGAAGATCGAAACTTACTGGTTAATGCACGGCAATATATAGAATCGCAAATGGGTAAACTCATGGTGCTGGATGAAATTCATCGCGCCCCTGAGTTATTTACTTCCTTGCGCGGCATTATTGATCGAGGCCGTCGAGAAGGTCTTAAAAATGGTCGATTTCTGTTGCTTGGCTCTGCTTCTCTCGATTTGCTTAAACAGTCAGGTGAAACATTAGCGGGGCGAGTCGCTTATATAGAAATGAGTCCGCTTACTCTACAAGAAGTGGGCAATGAATACCTTAATACACTTTGGCTTCGCGGAGGTTTTCCTGATAGCTATCTAAGTGCATCGGATAAAGATAGCTTGATGAATCGACGCGATTTGATTGTGAGTTATCTTGAGCGCGACGTACCTATGTTTGGGTCTCGGCTACCTTCAGAAACGTTGCGCCGATTATGGACAATGCTCGCTCATGAACAAGGCTCCCCACTTAACGCCTCGAAGCTAGGGGCAGGATTAGGCATTCGTGGGCAAGCGGTAAATGCTTATGTTGATTTATTAGTCGATTTATTTCTTGTTCGGCGTTTAATGCCCTACCACGCAAACGTTGGTAAACGCCTAACAAAATCTCCAAAATTATATGTGCGTGATAGCGGGCTTGTTCACGCTTTGCTTGCGCTACAAAACATTGAACAGGTATTAAGCCACCCTGTATGCGGCATGAGCTGGGAGGGCTTTGTGATTGAAAACCTCATTTCTGCTGCGCCTGCATTAACCATCCCGTTTTTTTATCGCACGCTGGCAGGTGCAGAAATTGATTTAATACTTCAGTTACCTGATGGGCAAAAATGGGCTATTGAAATTAAACGCTCTACTTCACCAAAACTAGAAAAAGGATTTCATTTTGCTCAGCAGGATATTCAACCCGATCGTTCTTTTGTGGTGTATTCAGGAGAGCGGCGCTATTCGTTATCTGAGGGGATAGAGGCGATTAGTTTGTGGGAGATGATGGAGATTTTGTCGAAAAATGATGCTGCTTAATCCTTTTAAAATTTTAAATCATACAAATAAACCTTATTATTAATAAGGAAAGGCATCATGCATAGCATGGCATATCGACAACCAAACAGAATCATTAGTCCGGCCGGCAATCTACAACCTATACATAACTATCATAGAACCTTAAGATTCAGGCAAATATCTACACATGATTGCTCAACCCTATAAGCATAAAAAAAACAATGGTTTACAACTATTCATTGTAATAAAAAACAATTATAATATTCACTTCAATAAGTTAAAAAATCAAAATAGGGAAATCATGAAATTTACTTTTATTAAAAAAATTATTCCAGTAATAGCATTTGTTATAGTACCCGCATTATCACATGCAAACCCTTTTAGTATTGATACTAGCTCCTGTAAATACGTAAAAGTAAGTCATTATGCATCAGGATGGGGGGTAACTTATATTCATATTAGTGAGTCTAATTGCAGAAACATTTATGGGCAGGATATCATTTTACGTAATTATGACACTGTAGCGGGTCAAGCATCTGGAGTTGCTTATTTTCGTAATCTAAATGGTAGAGTGGCAAGTTGGTAAAGTAATAAACTAGAACATTCTAGTTATAGCCAAGCACCCAGCTATTGAGACATGCGTATTATTTTGCTTTGTTGAGAAATGAGATGCTCAACAGATTTGCGTAAACGCGTTATAGATTTCATAAATGCGGGAGGCAGCAAGACAGAAGCTGTCCAAAGATTCCAGGTAAGACTATCGCTGGCTGTCACCTGGCGGTTTAAATTATAAGCCGCCAGACCCTGCCTCTAATAAAGAACGAAATTTGGATTATTAGTCTATACATCAATATGTTAATTACCACCCTGAGTTAACAATCAAGGAACGGGTTAAAGAGTTTGGTTGTTCGAGGCATGGAATTTGGAATGCATTTTATAAAATGAAGCTAACCCGAAAAAACGACAGGCTATCAGCAGCGTAATTCATTAAAAAAACCAGTTTCTTCGGTTGCGTGAACTTCATCCCCCTAAAACCCACTCTCTCTCACCAACACCGCCAACAAAGGTGGCAACCACCGCTGCCATAAACTCTGCGGCTGTGCTTCAATACGCCCTTCATATAATGCTTCTTGGGTCATTTGAACATCGGTTGGCAAGCTAACTCCTACGCGGTAAAGCGCTTCTGTTGCTACATCACGGTTTTGTTCTCGATGTGTAACGATTGATCCGCCATTATGAACATCGAGCATAGGGTGCGGTAATGCGGTTACACGCACAGAATCAATGGCAGACACCTTACCGACTATTGGCTTTACTGCATGATGCATTTGATACATCTTCACCGTTTGCCCAATTGCAATACGCGCTAAAGCTTGTTCAGGCACTAAAAGCTCTGCACGCCAGAGGTGCAAATCAATCAAGCGGCCTAGTGCTTGCTGCGATGATACCCAGGTTCCTACATGTACGCCTTCGGCAGCATCGCGAAACGTGCCAGCAAAAGGAGCGACCAAACGCAATCGTGCAGCCGCTTGGGTTTGTGCATGCGCTTGCTGCATCATTTCTCGAGACTGTTGCAAAGCTTTCGCTGAAAGCGCCTCACCTCGATCGGTTATCACTGGCAGGTTTGCGGCTTGTTGCAAATACGCTTTACCTAAAATAGTAGCTTGCTGAGCGCTATCATAGAGTTCGGGTACTTCTAACTCTACAACGGCTTGCCCAGCCTTTACAGGCTCATTATCGTTAACAGGCAATGCTACAATTCGCGCGGCTTGAGGGCTGTAAATAACACGCTGATTTGCGGGAAAACCCCATCCAGGTGCTTCTACTCCTTGGCTCCACGGCACAAACATGAACGCGATGAGCGCTAATGCACTACAGGCAAAGAATATTTTACGCACAGTGCTTACCTGCTGAGTGAGGGCTGGCCATTCGCGTAACTCACGCCAAATAGGCACAATAATAAACCATGCCAGTTCGACCAAGAACAGAAAAATACCCAGCAATTTAAAGAAATAATGGTATACCGCTAGCGCAATACCAAAAAAAACAATCATGCGGTAAAACCATGTGATCGTTGAAAACAGCGCTAAGAAACGCGCTTTATGAGGTGGAAAATATTCAGGATCTGGCTCTGTAATTCCAAACAAGAACGAGCGAAATCTTCGATTCGCCAATACTGCACTACGCTCATGTAAATTAGGTAAATTAAGTGCATCTGCCAAAATAAAGTAGCCATCAAAACGCATAAAAGGGCTGGCGTTGATGAGCACCGATAATACCCAACTAGTAGTCGCTAAAAAAAATAGTGCTGAACGCCACGAACCATCAGGCAATAATGCCCAGGCCAGGGTTGCCCATACTGCGAGCATTAGCTCTGTTGCCACCCCTGCCATCGCTATTTTTAAGCGCTTGCGGTGATTCAGCAACTTCCAACTTTCACCTGTATCTGTGTAAAGCATGGGTGTCATTACCACTAACGCGACACCCATATGCGCTACTCTTACCCCATACCGTGTGGCAGTAATAGCATGCCCTAACTCATGTAAAGATTTAGCCAATAATAAGGCTACCGCATACGCAAGTACTCCCTGAAAATTCATTGAGCCGCTTAATTGCATCAATACGGTATCTAGCTGGCGCGCCGCCAATATAATGCCAACGATTGCTGCCAATGCGGTCATGATCCAAAACAATGGCTCAAAAATCCATCGTGTTCGCTTTTCAAGCCACTTTAAATATTTTTCAGGATGAATAAGCGGTAAGCGGATAAATAAATAATGAAATAACGCTTGTTTGAGCCATGTACCGCGCTGCAACTCAGCACGCTGTGCCAGATATGCAGCCGCACTGCCTACCGGTAATTGAATCAGCTCATGATGCTGTAAAAAACGATTTAGCGCGATAACATCTTCTTCAGCTGCAAGCAACGTAGTTTCTTCAGTCACGGCGGCGGCAATTGTGCTTGCATTGCTGAGATCCCACCGCAGCAAACATTCAAACTCTAACCAACCAATGCGAAAAAAACGATTGCGTACAGGGTCTAGCAGTTGCCAGGCGGGAGAGCCATCTTCCTGAGCGCTGGCAGTTAACACGCGAATTTCTTCACGCATTGGCTGTACATACGTGGGCGTACTAACGATATCTACCATCCGCTCCAGGCCCGCACACTGGCTAATGGTCTGCGCAGCAATAAATAAATTAAAGGCACACGCTCTCCATAAATCTTTGCGGTACCTTTTAACCCAATACGCGCCAGATCAGTATCATTTAAATGCGCTTTAATACGGTAGCTCACCACGCCATCAGGCCCAGGTTGAGCAGAAAAGCTTGTCTCTGTAAGCGTAGCGGATAATGATTTCAACGGTGCAATATGTAAATAAAGTTTAACATCTGCGCCTGTTTCTAAATTAATAGCATCTGATGCTGGTATCCAAATCGTTACATTCATTTGTGCAGGGTCAGCTAGCAAACCGATACGCTCTCCTGTTTGAAGAGGTTTTCCTGCCCAATCGAGCTGATCGCTATAAATAAATACACCCTCAGCAGGAGCACGAATTTGTAAGCGCTCCATCTGGCGAGCAATACTTTCTAACTCTGCTTTTTTTTCATTTACTTTGCCGCGTAATACGCTTAATGAGCCTCTACTATTGCCTTGATCATCAAATGCTTGCTGTTCAGCTTGCAAAAGATCAGCTCCTGTTGTGCGTGAAGCCTCTTCTAACACCTGCTTGCGGTTAACTAATAAAGTGTCATCTAGCTCCACCACCACTTCGCCTTTTTTTACTGGGCTTCCTGGCAGTACTGGAATATGTTTGACAACCCCTTCCATAGGAGCCGACACAATATGAGGATTTAAAGGCGTAATTTCAGCCGGCGCCAAAACTGACAAGCGAACAGGCAACATGCTAAGTGCAGCCACTGCTGCCAAACTTAGCCATAGCGTTTTTTTAGTAAACGCAGAAAAAAACTTCCAGCGCCGTTTGGGGTGTACCCATGCCCATAGTGCATGCCCATAAACGGCTTGCAACTCGTTTAGCCAAATTGCCGGGTCGGGTGGAACCGCAGGCCATTGCCAAGGCTCATCACGCGCAATAACCCACCACGCTACAATCTCTTCATCTGGCCCTGATAAGGGCAAGGCTAAAACGCCTGTTGGCAACCACTCTTGCCATCCGTCTTGTAAATCTTTAGGTAAATCGCTTAATTGAATGGTAGCTTCAAACGGTTTTCGAGCATGTTGCCAGGAGATCAACGCCTCAAGCCAAACCTGGTAAGGCGATGCTTCACCTACTTGGCTTAACCCTGAATGCGTGGCTAATCGCCACCGACCGCGTAAACCTCGCAAAAACAACATTGCTTGGCGATAAGGCACAACGCCACGCGTGTCATTACAAATTAAAAACTGCAACTCGTTTTGAGTAGCCGTTTTGCGTGCGCTTGCTGCTAGGCCAAAATAAATCTGTAGCGGATTAGGAGGTGTAGGATTTACATTCATAAGGCGTGATGGAACAAGGCTGTGCCACTCATGCCAGGCATTAGGGCTGAAACATTATCTAATAATACTGCTTCTATTTCTATGGTTTGACTCACGGAATCAACACGACCATTTAATTGTTTAACCTGAGCACGGTAACGCTTTCCGTTTTCTTCAATATCTATTTCAAAGCGTGTGCCGGGCTTAAGCCAAACCAACCACTTTGAAGGTACATTTGCTTTCACACGCGGCGCGGCATCGCTCACTATTTCTATTAAAGGCGCCCCTACGTTTACCCCCTGATAAGGTTTAGCGTGCCATTTTACAACTCTGCCCGCAAATGGAGCAGCGACTCCACAGAGGCTTAATTGAGCCTTTGCTACGCCTAGTTGTGCCTGCGCTTTAGTAACGGCAGCGGCGGCAAGCTCCACATCTAACTCAGCCGCAGATTGCAACCCTTGCAAGCGAATTTTGCCCTCATGCGATAAGCGGGCTGATTGTAATTCTGCTATTGCCATATCACGCCGAGCCTGTGGCTCTTTGCAATCAAAGCGCGCAACAATCTGGCCTTTACTAACCTTTTCCCCTGGGCGAGGAGAAAGTTCAGCTAATCGCCCGCTCATGCTGGCCCCAAGAATGGTTTCTCGATCAGGTATGAGTAAAACACGTACCGCAGGTTCAGATGCAGCTGAAGGAGGCACCGCAATAGTTGGGGCAACTACTTGAACAGGCGCCGCTTGACCAGAGGTTACTGCAGGCTTTGCTAACGCAGGGTGCTTTTCAGCTCCGCTTACACCACAAAACATCAGCAAGGTACCGCTCAATACTAGATAACGTTTTCTCATGTACGATTGCTCATTTAATGTGATTGCTCATAATTATCGATGCCTTAATTCTCTTCTCTTCTTTTAAAAAAAGAAAAAAAAGAGGAAAAATAGCAGGCACTACGAGCGTTATATGTGTCATTCCAACAACACGCTTACGCTAACCATTTCTATCTTTTGAGTTTACCGTACACCTGTTTTTTTAAATGATTTCTTGTTTTGCGGTGAACTGAGTGTTGAATAGGCGTTCCTCTCTCACAAGCAAGAGAGGAATAGATCGTTAAAAAAAACAATGATTATTTTTTTTCAGTTTCGCCAAGCGCTAATTGTTTGCGTAAAAATGTTACTTGTGACAACGCGGCTGCCTCAGCAAACGCTTGCACAGAGCGGGCAGACAAATCAGGTGTTAACGTAGTGGCATAGGTATGATTTGCCACTGAACGCCCAGAGGCATCAACTAATGTCATAATCCACTGTGCGCGTTCCACACCATTCTTTACAACACCACGCTCCAATTTCATTTTAAATATTGCACTTTTTGTAGGCAAATTAACGATATTGATCTGGCTACGCCCTAATCGCTCACTGACTGCACTGCGAATGGCTTCATTCGATAAGCCTGCTGGCAGGGGCGCTACTTCAACACGTAGAGGCTGAGGCTTCAATGCTTTAGAACTTACAAAAGTAAAGGTTCCTTTTTTACTTTCTTCTAAGCTGCTATGTAATGCTTTTGATAATTCAGCAATGCTTCGATCAGGAACTTCTTTAGGCAAAACATTTTGTCCTAAAGAATTATAAATACGTCCATACGCTGCTTGGGCATTAGCATAAGCTGCATAACGCTGAAATTGAGAAACTAAAGCACGCGATTCTGTACGCACTGCCTCTAACTCGGTATCCACACGGCTGCTAACACCAGCACGCCCAATTTGCGCTAACCGCTCATCAACACGGGCTGACTCATCAATTTGTTTAAAATCAAGTAACGCAAGTTTATAGCGCTCTATTGAAACACGTACTTGTGTAAGCACTGCCATGGTTAATGCTAACCGCCGTGCTTCAGCAGTTTCAGCACGTGCTTTCTGAGTCTTTTGTACTGTTGGGTAACTGGCTAACTTAAAAATATCCCAGGTCATACGAAGACTAGCATCGTACCAATTCTGGTTATACAAATATTGGTTTGAATCGTAATTGATACCTGCGGTAAGGCCTACCCCTGGCAGCATAGCAATCATTTGTTTTTTTGCTTCCCATCCATCCTTACGCGTGTTGTAATCTTCTTCACGCAATTCTGGGCGATTTTCGAGCGCTATCATTTCAAGTTGTGCGATATTATTAGGAAGCTGCGGTAACTCTTCTTCAGGCATATCAACGAGTGTAAACGAGGTACTGGCAGGTACATTCATGAGTGCAGAAAGCTCAAGTTTTGCAAAATCTAACTCTTGGCGCTTTGCTGTAATCAGTGACATAGCATCCATTAACGCACGCTGATAAGCCAATGCTTGAGCAGGAGGTAACACTCCGCTGGCCTCTGCCTGCCGTGATTGCTCAAGGGCAACTTCAATACGCTGGTTTAATGCTTGAGCTTGTCCTAAAAGACGTTGAGCGCCTAACGCACGCCAGTAGGCATTGCGTAAATCTTGCACAATATTTTGCTGTACTTTACGGCGACGCTCTTCAGCAATGTTGTAATCTTCACCTGCTTGTTTAGCACGATAGTAGCTGATACCAAAATCGAGGATATTCCAGCTCAGCTCAGCGCTGGCGAGCCGATGATCGCGTTCTTCTGAGGTTGAAGGACGCACACTGACCAAGCGATCTTCAATCCCTATACTAGTTCCGCCAGAATCATTGCTACGGCGAGTATAACCTGCTTGAGTGGCTAATTTAGGCAATAAATCATAGGTGCTGGTATCTGAAATGCCTTTGGCTAACGCTGACTCCATCATTTTTAACCGAAAATCCAGGTTATAGCTTAGCGCTCTTGCTACCGCATCATAAAACGTTAAGGGTGCAGCTATCGGCTCTTGTTTTTGATAGAGTTTGCTTACATCTGTTTTGGCACGCGAACTGATTTCATCAGGAGTTAGTGGAACAGGCGTTACACTAGCGCACCCTACCAATAAAGTAGAAGCGCTCAGAGCGGTCCAGAAAGAAGGTTTTAGCATAAAGGTCGATCCTAATGATGTGTCAGTTTAAACTATAGGAGTAAGGCAACGCTTTTAAAGCGCTACTCCAATTGTTTATTAAATGCTTTAGCAACGTTTGCAGAAGGTATTGAAAAAATTACTGCTTATGCTCTGCACACCTTGCCCATGAATGTTTGACTAGCAACAATTTGATATGAAACGACTGCTAAGCAGCTCAATTTTTCTATCATGTACACGTATATTCACGGAATATCGACCATTAATATTGCTATCTGTAGGCACCTCCATCGCCGATTCTAACAATAACTATTATTTCAAATTCTTATAATAAAACCACATTAGAGATATACATAAAATACGACACAAAACAGTATCGTAATGCTACCGAATCATTTTCATATAAAACACAAATAAAATATTAGCCATATCAGCAAGCCACTTTAATTACATATATCTGTAAAAAAATGAATCAAGCAAATAGAGCAAATTTTTAGTAACTTTTGTAAAATTAAAAAAATGAATGTTAAGTCGTCTTATTTAGCCGCACTCTCGTTATAGCACTATGTTAACTATAGAAGTTACGCAGTTGGATTCTATCAAGGCATAGCAACGCAGACAGTACACACAGTACGGCAAGTTGCTATAACGCGGGGCGTCCCACGCAGAGAGAACCAACTGCGTAACTTCTAAACTATTAAATTAAAATTCGGGAGCTTTAATAATGAAAACTTATCTCTTATTCACCACCACAGCGTTATCTGCATTGTTATCGTTATCTGCCATCGCACAACCTGTAAGTACAATTAATGAACGACAAGGCAATCAAGAGCGCCGTATTGATCAAGGGATTCGCTCAGGTGAACTTACTCCTAGAGAAACAAATAGACTAGAGCATGGTCAAGAGCATGTTGACCGTTTAGAAAATCGTGCTAAAGCTGATGGAAGGGTAACGCCTCAGGAACGTGAGCGTATTGAACAGGTTCAAAATGCTCAAAATCGTAAAATTTATGAAGCAAAACATAATAATACGCATGATCTTAACCATAATGGTATTGTTGACGGATCTCATCCTGTTGCACACCCTGCACCTACGATTGACCAACGCCAAACTCACCAGGAGCGCCGTATTGATCAAGGCATCCGCTCAGGCGAACTTACTCCACGAGAAGCAAACAGACTGGCGCGTGGTCAAGAACATATTGATCGTTTAGAAAATCGTGCTAAAGCTGATGGAGTCGTTACTCGATGGGAACGCCAGCGTATTCAACAGGCACAAAACGAACAAAATCGTAGAATTTACCGTGCCAAACATAATTACAGACATGATCTTAATCATAATGGTGTTGTTGATCGCTAAGACGCAAAAAGCAATTATAAAAGACAACAAAATATTTTTATAATTTATATTCCTCCTTTTAAACACTTTTTAAAATACTTCTGTTACCACGCCAATAAACACTACTTTATCTAGAATGTTATAATTTTTTAGGGATTGTAGTAGATTAGCTAACGTGTTTAAGGAGGAATATATTATTCATTCTTACGATGCTTCTCAAGTGCGCATCATGCCTTTGTTACCTCAGCAAATTGCTCCGGTTGATCAAAAACAGTTAGAGCTTACCGAGCGCTATCTGTTACACCATCAAGAACCTATCATGGGTTATTTTTTAGCTCTCCGCGCAGAAATCGATACCAGGCTAGCTCCTCTCTTCCCCTTTGCTGCTGGCAAAGCATACCCTTATGGGCGCTGTGAAGAAATCACACGTGAACTTTATGAACATTTGGCGCAACGCCTTCGCAACCCAGCTCACCCTATTGAAGAAGCGATTTATAACTTCATTACACAAGGCGGCATCGTGCGTACTATTTGGGGAGTATTGCGCGATCAGTATTTTCAAAATGCTATTCAATTCGGTAGTTTATATATTGATGTTTCTAACGATACTGTTTTTGTAACCAAACCCAAAGTTGAAATATTACCTATTGAGCAATCGGGGTTAGTTTCTGTACGCGATCTTGCCCATTTTCGAAAAGCTGCTGAATTGTATTGGGGTGGAGCGATATATGCTAATCACCTTATCCCTTCTCTGGCGCCTCTTCTGCCTATGGTTTCTTACAGCCCAGGTCGGTTAAAGCCTGGTTTGCAATCAGCTTGCAATTACATGATTGCTTTAATGTGCCGTGATAAATTTCAGCAAGCGGAACAATGGCTTTCTGATGGCCCTCCTCCTCCTTCTGATATCGCAGAGTCTATCTTGGCAACAACCCCTGCTGATTTAAAAGCGTGGACGCATCATGGCAAAGAAGAGGCAATTGTGGCGTGCCAACGCGCTCGCGTAGCCAACTGCCAGGAAGATACAACATGGAGAGATGCACGTGTACTGGATTATGTAAGGTCAGTGCGTAGTTAAATAATGTTCATTCCAAAATCAAAACGACTTTATTTCAGCCAATTAAGCTGATGGCAATACAATTGATGAATAATTTATGCGCTTAAATGAGCTTATTGTGAGACATTATGCTTTATTTTCAGCTTCTCTCAACCGATAAAGATTAATGCCAAATTACCCATATTCTGGCTTCCTTATAGCACCAGTTATTTTGACATAACAATGAAGGGATGAGTCGATGCCAGAGATAGTTGAGTCTGAGCTGAAACGACCTGATTATTTTCTCACACCACCTACCTACGCTTTTCATAACTATAGTAGGCTTGGCAAAATGGTATGTGCTATCAGCGTACTCACATCAATCTCTTTTTCATCCGTATGGGCTGCCAATTTTGCAGCATTTGATGATTTGACTATATTAAGTTTTGAAGAGCTTGGCGATATTGAAATCACGTCGGTCTCAAAGCGCTCTGAAAAACTTGCTGACGCCCCTGCATCAATTTATGTCATTAGCAACGAAGATATACGCCGATCTGGCGTCACTAGTCTTGCTGAAGCATTGCGCTTGGCACCTAATCTACAGGTTGCTCGAGTCAACACAGGACAATACGCAATTAGTGCACGAGGTTTTAACAATGGAATTGGTAACAAATTACTAGTATTAATAGATGGTCGCACTGTATACACGCCCCTCTTTTCTACAGTCAACTGGGATTCACAACATGTAATGTTGGAAGACGTGGAGCGCATTGAAGTTATCAGTGGCCCGGGCGCAACGCTATGGGGAGCCAATGCAGTAAATGGCGTCATCAACATCATTACTCGAAGCGCTCATGATACGCAAGGCGGCTTGGTAACAGCAGGTGCAGGCAATCGGGAACAGAACGCAGCTGCTCGGTACGGTGGCACCTTTGGCACAGATGGTCATTACCGACTTTATGCAACAGGATCAAAGCTCGAAAACAGCGTGCGTGGTAATGGTACCAATGTTTTGGACGGCTGGGATAATACACAAGCTGGTTTTCGCATTGATAAAGGCCATGCGGCTAATAACTTTACACTGCAAGGCGATACCTACAAAGGAAAATCAGAAGCGGGGCCGCTTGGATCACCCGCTATATCAGGTACAAATATACTGGCTCGCTGGTCGCGGCATATGGCAGATAACTCAAGTTATCAATTGCAAATGTATTACGATCAAACGGATCGCGACAATCCCTTTACGTATCGGGATCAAGCAAAAACCTTCGATATTGGATTTCAGCACGGCCTCCCGCTGGTCGCTGCACATAGAATTTTATGGGGCGGTGGCTACCGCTTTGCGCAAACTGATACACAAACACATTTTAATGCACTAAATCCATTGCCGCAGGTATTCATACCGGCTGATCCTTCTCAACATTGGGAAAATCTTTTTATCCAAGACGAAATAGCCCTGAATACTAAAACTAATCTGACGCTTGGCATGAAAGCCGAGCGCAATGTATATACAGGAGTGGAATATCTACCCAATGTACGAATCGCCTGGAAACCTAGTACAAACCAGTTACTTTGGGGAGCACTCTCACGTGCGGTGCGTGCACCCGCTAGGCTTGATCGCGATTTTTATTTGTATTTATCCCTCCCCAACCGTCCTTTAATCCCTATTATCAAAGGTGGGCCAGATTTCCAGTCTGAAATTGCCAATGTAATCGAACTCGGCTACCGCTCACAGCCAAATAACGCTCTCTCTTATTCTATTACAGGCTTCTACAACATATACGACAAACTACGTAGCGGGCAGCCACCACCAGCTGTAGTACAAAATATGATGGAAGGAAAAACTTATGGATTTGAAGCATGGGGCAATTATCAGGCGACTCCCAATTGGCGTCTAAGTGCAGGATGGATGGAGTTACGTCAAGATCTCAAAGTAAAGCCAGGCAGCCTTGATCCGACTGGCCCCCGTGCCTTAGGAAATGACCCTGATCGTACCTGGCAATTGCGTTCAGCGTGGAATATCACAAACCAGCATCAGCTTGATGTAACCGTTAGACATGTAGCCGCATTACCCATGCCTATAGTGCCAGCCTATACTGCTATAGATGGCCATTTCAATTGGCGAATACACAATAACGTAGATATTTCGCTGTTGATGCAAAATATTTTCGGTTCACGGCATGCTGAGTTTGATACCTCAGCTTCTCGTAGTGAATTTGGGCGCAGTGTATTTTTGAAATTAGTTTGGCGGATGTGATAACAAATTTTATTGATCATCCGCTTTTTCTTTATAGGCTTCATATCTGAGCAATAATATACTCCTGCAGTTTGGTATATTTAACTCTTAAACCTCGAGCATATTAGTATGCTTAATCCTTTCGATAACGTTATTGACGGCCTATCTTTGGTTTACATATTTTGGCTCATCATGGCACTGTTGTGCTAAGTTGATCGGGTACCCTCTTCATTATTTCTTTCCACAGTTTTTCAATGCCTGGATGCGGATTATTTTTTGCTTTATATGCAAACAGAGTAAGTTCGAGATCCCACATTCCATTACCTAATGCCATAAGATCCCAATCACGGTTTGCTTGTATTGTGCCATCTGACAGCCAAGCCACACCTAACCCTTGTGATGCCAAATCACCCAAAACATCTGACATTTCAGACTCAAATACACAGTTGCCATACATTTTCTCTGAAGCATCTTCCATCGCTGTATTAACGATACGTGAAAAATACGCTGTTTGAGAGTACATCAACAATGGAACTGGTTTAGACAATGTGCCAGGCATCTGTATACGCCCACTTTCATACTCTGATCGGGCCATATAAGGTTTAATATACTCTGTGCCCAACAACATACGTTCGTAGCGATCTTGATTGATAGGAATAGGCTGTGCCGGATGATAGAAGCCAATCCAGAGATCAACCACATCAGCACTTAACGCCGAAACAGTATCATGAATATTTCCAGGTTCTAAGCTACAGGTGAATGGATGCTCGCTTGTCCATGACTTCCACCATGTAGGTAATTTTGTTGTAGCAACAGAATAGGGTAAGGCGATACGAATATGGTTTCTTCCAAAAGGAGGGCTAAGCTCAGCTCGTACTTCCGAAATTTTTGCTATTACCTCTGCGGCTGTCGCACGAAATCTCTCACCTGCATCTGTTAATGTAGTGGGATACGTATTTCGATCAGTTAACTTAACCTCCAGCCACTGCTCTAATGCCTGAATACGCCGACTGAAAGCTGCCTGAGAAAGATTACGTATCTCAGCGGCTTTCGTAAAATTACGCACTTCTGCTAAAGTCAAAAAATCCTGCAACCATCGTATATCCATCAAGTTTCCCTTGAAACCACACATCAACTAAATCAATAAAAAACCTTTATGCACAAAACGCAACACCCATGCATAACAACTTTTTTATTTATGCATTAATAACATTGGACGAGCTTGTGCAAGGATTGTAAATTTGCTTGCATTGTTTCCCTAATCAAAATGTGCTGATTACCTAGACCAGATATTGAGTCGAATCATACACGCGAAACAACAATATTTTACATCTTAATCAATTAATTAAAATTTTGTTATGCATAACACACACTACCTATGCAGCCTACACATCGCTTTTCTGTAAAGGAATAACGTCGAATCTTTGTTGGAGATTGCCAAATTATGCACTCCTGAATGTAGTTAAAGGCTTTGGAATAACATTACATAAGCATAAATAACTATTTTGATAAAAACATTCCCTTTAAAAAAATCTCAATAGTTCAAAGGGTATTAACGTAGTTGTCTTGTGAAAAGTAGGTGCAATATGAAAGTAGGTATTATTGGTAATGGAATTATTGGACTTTCAATTGCTGAAAAATTACTGAAGCAAGCAGGCCAAAGAATTGAATTAACTATTTTTGGCAAGAAAGTTCGCCCATCTGGCTGTGCATCAACTGCAGCTGCGGCAATGCTAAACCTTTGGGGAGAAATAGAAAGCGATATTCTCAAAAATCCAGTAACACGCGCTCGATTTGAATTTAGCCGGCAATCACAACCTTTATGGTCAACCGTTATTACAGACCTAGAGGAAGAAAGCGGACTGAAGATTCATTACGGAAATGGAACACATATTATTCACAACAGCGATAGCCCAGCGCAACATGATAATTTCAAAGCAATTATTGATGGCTTGAAGGAATACAACGAACCGTACTCAACCGTTTTACCTGCCGATCTCTCGATAACGATTCCCTACTATAATCCTGCACCTGAAAAGAAAGCGCGCGCAGCGATACATATTCCCTCTGAAAGTTGGGTAAATCCTAATCATCTTCTCAACGCGCTAGAAACCATTATTGATCGATTTCCAAATGCCAAGCGTATTGATGCCGAATGCTCAAAATTAAATATTAGTGCTGGCAACATTTGCGGTATCACGCTTGAAAATAATGAGCAGATTGACTTAGATGTAGTAGTTGTCTGTAACGGCGCATCTTTTACAACGCTTGTAAAAAAATCTGAGATTAATCATCTTTTTCAACGTGTATTTTTCGGCGTCGGCGGAAGCATTGTATTCAAATCAGGAAGCAAAACCTTAAAGCACTGCGTTCGCACACCTTCCCGGGGGCTAGCATGCGGCATGTATACCGTACCGTATGATGCTGAACATATCATTATGGGTGCAACAAATTTTGTGAGCCACAACCCGAAAGATCTTCGTCTCAATAATATCTATCAGCTTATAAAACAAGCCCAAGAAGAATTCAATATCGACTGCTGGAAGAGCATACATACTAGAACGAATATGGGCTGGCGGCCAATTAGCACCGATACGCTACCCATGATTGGCTCCACCTCAATTAAGGGAATGTTTGTAGCAACAGGCACTTATCGCGATGGCCTCTTTTGCTCACCCATTATTTCAAGCTGGCTTAGTGACCTTATTCTTAAAGGAAAATCAAACCTTGAAGAACCCCTATTTGCACCTGAGCGATCATTAATCGCCGTTTATTCACGCGAAGAAGCGGTTAACAAGTATGTTGAACACAATATAAACGACCCACGCATTAACGATGGCAGCCAAGATCAAATTGCCCTAGCAGCTAGTTTGCGTGACACATCTGAACGATTACACGACAAGGTTGGAGCGCAAGAATGGGGTATTCCATTGCTTATGCACCATATGTATGAAAAAGGGTATATCAGGCCAAGCAGCCGACATTTTTGCCCACCAAAAATAATGACTAACTTATCCAATGAAGGCAGCTATATGCCTTATGGCCCCCTCGCTTCTTCACAACAATCAGATTTTAGTTTTTTAGAGACCAATCGGCTTGTTTCTCAAACCAACTCTCTTAGTCCTTCTTGTTAAACAGCTTTTGCATGCACGCTAAAAATGTTGTGATTGAATGAATCAATAGGTCTGGTGAAGGCGAAAATGAATGATGAATGGAATGATGCTTGCAAGACAATCTAAAGTAGTTTTGATACATCTTTTGTAACGCTTTAAGTATAAAAGTTACGCAGTTGGGTTCACTCAAAGCAGTGCGGCACTAAACAGTACAGAGAGTGCGGCAAGTTGCTAACACGCCGAGAGAACCCCTTTGCGTAACTTCTAAGGTAATAAAATTTACGTGATACATAGGTTAAGAATGAACACAATAAATTCTAGTTGTGCAGAAAAAGACATCCTTGAACAAACTGCAATTACCTGCACTTTTTTTGTTAGTACACATTTTGCAGCAACAAAAAGACCACCTAACCTTGTTTCTATACCCCCCTTACCCTCTTCTATCACCGACAAACTCTACTTTAAGCCCTCTGGCAAAGAAAAACGCTATAGCGATATTGACTCATTTTATGCTCATTTAGAAGAAGATACACGACATTATCGAAATATTATTCTTCATGCATCGCCCAATCAATTAAAAGAGCTAAATGAGGCTGATGCAAGCCATGTAGCAAAGCATTTAAATGGTATTGGAAATGCACTATGGAGTATATGGAAGCTAGCTGAAGATGAAATTGTTAATCGAAACATTAGCACTGAATATGAAGCTGCTGCCATTAACATGATTTCAAAAACTAGCCATTATAAAGCGTTTACCGATGAAGATATTCTCTCCCCTACATCTTCTCAAGCCTCATTAATTAATATCTATACATTAGCAGGTTTTCAATTAGAAATAGCTGATAGAAGATTAGCCGCGGCTGATGCACTTAATATCAAAATTGAATCTCTGAGATATCAGTTATTACAAGCATTAGAAGCTACTGAAGAATCGGCAAAAATATCTAAAAATAATTGTACCTATTGCACAAACATGCAGCTTAATTCATAGCGGCATATTTTTTATTCCGCTGCTCTATCACATTAAATTTTTTTATTAAATTTAGTGTGATTAATACAAAAACCAAGCTAGAAATAATGGAGTATAAATTTTATTAACTTGATAAACCAAGATATTTATTAATTTATTTCAAAAATTATTTTATTACTAAACCAGCAAATATGGAAAAAATCTTCTGACACAAACTAAAATCATTATTAAAAATTAAAGCATTTAATTTACCAATACTCCTTTCCAAATCCCAGAAAAATTTTACAACCAATTTACAACAATAGCTAATATTTTTCTGCCAACAAAACAGAGATAAAAGCCAATTCAATTAGTTTAATTTAAACATTATTAATACGTGATGATAAGGATTATTTATGAAAATTATTTATACGCTGATACGTCAGGCGATAGCAACTTCAGTGTTATTAAGCACCTGTCTTACTACAGCCTATGCAGTTGATAATACAAGTTGTGATCCAACAAAGTTAGCAACCAAGTATCCGCGCTTGGTAGGAAAAACGATTAAGATTGGGCAAGATGGAGAAAGCCCTCCTTTTAGCATGCATGATCCAAAAGATTTCAATCGTTTAATAGGACTTGATACAGATATAGCGCGTGCTGCCTTTACATGTGTAGGGGTTCCTGTGGAATTTGTAACAGGCAAGTGGTCAGGTCTTATTCCAGCTACTATGGCGGGTCAAATTGACATTATGTGGGATCAGCTTCTTTACACCCCTGAGCGTGCAAAAAAACTTGATTTTATTGCTTATATGAACTCAGCAACGGGGCTGCTCGTTACAAAAGGTAATCCTACCCATATAAAAACACTCGATAACCTTTGCGGTCTTAAAGCAACAGCTGTACTAGGTACTACACAAGAAGCAATGCTCAGAGAAACAAATACAAAATGCACGTCTACAGGCAAACAAGCGATTGATATTATTACATCGCCAGATATTCCTAGCGGATTACGGCTTGTTCAAAGTAAACGGGCAGACGTACTTGTTGGTAATAAATTTGTAGTAGACACAATGGTCGCGGCAAACCCTGGAACCGTTGATATTGCTTTTGATATCAACACCGGCGCTAAACTCGCTGTGGGTGTAGCAAAAGGCAACTCAGATTTAGTAAATGCCATTCACGACAGCCTAACCATTTTGCAGGCTAATGGCACATTAAAGAGTATTTATGCTCGTTATAATATTAATTACGGATTAGTCATAAAGCCTGAAGTATTAACAAAATAAGGTGTTGCTTATACGCATATATCTCTTATTATAACTTTATGGCTGCTATTATGAACGCTACCTATCTTGCTCAAGCCACTCATTTTTTGCCTGAACCTGTTCAGGAATTATTTTCTTTTGCTACCTCTGATTTCTTACTTCAAGGGGCTTTAACTGCTTTAGAAATTGCAGCGCTTGCCATGATAGGCGGCATCACTTTAGGATTAATAGTCGCCCTGATGCGCTTATCAAGGTTTACCTTGGTTCGCCATACTGCATCATTTTATATTTGGTTTATGCGCGGTACACCGATTATCTTGCAGATTGTTTTTCTCTATGATGCCTTACCAGCCATAGGAATTAAATTCAACAGTTTTACAACTGCTGTGCTAGGTTTCATGCTTAACGAAGCGGCCTTCAGCGCTGAAATTATTCGGGGAGGTATTCTTTCTGTTGATCGCAAACAAAGCGTTGCTGCCGCCTCCTTAGGCATGAGTTCTTTCATGACATTACGACGCATTATTCTGCCTCAATCTATCCGTGTTATTTTACCTGGCATCACCAATCAAGCTATCAATATGGTAAAAGGAACTTCAATCGCATCTGTTATTTTTGTGAATGAATTAACCTTTCGCAGCCAACAAATTGTGGGGCAAAATTTTAAATTTTTTACCGTCTTTGCAGCTGCAGGTATCATTTATCTTACGATGACGAGCGGAATCTCTTTTGCGTTAGGAAGCTTGGAAAAATATTTCAATATCGAGCGGGAGAAAAAACCTAGCCGCAGTACAGGATTCATGCGTTTATTTAATCGTAAAGGTCGCCCCGAATTAGAACATTCACCTGCTTTTCTACCCCCGCTATCACCTTCTTTATCACCCCCTGTTTCTCCAGCAAATACAACTTCACTCGATATCACAAAAAAGATCCAACAACTTACCAAAATCGATGCTAGTAAAGATAGTAGCCATAAACCATTTGTTGAATTTCGAAATGTTCAGAAGGCCTATGGGCAGCGAAAAATTTTACGAGGCATCGATCTTAACGTTTATCGGGGTGAGGTAGTGGTTCTTATGGGGCCTAGCGGCTCAGGCAAAAGTACGTTACTTCGGCATATTAACCACCTAGAACAGCTAGATCATGGTGAGATAAAAGTTAACGATAAGTATGTTGGGTATGAAAAAGTCGGAAATAAATTGTTACCCATGCGTAACTTAGCAAAAGCACGTGCTGAGGCACGTATTGGAATAGTTTTTCAGCATTTTAATCTTTTTGATCATCTGACAGCACTTGAAAATATTATCGAATCACCTATTCAAGTGTATGGCGAAACCCCAAAAATTGCTCATAAAATCGCTCGAGAGTTACTTGAAGCTGTTGGCCTCAGCCGCCATGCCGATCATCTGCCTCATCGTCTTTCAGGCGGTCAGCAACAGCGCGTTGCTATTGCCCGTGCGCTAGCTATTTCGCCTAATCTTATGTTATTTGATGAGCCTACTTCAGCGCTTGATCCTGAACTGGTGGGCGAAGTGCTTGCCGTTATCCGCCGATTAGCAAAATCAGGGATGACCATGATCATTGCAACGCATGAAGTTCGTTTTGCTCGTGAAGTTGCAGATCGTATCGTATTTATGGACGAAGGGAAAATTATTGAAACAGGTTCACCTAGCACAGTTCTTGATAAACCCCAGCACGAAAGAACGCAGCGCTTTTTTAGCAGAATTGAGGCTTATTAGACCAATAGAATTAAGAAATGTGAACCAGTTATCCTTGATTCATTGCGGAGAATGATCATTTTTTATATTCCCACGCTAGCTTCTGCTCTTTGGCTAAAATGAACGTTATGTTTGCTGCTGGATTTTATGATATCGCCTGATTGCAAAGAAATTTCCGCATGAGCACACGCTGATTGATGCAATAACTCTTGGCGTGTTTTTTCTGAATAAAGCCCTACTGCTCCCATGCTTTCAGCCGCGCGAGCATGAAAAATATCTGCAATATTCGCCAGATCAGTTAAATAATTTATTACAGGCATATTAGATTCAGTGTTCGTAGAATCTAGCCAAAACCGTTGATCTCTAACCAGGCGCTGAAGGGCAGCCGGATACGCTGACATTGCCAATGAAGCACCCAACCCCCCTACGGGCGAACCAGAAGCTGCTGCATCACCTACCAATACAACATTACCTTTAATGGGTGAGCGTGCCCTTCGCAATAAAATAGAAATAGGGCCTGAATCAAAATCACGGTTTTGCTGATGAATATTTAGAGGCGAGCCCGCTGCAAGTAAATACTTTTGAGCAGCTTGATGTTTTACATTAATATTTTCTGCGTTTTCGCTATCTTGAAAATAAACCCCAATATTTGCAAGTGATTTTTCCTCTTTCTCAATATAAAGTGTAGCAATGTTACCTGCAGGGATAATGGTGAAGTTTTGAAATCCTCCTAAGCTATCGGGGGCACCCATGTAATTGCCATACCACCAGTTTTCATTAGGGTCGACCACTGGCCATTCACCCCCTATTATTTTTCTGCTCTGGCTATTTGCGCCTTCCGCTATACAAATAAGGTCAATAGGGAAATCAGGCCTCAAACATGAATGTTTAGCTTCTTCAAAATAAAATTCTGGAATAAATAGCGTGCTGCCTTTAGTCGGTGGCAGTAATTGAATATTACTGCGAATAATTCTGAGACCAGGTACATTCACGCAGTAGTGATTAAGGCCTTCTTCAAGATCAGCGATTTGTGCATGTGCAAGGTTTTTTCGATACGTTTTTGATGACCACTCAGGATTCCAATTATTAAACTGTGGTGGCTGTGCGGCATCAGAGTCTTTAGGCACTTGTACAGAAGTAGAAGCAAGCCAAGATAACAGCGTATTAGTTGGTTCATCATATATACGCAGTAGACCTTCTTGATCTTCAATTGCGCGCTGGTGAGGTGTAATAAGTTTTTTAGCATATAACTCGCGTAATAAGCTGCCATTAGGAGAAAGCTTAGCCAGCATATACAGAGCTTCTTGCTTGAGGCTGATAACATTATCGCGCGTTGATCGCATTCGTTTTTCTGCCAGAATGACATTGAATCCTTCTGCAACCAGCATGAGTGCAGCAGAGTAACCGCTCACACTGCCTCCTGAAACGATTGCTATGCGCTTACCTGTTTGCTGCCGTTCAGCGTTTAAGTCACACATGACCTGATATAGGGCCTCAGCGGCGCTTATAATATTAGTTTGTATAATCGATCGCTGGCAAGATATCGGTGCCAGTGGAGAAGTAGATTTACGTTTCATTGAACTAATCATCTAGCCTCTAAATATTAATTTTTAAAATATGATCGATCATTTATAACCATTGAAAATATCTGAGCTCGTTTCAATGAATACAAAAAATGTACATCGATATATTTTCATACATGAGAAGAGAAAGTACGATTTTTATCTTTCAATATTACTGAAACAATACAGTAAGACAGCAAGAGATTTTTAAATGGTTCAATCGTATTTGTTTACGTTTTTATTACTTCACGCTAATGCTATTTTTGACGTAATAAAATAGTTTTAAGCTGGAAATATTAATATGCATAAACTAACATTTTGCTAAGGCATTAAATGCTTATAAAAATACAAAAATGCATACATTATTCTATAAAAAAATGCCTTACTGAAACTATAGTAACAGAGGCTTGCTTACGCTTCAATATGCATATTTGATACAAAGCCTAAACCCTTTATTAAGCTTTTTATCCCCTGTTTTTTTAATTCAACATATAACCCTCTCTGTAAAGAGAGGGTTATAGTAAGTATATTATTATGATAGGGAAGATTATCTCAATTTCACCTTAACAAGCACGTTCTTTCCGGCGTTGTTTGAGTTGCTCACTAAACCCGCTTGCCACTTTAGAAGTTTCTTTTACAGGAAGCGCGAATAATTCATACAATTTTGCCATGTCGCGAGCAGCATGTATCGCAATACTCTCGTCATAGGGCAGCGGTTGAGAGATCGATGCTTGTTCTATTTTTCCTATAGCTGGTTTAGCCGTATTTTCCCCTGGTATGGAAGAAGGTGAAGGCGTAGTGTCATGCGTTTCAACTTCATCATTCACCACATTGTCATTTACCAGAAAGGAGGAAAAGCTGAAATCATTGTGAAGAAATTCTGCTTCAGTTGAAAAGCTATTCGTCATTAAGTAATCACGATGTGCTAGCTCTTCGCTTGCTTGCCGTGATGCACTAACCGCCTCAGATACAAATTGATTAGGCACATTCACATCATGGTGGCGCAGTGTCTCAGATTGAATCTCTCCCAACTGTGCAGCATTCACTAACGGCGTCATACCTTTAGCAAAGTCGTGATTTATTTCTGCTACTACCGAAGCCATAAATTGCTGTGGCAACACGCTCTGCGCAGGAAGCGTATGAGTAACCTTACTTGCTTCAAACTGGCTGTGAATTCTAGCAATATTAGGAGCGATGGGGTTGC
This sequence comes from Pseudomonadota bacterium, assembly GCA_040389065.1. Classification (GTDB taxonomy): domain Bacteria; phylum Pseudomonadota; class Gammaproteobacteria; order Burkholderiales; family Casimicrobiaceae; genus JAZKAR01. Next base: position 4,222 of record JAZKAR010000021.1, on the reverse strand, counting down.
TAGCAGGCATCACTGTAATACTTAACTCTTGCGTAACAACTCCGCCCTTTCCATCACTAGCCGTTACAATGACACGATAACGATCGTTATGGTCGCTATCAGTTGGTGTTTCAACGGTTTGAGCCTCAATAAAGCTAAGTTCGCCTGTGCTGCTATTAATTACAAACTTACTTTGATCAGCACCGCCACTAATGCTATAGGTTAGCGTATCGTGATCATTATCTACCGCTTGCACCGTTGTAATTGTCTGGCTGCTTTCAGAGATATTTAGAGCTACGTTACTTTGTCCTGCATGGCTTACAAGCGCAGGGGCATCATTAGGTAAGGCTAAAAACACTGGGTCATCAATTACCCCAATAGCCGAATTAATATCGCCAACTCCATTATCCGTAATAGTTAAAATAATACGATCAATGCGCCCATCATGATTGGTATCAATCAATTGTCCGCCATCAACATCACCGCTGGTCGCTGTATAGTCAAACGTGCTGCCATCAGCACGTACTTTAATCACACGTGTTGCCGCTACACCTTCACTTCCTAAATTAATGGTAAAGCGTACTTGAGTGCCTTCACGGTGTGTGTCAGCATCGATAAACCCTTCAGCATCAGGCTCTTGCGTATGGTGAGCATTCGCCACGGCAGTAAAGTTAATAATATCGGTTGCTGCTCCTAGGCCTTGCGAAACTATATTTTGCAGAACTGCGCTTCCCCTACCTGAAGACTCTACCGCTGGTGTCACCAAAACATTACGCAGCTGTATACTGCCTGCATGTTCAGGCACACCCGTTCCTGCATTATCGCCCGCTACTATTGCACCATAGGTTACGCCGTTTGAATTACCAGTACTGGCTTGTGTAAAGTCTTTGGCTTTTACTAACGGTGTAGTTGCTACATCGCTTTGCAGAGAATCACTAATACCATCTTCGTTGAAATCGCCTCCTCCTCCATTTTCGGTAGCAGGCGTTATTCCATCAAAGTCAGTCACAAAGCTAACGATAGCGGTGTCATGAATTGGATCACTAACCGATGCATTTCCAGCGACATCAATTAGTACGCTTCTGAAAGAAACAGGGCGCTGATCAGGAAAGGTGCTAGCATCTACAGCGATTAAAAAAGACCCTGAAAGTATATCTGCCGTGCTAAGTATAATCGGCGTTGCAACCGTCTTTTCATAACTGCCATTTCCGTCGATATCCGCATTCAATACCAAACGATCACCTGCATTTGCACCTACCGGCAAGTCTACTTTAAAGTTAACGTTAAGAAGAGTGGTGCGCTGATCGCCTACAGGTGCTGAATCAGACGCAGGGTCAAGAATGAGGGAAATGGGGCTAGGGGGAGGTGTAGTATCAAGCACAATCGATAATGTAACTGCCTCACTGACTCCACCCTGCTTATTCGTTGTTTGCGCTGATAAGGTATACACGCCTCCTGGAGCAGGATCATTCGCATTATCAATTAAGCGATCAAGGTCGATTCCGCTTATCGTCCACTGACCATTTTGTCCAGCGACTACGGTTCCTAAAGCAGTACCGCGATTACTGAGCGTTACTGTAGAACCTGCTTCTGCTGTGCCAGTTAATGTGACTACAGGCGTATTGATAATATTGTCACTATCAGAAATACCTGTATCGCTGCCTGTTACCAAGCGCAACGTTGGCGTAATTGTGCTGATGACTTCTGCTACATCGGTAACCGTAACATTTAGTGTTTGTCTGTCGATTCCACCTTGACCATCAGCAACCTCTACTATCACTTCGTAAGTATTATCTCGACCCGCATCGCGAGGCGTTTCAAAATCAGGCGACGCAACAAAATAAAGAGCACCTGTTATAGGATTGATTGCAAATAAAGCTTGATCAGCCCCACCTACTACGTTAAAGATTTTACTATCGCCTAAATCGCTATCAATGGCGGTTACAAAAGTTACTCCAGTTGTATTTTCAGCAATTGAAACCGAGGCAATATCTCCTGCCCCATTTGAAGTAATCACAGGTGCAGTATTAACAGAGGTAGTTACAACTGTTGTAATGCTATCTACTGTGGCAGGCGCTACGCCATCATTTACACTTACCATAAACGTCGTAATATCGGTAAGACCTGGGTTAACTCGGTTTGGCGCTGGCGTATAAACTAAAGCCCGAATCGCGGCTTGTGCCTGGCTGGCAGTTCCTGTGAAGCTATAGATACCGGTATTTGCCGTATAGCTACCGCCAGAGAGATTGGATAATGCTCCTTTTGCAGCGATATCAAGGGTGACTGTTAGCGTTTGAGTTTGTGTGCTATCAGTATCTTCAATAATAAAAGAAGCAAAAGGATTCAACGGTGTATTGTCATTGGTAAATTGATGCGTTACACTGCCGCTTACAGTTGGGGCCGTATGGTTCACTGCAACATTGTTTCCTGTTAAATCAGCAACTAAGACACTAGCGTCTGCGCCCTTTGCCCAATCTTCAGCAGCCGCCAAGTTATAAAGCCCAGCGTTAGAAGAAACTTGACCATCTTTATGAAGAATGCGGTTGACTGCTGCTTTATCTGCGTTATTCAGCGCTACTGTAAAACTCGTACCATTGGTAATTTCTATATTTGAACTGGTTAAGGTATAGGTATTGCCGCCTGCGCCGCTTAAGGTGAGTTTTGACACATCAATATCGTTAAAGGAACCTGCTAGTTTCAAAAAGCCTGTTCCGCTGACGTTTAGTGTTCCGGTAGCCGCATCGTAAGCCGCTTGCGTAATTGTAGGCACTACAACATGTTGAACCGTTAAACCATTCGTCACATCGGATGTATCTCTGACAGTGAGATTAGCATCCCAATCGTCAGCAGCTGACAAATTAAAAATTGTTCCTCCTGTTGAATGCGTTCCTTCCTTATTCAACATCTCATTCAATATAGCTTTATCTGCGGCATTTAATACGATCGAAAATTCAGTACTGCTGCTGGCTGTTACGTCACTTGATGTAAGCGTATATGTTGCACCGCCCTCACCTGTAAGTGTTAATTTAGAACTTGCGATCGTATCGCCTGTTGCCATATCCCGACCAATCACAAACAGCATGCCTGTGCCAGCATCATAGGTTACTGATGTAATCGCAGGAATCACTGTGTTCACAGCATATTGATTCGATAACGTGCTGCCTTCCCCTGCGTTGCCTGCACTATCTATAACACCTGTTTTATCCAGCGTAATCAGATTTATAGAACTCAAGGTACTAATCGAGGGCGTTAGCGTGGCTGTCCATGTAATACCACCATCACTGGAACTTACCGGAGACAATGTGCCATGCTCAATACTTAAATCTGCATTAGTAAACTCTGTAATAGCCTCTGAAAACGTAATAGTCACTTGGGTAGTTTCGTCAATACCTAAATCGGTATCTGCCACTACGATGGTAGCTGTCGGGCGCACCGTATCAACCGCATAATTTCCGCTGGTCGCATTGCCCGTTCCCGCATTACCTGCCAGATTGGCTATGCCGGTATAGTCCAGCGTCAACACATTCGAGGCGGCTGTGGCACTGACATTGGGGGTTAGCGTCGCTGTCCAGGTAATGCCGCCATCACCTGTGCTCAGGTTTGACAAGATGCCATTCGGTACCGTTACATCGGCTATCGTGAATCCACTCACAGCCTCGGTAAAGGTAAACGTTACCGTGGCGGTATCACCTATTTGCAATGCGGTATCGGAAATCGTGATCGAGGAAGCTAAACTGGGGCGCACCGTATCAATGGCATAATTTCCGCTGGTCGCATTACCCGTTCCCGCATTACCTGCCAAATCGGCTATGCCGGTATTATCTAAGGTCAGCACATTGGAGGCGGCTGTGGCACTGGCATTGGGGGTTAGCGTACTTGTCCAGGTAATTCCACCATCGACTGTGGTCAGGTTTGATAACACTCCATTCGGTACCGTCACATCGGCTATCGTGAATCCACTCACAGCCTCGGTAAAGGTAAACGTTACCGTGGCGGTATCACCTATTTGCAATGCGGTATCGGAAATCGTGATCGAGGAAGCTAAACTGGGGCGCACCGTATCAATGGCATAATTTCCGCTGGTCGCATTACCCGTTCCCGCATTACCTGCCAAATCGGCTATGCCGGTATTATCTAAGGTCAGCACATTGGAGGCGGCTGTGGCACTGGCATTGGGGGTTAGCGTACTTGTCCAGGTAATTCCACCATCGACTGTGGTCAGGTTTGATAACACTCCATTCGG
>JAZKAR010000020.1:0-69290 GCA_040389065.1 Pseudomonadota bacterium | reverse complement strand
AGTTATTCTATGGATTGTCTTAAACAGTGTTGCACTTCAATGTTGAAACTACGTTCTTCTTATTTATTCTAACTGGGCAATTAGCTTTAACATAAATCCAATAGCCGTTATTTTGTGGATATTGAGAATAAGCGATATCCTTATCTTTACCGCAGGAACCTTGAGGCGAAATTTTAATAGAGGGTACATCAGCAAATCGCACTTCAGCAGCATGCACATAAAAAGACAGCGTTAATAAAGCTAGTGATAAAATAAATTTGTATGTTTTAGTGAAAAACAGGTTGTTCATGATAGTTTCTTTTATAATTTAATATGTCTTTATATAACCCAAATATGGAATACTCTCTTCCTAGCAGTGTAGTAGGAATTTTACTACATATCCTGTAGCCGATAAACCTAATGACCTGCAATACCACTTTTGTTTCTACGCAAAACAATTTTCTATGTCTCTCTATCTTTATGCATCGCTGTCATTGATTACCATACATGAAGGTCACTATCATAGTTTTTCCTGCATTTGCACTAATATCGTGATGACAGTTTAAAGGCTTCTTTATTACTTACCGCTGTTAACGCGGCTTTTCTAGATAGATCCAATAATTTTTGAGGCATTCATCAGAAAATTTCGCTTCCTAAAATACCTGCCTCTATATCTTTATCTAATCTTCTTACATCAATTTACTCATCTCGTAAACCAAGTAACTGCCCCTATGTCATCAGCAGCTTAGTTATCGCTATTATCCAGCAAGGGTAATAATCTGGGTAATGACGAGCACGCCTATAAGATCGCAGGGAGCTTAAGCTTAATCGTCTTATAACATTCCCTTATTTTTAATATACCTGAGCACAAATAAAATTAATTACATGTTTTTAATATACTTTTTAGAATTTAAGAGTATATTTTATGAACTAAAAGGTTGTCGTCAGGAGTCTCATTTATGTCTATTTTACTGCCTAAGCATCAGTCGCCTTGGCTGAAGCGTTTAGCAGGCGCGTTTTATACAATAACGCTATTCTCTACCGCTACGTATGCTTCGCACAAACATCTTGCAGCCTCTCAGACACCTTTACCTCCCATAGAGTCAGTTACAGGTGAATCACGCACCATTCATAATGTAAAAGTAACCTGGTATGGCTCAGGAGGAAGGTGCTCTGCTCGCCGCCCTTGCTATGTAGCATATGCGCGTGTAAATGGTTATCCAGCAGTTTTTCATAACATAGCGACTGAAGGGTCAGGCACAGCGGAAGACCCCATCACCTTTGCGGCTAATAAAAAAGTTTTTCCTATAGGAACGCTTATTTATATTCCAACGTTCAAGAAGTATTTTGTTTTTGAAGATAAGTGTCCTCAGTGCGGCAATGGTAAAGCAAAAGCATTACATCTTGATCTTTTTCAAGGGCCAAAAGTAAAAGGCCATGCTAAATCGCTAAGAAAATGTGCGATGAAAATGAATGCCTCTAAAATTTCTATCATTATTCATCCTGACAAAAATCTACCTGTTGAAACCACACCTATCTTGACAGCAAAAGGAACTTGTACAGGGCAGAAATTTTAAAAAATCATTGGTGATTCGCCATTACTTTACTACTAAAATACTTATCAATATTTGCATCCTCCCAATAAAAGCTTGCTTGCCTGATGTTATAGCTTTTTTTGAGGGGAATACATCGAAGTTTTTTGTCCTCTGCTTCAACCATTGACTGAGCCACTGCCCTTGCAGGTATAGCCCTGCTACTTTATATACCCCATCGAACATCCAATTGATTTGACATACAAAAAATTTCTCCCAAAACCTTAACAAAACTAGAAATAATCTTGAGCTTCTTTCATTCAAGGCTAGGAATTACCCTAGAATTAACAGAAAAAACGATAAACATCTATAGCATTAAAAAATTTTAAGTGTATATTTTTATTAAAGTATTTATCATTGCCCGAGGTAAAGTTTATGCATTTACAATTACTTAAGAATCATGCTATTTGGCTAAAAACTATTGGTTTAACAGGATTTGTATGTTCAGCATTATTATTACCGCACGCTGCCTTCGCTAACCAAAAGCCTTATTCATGTATGTATATGAATATTCCTTCGTTAGGTTGTGGTTTTCAGCAAAATTCTCCCTCAAACCCTTCAACAACGACTCCCCCCACGAACTCTCCCTCAGGTGATTCAAAAACTATTAATAATGTAAAAACAACGTGGTATGGTTCCGCTGGCATGTGTAGCTCTGCTAACCCCTGTTATGTTGCCTATGCTCGGGTAAATGGCTACCCTGCTGCTTTTCATGATAAAGCGACTGAAGGATCAGGCACAGCAACTGACCCCATTACATTTGCAGCAAATGGTGTTAAATCAGGACAGCCGTTTCCTGTTGGAACATTAATTTATATTCCCACATTCAAAAAATATTTTGTTTTAGAAGATGAGTGCCCTGGCTGTGCAGGCGGCGGCGGAAATGCATTGCATATTGATCTTTTTCAAGGGCCAAGCGAAGGAGGAACGGCTGAATCTCATATAGCATGTGCGAATCAGATGAATGGCTTCGGTATTTCTATTATTGTTAATCCTGATAAAAACCTGCCTGTTGAAACCACTCCTGTTTTAACAGCAAGCGGAGCCTGCACTGGCAAAAGATTTTAATTACTTACTTTTCTGATATCGCCCCATAGTGTGCATGGGGCTGATGATCTCCCTCTATCATTTGCTTAAGCAGCGCCCATGTTTGATCTCCATATGAAAAATGCCACCATTCATGTGTTAATCGCATAAATCCTGCGCGTGTCATAACACGGTTTAAACATTCACGATGATCATGAATTTTTTGAGCATGTGCTGAAGTATCATTACGGTAATAGTGGGGAAGCATTCGGTCAGACAACTCATCAAATGCTGAACCCATATCTAAAAGAACACCATGCTCATCTACAATAGAAAGATCAATTGCAGACCCGGTAGAGTGAGGAGGCGGTTGTGTAGGATCAATTGATGGTTTTGCCCAGAGCTTAAATACTTCATTCATCACTTGCTGCTCTTGGGCTGCTGTCAATGTTTCTGGTTGAAACCCCTGCGCTATAGCTACCTGCTCACGTGTAAAATTTACCATATACGCTTGAACACTCACAGGTCGATAAGCATCAAAAATATGTAATTTATGACCTGGTCTTTCTTCATTTAACCATTCTTGTGCCTCTAATAAGCGCTGTAAAACTCCATGCCTAACATGAAAAGGACTGTATTCACCATAGGTAGCGCCAACACTTTTATAAGGGTGAGGATATTCAAATGAAAACTTTTCGCGAGGCAATTCTTTTAAGGTTTCTTCACACTCTTGAATAGGAATCGATTTCCTCATTGTTCCTAGCTCAGCCAGAATTGGTTCAAGTTCAGATAGAGTGAGTAATTGCTCAACTTTCAAGCGATAATCAGAACGTATAGCGGTTGGCGGCAACACATGATCTCCTTATACACACCGTTTTTCTAAAAATTGTACCTAATAATTACTTACGGAACCCATCATTTACATTTACCAAAAAACAGAAATACTATTAAAAATAAATATTTAACCAGCTGTCTTTTAGTACCACGTCTGCTTTTCTATTGTAGTTCGCATAAACCCTCTTTACAGCGCTGTGAATTCTTTAACGCTCTTCGCCCTTTTAAATAAAAGATAATATAAATGAAAGGCGACAGTATTTTAGAGATGGTTTGCCTATGCTTTGCAAAATGAATGTAAGCTTTATCTGCTAAGAATCTTACCGATTTTACCTGAACTAATTGTGTTAGACGTTGCAATCCAATTGCTTGATAAGAGGCTATAAATACATCGACGCCTTTAATATAGCTTCCATCTGGTTTTCTGGCATGAATGATCGCCATTAGATCTTCAATCTTTACGCCCCACTCTTCTTCTTTAAAATCTGTATGCCTGATATCTATAAACTGTAAATTATTCTGTGTATTACGCTGTTGAAGAAAATGTATTTCTAAACAACACAATGGGCATAATCCATCATATAAAAGCGTTAACATTACTTACTCCTACCCGCCATACAAGCGACCACTTAGATTATTATTACTGTCATTTCTGTTAAAACAGAAATATATGATCAAAAAAAAGTACCTTGAATCACTTAAATACTATATCAAAGCCATTCATTATCAGTTGCGGCTGCGATAGGATTCAAATAGGTTCTTAATACTTTTTATTTTGCTCATTAGATTATGGTAAGTTCTCATATTTCTGTCAATACAGAAATATGAGAACTTACACTTTATACCTTAAACTCCAAAAACAAACGATGATCAATAGCCCCAAGACTAAAGCAATATAAAGTGCGCGCCCCCAAAGCTGTAAACGCTTTTCTTCCAGTAGTAAACTTTGCTCACGCAAACGCAAATTAGCTTGTGATTGCCTGAACTGCTGATCGATTAATCGCGGTAAACGCGGCAATACATCCATCCAGTAAGGAAACTCATGCTGCATAGACTTTATGATTGAGCGCCAGCCTATTTGCTCAGACATCCAACGCTCTAAAAAAGGCTTGGCGGTTTTCCATAAATCAAGATCAGGATCAAGCTCACGCCCTAATCCTTCAATATTCAGCAACGTTTTTTGTAGCAGTACCAACTGAGGCTGTACTTGTACATTGAAACGGCGCGATGTCTGAAACAAACGAATAAGTAAACGTGCAAAAGAAATTTCTTTTAAAGGCCGATCAAAAATGGGTTCACATACCGCCCGTATGGCTGCCTCAAATTCATCCAACCGAGTATCCGCAGGTGCCCAACCTGATTCAACGTGGGCTAGCGCTACGCCGCGGTAATCACGCCGAAAAAAAGATAAAAAGTTACGTGCTAAATAATGTTTATCTTGATCGTTTAAGGTGCCCATGATTCCAAAATCAAGCGCAATGTATCGACCATCTTCTCCTACTAACACATTACCTGGATGCATATCGGCATGAAAAAAACCATCTCGAAAAACCTGAGTAAAAAATATCTCTACACCCGTTCGCGCTAATAAGGGCAATGACACGCCCATGCTTTGAATACGATCGATCTGATTAACTGGCACTCCCTTAATACGCTCCATCACCATGACTTCATTGCGGCATAGGGGCCAATCAACACTGGGTACATAAAGTAGAGGCGAGTTCAAAAAATTACGTCTTAATTGCGCTGCATTAGAAGCTTCGCGCAATAAATCTACTTCATCAACAAGATGCTTGTGAAACTCTTGAACCACCTCTAACGGCCGCAAGCGCTTTCCATCTGCACTAAAGCGCTCAAGCCAGTTAGCCAATATTTTTAGCAACGCAATGTCTTGTTCTATCACCTGGCGTAAATTAGGACGTAACACTTTTACTGCAATACACTCGCCGGTATGAAGCTCTGCAAAATGTACTTGTGCCATTGAAGCACTTGCCACAGGAATCGGATCAAAACTTCGAAATATTTTTTCAGGAGACTCGCCATAGGCTCTTTCTAAAATATCACGAACCTCTGCATAAGGAAAAGGCTCTACTTGATCTTGTAAGCGTGCAAGCTCATCAGCAAAATCAGGCGCTAACATATCTCGCCGGGTGGAAAGCATTTGCCCAAACTTAACGAAAATAGGCCCCAAACATTCTAAAGCCAAACGTAATCGCAATGCTCGTGGGGGTAATTGTTTAGAAACACGATAAGATAATAACCATATGAGAATACGTATTCTAAAGCTCGGCGATGGTAACCCTGGAGCTGTACGCTGTGCCATTTCTACGCAAAGTGTATCAAGCCGGAAGCGCAAAATAACGCGCAAGATGCGTAATAACCTAAATAAATACATATCAACGCACTAAAGACATAGATGGTTGCCCAGATTGAGAAGTTGTTTTGCTTACTATATTTATAGAATTAGGAGTGGCGGAAAGAGCTTCAAATTGATTCAAACGAGCCTCACATCGCTCAACCGCTTCATGCAACAAAATAACCTGATTCGCCCATGAGCCTATTATCATAGGGCGAGGAAGCCCTAAACCGCTTTCTTTTAAACCATCTTCAATCAATACAGCACTGGCAGATAATAAGGTTTTTACATCACTGAAGGCTTTTTGCCCTACTCTATGCATAAAAGAAAAAAGTGAGGGCGTAGATGCATGCTGTAATTGATGGTTATACCACCAAGGTAACATTTGCAAACGCTGGTATAAGCCCATGGCCCAAGCTACATCGCCCTCAATACTAATGCCATCTTTAAGTGAAACTGACCACCAGCCGGCTAATGCACCTTGCATCCACTTTGCCCATTGCTCGGGTTGCCAGCAAATAACTACATCGGTAGTGTTAGCAGCAGGCCATTCGCCAGGTGTGAAAATTTGCCATTCGCCATCAGGATTCAATAGCAACACGCCTCCCCAAGGCTTTAGCCTTAGTGATTTAGGCGCAGTTAAACCTTCTGCAAGATTTACCACTCCACTTAGACGTGTTAACAGTTTTTCAGCACGAGAACGTAACATGCGCACCTAAAAAAGGTTGATACTATTTACCAGAAGCATTGGCCCTTAATAACACACTAATGACAAACTTTACTCATCACTCAAAGGATCAATGCCCGCTAGTTTCCACGGGTCATTTGATGTACGGCGACATTGCTTAAAATGCCATGCTTCATTAAATGCCTGAGGAGTGGGATCAGACCCCTCACGCGTTGTACCATTAAAGCGAACAGTTACCCAATTTGCATCTGTATCTGCTTTTTCTTCTAGTACGTCGGCACTCAGCGTCAATATTTCTGTTTTGTTCACTGCTTGATTACGCTCTTTGATTTGTGCAATTAAATCATCGCGCAACTCTGGCACCATCCAATCATGAAAAGGCTCAAGATCACCTTTATCAAAGGCGGCTTGTAAAGAAAGAAAATACTGACGAGCAGCATGCAAAAAAGCATTTTGATCAGGCAATACTTTATCTTTAGGATTAGCGGTTGTGTTAAATGAAGGGTCACTTGCAAATGACACGGTATGCTTCTTATTTACAAAAGCGTCTTTGCTTTCATGGTCAGCCGCCCAGCCTTCCTTTAAAGATGTGCTGGAATCAATATTGGCTGGTTGAGCTGCATATGCAGGGGCCTGCGTATCATACTGGTCGGCCTGTAATGAACGGCGACGGCGCAAAAACCACCATAGCAAGGCAATACCCAATACGATTAACAATAACCAATAGATTCCCGTGCTGGAACCAGCATTAGCTGAACCTCCAAATAATTTGGATAAACCCAAACCTGCTGCCACACCTGCCAAAGGTGCCAGCCAAGAGCGTTTAGCTGGCTCCGCGGCAGCATATTGTGAAGGACGATAAGCGCTGCTCATCTGAGTTTGAGGCGTAGCCGCTGGTGGCTGCTGCTGGATAGAAATGGAGGAGGTAGAAGAAGTTGAAGAGTTAGTGATTGTTGAGTCCGAAGCTGTTGAACGATTAGAAGAGGCGGAAGATGCCTCTGGTACTGAACGACGCTCTGATTGAACTTCGTTAGCAGAACGTAAGGTAGGCCGTGGTCGATTACGGTTAATACCAGGATAACAACTACTGCACGGACGGGCAGCCTCAACCGTTGCAATAAGAGAAGAAGTTAAAAAACTCGCCGCAAGCATAAGCTGCACTACAGACTGCAAGCGCTTTCTATACATATATTTTCCTCTGAACATTAATCAATGCACATGTGTAAAAATCCAATAAGAAATCAATTCATTATTTTTTATATTTAGAAATTACGCACAATTGCTTTCGTACAGCGTAAAACACATGCTTTAAACAAAACTATAACACGATGCTTCAACATCTTTGAAGTAAATGTGAGTCATTCATGGTTTATAACTATTTTATTTTATAAGGTTTTAATACACAATACCACGGTGCAGCACTACTATACCTGCCGCCAATGAAAACCACTCTACGCGATCAAACCCTGCGCGCCCCATCATTGAACCTAGCTCATCGGGTTTAGGATGCATCCGAATAGATTCAGCTAAATATTGATAACTGGAAGCATCTTCAGCAACCCATTGCCCCATTTTTGGTAAAATATTAAAACTGTACCAATCATAGGTTTTTTGGATGAGTGGATGTGGGGTCGGTGAAAACTCAAGAATATAGGCTTCACCACCAGGCCTTAGTACACGAGCCAGCTCAGAAAGCGCCTGCTCTTTATGCACCACATTTCTTAAGCCAAACGAAATAGTCACGCGATCAAATGAACGTGAAGCAAAAGGTAAGTGCTCTGCATTACATTGCACAGCAGAAACAACATAGCCAGAATCTAATAAGCGGTTTCTACCTACTGTTAACATACTGCTGTTTAAATCTGCTAAAACCAGTTGATCTGGAGACTTGAGTCGAGGCAAAATTAAGCGTGCGAGATCGCCAGTACCCCCTGCCAGATCAAGGACTCGATGCTCAGGGCGAATACGTGCAATGCAAACCGCAAGACGCTTCCAAACCCGGTGCAAACCAAATGACATCAAATCATTCATGCGGTCGTAGCGCGAAGCAACAGAATCAAATACTTCATTAACCTTTTGGCGTTTTTCTTGAGGTGACACCGTTTGAAAACCAAAATGCGTTTGCGTTAAATTATCCATAGGAGATACCTATTCCCGCCTTAGTAAGCTTTTTGGAGATATACCATTGTAACGCGAAAGCGCTAGTTATAGACACTCTTACCCTCTCACATCGTACAATACGCTCTATTCGCACACAGCCCGCTCTGATTCAAGGGATGAGAAGAGAAGTCTAGTGCTTCAAGCCACCTTTTTCACACTACAGAATTCGCTAGATAACACGTAAAAGTGTTAAGTTATTTCTTTCACGTTTCTGAAAATGACTAGCAGATGTATTATCTGCACAGAATTCACGAAAAACCGTTCTAGGTTGAAGATAGTACATAGTAAAAGTACAGCAAGATATCATCATGCTGTTAGAGCAATGCAGAGTAAATGCTAAGATATTCATCATACCTCAGTATGACTAGCTAAATAAACACTAACCCTAGTACCTTATCTCAACAATGTTAAAAAGTGGAAAAAAGGAATTTTTGATTGAACAAGGCACGAAAAAGCGTCATAGCTATAGGGGGTGCCCCCTACCTATGGCCATGATGAGAAATGCTGATCAATTAAAAAATACCTTTATTCTTTCAACTTGTTAAGACAAGTTACTCATATTTTTTAAATATTTTTAACTTAATTTTTGAACCTAATGTTGAAAGATTGAAACTAATGAATTTTTATATATAGCAAATGGACGTTAACGTTTTAAATTAAATATGGCAGAGTAAACAGTATTATTAAGGATTCCCTTCATGGCGAATAGACCTACTCCTTCTACAAATAATAGTTCCCTTTTAGGCTGGTGTGGCCGGGAGCTATCGTTACTGCTAGGTTTAATCGTACAACTTTACATTACACTTGTTTTGGTAACATATCACCCTCATGACCCCGCTTGGTCGCAAGTAGGCGCTGAAAGTGAAGGCCAGGTTCATAACGTAGGAGGTGCGTTAGGCGCCATGCTTTCAGATATTGGTTTTTCAATGTTTGGATATTCACTCATGTGGTGGGTAGTTGCGGGTTGGGTATTTTTGGTAGGACACTATTATTTTCGGCGCAGAGGAGAATCGGTGCCCATTACAACGTTGTACCGCTGGATTGGCGGTTTTATATTATTAATTATTGGAAGCTGCGGTCTTGAGTCTTTATATCAATTTCGCTTTTCAGAACTTCCTCCCCAAGGTGCGGGCGGTATGTTAGGTAGTATTATTGGTTCAGCGGGCCAAAAGGTGCTGGGAACGTATGGTATTACGCTTCTTTTAATATTTTTATGCGCAACAGGATGGTCAATGATTACGCGGCTCTCTTGGCTGCATTTAATTGAAACAGTTGGCATTTTCTGCGAGCGCTGGGCATTACACCTATTTACACATAGCAGAACATATATTGCTGTTCGCGCTGAAGCAAGAGCACAAGAACGCAAAAACAAACAGCCGCTAACGCCTCATGAAAAACTTTTAGCTCGATTGCCTAAATTCTTTTCGGGGGGTGGCGAATCAGGGCTTTCTGCTGCTGCCCCAACAGCTCCTACTTCAGCTAGCAGTAACTCCTCTTCTACTGATGCCCCCTCAACAGAGGGCGTCGCAGCGCAAACGGCTGGCACTCCTGAAACACCAGCGGCTGACCCTACCTGGCAAGATCGCTTTGAAGACGCCGTGGCCTTAGAACCCTTTCAAGATCGCCTAGGCTCATTTTTAGGAAAATGGAAAAATCCTTTTACCTTTTCGTTCAATTTGCCAGTTTCTACGGTTCCTCAATCACATTATCGTCAAGAACCTACCTTAGGCAGTTTTCCTACTGCTACGCATATTGAATCAGAAACGCCTATCAATACAACGCAAGAGCATACGCTTGTAGCTCATGAAGAAAAAGTTAACATCGAAAAAACGATAGAAGCAGCTGTTGCTCCTTTAGTTGCTCCCTTAGAAGTTGCTCCCTCGTCTCCTCAGGCACCCGCTATTACAACTGACACAGCCGCTACTCCCGATGAAGTCGCTACCCCTGAATCAGCCACTACGCCTAGTGTAATTGCTGCTCCAGATTCAATAACCGTCTTTGCCTCCTCAGAACCAAATAGCGATGCACCTTCCGCATCCTTTATAGAACAAGAAGTTGCCAGCACCGCTAGTGAAAACAATACATCTCCCTCTCTGGCTATTTCGCTCGATAAACCTGATTTATCCCTAGATAAAACTCAACATAATGAGACTCCTGAGACTCCTGTTTCACTATCTGAAGTAGCTTCTGCACCCGTATCTGAAGCAGCCTCTATACCAGTGACTAAAGATTTAAGTGATGTAAGCAGCGATGATCATGCAATAGCACCCGCTAATACGTCTTCTGCAACCACTGCTGAACCTTCTACTGCAACTGACAAAGCAGAACCGTTTGATACATATTCGTTGATGCATACGACTACGCTTTCCTCCTCAGTTCCACACCAGGCAACGCAGCCACAAGCATCTACAACATCCTTTCCTAAAAAGCCTTCACTACCTTCGTTAGAATTGCTTGACCCTTGCCCTCCTCCTATGCAAGGCGAATCACCTGAAAAACTTAAATCGATGGCTGAGTTGATTGAAAGTAAATTAAAAGAGTTTGGGGTAAATGTGAATGTGGTCGACTGGCACCCAGGGCCGGTGATCACTCGCTTTGAGATCGAGCCTGCGAGTGGAGTGAAAGGTAGCCAGATTGTTAATCTTGTAAAAGATTTAGCACGCGCACTCTCAGTAGTCAGTATTCGGGTAGTTGAAACTATTCCTGGGCGTAACACAATGGGTTTAGAAATACCCAACCCTCAGCGCCAAATTGTGCGTCTCTTAAGTATTTTAGAAGCCCCAGTTTATAAAAATGCTGAAAGCAAAATTACCTTAGCGATGGGTCAAGATATTGCGGGGCATCCTCAAGTGGCAGATCTTGCCAAAATGCCTCATGCGCTCGTTGCAGGAACCACCGGCTCAGGGAAATCGGTTGCGATAAATGCAATGATTCTTTCGCTTTTATTTCATGCCACCCCTGAAGAAGTACGTTTAATTATGATTGACCCTAAAATGCTGGAGCTTTCTGTCTATGAAGGTATTCCGCATTTACTGGCACCTGTAGTAACAGATATGAAACTCGCTGCACATGCCCTTAATTGGTGCGTAGGCGAAATGGATCGCCGTTATCGATTAATGTCATTGCTAGGCGTTCGTAATTTAGCAGGCTACAATCAGAAAATTCATGAAGCCATTAAGGCCGGTAAGCCTATTACCAACCCCGCTACAATTACACCTGACTCACCAGAACCTCTTGACCCTATGCCGATGATTGTTGTCATCATTGATGAGTTAGCAGACTTAATGATGGTAGCAGGTAAAAAAATTGAGGAACTCATCGCACGGTTAGCTCAAAAAGCACGTGCCGCTGGCATTCACCTGATTTTAGCCACTCAGCGCCCTTCTGTTGACGTGATTACTGGCTTGATTAAAGCCAATGTACCTTCAAGAGTGGCCTTTCAAGTCTCTAGCAAAATTGACTCTCGCACAATTTTAGATCAAATGGGTGCTGAAGCTCTTTTAGGGCAGGGGGATATGCTGTATTTACCTCCTGGAACAGGCTTTACACATCGAATGCATGGTGCCTTTGTAGCCGATCATGAGGTTCACCGCGTTGTACAGTTTTGGAAGTCACAAGGCGCGCCCAATTATGTAGAAGGCATTTTAGAGCCAGAAGAAAGTGCAATGCTTGAAGGCACTACCACTGAAGGCTCTGAAGAAGACCCTCTTTATGATGAAGCGGTTGCTATTGTGATTAAAAGCCGCCGAGCATCGATTTCATTAGTACAACGGCAACTTAGAATTGGATACAACCGCGCTGCACGTTTAATTGAGCAAATGGAAGCCGCCGGATTAGTCTCTTCAATGCAAGCCAATGGCAATCGAGAAGTCTTAGCGCCATCAAATCATTCAGGAGACCACTAAATGTTTTTAAGCACCCCTACACACGCATTACGCGCTTTTGTTATAAGCGCCTTTATTGTGAGCATCTCATCTGTTTCATCAGCAGCTAACGCTGCATTTGATGGATGGAACTGGTTACAAACTACCACTGCCCTTCACGCTCAGTTTGAGCAACGCACCCTAGATAAAAGCGGTGAAGCAGTAGGATCTGCCGCCAAGGGTGAATTATGGATTCAGCGCCCAGGAAAATTTCGCTGGCGCTATGACCAACCCAACCAACAGCTTACCGTTAGCAATGGTAAAAAAATTAGTTGGTATGACCCCCAGCTTAAACAAATTGTCACCAAACCCGTACAAGGTTCGCTAGGGAATGCTTTAGCGCAATTACTAACATCAGACGCTAAAAATCTTAAAACACATTTTAAATCTGAACAAAACACACAACCTGAGGGATACAGCTTAAAGGTAACGCCCTTTAACGCAGATCAGGAAGGCTTTAAAAATATTACACTTAACTGGACGCTCGACAAAACCCAACCCGTTTTGCGCGATATCGTGATCTTAGATGGATTCGGGCAGCATATTGCTTTTAAACTTACTCAGGTTGAAACTCCAGCCCCTGCTTCGCTTTCATCTTCACTTTTTTCATTTACGCCACCCGCAGGAACTTCCATCGTGAATGAAAAACTTTAGTTATTTGTACGCAAAAAAGGTATACAAAAAAACACGTATTTAAATTATTAAATACGTGTTAAAAAATAAACTAAACATCTATTGTTGCAGCAATACGCCATATACAATTGCTCACAACTTATAATATTCTTTTATTATCTGGTAGCCATGTAATCAAAATTCTTTCTAAATCGCTTTGCCGCACAGGCTTCGTAATATAATCATCCATACCACTCGCAAAGCATTTATCACTTTCGCCTTTCATAGCATGTGCAGTAAATGCAATGATAGGTACACGAAGGGTTGCTTGACTCTGCTCTTTCTCTTGCTTGCGAATGATATAAGTAGCTTCGTAGCCATCCATTATAGGCATCTGGCAATCCATTAAAATTAAATCAATATTTGGCTTATATTGCTTAACTGCATCTTCTCCATCACTAGCACATATAACGTTACAGCCATATTTTTTCAACATAGTGGTAGCAACCATTCTATTAATAGGATTATCTTCTACTAGTAATATATCTACAGATGAAAATTTTAATGTTATATTTGCTTTTTGCTGAATACTCGCTTTTATTTCTTTAATAGTATGCCGCGTTACCATTGGAATTTTTTTACCAGATCGGTACGCTTCGATAATGACTGAAAGCGCATCACGTAATATATATTCTGCAATAGGTTTACTTAAATAACCTGCAAAACCAATTTTTTCTAAGCGCTCTTTATCACCTCGGCTAGGCATAGAAGTCGTCATCAGTAATGCAATACCACTCGTTTTGTTATCGCTTTTCATCTTTTGTGCTAACTCAGTTCCTCCTACAATTGGCATGATGAAATCAAGAATAGCAATATCGAATCGTTGATCTTCAGACAGTATTTCAAGCGCAGCCTTACCATCACTCGCCTCAACAATTTCTACCCCACAGGGAATAAGCTGCTCTCGTACCACACTGCGGGCCACTTCGCTATCATCTACCAATAGCACTCGTAATCCCTTTAAAACCGTCTCTTTAGGCATTGCCAAATCGCTTGATTCAGTTTGATCAACTGCAAGAATAATCTCAAACCAAAACGTTGAACCCACGCCATATGTGCTTCTTACGCCTATGTTACCGCGCATTAAATATGCAAATTCTTTACATATTGAAAGCCCCAGGCCAGTGCCGCCAAATTTACGTGCGGTTGATTGATCAGCTTGGCTAAATTTATTAAAAATGAGATCAATTTTACTGGCATGAATCCCCATTCCAGTATCTTCAACTTCAATATGAAACTTCCGCTCAGTGCTATTGATGGCTTCTGAATGTAATGACAGTATAATGTGACCTGAACTCGTAAATTTAATTGCATTACTGATCAAATTTAGAAGAATTTGCCTTACTCGCCCAGGATCACCTATAAAAATATGAGGTGTACCATGCGGATATCGTAATAATAGCTCAACACCTTTTTCGCCTGCCCTTAAGGCCATTAATTCACAAACTTCTTCACATAACAATTGAAAATCAAATGAAGTTGATTCAAGATCAATTTTTCCTGCTTCAATTTTAGAAAAATCTAAAATATCGTTAATAATTTGTAATAAGGCATCTGCTGAATTAATAACTGTCTCTGCATAGCGGCGTTGCTTAAAATCAAGGTCAGTTCCTAATAAAAGATTTGTCATACCGATCACACCATTCATCGGCGTGCGAATTTCATGACTCATATTTGCAAGAAATTCTGATTTTAATCGTGAAGCTTGCTCCGCTTCTTCCTTTGCTGCTGCCAGTTCACGTGACTTATGTCCCATCTCAAGGCTACATTGATGTATTTGCTCTGCATCTTTTTTTCGCTTAGTAATATCTGTAGCAAACTGAGTAATCTTGTATGGAATACCATGCTCATCAACAATTGGATTATAGCTTCCTTGAATCCAAACTTCTTTACCGTTGTTTCCAATACACCTATATTCATCTGCCCAATACTCTCCTTGCCGAAGCTTTTCCCAGAACATTTCATAGCTTTTATTGTCTATAGAGGATTGGTCAATTAACATCCGGTGATGTTTACCTTGAATCTCCTCTAAGGTGTAGTCCATTATTCTAAGAAAATTATCGTTAGCAGTAATAATTGTTCCATTCAGATCAAAATCAATCACAGCTTGAACTTTATTAATAGCTGCCATTTGGCTACTAAGATTCGCTATCAGTTGCTTTCTTTCTGTAATATCGCGAACAGAACATACAAATGTTTTGGTTCCTTCGACTTCAAAAATGCTAATCCCCAGCTCTATCAAAAACAAACTGTTATTTTTATGTTTTGCTTGTATCTCAGGCCTAAATTCCATTACTCTTTTTTCTTTATCACTCCCTAACTCTAGATAAAAACTATCAATAGATTGAAATAAATCTGGTACCAGTAGGGCAATATTATGACCAATCACTTCATCTGATAAATAACCGAATAGTCGCTCCGCAGAAGAATTAAAGCTCTCGATTACACCATTTTTTCCAAATATAATAATGCCATCTACTACGGTACTAACCACCGCATTAAGATACCTTGTTCGCATTAACTGCATTAACATATCTTGCCGAATTTGATGCAAAATCTTATAACTATAAATAGCTAATACCAGCAACATAATTAGAATTAAACACGTGATTGCAATCTCAACACGTAACACTTCTCTTGAATGCGTAATTTGAGCATTTAAGTTTTTTCTTGATCCATCAGCAATAATATCGATAGCACTATAAATTTCATTCGCAAATTTTGAATGGTAGCTATCCATAGCAGCTATATGCTTATCAGCCACATCAGGATGCTTTTTAAAAACATTAAAAATTTGAACTGCTTCACTATTTAGAAAAGTTGCATATTTATTCGCGTTTAATAACCTAGCATGAAGACCATCATATTTTTTTTCTGCATTATTATTTTTAAAATGCTCATTTACTGTATCAAAATATTTCCAAAAATTTTCTTTATAGCCTGTAAATATTAGTTTTTGATGATCAGGATCATGCGTAGCAAAAACAGCATTTCCTGGTGCGTTCATTAATGCAGCCAAACGATTTAAATGCACAAGTTTACTTTGCCCCTCCGCTAGGGTTTGCGTTTGAGTAATGAGATTTTCATAGTTACTCATTACTTGATAGCTAAAATAAAGGCTTATTCCTACTAATACTGCAACACATGCTGATAGCAGGAAATAGAAATAATACCAACATGGAATTTTTATTTTTTCTTGCATGCCCTAACCATTTCATAGGGTAATAAATCTAAATGCATGCCTAACGCTTTTATGTAGAAACACGATAGGGTTGGCAATATATAACTATTATGATCAGCTGCCGCAACACCGCCAGGACAATTTTGTATTAGTTTTTAGTAGGCGACATTAAAAAGCAAAAACAAACGTATAGCTTTATAAAAAATATCTATCAATGTATACATTACGCAGTTAAGTTCACTCAAGGCTTGGGATGTCCCACTTGGCAATGCAGACAGTACAACGAAGTACGACAAGTTGCCAACACGCAGGGAGAACCCAACTCGTAAAGTTTAAATAAAATCTATTGCAAACATCAGAAGATGGTTGTTATCAAATTATATTAATCAGGAATTGAGCGATACCTCCCAACTTCTTCTGCAGATACAGGTTCAGCATTGTTTCCCCATGCACTTAAAACATACGACACCACAGCGGCTACTTCATCATCACTCAATTGATGCCGAAACGGCGGCATACCATAAGGGCGAGGATTACCTTGCGTGGAAGGAGGATAGCCTCCATTCAGCACCATGCGAATAGCGTTAACAGCCGAATACATGGTAATAGAACGATTAGCCACTAAAGGGGGATAATGAGGTGCCATCCCTTTTCCTCCTGCCTGATGGCACTCGATACAATACTTTTGATATAGCTGAGAGCCTAGAGTAAGTAAGCGCGCCTTATCATGGGCAGGTACAGGTGGAAAACGCCAGTCTTGGGACGCTTGCTGAAGTTGCTCAGGGGTTTCAGGTAACGCTTTTAAATACGTTACCATTGCACGTGTATCTTGATCGTTCATATATTGCAAGCTTTCGCTCACTACCTCAGACATAGGCCCAAACACTGAACCCCGTTTAGAAACACCTGTTTTGAGTAAATCAAATACATCTTGCGATGTCCATTCCCCTAAACCCAAATGTGCACTTCCTGTTAATGAAGGCGCATACCAATCTAGCGTAGGCATTAATCCTCCTGCTAAATCAGATTGTT
Organism: Pseudomonadota bacterium; assembly: GCA_040389065.1. Lineage (GTDB taxonomy): Bacteria > Pseudomonadota > Gammaproteobacteria > Burkholderiales > Casimicrobiaceae > JAZKAR01. Next base: position 51,847 of record JAZKAR010000020.1, on the reverse strand, counting down.
CATTCGTGGCACCCAATCTGTTTCGTGCAGTATGGCAGGCACTACAATGCCCTAATCCTTGCACGAGATACGCACCGCGATTCCATTGCTCGTCAAATTGGGGTTGAGCCTCGAATACCCCTGGGCGAAAATATAATGCTCGCCAAATATTTAATAGAAATCGCTGATTATAAGGAAACTGTAAATCATGACTTTGATTCACACGCACGACTGCAGGTACAGTTTTAAAATACAGATAAAGAGCATCAGCATCGCGACGTGTTATTTTGGTGTAATTGGTATACGGAAAAGCAGGATACATAAGATGCCCGTTTTTAGAGCGACCTAAATGAATAGCCTTCCAAAAATCTGTGGCTGACCATGCGCCTAAGCCTGTGCTTACGTCAGATGTAATATTGGGTGAATATAAAGCACCAAACGCTGTTTTAAACTCCCGTCCGCCAGCATATACATCAGAGCCTTTTGCAGTATGGCAAGGCATACAATTGCCAATGCGTGCCAAATAACGGCCTCGCTCAATAATCTGTGATGTGGGTTGCGCAAGTTCGCTTTCACTTAACCCTGATTGCCCTGTACTTTGATCTTCTGAAAAAATGGCTTTTAGCACTGCCCCAATTGTATTACCAGATGCTATACATCCAACACTAAGCGCAATACCAAGTAAACAAAGAGCTGCAATTATTCGAATTATGTTCTTTTTCATGTCAGCACTTTCATCTTACACTTCCGCACGGAATAGGTAATTTCAAAGCAGTTGTACTGACATCTAAACGATCCTGAGGAATAGATTGAGATGCAAGCCAAGCCGTTACTGCATACATATCATCTCCTGTAAGTTGGCGGGCAATTTTTGCCATACAATCAGGAGCTACTGTTCTGCGTAGTCCATTGCTCCAAGAACTTAACTGCGCTCTTAAATAATCACGCGGCAAACCTAATAATCCTGGAATATCAGGAGCTACTCCCATTAAAGCTTCTCCATGGCAAGCGGCACAAGCAGGAATTTGTCGCGAAGCATCTCCAAATTTAACAAGCTTTTGTCCTTTCGCTAAAATTTCAGAAGAAAGTCGAGATGGTTCTACAGGAGCATAGGCTATATGCTGATTAGAAAAATAGTCAGCCATTTCCTTCAGGTAATCATCAGATAAATGTTTCACCATATAACTCATCATAGGACTTGTGCGCCGCCCTTCACGAAAGTTGATTAACTGATGATATAAATAACCAGCTGGTTTACCAGCAATACGTGGAAAATAACCCTCTGGTGTCGCGCGGCCTTCTGGCCCATGACATGCAGTACACGCAACCAATCGCTGCTTCAATGTATCAGGAATAGAAGAAATTACTTGGCCAGCGTTCGCATCAATTTTTTTAGCCACACCAGCATTACCCGAGAGCGTGTATGACGCAGCGAAAACATGTGGGCCTTCACTTACGCATAACGCGAATAGCAAGGCAAGGGTTCCCGCAAAGCTTCTTTTACGATACATCTTTTTGCCACTCCTATTCTTCAATAATTGTTATAGCTATTAGTAGCGTTATTAGCGTTAAACTTACAATACGGTTGCGCTTGCGGTAACCGTATTGTTTAAGCTCTCATCTATAAAAGCCTTATTTGCCATACATGATATTTCTGTGGCCCTAAGCTGCCTTCTTTCATTTAAAAAACTCAGTAGCCGCTCAATTTCTCGCTGAGGATTATAAAACCAATCGGCTGACCATATTCGCCATATTCGGCCTCGCCAACCTAAGGATTCAAGAATCTCTTGGCGTATACGATCACGATCACGTGCTGAAGCCGATCGATGGTACGTTGCTCCATCACACTCTATCGCTGCTAAAAACTCTCCAGGTTGATCAGGATTTCTGACGACTAAATCGATGAAAAAATGAGCAACTCCCAATTGAAACTTTACTGCGTACCCTTGTGCCGTGAGCACGTTTGCGACTGAGACTTCAAAATCGCTATCGGGTTCACGCTCATTAAAATCGGTTTCAACTAATATGCCGCGCCGTGCAAAATCTAAATAATCACGCAGCGCCTTGGTGCCCCTTGGAGTTTTTTCATCAACAGCAATATCTTCAGGCAACATAGAACTGAATATGCTTAAGCGTTTTTTTGCGCGGGTAAATAATACATTTAAACGCCGCCACCCATTCTCACGACTGATAGGACCAAAATTCTGCCTTACTCGGGTGGATGCAGTTGTTTTTCCAAATACGGTTGAAATTAAAATAGTATCGCGCTCATCACCCTGTACATGCTCAAGATTTTTAATAAAAAATGGAATGCCATTACTGTTCCACCGCGCTAAATACGTTTGAACCGCCTCAAGAGCTTCGCTTTCTTTATCAAACAGATCATGAATTAAATCTCTTTGCACAAGATTAAGTGCAACCAGGCCAAGTGATTCATCAGGCTTTTCAAGAATAGTCGCTATCGCGGCTTTCACTACCCGTAAAGCCTCTGGATAATTACGACGCTCTTTATATTCGCCATTCTCAACATAATGAAAATAAACGCCATACTGCTGCCTAGAGGCACTCTGATCAGCATGGTTATACTTTCCATGCTCATAGGGAGATGGAAACACAACCAGGCTATTGTCATAAAAATGAAAATTTGAAAACGCTATCAACGATTGATGTTGCGAGCGATAATGCCATTTTAAGGTACGTACCGGATTAAATAATTGCTGGCAAATATCGAGAATACTTTCTGCCCCGTCTACTGAAGCTAAGCTTTCTTCCTCATCATCGTCTTCAATCATTTGATCAAAAAAAGAAGTAGGCGGTAACTGCTTGGGGTCACCCACCACAATTAACTGTTTGCCGCGCGCAATTGCGCCTAATGCATCTTCAGGACGCAACTGAGAGGCTTCATCCATAATAATCACATCAAAATCAATAGAGCCTTGCTCCAGATAGTGAGCAACGGATAAGGGACTCATCATAAAACAAGGTTTTAGCGCTAAAAGCGACTGCCCGGCACGCTTCACTAATTGGCGCACCGCAAGATGGTTTCTTGTTTTATTCATCTCGTGATAAATCAGTGCCATTTCAGTACGGTCTGCTACTTTAACACCGGTTGTTCCGGCAGGAAGCGTCGCGGCAGCACTCAAGTCATACGCAATTTTTAAGCCATTTATGCGAATAATCTCTTTATCTAAACGCTGATACTGCTCACGCAGTTGCTCATGCGATTGCCCATAAAAATGCAATAACTCCGGGTAAGCACTATAAATAACGCGGCAAAGTGAAGTATAAAACACACGCTCATAGGCTATTGTTAAATATTCAGGCACACATTGCTGATTTTCCAAAAATGGTATCAGCACCGCGCAATCTTCTTGCATGCACACGCCCCGCATAGCAAAATATTGGGCCTGTGGAATAAGTAACTTTTCAGCATGTAGCGCTCGGCTTAACCGCTGAGCTATCTGATCACACAACCGCCTTTTAAAAGCAGCTTGCTCTGTATTTTCTTGTGAAAAACGCTCACTACGCGCCCCATTTAGCCATTTTTCCCAATCAAAAATTCCATAGGATTGAAGCTGAGTAAGAATAGATTGAATGCTCTCTAGAGAGTTTTTTGCTTTTAATGCACTCTGAATCAGAATGTCCCATGCTAATTCAACTGTATCGCTTAATAAAGCAGCCTTAGCAAATAAAGGAAGTGAGGAACGTGCAATCGATAGCCCCCAGGCCCAACTGGCCTTGAGGTTTTCAATAGAATAGGCTTCTAATGCTTCTTGTTTTTCTTGATAAATACATGCATCAAATGTATATCTAATCGAATTATCTGAAGCTAGCGATTGCAACAGTTGGTCTGCTTGAACCGTGGCCTTCATCGCCTTTACACTATCGTTTAAGGTGTATCGGTCAGCATCAGCTACTTTTAGCTCAAGCGATACTGCTAGCCCATTTAATTCCTTATTAAAACGATCTATCGTTGCAAGATAAAGTTGCCATTGTGTTTCTTGTATCAATCGATCCTTTAATGATTGATTTAACACCTGACCTTCTGCCCCGATAAGCTGTGAGATAATCTGCTCTATATCATCTTTGGTAGATAACACGCTCAATAAACCACTAGGTGTTATATCAAGTATTGGCTTAAATGCTGGGCTAAGTGCTGCTTTAAGTATCGTAGCTTCATCTAAATCAGGTTTCTGGGCATTGACTGCCTGAGAAATATTTTCGAGCACGAATAAAGCATCTGTTATGTCTTTAACAGAGTTTAGATAATCTTCCCAGGTGGAAACAGGCTGCTGAGCTAATATTTTAAACTCACTGCCTGCTGCCATCGCAATGGCTTCTTTGCCCTTTGAAAGCTTTTTTAAATCTTCTTGAATTGCATATTGAGCCAGTGTCGCTTGTATTAACTCAATGGCACGGCGAGAGCTGATATCATTGTCTACTAAGGGAATAAAAAAACTTATGGCATTCTTTAATGCAGCGTTAGCTGCCTGCAAGCTTTCTAGCGTATTGTTCCAATCATGTGTTTCGAGCGTTATGCCATCTTTCAACGTCGCTTTTGATAATTGCCCCCAGGCTGACTGCAAACTTTCCCATGCATTCATCAAGGTATTCGCTTGTGCAGCCAATACTTTTATTTTTCGCTCGTCTAATTCACTTAATGAGATCGATTCAGACCATTGCGCTCGCAAAGCCAAGCGGCTTAAACTTATTTGATACCATTGATATAATGTTTCAATTTTCTCAAAATCAGTCTCAACCCCTTTAAATAATGCTCCCAAGTAGGTTTTATACTCATCCGAATGTGTAAAACCAGTACGGTGTTCATGCCAAGCTACCAGCCTTAAACAGGCATTTGCCCGCTCTTGGGCACTATGCAATCGCCCTGCACCATTAGGCTGGCTCATTTCTTTGTATATCTTTTTAGCCCACCGCCAGTCTGCCTTTAAGCAATTTAATAAAGCATCGCCTCGGCGAAAAATACGTACAGCACGCTTAATGTCTTCAATGGTTGGCAACGCATCAAGAAAAAATAGTTGGCTTAATTGAGCATACTCTTGCTGGTCTTTCTCATAATCTGCTTTAGCATGCTGAAATATTTCACCAAACCGACTATCTTCAAACGTTTTCTTTCGATAGGACAATAACGCTATAGGTGCTATTGAAGCAATCTCAGTCAAAGTAACCATTCGGCTAAGACTTAGAACATCAGAGGCAAAACTCTCTCCACATTCTGTTATGCACTGCTTCAGAGTTTGCAGTGCACGCTTTATAGTTGAAATTAATTCTTCCTCATTTTCATAGCGCTTAATTAACACGCCTAGCGGCACATCGCTGTACGATGCTTGAAGGCTATCGAATGCTTGCGCCTGCCTAAGAATACCAGCCCAATCAAAAGATTCTATTAAGGCATTTGTCCTTGGTAAATCAGTTGAAGAATTTTTGTTCAATGATTCCTTTAGACCTTGAAAAGCCTCTTGCTGCATCCATTTAGCAACAGTCTGCGGCGCTCCATCAAAGCTAAGCTGCCAGCGATACGCAAACTGCTCACTATTTTTTAAAGCCTGTGAAAGCTCTTCTCGAACCTTCTCTATTGCAGAGGCCCTCTCAACTAAACTCTGTATCGGTCTATTAAAAATGTCATACGAAGCCAGGGTATGTAGAGCTTTCTGCAAAGCATCTTTATCACTGTTGCCCTTTTCAAGATTGAACTCTGCCTCTACAAGCCCAAACTGATCGAGTAGAGACGTCAACGCTTCATATTTTTTGTTGAGTTGCTGCTGAGTGTCACTAACCACCCGCAGACTTTTATCAGCCATGAGAAGAGAGGCACTGGTATCTACTGCATGAGAATGCACCCAAAACTGATGCTTCCAAGCCTCAAGCTGCGCTAAAACAATGTTCAACTCACTTTTTTGAGGATGAACACTTTCTTTTAAAATAGCTTTTTGAGTCGCACGCCACTCCACTACCTGTTGTAACGTTGCTATGATGCGATCAAACAATGGCTGGCGAGATTGGCATAAGGGATCATCATTAGAAAACATTCGAGCCACTAACGGCACACATAGATGTTTGGGCGGTGCAACAAGCTCACGAACCGTAACCCTTATCTGCTCAAGCGCTGCCTCATCCAACCGCACTATTCCTAATGATTCAATCTGATTCCAATACTCACAACAGGCTTGGCTTTCTTCATGCGCTGCCTTAACGATGTCCAGTATGTCAGCACTCTGATGAGAGGCTTGCATAAGCATTTGAAACCCATACCAAGGATAAGCCTCTCCAGGTTCACGTGATTGCCCTGAAGCAGTAAAATGATCCGCTAACTGGCTAAGTAGTTTTTTTTGACGCGCTAACTCCCCTAGGCTCCATGTTTCTGCTTTGTCAAAATGCAGGTTTTGCAACATGCCATTTAAAGATGCCTGCTTACACTCTCTTAAAATTTGCCGCTTATGCTCTGCCGCCCACAATACTTCATGAACACTCATGCCCAACGCATTATGAATTTCGCTTCCCATTAGGGTGGCATACCGCTGTAATGTTTGCTTTTGTTCCTCTAATAGCTTTAATTTAGCGTCTAGCTGTAATTGCGGTTCGCACTTCAATTCCATTCGGCGTTTAATATCTGCCAATAACTGCTTTTTTTGCGTTTTATGACTGTGCAGCTCTAAGCAAAAATGACCAAGATTAGCTTGCTCTAATCGCTTGTGAACCACTTCTAATGCAGTTAATTTTTCTGCTACAAACAACACGCGTTTACCTGCCGCCAAGGTTGCGGCGATTATATTTGTAATCGTTTGTGATTTTCCTGTACCTGGCGGCCCATTAACAACGATATTTTTGCCTGCTAGTGCATCTATTAATACACTATGCTGAGAGGAGTCTGCGTCATAAATTAAAGGGAGATGCGCCTGAGGATGGCTATCAATCGAATAATCTTCTGCCTGTAAAATAATGGAGCCAGAGGCTTCATTGCCTTCTTGTGTTTGTATACCCTCAAAAATTTGCCGTACCAAATGTTGGTTGATTAAAGCCGGATAACGCTCAGGGTCAAGATCAGCCCACATACTTAACTTAGTAAACGACAACATGCCCAATGAAAGCTGACGGCGAACTTGCCAACCTTTGCGTGTTTTAATCGCCTCATTAATTTTTAAAAAGTAGCTATCAGGAGATTCATTTTCTTCGGCCTCAGGCAAATGTAAACGAAACTCCTGTTTTAATTTTTCTCTAAGCGTAAAATTTTCTTGAATTTCTTCTTCGTTTGATACTAGATAATAGCGATACACACGGCTAACAGGATCAATTTCGCCTCGCTCAAGGCTAACAGGCAGTGCTAATAATGGAGCCAATAAGGGCTTATCAGAAGACTCTGACTCATAAAACTCTAAAAAACCGAATACCAGATGTAACATCGTGGTGCCGGTTTCCTCTAAAATGGTGCGTGCTTCAGCAGCAATTTTTTTTACACGCTTCTCAAGGTCTGAAGGAAAGAAAAGTGCTTGAAGTTCTAAAGAAATTTTCTCTTTAGCTACTTCATCAGCGCTCAAACTCAACGAGGGCGTTAAATTTGGCGAGCCGTCTTCTCTGGCTAAATCGATGTCAGTATTTATGCCTAAATGTTGAGCATATTCCCTAGCTTTCAGCGGCTCAATAATTGCTTCATCAGCTTCATCAAAATACTCTTGCTTCTGCAAAGATACTCCAACAGAAGTTTCTGGCTCAGGTATAGGAAGCAAACGTGCTCGTTTGCCGTTCAATAACTGATCGTATATCTCGTTTAAATGTTTAACATTTACGAACTGTAGGCTACGGCTTTTAGAGGGTTTGTAATTCAACAAACGATTGCGCAGACTTAAATCTAGCAAACGGGAACGTAATTTTTCTAAAGCCAATGCAATAGGAGCCTCTGCCTGCAAAAGGCTTTCATCATGTTTTGTAGACGTTACCGAAGATCCCATTCTATATTCGCTATCACTGCTTATTGATATTTTTTCAGCAAGGGTATGTACCCCAAGCTAACCATTAGTGCTCAAACCCAAAATCTGAGCGCATAACAGTACGCCAATACTCTGTTAAACCTGTTTTGTATAACCGCCATGCATCATAGCACTTGCTGATATACTGCTTATAGGAAGCTCTGAGTAAAACCATCATGCACTCATTTATGTCAACCATCACCTATCTATTCCGCCTGATCAAAGTTGTTTTGTGGAGCTTCGTTGGCGTTCGTAAACAAACAGGTCACGATGCTGACTTTAAAAAAATCAAACCACTGCACCTTATTATTGTATTACATATTGTTTTAATCATTGTTGTTATTGGGCTTATCATGATAGCCAAAGCAGTCGTTTAACTCGCTGATGTATAAATAGAACCTCACAATATTACGCATTAAACTATTATGTGCGCAGCTTCAAAAGAACCCAAAACCTCGTAACTTCTAATCTTTTTGCTATCATCTCCCCTACCTGTATTAATACTATTTGTTTTAATCATCTATTCATTTTACACTCTCTTATTCACATTAATTAATAGATAAGAAGGAGCTTAGGCTATTATTTTTTGTAATCAATATAAAGCCTTTTAAAATGAATAACGTTTCCAAAATTTAATTATTGCTTACCTGTTTATTTATATCGATTTGCCTGTATCAAATGCTAACGATTTATATTTGGTGAGAATTGCTTAATTATTTTTAGGAGTTACGCAGTTGAGCGCTATCAAGGCATGGCAACGCAGACAGTACAAGTAGTACGGCAAGTTGCCATAACGCGGGGCGTCCCACGCAGAGAGAGCCAACTGCGTAACTTCTAATTTTATTAAAACAAATGGTATGACTCAAAATGGTATTACATTAAAGAAAGAAACTTTTATGATAATAGACATTTTAACTGCCCCTGGCATGGGTGCTTTTTTTTACGATGATCAGCAAGCCATTCGCGCTGGCGCCCTTCAAGAAGGCTTTATCTATAACGGTACGCCTCAAACCCCTGGTTTTTCTTCTATCCGCATGCCTGCACGCTCTTTAAGCGTGGGCCTTGTTTTGGCAGATGGTGCTATTCTTTGGGGCGATATGTTAACCGTTCAATATTCCGGCATTGCCGGGCGCGAACCTGTTTTTAACATTACTGAAGCTAAAAAAATTATTGAGGAATTAAAACCTCGATTATTGCAGATTCATTTTAAAGATATTCGTCATGATCTTAAAATGCTTTTTTTGCCATTAAAAAACGAGCAACATGTACCTTTATCGATTCAATATGGTATTAGCCAAGCAATATTAAGTGCTTATGCGCACCTTCTCCGCTTAACCATGACAGAAGTACTCGTTCATGCTTATTCACTACCAATGATTCTTAGGCCCGTGCCGATTTACGCTCAAAGTGGTGATGATCGTTATAATCAAACACAAAAAATGATCCTTAAGCGTGTAGAGATTTTACCGCATGGTTTATTTAATAGCCCTGCAAAGTTAGGTACAAAAGGAGAAAAACTACTAGAGTTTGTACAATGGATTACGCAACAAATCGCTCAAGCAGGAGATGCAAATTATTATCCTGCTCTACATTTTGATGTATATGGCACTATAGGCCTTGAGTTTGGATTAGATGCTGAATCGATAGCGTCGTATATTGAGCAACTTGCAAAAGCAGCTGCGCCTTTTCAGCTTCATATTGAAAGCCCTGCTGATTATGGCTCTTCTGAAGCACAAATTAACGGCTATATTAAAATTCGACAAGCACTCAAAAACCGAGGTTGTAGCGCAAAAATTGTAGCGGATGAGTGGTGCGATACGTTAGAAGATATTCGGCAATTTGCTCAGCAAGGAGCAGCCGATATCATTCAAATTAAACTCCCCGATGCCGGATGCTTATTAAATTCGATGGATGCAGCAATCCTTTGCAAACAGCACGGAATAGGCGTCTATATTGGCGGAAGTTGCACAGAAACCGATTTATCTGCCCGTGCTTCTGTGCATGTGGCAGTGGCTACGCAAGCAGATATGCAGTTAGCAAAACCCGGCATGGGCGTAGATGAAGCACTAAGCATTACAGGAAATGAACAATCTCGCTTAATGGCTATTCTGAAAACAAAATATCCTCTATTAACGTAGTACATTTATACTCATGCAAATATAAAACCTTAAAAATTTGGTGCTAACCAGTAACCAAGTCATATATCCACCGTCATCACTAAACAATGATGGCGGATGTTTTTAATCCGCCTATATTTTCTTTTAGAAGAAGTTTATGATAAGAAAAATGCAGTACACTAATGGCTAATTTATTTCAACTCAGATTTATACAAAACTGTTCTTAAAACGAATGATGCAATACGCTTTTCTGCGTCTAGTTAACTCTGTTTCTAATTGACTCGTTTTGTATAGTGCCTATTATCAAACAAGATAAGTATCCTTTATGTATAGCATTAAAGAAATTTTTTACACCCTTCAAGGTGAAGGAGCCCATACAGGGCGCGCTGCTGTGTTTTGCCGTTTTGCAGGATGCAATTTATGGAGCGGATTAGAACAACATCGTGCAAATGCTATATGCCGTTTCTGCGATACACAATTTGTAGGAACTGATGGTGAAGGTGGGGGGAAATTTGCAACTGCCGAATTATTAGTTAGTGCGATTATGGCTAGTTGGAACCAAGGAAATCAATCGTCTGCTTATCAACCTCGTTTTGTTGTACTAACGGGAGGCGAGCCTTTACTTCAAGTTGATAATGATTTAATTGAAGCACTTAATACACATGGTTTTGAAGTAGCGATAGAAACCAATGGAACTCAACCGCCCCCTACTCGTGGGCAATACTGGCTAACTGTTAGCCCTAAAAGTACAGCACCTTTAAACATTACATCTGGAGATGAGCTTAAACTTGTTTACCCTCAAGCGGATGCACTCCCTGAAGCGTTCGAAAATCTGAACTTTAAGCATTTTTTTCTTCAGCCTATGGATAATGAAAAGATTGTTCAAAATACTCAGGCTACGCTTGATTATTGCCGTCAGCATCCTAAATGGCGGTTATCGTTGCAGACGCATAAAATTTTAAATATTCCATAGAGCAATTAGAGCCTACTTTCTTAGGCTCTATACCTGCTAGCAAAGCATTCTATAGTGCCCTAATCATTATTTTAAATTTGGGGCTCTATCGGCAACTATAGCGCCTTAAAACTTTATTCAATAAATAGTTGCACTGCACCGTGCCTCATACCTTGCCGATAAAAAGTAAACATTTAGACGTTACGCAGCTGCACTCTCCTAGCGTGTTCGGAATTGCTGTACACCTTGATACTGTCCACGTTGTTATGCGGGGCATCCCATGCCTTAAATGAACTCAAATGCTGCGTAACGTCTAACATTCATGATTTTACTTTTGGAGGATCACCGTGCTGATTCGCCCTCTCTTTCATTTGATGATGGAAAAACAGGCTTCTGATTTATTCATTACCTGTGGAACAACCATTCATATCAAAATTCATGGTGTATTGCACCCTGTTAATCAGCAAGTTATTTTGCCTGAAATGTCACGGCAAATTGCCAAAGAAGTGATGAGTAACGACCAGTTTGAAGCATTTGAACGTCGACGTGAAATGAACTTTTCGCATATTGAACCTCAAGTAGGTGTTTTTCGGATCAATGCATTATTTCAACGCAACTCTATTTCATTAGTTATTCGCCATGTAAAAAGCGATATTCCTTCATTCGAAAGCTTAAGCCTTCCTTCCGTTCTACTTGAACTTATTATGGAAAAACGCGGGATGATTCTGGTTGTAGGTTCTACTGGCTCGGGTAAATCAACAACGCTAGCTTCTATGATTGACCATCGCAATACTCATACATCGGGGCATATTCTTACGATTGAAGACCCTATCGAATTTTTATTTAAACATAAAAAAAGCGTTATTAATCAACGAGAAGTTGGCAACGATACCATTTCCTATCATGAGGCGCTCATTAATAGTCTGCGTGAAGCCCCTGATCTATTATTGCTTGGGGAAGTGCGCGACAGAGAAACCATGCAACATCTCATTCTGCATGCGCTAACTGGGCATTTATGTTTATCTACATTACATGCAAACAATGCTTACCATGCACTTTCGCGCATTGTGAATTTATTTCCTTACGAAGCACGTACTGCATTGTTTTCTGATCTTTCAATGGCTTTAAAAGCAATTGTTTCGCAACGATTAGTTAAGACTAAAGATGGTAATTTACATGCAGCGGTAGAGATTTTAATTAACTCGTACCATATTAGCGAACTTATCAAAAAAGGTGATTTTTCACAAATTAAAGAAGCCATGGAGCAAAGTCTTCATAAAGGCCTGCAAACGTTTGAACAAGAATTGGCACGCCTCTACCATGAAGGCACTATTAGTTATGAAGAAGCTATGAAACATGCTGACTCACCCACTAATCTTGCCTGGATTATTAATGAGTCAAATATTAAAACCGGTGATAAAAATTCATCGCTTCCTCAACACGGGGCTGATCCTTTATTAGTATCAGGCGACGAAAGTGAGAATTCTCTTAAAAACTTTGGAGGAGGAAATTTTGATAAAAATATTGATGGCGCACTTCCTATGCTTTCTTTAGATTTAGATTTACTAAAAAGTAAAATCAAATAAATTTAAGCATATGGAGTTGAGCAGAAAGCATTTTTAATTAGCGATTAACGGTGCTAACTTCCCTGCACGATCTAATGCATAAAGATCATCGCAGCCACCTACATGATGCTCATCAATAAAAATTTGCGGTACCGTTCTACGGCCTGTTCGCTCCATCATTTCTGCACGACGTTCTGGTAATCGATCTACTAAAACTTTTTCTATCTCGGTGATTCCACGCTGCCGCAACAGTTGCTCGGCTCTTACACAATAAGGGCATACTTGAGTTGCATACATTAAGACTTTAGCCATTTTAATAGTTTCCTTCCATTTTATTCTTTATTATGAGTTTAAGCAGGCCTACTAAACACCAGTTAGAAGTTCCGCAGTTGACTCTCTCAGCGTTATGTCAACTTGCCGTACTATGTTGTACTGTCTGCGTTGCCATGCCTTGATATAACTCAACTGCGTAACTTTTAACCAGTATTAAAAAGTTTTTCACCTGATAATCCGGCCCAAACCGTTAAGGCATCAATTGTTGCTCGTACATCATGAACTCGAATAATTTTTGCCCCCTGATTCATTGCAAAAATAGCCGCAGTTATGCTTGCTGCTAAACGGTTTTTTGCTTCAGGCTGCGATGATAAAACTCCTAAAAAAGACTTTCGAGATGCCCCAATTAAAACAGGGTAGCCTAATGTAGTTAGATGAGGAATCTCTCTCATTATTTCAAGGTTATGTTGCAACGTCTTTCCAAATCCTAGGCCTGGATCTATCGCTATTCTTGAGCCTTTAATGCCTTTTTTTACACACAACTCTATACGTTGCTGTAAAAAACCTGTTACTTCATCTGTAACATTTTCATAATGTGGCGCTACTTGCATGGTTTGAGGATTCCCTTTCATATGCATTAAGCATATGCCAGCCTCTGTTAAATCATCTACAAGTATTTCTAGTGCCCCTGGCTCAGATAAAGCTTTAATATCGTTTATAATAGAAGCCCCTGCTTCTAAAGCTTTTCTCATCGTTTGCGGCTTATACGTATCTACAGAAACAGGAACTCCCTGCTGACAAGCATAGTTTAATACTGGTTCCAGACGAGACCACTCCAACCCTTCGTCAATAAATTTTGCGCCAGGCCGGGAAGATTCTGCGCCTAAGTCAAGAATATGCGCTCCCTGTTTCAACGCTTCATCTACACGACGACATGCAGTGGAAGGATCAAGAAAATCGCCCCCATCAGAAAAAGAATTTTCTGTTACATTAATGACCGCCATAATTTTAGGCAAACTTAAATCAAGCATGTATTTTCCGCACTGCCATATCATTACAAATGTATCCCTAAACTAATTAGCTAATACTTATATCCTAGTGCTTTATCATAAATAACGTTATATAAAAACAAATGCCCTATACCTTACTAGGTATAGGGCATTTGCAACAATTAACTCAACACCAATGTCTTAAATAGGTGTTGTTGAAGGGTTCACCGGATGATCATTGTTAGTTGTTACTGTTGCAGGATGTTGATTCACACTCGTAATAACAGGCTTTGTTGCAGCGACTACAGAAATAGAATCTGTTTTATCTAAGTTTATAACTCCATCAGAAGCTGAGCCGTCAGCTGCTACAGGTTTAGATAAATTCACTGAAGAGGGTAATAACTGCTCGCCTCTTACAGGGCGCCCAGCCATAATGTTATCGATATCTTCAGTAGTAATCGTTTCCCACTTTAATAATGCCTGCGTCATTGCTTCTATTTTATCGCGATGAAGCTCAATAAGATCTCGTGCTATTTTGTACTGTTGATCTAAAATTTTACGAACTTCACCCTCGATTTCGCGTTGAGTCGTACCTGACACTCCGCTGGCTTGACCATACTGGTTAGTTCCTAAAAATCCATTTGAAGAATCGTCAAGATAAACCATAGTTCCTAAATCAGACATTCCATACCGAGCTACCATCGCATGTGCCATTTGAGTAGCACGCTGAAAATCATTTGAAGCGCCAGTCGTCATTTGACCCATAAATATTTCTTCAGCTATACGGCCCCCAAATAAAACTGAAATGCCATTAAGAATACGTTCTTTATCGGTACTATAACGGTCTTCTTCTGGTAAAGACATCGTAACGCCTAACGCACGCCCTCGAGGAATAACAGTTACTTTATGAACAGGATCACATTTAGGTAACAATCTAGCCACCAATGCATGCCCTGACTCGTGATACGCTGTATTACGGCGCTCTTCTTCAGGCATCACAATAGAACGGCGCTCTGTTCCCATCACAATTTTATCGCGCGCCTCTTCAAAATCAAACATTTCTACGAGACGTTTATTTTTACGCGCTGCAAATAAAGCTGCTTCGTTTACAAGATTAGCTAAATCTGCTCCTGAGAACCCTGTAGTGCCTCGCGCTATTACTTCTGGCGATACATCTGAAGCCAGAGGTACTTTACGAGTATGCACATTTAAAATTTCGGTACGGCCTTTAATATCAGGCAACGGTACAGTAACTTGGCGATCGAAACGGCCTGGTCTAAGTAGCGCCTGATCTAACACATCTGGGCGATTAGTTGCTGCAATCACAATAACACCAGAGTTTGGCTCAAAACCATCCATTTCAACTAACAGCTGATTAAGTGTTTGCTCACGCTCATCATTACCGCCGCCTAAACCTACACCACGCTGACGGCCTACTGCATCAATTTCATCAATAAAAATAATGCAAGGAGCGCTTTTTTTAGCTTGCTCGAACATATCTCGAACACGAGCAGCTCCTACCCCCACGAACATTTCCACGAAATCAGAACCTGAAATACTGTAAAAAGGAACTTTAGCTTCACCAGCAATAGCTTTTGCTAAAAGAGTTTTTCCGGTACCAGGGCTTCCCACCATTAATACACCGCGAGGAATTTTACCTCCTAGCTTTTGAAATTTATGGGGATCGCGTAAGAAATCAACAATTTCGCCCACTTCTTCTTTAGCTTCATCACAACCCGCTACGTCTGCAAATGTGACCACATTGGCACTATCGTCTAACATACGCGCACGGCTTTTACCAAATGAAAACACTCCGCCCTTACCGCCGCCATTCATTTGGCGAACCATAACTACCCATAACACGATAAATATAATCATAGGCAGCGATGAAACGAGCATACTCTTCCACCATGAAGGCTCTTCATCAGGGCGATAATCAACCTTTACACCACTAGCAACTAGCTGATCTACTACAGCAGGTACACCAAAGGCATTCGGCCCTAAGGTTACTCCTGTATTACCTTGCTTGTCTTTCCAGCTAATAGTGCGCTCCTCTATATTCGCACTAACAATAGATTGCGATTTAACTTTAGTAATAAAGTCTGAATAGGGAACGAAGCCCCGCTGCTGATGGGATTTGTCCAGACTTTGAAAAATCCATAGACAAAATATACCAATCACAAGCCAGACACCTACATTCTTGGTCCAGTTGTTCAAGTTCATACTCCTTGTGAGGTTTCTCTATGCATCTGCTTCAAGCCCTGCCCCACTATATAGAGCTCGTTGCTGCAATCTCTGGATGCTCCAGGTTTGCGTACAGAAACTTTTTTAAACGTTGTTCTAAACGCTTTGATAAATGCCTCGAATCCATCGCCTTGAAATGTTTTGACAACACATGCTCCATGAGGCGCTAAGTGCTGTATCGCAAACTCAAGTACTAACTCGCCCAGATAAATGATTCTCGGTTGATCAATCAAGCGTACCCCCGTTAGATTGGGGGACATATCCGATAAAACAAGATCCAAGGGCTTATTTTCCATAATTTCAAGGATCTGTGTAAGGATAACGTCGTGAGTGAAGTCTCCCTGAAGGATAATTGCACCAGGAATTGGATCCATCGGCAACAAATCAACTAAAACGTACACGCCATGCCTATGAGTACGCTCTAATATAACTTGGCTCCAGCTTCCTGGAGCTGCGCCTAACTCTACAATGCGCATCCCACCCTTAAGTAAACGGTGTTGATCATCCATTTCCGTTAATTTAAAGGCTGCACGCGAACGATAACCCAGCCGCTTGGATTCTTGCACATAATGATCATTAATATGCCGATGTATCCACGCCCGACTGGTTTTGTTCTTTTTCATTAACCGCTCATTCCATATCTTAATATATCTTTACAGCTTTTTTCTAATTCTACTCTTAGAGGATAGATGAAGATAGGAAGCTTACCAACATTTTAGCTGATACCTCATTTTATATCTAAATACCCAGCGAGTACAAAAGGGTGAAACATGCTGCTATAAATTTTTATATTCAATTCGAAAAACTTTTTCACTATGCACATATACTCTTAATAAACGTATTTATTCCAAGAAGATAACCAAAAATTAACTTAACAATTAGAAGCGCGCATAAGTCAGATAAATCGGTTACACTATGTGCAAAGACTTAAGGATAACACAACAATGACTGACCAGGTTTTAACCCCTTCATCAACCTCTTCTGCACCTTCTATTCCTAATATTACGCTTACTGCTTCTGACCGTTGTGCATTAAAAGCACGCGCACACTTTTTAGTACCTGCAGTTATGCTCGGACAACAAGGGCTAACTGAGAATGTAATCAAAGCAATAGATAAATTTTTACTAACGAATGATCTCATTAAAATTCGTATTTTGGGCGCAGATCATGAAGCTCGCATTGAGCTAGCCAATCAGATATCTCAACATGCCCAAGCAGTTATTATTCAACATATCGGTCGTCAGCTAGTGCTTTTTCGCCCTTTACCAAAGAAGAAAAAAACTGCTGTAATAGATACAACGAAAGCAAAAAGTAGAACAACACACCCTACTGGCTTTTCGCATTCAACACGCCCCAAACCTAAAGCCACCTTTACACATAAACATAGAACCAGTCGCTTTTCAGAACGTTAATTGTTAAAGCTGATGTTCATACACGCCTTTAAAACCTTAAAAATAGCTTATTTTAAGGTTTTAAAGGCGTTGTAACTGGCGTTGTAACTGGCGTTGTAACTGGCGTTGTAACTGGCGTTGTAACTTGAACTGGAATAGGTTCGCGTAACCGCCCTGTGTCAGCCAGTGCACCCCAAAATGCCTCACTACTTATCCATGTTACGTAATCATCAAACCCTAAGGTTGGTGCGTGCTCAACAAAATAACGATCTTGATTTTTATTTTCTTTTTCGTCTGCTTGCTCACTCGCTCCTCCATTCATGTAAGCGTTTTCTCCCAATGAATAGATAACTGCAGCTGCTGGCATTCCTATTGCATCCTTACATTTAGCACTTGAACAAACACATAAGCCAAATCGTTTTAATGCTTGACTATAAGGCCCTACTCCCCAAAATTGATTATTAAGTGCTGAGCGCTCTTTTCCAATAATGCCATTAGCAATATCAATTGGCTCTTGATCTTGGTCACTGCAACCCTGACCTTTATTCAAAGATGGGGAAGTATTTCTTTCCGTGTAAGCAGTTTGAGCAATCGCATAACGAATACGATTAGACCGTCTTTCCCAACCATCTACCCAATAACCTTGTTGATCACTATCTATTAACCCCAAACTTAATGCAGGCAAAAAACCATCATATTGCTGGCAACGACCATCTGTATTTCGCTTTTCCCATCCACCAATGGGTGTATGAATTTGTATATCGATATCTACAGCAGGACAAGGTAAATAGCCATGAATTTGTATATAGTGCAGTAATGCTTCGCGTGCTTCTTTTAAGCGCTTTTGAGTTAACAACTCTCTCTTATGCTGCAAATGAAATTGAAGTGCATGCAGTCCACTTCCGGCAACTAAGCTTAGTATCATTAAAACAATACTCATTTCTATTAAAGAAAATCCATAGCTTTTTTTAATTTCCACCTGGCTATCCCTATTAATTAAAGATATTTAGAAAGTAATTTTATTATTTGAATACAATATCTGCTTATTTTTTATTTATATTTGGGGCTACCTCTTCCTTGTTATCTTTAATTACCGCTTTATTTAATGAGTTCGAAACATTACTCTTAGAATTTTTTGACTCATCCACAAACACGTTAAGCTTATTTTTATCTAAAAACTCACGTTCCTCGGGTGTAAAAAACAATCTTTCTTGTATACTGTTTGAAATAAATTTTTTTTCTAACTCATTTGTTTTAGCTAACACAACATGTTCAAAAAAAAACATTGACGTTAAGAAACCCAATATAATCCGATAGTACATTTCACCTCCAAAGATGGTTCAATATTTTTCAAAAAAACTTTAGAGTTAATATAATCTTCACGTTTACTGATTCGCGATAACTCACACTCATCTTCTCTTATCATCTTATTCAAACCATTTATTTTATTTAAAAAATTAATAAAATCATTTTCATGCCAAAACCTAGCCTGATATTTTAGCTTGGCTCCAAATAAAGTTTTTCTTTCACCAAATCGTATAATTGAATTCCGTGGTTCTACATTAAAATATTCAGTGATAGGATAATCAATATCATTTGTTATTTTTTTAAAAATACTAAAAATATTTGCATCATTAATATCAGTCAAAAAATTATTTTTCTTCATTTCATCAATGTTATTTCTATTGCTTTCATATATAGCTTGATTATTTTTAGCATTTAATAATGTTTTTTGTATTAAAATAAATTTATTTTGTTCTTTTTCTAAATTATTTTTTTCAGTTCCATATATATTACTTACAAAATAAATTAATAAAACTATAGCTAAGAAAAAAATCATAAACTTTGTAAGCACCCATAAAAAAGGAGAGCGATCTTCCTTCCATAAAAACAAATAAAAATTCTTACTTAAAAAAAGTTTATTCATTTTTCAATCCTGAATAATCAAAATCCATTTCAAAATCAATTTTTTGTTTACTACTGCTTAATTTTGTTCTTATTGTTTTTTTAGCATCATTTTCTCCTTTAATATTCCAATGAACCACTTTATATTTTTTATTAATATTATCTTTTAAATCATCGTAAAAATCAGAAAAATTTGACTCCTCTTTGATAGGATAAGCATTTCCTTTAATAAACAAATGCGTTTTTTTTGAAGACACATCATTCTTATGCTCGTCATCAACTGACCATTTAATATTTTCTAAATTAATATCATAGTTCATTTTTTTAAATATTTCGGATAAATATAACATGTCAGCTTTAATTCTAGGCCTATGCATTAAAGCATTATATAAATTATAAATATCACTTGTTAGAATTTGGTCATCCATATTCTCATAAGAAGTATTATTCATATAAGATAACTCAACTGACAAATCTTTATTTTGCACATAAAGATTTAAGTACTCATCATGAATTGAAGCATATGATTTCCAAACAAATATCAAAAATATAATCAAAAAAGAAGAAATAATTAAAACAGTTTTTTTAAAGTAGCTATTAAAATAATATAATGTTTTATAATACAACCTATAAGGTGGAGCATAATGATTTGTTATTTTATTGTTAGCTAACCATATAATGAAAAAATCGGTAATTTTTGAAATTGGTCTTTGCAAAGCTGTTGTTTTATTTTTATTATTAAAATTTCCAAAAATATTTTTTGCATGAAAAATCTTAACTTTATCATTATTCATTTTTTCAAAAAAAATTTTCTTATTATCATTATCATTAAAGTAAACATACCAAAATCGTATGATAGAGGCTGAAGCATTTATGCTTCCTGAAAAATATCGTGAAGAACGTTGCATTTCAACATTTAAAGACTCAACCGCCCAACCTTCTTTTGGTTCAGAATTAACGCGATAAAAAAACAACTTACCTTTTACAAATAGAAATTGCCTTAAGGCTTTATTTTCATCAGTACACATTAACACAGTAGGCGAAGTTCCCCAATCAATTCGTTTTTTTAAAAATTGATTCATTAAGCTTGATACTGAAAATATACCTATTAGAGGACACTTATATTTTTCAATACATTCTAGCCAAGGGTCAATGATATGATTCTCAGGAATAGCAGATAATATATATTGAATGCGTTCGTTTCTGAAATGCGTTAACCAAGAACTATTCTTATAGGCATATCTATATATAGTATCACGTGCAAATTGATTGAAACGGCGTTGAATGATTGCCCTTTGATCATCGCCCCAAACAGGTGGAATATTTTCAACATGAAAAATTTCTTTGAACCCATCTAATACAATATAAAAAAGCTTATCTTGATGTAGCGATAACCATGTTGAAAATAGCGTAACACCCTCTTCTGTATTTGAAAAATCCCCAACTATGTTCCAGAATAAATTCGGTAATACATCATAAATCACCACAGATTTTTGAGAAATTAGCAGATAAAGTGGTTTCATAATTTACGCCTAAACAAAAATTTTTCCACTTAAAGATTCCTATTCAAAATATCTAAATTACTTATGATTTTCATGCTTATCTTATGCTGAATGATCAGAAAAAATCGGTAGCTAAGTTAAATAGTATTATCGATATAAATGCTATGAAACATGAAAATTTTTAACTATTAATAAGTAATTTACATAGGCAAATGCTCTAAACTTTGATAAATTGTTCCTAAGATAGAAAGCATTACCCATGCTAATAAACCTCCGACGATACTTAGTAGTAAGGGCTGTAACCATGTTTCTATAAGAGAGATTTGCTTTTTCAACTGATAATCATAAAACTTAGATGATTGTAATAATGCCTTTTCAATTTCTCCAGTTTTTTCTGCTACATGCAAAGACTGTATCACCACTGACTCAAAAACATTTGCTTTTTTAAACGCTTCTGAAATAGATTCGCCTCGCTCAATACATAATCTTATGTTAGCTATATTTAACGCAATATAATCATTATTTACAGTTGGAACAGTTAATGAGATTGCATCCAAAAAATTGATACCTGCTGAAATAGATAAAATCATAATTTTAAAAAATCTTAACAATGCTAAAAGCATTAAAAACTTTCCAACAAAAGGTATTTTTAACAAACATTTATTCACATAAAACTTAAATTTTTTTGACTCCAAATAGCTTGCAGTCACAATAATAGCTAGAAATGCTCCCAGCAATAATAACTTTATCCAATGCTGTGAAATAAAATCAGAAAATATTATTAATAATTTTGTATGTAAAGGCATCTCTATTTGCAGGCTTAAAAAAAAACGTTTCATTTCAGGTATAACAAAAACAAAAATAGATAAAAATGAAAAGAAAATAAAAAACAATGAAATTAAAGGATATGTAATAACTTTTTTTATCCGGTCATAAAAATCTATCTTCCATTCGATATATTCGTATAAATACTTTACGATTGTAATCATTTGACCTGTTTTTTCACCAGCAGCCAACAATATTGAAAACATAGCACCAAAATAATTGGCATGCAAAGACATTGCTTCAGATAATGTCTTGCCACTTTCTACAGTATCTGCCATATTGGCAATAATATTTTTCAATGTAATTGATTTAATAGAATTTCGCATATCATTTAATCCTACTAATAAAGGCAAATCGCTTTCTAGCATTTGTTCTAAATAAAAGCAAAAATCCATTAGTTCTCTTAAATGTTGTGTACCTTGCCATAAAAAAGTACTTCTACGAGTAACTTTTGCATTAATAAGCTCTAAACCAGAGCGAAATAATCTTTGCTCTAAATCATTAATGTTAGTAGCAATCCACTCTCCTGTTATACGCTTTCCTTCTTTATTTAACGCACGATAATAATAACGAGGCATAATGATCACTTACTCTAAAATTCTATCTGTTAAATCGACAATTCGGCTCATTTCCTCAATAGAGGTGACCCCTTCAATTACACGTCTGCATGCATCATCTACTAGCGTTTCAATTTTATTTTTATGTTGCCATTTTTTAAGAATATGTCCTGAAACCCCATCAGATATTAATTGATCTAGCTCCTGATCAACTCGAATAAGCTCAATAATCGTTGTACGGCCTTTATACCCTAAATGATTACACTTATCGCACCCTTTAGCCTTATATAAGATGTGATCTTCTGTAATTCTAAGTAATTTCATTTCTTCAGCTGAAGGAACATAAGATTCTTTGCAAAAACCGCATAATTTTCTAATAAGCCTTTGTGCCATTATTGCAATAATATTATTTGCCATCACCATTGGATTAATACCAATATCTATTAATCGCGTTAATGCTCCTAAAGCAGAGTTCGTGTGAAGTGTAGAAAAAACTTGATGCCCTGTTAAGGCAGCACGAAACGTCATTTCGGCAGTTTCTTTATCGCGTATTTCGCCAACTAAAATAATATCTGGATCTTGACGCATTAATGAACGAATACCATTTGAAAAATCAAATTTTTTCATTTCACTTACTGAAGTTTGCCGTATTCTTGGAATAGGATATTCGACAGGATCTTCTAGTGTCATAATATTGACATCTTCAGTATTTAAGTAATTTAATATAGCATATAATGTTGTTGTCTTACCGCTACCTGTAGGGCCAGTTACCAAAATAACACCCTCAGGGCGTTTTAAAACTATTTTTAATAATGCTAGCTTATCCTCGCTTAAGCCTAAACTTTCTAGCGAAACAACACCATGTTTTCGATCTAAAATACGAATAACAATATTTTCACCATATAGAGTAGGCTGTGTTGCTACCCTAAAATCAACACTTCTTCCACCCAGCAAAAAACTCATGTGCCCATCTTGTGGGTGCCTATTTTCTGCGATATTCATGCTGCTCATGACTTTTAAACGGACAACTATTGCAGGCCAATAAGAACGATGCAAGCTTCTAACTTGCCTTAAAACTCCATCAATTCTATATCTAATACGCACGAAACCAATTTCAGGCTCAAAATGAATATCAGAAGCATTATATTGAACAGCATCAGATAATAAGGCATTCACTAAACGAACGACTGGATGACTATACTGGTCATTATGATGGGTTAAATAAAAATCAGGATCATATTCTCCTGTTTCCATTTCATATAAAATACTATCAATCGATAATTCATATCCATAATAACGATCAATTGCACTTAGCACATCTGATTCACTAGCTAGTACTGACTCTACATCTACTTCTCTTGGCAATAAGAGTTTTACTCGATCTAAAATCACCATGTTATTCGGATTAACCATTGCAATTACTAATTGGCTGCGCTCAGCATTCCAAATAATAGGAAATACAAGATATTGTCTTGCCATTTCTTTTGTAATATAAGCTAATGCCTCAGGATCAGCTATTACTTCATTTAAATCTACTGTGATATGACCTAAATTTTCACTAAGCGCTGCTTGTAAATCAATTTCACTAATAAACCCAAGCTCAATTAATATTTTACCTAATGGTCTATGATATTGGCGCTGCTCCAAAATCGCTATATTTAACTGATCCCATGAAATAATATTTTTTTGTACTAAAAGCTCGCCTAGGCGTTGAGGAGAAGCAATATTTTCATCTATCATGTTGTTTTCCTCTCCCACCTACTTAATGGATACATTAACCTTGTTTTTTGATTTCTGTAATCGCTTTAATAGCACTCCTTTTTTTAAAAAATGATTTACATTTATATTTATATTAAATAATTTTTTATATAATAAAATAGCTTGATAATTAGCTAAATAAACAGGAGAAAATCGTATTGAAACTTTTTGGTTAATCATCAAAATACTAGGCTGTTGAATTTTATCAAGCTCTTTTGATACCCAATAAAAATATCCGCCAAGAATAAGCAACACTAACATTAAAAATGCTAGCAATATTCTTATTCTTTTCTTACGCTCTTGATTTTCTAGTAAACTTTCGTCATCAAATGTATTAAAGTTATAGTTTTCATCTGAATAATTTAGATTTTTAAAATTTGCTCTATTATTCAACCCATTAATATGGTTTTGATAATCAGAATTGATATTTTTTTTTATATTCATTAATTCCTCTCCTGCTTATGAAGAACAAGTAATAATTTTAGAGGAATTATATTTTCAATAATAATAATATAGAATTTTTTTTGTTTTAAATTATATTTTTTAAATATAAAAAAAATGAATGAGTAGAGCAATATAAATAAAGAATTCAAAAACAAAAAAAGGATAAATATACCAATAAAAATTGTCTTATAAAGATTTTTTAGAGGTAATCCACATTGAAGATAAAGAATAAATTTACTTATTTTATTTACGTAAACAGCTAATCGCCAGCATACAATTGCTGTTATTTTTCTGCCATAATCTTGTTGTTTTAGCATGTGCCCCTCCCCTAGTTATCTGATTAGGGAAGCACTAATACTCAAGAGAATATACCTAAGCAGCTAGCCTAGGCTATAGGTGTATAAACAAGCACGTTATCTAGTGATTGCTTGTTTTTAATAATGCGCTATTGCATTATTAATACGTCCTAACATTAACTTATGAGAATTAAAGCACTCTAATCTGTGTCTAGCGCATTCTGTTGAGAATGTCGCCTTCACGGTGATACCGAAGAATGCGCTCAAAGTGGGCAGGGTCATGAGCATGCACTAAAGCCCCTTCCCTAGGAAGATACAGATCATATAAACGGGATAACCAAAAACGGAGGGCTGCTCGTTCTAGCAGCCAGAACCATACTTTGTTTTCTTCAGGGCGGAGAGGTCTTATATTTGCATAGGATGTCATAAATGCTTTATATAAACTCTTATCAAACTGATGCGTTTCTCTTGACCAGCACCAATCATTAACCGCAATTGCTAAATCATAGGCATACGCATCACATCCTGCGAAACCAAAATCAATTACTCCCGTCAATCTACCTTCTTCAAAAAGCACATTGTCGTGAAAATAATCGGCATGAATTGCACCTTGCGGTAGGGTATCTAAATAATTCTGTTCATTTTTGATTTGATTATTTAGTACACAGTCTAATAAATCATATTGTTCTGATGTTAAAAACGTCTGAATAGATTCTGCTGTTTCATCTCGCCAATCTTGCCCGCGAGGATTAGGAAAATGAGAAGGCCACGTCTCAGCTGCTAAATGCATATGAGCAAGGTTTTCAGCTGCTTGAGCAACTAATGATTGATTAAGACTTATCTCACTTTTACCTTTTAAGCGTGAAACTAATCCCGCTGGCTTTGCTAATAGCTGAGAAAAAAGAGCATTTTCGCAATCTACCTGCGGGATAGGACACAACACCCCTTTAGCAGATAGCACTTGCATCATGGCAAGAGAAAAAGCTAGTCGATCTTGTTCTACACGTTCATAGATCGTTAGAACTAAAGCATTTTTATCGGTTGTTAAAAAATAATTAGTATTTTCAATGCCTGCAGCAATGGGCTCTAAACTTTTAAACTGCCCTACATCATAACGTTTTAACCACGCCACACAGACATCTGGCGATACTACGGTATATACCGACATAAAGCCCCACATTTAAAAAATCGAAAAATCCAAATTTTATTTCTATCATTTAAGCACATGGCAGTATAGAAATATTTTTGGAGCTTATAAAATGTCAAAAAAGACTTACTTTTGACAATAATCGCTTGCTGCTGATATTTAAGCGTAAAAATAATGCTACTTTTCATATCACACTGCTCATCGCTCGCGCATGTTTTTACTTAATGCATGTATGCCTATAACACATATTATTCATAACGACATTTACATCTAATTTATAGAATAGGAAAATCGTTTGATTGCGACGACATTATTTAATAAAGCTTTATAACTTTAATAAAACCTTAACATCTTCTAAGGCGTCTTTTTCTGAAAGATTATTCGGCATAAGCGCTTGAACTCTACCTGCCTTATCAATTAAAAAAACACTGCTGGAATGATCAACACTATAGGTACCTGAGCTTTGTGCCTTTTGAAAGAAAACTTTAAACCGTTCTGTAACATCGCGTGTTTCTTCAAGTGATCCTCTTAACGCAATGAAACTTGGGTTAAACTGAGTAACATATTGCTTAAGTAGGGGCAGCTGATCACGCTCAGGATCAACCGTTACAAAAATAACTTGAAGCTTGCTACTTTCTGCACCTAATTGCTTATGAATACGTGCTAATGTTGAAAGAGTCGTAGGACATATATCAGGGCATTGGGTAAAACCAAAAAATAGCAGAACTGCTTTACCACGAAAATGCGGCAATCCGACTTTTTCATCGTTTGGTAATGTAGAAGCTAATTTCCAAGCATTAATTGAATCTGTAGGTATTGAGTTTGCAATATCTAAACCATGCCAAGCCGGAAGTTGATTTTCAGGTTTTTTATCACATGCTGTTATAAAGCATGTGGCTACAAGGCTTAATAAAACGATTTTTTTATACGCGGTAATAGGTTTCTTAGATAGCAACATATTTATCTACCAGTAAGGCTGCAAATAAAAGCATTAAATACCAAATTGAATACCAAAATGACTGACGAGCTAATTTTTCTTCATAGCCTTTCCTCCATAATATCCAACCAAAATACATAAAGCGCACATTTAATAATGTAACGGATACAGCATATATCCAGCCACACATTTTCATACTAACAGGTAGTAAGGTTACTGCTGTTAATAGTACCGTGTATAAAAAAATATTTAAGCACGTATATTTTTCTCCATGTGTAACCGGTAACATGGGAAGCCCTGATGCTTTGTATTCTTCTTTTTTATAAAGAGCCAGACTCCAAAAGTGTGGCGGTGTCCATACAAAAATAATGAGCGTTAATATTAACGATTCGGGAGTAATTGCATTGTGTACCGCCGCCCACCCTAATACAGGGGGCATAGCCCCTGAAAGACCACCGATAACTATATTCTGCGGAGTAGCAGGTTTAAGAACCACTGTATAGAACAGCGCGTATCCTACAAAAGTCGCTAGCGTTAACCAAACCGTCAATACATTGTTAAATTTAAGCAATATCACTAAACCAATCAATAGTAATATTGAAGCAAATCCTAAGGCTTCTGCTGTAGATACTCGACCTTGAGCTAATGCCCTATGCTGTGTTCTACGCATTTTTGAATCGAGCTGTTTTTCTACTAAGCAATTAATAACTGCCGCAGAACAGGCTACAAATCCTATTCCTAATGATCCCATAATAATTTTAAGCCAAGGCATTGCTTCATTAGGCGCTATCGATAATAGCATGCTAATAAACGCCGTAAAGACAAGTAACATAACTACACGTGGTTTAGCCAACGGCAATAAGTCTTGATTCCATACCTGCCACATTTGGTCTAATGGTCTCATCTTTTTCCTTTAAGCTATTCGAACAGAACGACTCTGCTCTGAATACGCCCATAAACCTGTTAATATTGCCAATAAAAGCGTTGCGCCTCCATTATGAGCCACAGCAACAAACAAGGGCAAGTTTGCATAAATATTGAAAAAACCTAACGTTATTTGTAAGCTTAATACAGCTAATAATAGTAGCGCACATTTTCGATGCTTATTTTTTATAAGATAGAGTGCAAGTGCAATCACGGCTATTGCTACAATCAATGCACCCAAACGGTGCATCCAATGAATTGCAACCAATCCCCCTGCTGGAAAAGGAACTCCTGAAGACACATAGCCTAAATCATGCCCTAAGTTTAAAGCAGGTTCCCATAAAATACCTTTAGGTATTAAGCTTTCTCTACATAAAGGAAAACTATTTCCACAGGCACCCGCTGCATAATTTGTACTAACCCATCCCCCTAAAAAAATTTGAAATAACACTAAAAACCATACGAGTATTATTGGCAAAGTAGTCTTTGCGCTCACAACTACATTATTGTTTTTTTCTGGACTCTCTGAGCTTAAATACATAGCTATACGTACTAACCAAACAAGAAGAAGCACTCCGCCAATTAAATGCCCTGTTACGATTATGGGCATCAGTTTTAATGTAACAGTCCACATTCCAAATAAAGCTTGAGCAACCAACCACACAATAATCAAAACTTCCCACCATAACGACATCCATCGTTTTTTATAACGCCTGGCACACCATTCTAATGCTCCAAATAAAATCAAAATACCTAAACCCAATACTGACACTGCATAACGGTGCGCCATTTCTTTCCAGGCCTTATGCGACTCTATAGGGGCATGCGGATAAAGCTGGGCTGCTGCATCAAGTTGGTCAGGGTGATTAGGAACGTACCAATAGCCATAGCAACCTGGCCAATCAGGGCAACCTAAGCCTGCATCGGTTAAGCGTACATAAGCGCCTAGCATGGCTATAGCCCACGTTAATACCACCAATGACCAAGCTAAAACACTTAGCCGTTGGCGATACATGCTTAAAGTATTATTTTTTTCAACACTAGACATTCTAAACAAACATCCTTTAACCAATACTTGATACAGATAATAACCGTGTTAAATCTTTATGTAAGTTTTTGGGTATGTTAGTAGCATCTAAGACCATCATAATATTTCCAATAGGATCAACCACATACACTCGTTGATCATACGGTATATGACTATTAGGCGCTAATTTTGCATCTGAACACCATTTTTCCTTAAGGGTTAAAACAGTATCATTTCCATTAGTAGGTATTGTATAAGCTTTTTCACTTACAAAAACTCGAGCAATACGATCTCTGTTTTTTCCTTGCATTAATCGCAACTGCTGCGTTAAATACACTCGGTTATCAGTTGTAGTGACAGAATTAGGATTCTCTCTCCAGAGCAGTAACCACTTATGCTGGTAACCTTCTGGCAACATCTTGTCATTTGTTACTTGAATGCAATGTTGCAGTTGTATAGGCGCCGTTATCAGCTCGCCCCCTTGTGTTTTAGAAGAAGGCCCCCAACCCATCCACCATATTAATGTTGAAAGCAGTAAAGGTAAGACGCATATCCCTATAATCAACCATAGGGTAAATTTATTCGATTTTTTTTGATTTGGCACGCTATGATTTTGCACGTTTAAAGAATCCATAATATCCATACAATAATGCAATTAACACTGCTATACCATACCATTGCAACTGATAAGAACGATGTTTTTGTATAGCAGAATCGGTAGGAGAAACTGACTCACATCCTTTAGGTTGTGAACTTACTTCTAATACTGCAGGCAATACTACCGTGTTATAAAGCTTCTCAAATGCCTTTATGTCTACTCGCTCAATAGCATGCCCAATCTTTGCAGTTAAGCTAGAGTTTAATGACAAGCGCTTTTCAGGGGTAGATAGCACCCCCTCCCACTCATTTTGTGCTAAAAACCGCTTGTTAAACGTTCCCCATGTTTCAGGGATGTTATTGCTTAATGCCTCTTTTCTCCACCCAAGCTTAGCGATAATTGCCTGATTGTTATCTAAAGCTAATACTCCATAAACGCATCGGCCCCACTGACCGTTATAAGCTATCCATTGGTATACCGGTTGCCCCTTAGGAATAGCTTTTAATATAATTTTTTTAACACGCCATTCATTTTCAGGCAATTTCGACCAAACGTTCAATTTACTAATATCAATATATTCGGCTTGTTTAAACGCTCTTGATTGATATAGCTCAATTAATTGAGCTTTGCTCTTTGCCTTATTTCCTTGCCATTGACCTAACGCTATTGTTAAGATAATTCCTACAATAGCGATTATTCCCCATATAAAGCGATTCATAGCACTATCTACAATCTATTTAATGTCTTTTAGTAACACCTAATAATAAGGTTTTTCCATGTATTTTAAACTGCTTATTTTTGCACTCATTATCTTAATTTTATTTTTCCTTGGGCAAAGCTTCTTTCAAATTTTCATTCAAAAAGCCAAGGATGAAAAAAATGATAATGTATCTTTGAAAGCAGTCAAATTTCTTAGCTGGAGAGTAGGTATTTCTTTTACTCTATTGATTATTGTAGTGGCAACTAAATTTTACTCACAACAATAAACGCTATCATTTCTTAGCTCTACTATTACCCTGATTGCTGTCATGTATCAGAAAAAAAATAAGCGGTTATCATTGTGATAACCGCTTATTTTAAAAACGCTATTATTTATTACAAAACATAAACAACAATAAATAATAAAATCCATACCACATCTACAAAATGCCAATACCATGCCGCTGCTTCAAACGCAAAATGATGTTGAGGCGTAAAATGATTTTTCATGGCACGCACTAACATAACCAGTAGAAAAATTGCTCCTATCGTTACATGCAAGCCATGAAAACCTGTCATTATATAAAATAGTGAGCCATAAATTCCGGAGGTTAATTTCAAATTCATGTGGGAATATGCATGCATATACTCTGTAGCTTGGCAATATAAAAAGGTTGCGCCTAAGGCTACAGTCAGAGCTAAACCTACTACTGTGCGTGTTTTTTTACCTTGAACAATACCCCAATGAGCCCAAGTTAACGTTAACCCTGAAACCATCAAAATAAGAGTATTTAAGGCTGGCAAACCCCATGCTTCCATCGGAGCAAAACGTTCACTTCCGATTGGGCCTGCACTAGGCCATACCCCACCAAATGCACCCCATAAATTTTGGAACGCATGTTGATCAAACGTACTTAATGCCGGTAACGTAATCCATCGCACATAAAGTAAAGATCCAAAAAAAGCCGCAAAGAACATAACTTCAGAAAAAATAAACCATGCCATACTCCAACGAAAGGAGATGTCAATGCGTTTACTATATTTGCCATCTAAACTTTCTCGGATTACTTCGCTAAACCATCCCCACATCATATGAAAGATTAATGCTAAGCCTGCAAACATAACGAATTTACCCCAAGGGTAATCATTCATTGATGTTACTGACCCTAACGCAAATAGGAATAATGCCAGTGAACCTTGAATAGGCCAATATGAGGGGCCAGGCACATAATAAGATGAGGGGGACGCTTGCACTTTAGCCATTGCTTAACTCCTAGGCACCTTCTACACGAAATAAAGTATATGACAACGTTAAGGTCTTCGCTTCTTTTGGTAAAGCGGGATCTAAACGCAAAATTACAGGTAATCTTTTCTCTTCGTATGGCTCAAACATTTGCTGACGAAAACAAAAGCATTCTAACTTTTGAAAAAATTGCTGAGAGTACGCTGGGCTATAACTAGGAATAGCTTGCGCTTTTACTCGCGATCCAGTTAAATTCTTAGCAATAAATTCAGCTTTAATAAGTGCTCCAGGATGAACCATTTGCTGAGAAGTTACTGGCTTAAATTGCCAGCCTTCACGTTGATTAGCATCAAATTGTAAAAGTACTAACCGCTGGTTATCTATCGCACTTATTTTACTTGGCGAAGCAGATGTTATATCAGGCTGCCCTAATAAATTAACACCTGTTACTTCACAAATTTTTTTATAAAATGGAATCATTGCAAAACCAAATGCAAACATCACAAGACAGATGACAAGCAATTTCTTTAAAGTACGAGTTTTTGCTTTCTCTAAACCCTTTGTGACAACTACATTTGGCTTTTGTGACATTCATGTAACCTTAGTGAACTTGTGCTACATGCATCATCTTATAAAAAGCTAATCCAAATAGACATAAAACAACGGCTAAAAGGTATAAGCCTAAGCGTACATTTTTGCGCTTAAGCTCTTGATCAGAAATACCCATATCGTTCCTTAAATCTTTTAAAGCAATTATATTTAATTTTAACCTAATACCTCAGTGCACCAAGAAAACATAAAGTACACTGAGAACAAGAATAAGATAATTGTTACGTGCAGTATTACATTCGCACTCAACTATTCTTTATTTAACAATAGGCGCTACTTCAAAGGTATGGTGAGGTGCTGGTGAAGGAACTGTCCATTCCAAGGTTTCTGCACTTTCCCATGGGCTAGCAGGTGCCGCTTTACCTTTACCTTGCAAGCAACGAATGACTACCCATACAAATATTAATTGTGATAATCCGAAACCAAACGCACCAATCGATGAAATCATATTAAAATCAGCAAACTGTAAAGGATAATCAGGAATACGGCGAGGCATTCCAGCTAACCCTAAAAAGTGTTGCACAAAAAAGGTTAAGTTAAAGAAAATCATGGAAGCCCAAAAGTGAACTTTTCCTAATGTTTCGCTATACATGCGCCCTGTCCACTTTGGTAACCAATAATAGGCTCCAGAGAAAAAGGAGAATAACGCACCGGCTACCATTACATAGTGAAAGTGAGCGACTACATAATAAGTATCATGTAGTTGAATATCAACTGCCGCTACCGATAAAATCAAACCAGTAAACCCACCTAAGGTAAATAAAATCAAGAAACCGATAGCAAATAACATAGGTGTTTCAAATGTAATTGCTCCACGCCACATTGTCGCTAACCAGTTAAACACCTTAACACCTGTAGGTACAGCAATTAACATGGTGGCATACATAAAATAAAGCTGACCAATCGCTGGCATTCCGGTATCAAACATGTGATGCGCCCATACCATGAATGACATACTGGCAATACCACCTGTTGCATATACCATTGAATGATAGCCAAACAACGGTTTGCGAGAAAACACCGGCAACACTTGAGAAATAATCCCGAATGCAGGAAGAATAATAATATAAACTTCTGGATGACCAAAAAACCAGAATATATGTTGGAACATAACGGGATCACCACCACCCGCTGCATTAAAAAAGCTAGTTCCAAAATGTCTATCCATCAGCAACATCGTTACACATCCTGCCAAAACAGGCAGCACAGCAATCAAAAGATACGCTGTAATTAACCATGTCCAGCAAAACATAGGCATTTTCATTAATGTCATGCCAGGTGCACGCATATTAAGCACAGTGACAATGATATTAATAGAACCCATAATGGAAGAAATTCCCAATATGTGAACAGATAAAATCATGAAATCAACGCCCATTCCACCCTGAACTGATAGGGGAGGATAAAACGTCCATCCTGCTGCAGGAGCACCGCCTGGCATAAACAACGACATGACTAACAAAGATGCACCAGCCACCAATAGCCAGAAACTCCAGTTATTCATTCGAGCAAATGCCATATCGGAAGCACCAATTAGCATAGGAATCATCCAGTTAGCAAAGCCTACTGCTGCTGGCATAATTGCCCCAAACACCATGATTAATCCATGAAGTGTGGTCATCTGGTTAAAAAACTCTGGCTTTACAAATTGCAAGCCTGGCTGAAACAATTCGGCACGAATAGTTAAAGCCATAACTCCACCCACTAAAAACATGAGGAAGCTAAAAATTAAGTACATAGAACCAATATCTTTATGGTTCGTTGTGGTCAACCAACGTGTCAAACCTTTGGGTTGATCATGATGATGATCATCATGATGTAAATCGGAAACGGCGCTCATATTTACTCTCGATTACAAACCTAATGTTTTACGATGTTCTTGAAATTCTTTGGGCTGTATAACTTCACCTGTACTATTACCCCAACTATTACGAGTGTATGTCATTACAGCAGCCAAATCAGCATTAGACAATTGCGCCCATGCAGGCATTTTTCCATTTCGCCCTTTGAGCAATACTGTTTGCTGTTCAGCTTTGGCCCCTCGTACTACAGGAGAACCATCTAAAGCTGGTATTCCATTCCCGCCTTTACCATTTGCCTGGTGACAAGCAGCACAATTAGCCGTATATACTTTTTCACCACGGGTAATAAGCTCTTCCTTAGCAAAGACCTTATTGGGGTCATCTTGTTGCGCAGCAAGTTTTTTCCTCTGGTCTGCAATCCAAGCAGTATATTCAGTGTTCGAAACCACTTTGACTACAATAGGCATATAAGCATGGTCTTTACCGCATAACTCAGCACATTGCCCGCGATAAATACCTTCTTTTTCAGCCAAGAACCATGTATCCCGGATAAAACCAGGAATAGTAGATTGCTTAACGCCAAGGGCCGGAACAAACCAAGCATGAATAACATCATTAGCAGTTAGCAATACACGCACTTTTTTACCAACGGGAACAACTAGAGGATTATCCACATCTAAAAGATAACGCTCTTGCTTTTGGGCACGATTTTCAATCTCAGCCAACGTAGTTTTCAGCGTACTAAAGAAGCCAATCTCTTCGTTGATGTATTCATAGTGCCATTTCCATTGATAACCTGTTACTTTGATAGTCATATCAGGACGTGAAGTATCTTTCATATCCAAAATAGTTTTTGTAGCAGGAATTGCCATCAGTACCAGGATAATGAAGGGAATAATCGTCCAAATAACTTCGACGGTTAAACTCTCATGAAATTGGGCTGCCTTTACACCACGAGATTTACGGTGTGCATATAAAGAATAAAACAGCACGCCGAAAACCACGACGCAGATCGCCACACATATGTATAAAATAATCATATGCAAGTCGTAAATCTGCCGAGCAATAGGACTCTGTGGAGTTTGAAAATTCGTTGCGTATTCTGCCCATGCCAGCCAGGGACATAACGCTAAAGCCGATGCGAGAAGGCCTTTGCCACCCCACCCCCGATTCTGCCTCATAAAAAACACGTCCTCTTAACCAAAACGTCGATTGCGCATTATAGCGGTATTCCCTTGTTAGTGAGTCGGATTTTTCGATAAATCCTTAATCCTTCACCAACAAAAACAAAAAATTATATTTAAAAACAAATATTTAATTTTTTTAAATTCATTGCTTTATGACTTTTCAATCGGCGTTTTATCTAAAATAATTGCCATAATAAGTAAGGCAACTCCAATACTAATAGCAGAATCGGCGATATTAAAAACTGAAAACGACCAGCTTTGCCAATGAACCAAAATAAAATCAACCACATGCCCATAAGCGATACGATCATAGAGGTTGCCTAATGCCCCCCCTAAAATGAGGAGTAATCCCCACTGCTGCAACGCTATGGAAGTTTTTTTTAGCTCTTGAACTAACCAAATAGAAACTACAATAGCTACTACCGTAAATAAATAGCGCTGCCACCCTCCTGAAGAAGCCAAAAAACTAAACGCTGCGCCAGAGTTAAAAGTAAGCGTAAAGCTTAAAAAGGGCAAAACTGGCTTAACTTCTCCAAATGGGATAGTTTTTAATACCACCCACTTCGTAAACTGATCAAAGACCACTACCAATACTGTAGCAATCCAAACCCACACAGGAAGCCGCTTATTTACTACAACCTCTTCAGTACTCTTTGAAGATTTAGTTAAGGAGTCGTCAGCATTGAGCGATGGCTTTGAAATATCAGGCATGCTTACGCACCTCCCCCTCACCATACACATTGCTGATACAGCGACCGCAGATTGTTTGATAGTTTGAATGCGTTCCTACATCTTCTCGAATATGCCAACAACGCTCACATTTTGTTCCTGCTGCGGGCGCAACATTGATTTTCAGAGAGCTACCTAAGGTTAAATGCAGGCTCGACGTCATCATGATAAATTTGAGATCTTCTCCTAATGCTTGCAATGACACAAACACTGACTCAGGAGCTTCAATATCAAGATGAGCTGCTAATGATGATCCTATTTCTCCATTTTGCCTGACTGTTTCAAGCGCTTTTAATACATCTGCCCTGACGAGGCGAATAGCGCCCCACTGATCTAGCAAAAGCATTTCTTCAGCTTCTAAACATTCGGGTAAAACGTTGCCCCATTTTTCAAAGAAAATACTACTTTCTTGATCGGGTGTTAGCACTGCCCATGCTTCTTCTGCAGTAAAGCTTAAAATAGGTGCCATTAAGCGTAACAATACTTGCGTAATCAAGAAAAGCGCGCTTTGAGCAGAGCGACGTGCATGACTTTTCGCACCTGAGGTATACAAACGATCTTTAAGAATATCTAAGTAAAAACCGCCAAGCTCCTCTGAGCAAAAGCCATGCAAAGCCTGAACAACAGCGTGAAAATCATATGCCTCATACTTAGCACGAATCGTTTTTTCTAACCTTCGCGTTAATGCCAGCATATATTTATCAAGCGTTAGCCATTGATCAACAGGCAACACCTCTTTTTCAACATCAAAATCTGACGTATTCGCCAACAAAAAACGTAAGGTATTACGAATACGGCGATAACCTTCTACTACCTGCTTTAGAATTGCATCCGAAATCGACATTTCCCCTGAATAATCAGTGGAAGCTGCCCATAAACGGATCATTTCAGCCCCTAACGTACCTGCAACTTTCTGAGGTGCAACTACGTTACCTTTAGACTTACTCATTTTATAACCTTGCCCATCGACCACAAAACCATGTGTCAATAAGGCTTTATAAGGCGCTTTGCCCTCTAAAGCACAGGCAGTTAATAATGATGATTGAAACCATCCTCTATGTTGGTCTGAACCCTCAAGGTATAAGTCGGCAGGCCACTGTAAATCGGGGCGTGACTTTAATACAGAGGCGTGAGTAATACCTGAATCAAACCATACATCAAGCGTATCTTTTAATTTATCATATTGGTTCTCATCTACTCCTAATTCTTGGGGAGTGAGAGCAAACCAAACATCTAGGCCTTGCCGGGCTACTTTATCAGCGACCTCTTTTAAAATTCTTTGTGTTTCAGGATGCAGTTCGCCCGTTTCTTTATGCACAAAAAAAGGTAATGGAACCCCCCAGTTTCTTTGACGCGAGATACACCAATCAGGCCGATTACGAATCATAGACTCGAGCCGTGCACGCCCCCATGAAGGATAAAACTCGGTATTATCTACCGCCTGATTCGCAATATCGCGAAGCGTTTGACTCTCATTGCCAGCCTTTTGCTCCAAACCAATAAACCATTGCGTTGTTGCCCTAAAAATAATGGGTGTCTTATGACGCCAGCAATGAGGGTAACTATGCGGATATTTAATCTTTGAATGGAGTAAACCTTGAGCGCTTAACAACTCTAAAATGATAGGTTCAGCCTCTTTTATACTTAAGCCGCCAACATCAGGTACATTAGGTAAAAAACGTCCATCACTACCTACAGGGTTGTTATCTAGCGACACACCTTCTAACTTAGCAACGTTAAAATCATCCACTCCGTGTGCCGGAGCTGTATGTACCAACCCTGTTCCAGCCTCGGTAGTAACATGCGCCCCATGAATGATAGGCACTTTACGATTCTGAAATGGATGCTGTGCTTCCAGCCCTCTGCCCCATTCCTCGCAGCGCGTAAGCGTTAAACCATCCAGCTGCGATAAGCTGCCCTCAACAGGCCAAACTCTTTGAGGGTTTTCAAGTTTCATTCTTTCAGCAGCAGACTCCCATAGAGCCTCTGCCAAAATATATGCTTTACTGCCTGATTTTATGATGACATAAGGTAAATCAGGATGAACACATATTGCTTGATTTGCAGGCAAGGTCCAAGGCGTAGTTGTCCAAATCACAGCTTCTATTTGCTCTATATCCGCAAAAATCTTCTCAACGCTAATATCTGCATTTTTACCCAACAAAGAGACTACATCCGCTTTATCTACGATGAATCCTACATCAATTGCGGTAGAAACTTTATCTTCATACTCTACTTCAGCCTCTGCCAATGCTGATCGGCAATCAATGCACCAATTGACCGGTTTTAAACCACGATAGATGTAGCCGCGCTCTAAAATTTTTCCTAGCACTCGAATTTCTTCTGCTTCGGTCTCAAATGCCATGGTTCGATAGGGAGTGTCCCAATCGCCTAATACACCCAAGCGAATAAAATCTGCTTTTTGACGTTCTATTTGGCTTTGCGCAAATTCTCGGCAATATTCTCGCGCTTTTTCAGGAGGAATATTTTTCCCATGCTGTTTTTCAACTTGATGCTCAATCGGCAAACCGTGGCAATCCCATCCCGGTACATAAGGGGCATCAAAACCTTCTAAGGTTTTACTTTTAACAATAATGTCTTTAAGGATTTTATTTACCGCATGACCAATATGAATATCACCATTTGCATAGGGTGGCCCATCATGCAATACAAATAAGGGGCGACCCTTCGTTTTTTCGCGCAACCGTTGATACAATTTACGAGAATGCCAGGCCTCTACCCATAAAGGTTCACGCTTTGCCAAGTCTCCCCGCATAGGAAAGGACGTTTCAGGCATATTTAAGGTTTTACGATAATCTGACATCTTCTTCCTTTTATATCCTTAGATAGTTTTCATTCTATCTAACTCATCAATGATTTATTTTCTTAAGACTTACGTACAACTGTTCTAGAGAGCTTATGGTGTCTCGTCATAACCCTTGATGCAAAGGCTTTAGAAAGGTTTTACGTAAGCCCTAACTGGTAATTTTTTCGCGTCTTAAGTTTTTTATAGCTATGTTAAAGCTCTATATACCCCTAGCTTTCACTGCTAACCCAACCAATGAACGCTTGCTAGCTAGTAGGGTTTAAAATTAACTGCTTTCCTGCGCAAAACGCATTTTTGCCCACTGCACATCAAGCGCTATCTGTTGTTTTAATAACTCAAACGATTCAAATTTTTGCTCATCGCGGCATTTTTCTAAAAAGCTTACGTTAACTTTATAACCATAAAGATTCCAACTACCTTCTTCAAGCAAATGAATTTCTATCGAAACAGGTGGGTTATGCTCTTCAAGCGTTGGGCGTTGCCCTACATTTGCAATGCCAGCAACCGGATAATCAATACCAGGAATTTCCACACTAACACGAAATACCCCTCTTATTAAAGGGTACTGTGAAGGGTTAAGATTAAGGGTAGGAAACCCCCAAGTTCTTCCTCTTTGCGCACCTTGACGCACTCTTCCTCGTAACTGATAAGGGCGCCCTAATAATCGTATAGCTGTTTCAACATCTCCTTTCGCTAGCGCTTCTCGTATCCAGCTACTTGAAATCCTCCGACCACCATCTAGCTGTGCAGGAACGCATGTCACGCCTACCCCACGCTGGGGAGCATGCTGCACAAGCCATTCAGGAGAACCTTCACGTCGATAACCAAAGTGAAAATCATCGCCTACAATAATATGGTGTGCCTGTACTCGCTCACACAATACTTGATCTAAGAAACTTTCTGCGCGACATGCTGCCAGTTGAGCATCGAAATGAAGAATATGAACGCGATCGATGCCCTTATTTTGCAACCATTTCAGACGATCACGCCATGACATCACGACTGATTTCGAGGAGGTTTTAGAAAAAAAATGCGAGGGCGAGGGCGAAAAGCTCAATAAGGCAGAACGCACACCTAAAGCTTTTGCAGTTTGCTGAACCTGTTCTACTAACAGACAGTGCCCACGATGGAATCCATCAAAGTTGCCAATTGTTAATGCAACAGGCTCTTTATTAAGCGACGCAAGAGATGCACGATGCACATTACGAATTACCTGCATAGCGAAACAAGTTTAGTTAAATCAATTAGTTTAAAGGATGCATGCGCAGAACCAACTCTTCTGCAAAGGCAATTAGCATCTCCAAATAAAGTTATCATTAGGGTTAAGCCGGTAAAAACAAAAATAATAGCGCATTGTACACTACGCAAGCACTTCAAAAGCTGATCATTTGATGTATGATGTAGGTTCTTTAGAGGACGTTCGAGACACGCACGCATGAAACCTTTTTTTCTAGATTTTGAACAGCCGGTTGCCGACCTCCAAAACAAGATCGAAGCACTTCGCTATGTTCATGAGGATTCAGCCGTTGATATTTCTGATGAAATCAATCGGCTTCAGAAAAAAAGCCAACAACTCACTAACGATTTGTATAGCAAACTTTCATCCTGGCAAGTTTCGCAAGTAGCACGCCATCCTAATCGTCCTTACACACTCGATTATATTCAGCATATGTTTACTCATTTTGAGGAACTGCATGGCGACCGAAACTTTGCTGACGATACCGCTATTGTTGGTGGATTAGCTCGCCTTGATGGGCAAGCTGCTATGGTAATTGGGCACCAAAAAGGACGTAATACTAAAGAAAAAATTCATCGCAATTTTGGTATGCCACGCCCTGAAGGCTATCGTAAAGCCTTACGGTTGATGAAACTTGCAGAAAAATTTTCTTTGCCCGTCTTTACTTTTATTGATACACCCGGTGCTTATCCTGGTGTTGGCGCTGAAGAACGAGGCCAATCTGAAGCGATTGGACGAAACTTATTTGAAATGGCGGCTTTACGCGTGCCTATTATCAGCACAATTATCGGGGAAGGCGGTTCAGGAGGAGCATTAGCCATTGCTGTTGCAGATCAAGTACTTATGCTGCAATACTCAACCTACTCTGTGATTTCTCCTGAGGGATGCGCGTCTATTCTTTGGAAATCGGCGGAGCGCGCTGCTGATGCTGCTGAAACGCTTGGTATTACAGCGCATAGGTTAAAAGGCTTTGGGCTAATTGATAAAGTAATTCCTGAACCCATTGGTGGGGCGCATAGAGATCATGCTCAAACTGCGTCTTACCTTAAAAAGCATCTATTAGAAAGCTTTCGCCATTTAAATACGCTTTCTACTGATGAGTTAATTCGTCGCCGCCGAGGAAGAGTAATGAGTTATGGTCGTTTTGAAGTTGAAGATTCAAGCGCTTATTAGTCGTAGCAGTTAAAGTTGTCTTCAAAAAAAAGAGTTACTTATAGTTAAGTAACTCTTTTTTGATCGAACCATAACTTACTGCTAATGAATATTTGCAGGCCGCTATTTAAAACTTATAAGATAAACCTGCGGTAAACAAATTGACATCCCCTTTATCTTCAGAGATGGTTCCTGCAGTTGTAGTATATGAAGGTGTTTTGACTCCTGTATAACTTTCCCATTCGCCTTTTAAATTTAAGTTTGGTGTTAACTCATAATTCAAACCTAAGCCTACATTTGCACCCGTATAATGTTTTTTAGCAAGAGTAGCACTAACACCACCTGCCTCTAAACCTAATTCAGACTGAACGTTATAAATGCCCAAACGACCAAATGCTTCTAGTTTATTCGCTAAAGGCAAGGTTCCTACAATACTTGCTGTATATGCATTTTTGAACCTGTAAGTACCCTTAAGAGCAGAAGGTACATTGTTAACTAAAGCAATAGCATTGGTTGCTACTGCAGAAACTTTCCCTAAATCAGCATAAGCAAGTTCTAGCCCCACATTTTTATTTAAGCGATAGCCACCAGTAATTTTATAGCCGAAATCACTTTCTTTTCTTTCAGTAGTATTTGAATTATCAACCTTGGTGTAAGTTCCTCCTACCCCTACTCCTGCATAAAACCCTTCTACAGGCGAAGCCGCGTTTGCGCCCATTGATGCAATGCTTAAGGCAAGAATAGAAAAAATGGAAATTTGTTTAAACACAATACAATCCCGTAACTTAGTAATTATAAGAAAGCGGAATTATACTCAATAAAACGCAATAAATTCAATGCATTAATCAAACAATAACTTTTTTAGTTTTACTAAAACTCATTTTAATTTTTTCTAAGCACCAGTGAAATCTCTTCAAATGCATGCCTTAAAGGAGGCATAAGTATTTTTAAATCGTTTAAATTTGAATACTCGTTGATTTTATTTTTATCTGGTAAGCATTCAGTGGCACGTTCTAATAGAGAAATTGCACTATCCTCATGACCCTTTTTATTTAAGCGAATGATTTCCTGTAATGCTTTTTCATCCTCTTTTTGTATCAGCTCCTCTAGGCGCTGAATAGACTCTTGCATGTCCTCAAAAAAACCATAGGCAGAATGATCAAGTACATCACCAACACTTTGCCACATAGTATTGAAAAATACATGCTCAATAAAATCACGCTCTTTATTTTTTATTTCTTCATTTATATGTTCGGTCAATGTAGATTGTTTACCTATCCATTTCACTAATTTCTCTTTGACTGACTCGAGTGTTAAAGGCTTAGACATATAATCATCCATACCAGCTTCTAGACACTTTTCTTTATCGCCTGGTTGCGTATTGGCAGTAAGAGCAATGATCAACGTATGGTAGTTTGTTTCTTTTTCTAGTATTCGTATATATTGCGTAGCTTCGTATCCATCCATTTCTGGCATGCTACAATCCATTAAAATCAAATCATATTTTTTCTTTTTAGCTGCTTCTAAAGCTTCTTTTCCATTTACAGCAAACTCACATTGGCATCCTGATGATGCAAACATACGAGCAGCTACCATCCGATTAGTTCGATTATCGTCGGCAATTAATACCAAACATCCATTTGGCATAAAAGATTCATCATGATCGCCTTTTGTATCTGATTGGCCTTCTAGCA
This sequence comes from Pseudomonadota bacterium, assembly GCA_040389065.1. GTDB lineage: Bacteria > Pseudomonadota > Gammaproteobacteria > Burkholderiales > Casimicrobiaceae > JAZKAR01. Next base: position 9,256 of record JAZKAR010000020.1, on the reverse strand, counting down.
ACTGAGTATTTTTTGATCGAGCGTTATAATTTTTTTTATTTTCATCTTCGATAAATTCTTTTAATGTACGAATAAAAACGCTGCTTCTCATGGGCTTTGCAAGACAAGCATCTACCCCAACCGGTAAACTCCCCATGAGGGAGGCTTTACGATCTAATAAAATAATTTTAATTCGGCACAAGCTTTCATACTGACGGATGTCTCTAATGACTTGTATCGCATGCTCTTCAGTCGCAGTATCTTGATCAACAATAACAAAATCATAAGGCTCAGCCTTAGCTTCCAATAATTTATTTGTAAGATTTTCTATCGTTTGACAAAATGTATACCGTTTTATAGCCGCAGCCTCAAGAGAGCCTCTCAGAAAATCTCTCAGAATAAGACTATCTTCTACTAACATAATACGTGTATCAGGTAGCTGTAGAGGCGCAACGCTACTTTGGCAAGCAATATAGGGCATCGTAAACCAAAATACTGCTCCCTTATCCACTTCGCTGATCACCCCAATCTCTCCACCCATTAAGTCAACAATTTGCTTAGAAATTGCCAAGCCTAAACCTGTGCCTCCGAATTTACGTGTTGTTGAATTATCAGCCTGGGCAAACGATTCAAATATATGAGCTGCAGCATGTTGGTTCATGCCTATACCTGTATCACTTACCTCAAAACGAAGAAATGCTTTCGAATCTTGCTTAATGATATTCACTCTTAATGCTACTTCACCTACTAGCGTAAATTTTAGGGCATTTCCAATTAAATTTAAGAGTAATTGCCGCAAGCGCATAGGATCACTTTTTATACTGCTTGCTATCTCTGGCGAAATACAATAGCCCAGCTCTAAATGCTTTTGTTGTGCCTGCTGGCCTAGCAGTTCTAAAACATCTTCAATTGTTTTGCTTAATTCGAACTCTATCTCTTCGAGATTAAGTTTGCCTGCCTCCATTTTTGAAAAATCGAGGATGTCATTAATTAACTCAACAAGGGAATACGCAGAACGCCAGGCCACATCTAAACATTCTTGCTGCCGTTTTTTTAAGGGCGTTTCTCGCAACATATCTAACATGCCTACAACACCGTTAAGAGGCGTTCGTAATTCATGACTAACTGTAGCTGCAAACTGAGTTTTAACTTTAGCAAGTCGAAGCGCTACATCTCGTGAGTAAGTTAGTTCTTGCTCTCTTTCTTCTAACACATACATCATCTGATTAAAGGCTAAAGACATTTCAATAATTTCTTTAGGCCCCTCTTGTTTAGCACGAATACCAGATTCTCCTGATTCAGCGCGCTGCATTAAATGAGATAAGGTTTGCAAAGGTTGTGTTATACGTAACACCAATAAGCGCATAACAAAAAGCAATCCCACTGCAAAAGAAACGGTAATAATTACATTGCCAGTAAATAATGAGCGCACTAAATCCTTCAATGTACTTTTTCCGAGCGAGACAAACACATAGCCTAAAAGCTCAGATTTTCTTTCTTCCATTTCAAAAGGAGAAGATTCTGCTCTATCTGCAAATACAGGAGCACCAAAACGCCAAATTTCCTCTGTTTCGCTAACTAATTTTGAATGGGTAAAATTTTTAGGAACAGGTGGCGGTATATGTTTATGAGTAGAGTTTTTTTTTAATTTATTTTGTAATAGTAACGTTTTTTGGGAATTATCTAAAATTTCTACTTCAACAACATCGGGAAATGATAGCGTTGTTGCCACTACCTCTCGCGCATTTTCTCCTGAACCATACACTAATGCTAGCGCACTTTGCTTCGCCAGACTCTCTGTAATTCTTAAACCTTGCCCTAGAATATAGCTTTGCATCGTTTGATTTGCTTTTTCTGAAGTCATCACTGCAGAAAAAAGGGCAAGACTTACAATGGCTACAGTAAAAATAACAGTTAACTGATATAAAAAACTTATTTTTTTGAGCTGATTCTGTAAATACATATTAACGCTCAGGAAAAACGGTATTAAAACGCCGCTGAGGTACATCAGGATTTATGCTTAAGTGCACAGCCGTGCGTAAATTAATTGCTGTTTGTAAATCTCGCAACGGCAGCAAACCTGGCCTGTATTTTTCACCAGCTAATACTTTAAGTGCCATTTTTGCCAAGGTGGAACCCAGCCAACTATTGTCAGGATATACAGCCAGCAAAGCTCCTTTTTTAATATGAGCTAAGTTACTTGAAACCAATGGAATATGGTGCTCCCACGCCTCTTTAAGAATTAAAGGCAAGAGCGTTGTTTCATTTACGGTTGTAGGATCTTGCGGTAACCAAAAAGCCTCTTTACGACCGTCTATTGATCCTAAAGCTGTCGTATAATAACGTGCAGCAACACCTAAGTTTGTTGACTCAATTGCTGCTAGCTCTACCCCATTTTTTTTAGCAGCTTCATATGCTGAATCTATTAACCAGCCATTATATTTAGGATCATACAATACAGTAATTTTTTTAATGTCAGGCAATACAAATTTTAAATTTTCAAATAACAAATCTGGATCAGGTGTAAAACTTACGCCTATAATATTGCGTCTTTCTGACTCATTAATAGATAATATTCCACCGGCAATAATAGTAATATCTCTATCAAAACTCATTGCAGCCTTTATAGCAGGCTTACCTAAAACAATAGCAATTTGTATCCCATTTCTTTTAATTTGCAAGGCTAAGTCATTTGTGTTTGTATTCTCTGACAAAGGAAAACTTGCCACTTTTCCTTTTAACCTTCCTTCAATTCCCTCTATTATTTTTGCAAAAATTCCTCGAAACGGTTCATCAATATCTGGATATACAATTGCTATTTTGCTTCGCTCTTGAGGTGTAGGATTATCAACGGAAGCAATGCATAAAGGAGAATTGAGTATATAAATTAACAATATGGATATCATACAACTGGCTTTTTTATAATGCCAACTGATGATTAAACTACTTAGTTTTTTATAAAAACAAGCAAGCATTATAGCTTCCATACTCTTAATTAGATTATAGGTATTTCACCGTTAACTACATAACTTATCTATTTATTTAGGCAGATTTCCTAAATAAATAGTAGCTTCATAGACAGCAATCTTTAAGCTAATTCTAAAATTAAAAAAAGCCCCATAATTACTACTGTAACACTTTTGAGTTCTATTAAAACATAAGGAAACATTAACAGCTTCCTTTCTATTATTAAAAGATTTACCTAAAGCTAATTGATTTTAATGTTTTATTTTTGAAGAAAAAAAATTATTACAATTAACTTAATCTATTAAAATAACCTTAGCATCATTTATTAAAGCTTATATTTAAACTCTATATAAAAGGTACGCCCCGGTAGAGGAAGATCGTAAGGAATATTTCCTGGTGCCAAACTCGGCTCTCTGGCATCACGGTTAAAAGCATTAAATATAGTGGCTTTTACATTCAGGTTATCTATAATATTTTCACGGCTAACACTAAAATCAAAGGTTGTATAATCAGGAATCTCGGGGCGAGTATCACCTGGTTGGCGTTTACGATCTGCCACATAGTTCATCGTTGTACCAACATGCCAGTTAGAAGGCAGACGCCAATCTGCTCGAGCAAATAAGCGACGATGAGGAGCAAGCCCTGCATCCTGCCCTGTTGAATCATCAGTAGAGTGTTGCAACGAATAACTGCCTGTTAGCTTTAAATCACGCATCGCTTCCCAACTGCCCTCAAGCTCAAAACCTTTTCCTGTTTGACTCCCTTTATTTTGTGCAGTAGAACCTGTTGTAGGGTCTATATTCGGTGCATACCCAATAATATCGCTCATACGGTAATGAAATAAGCTCAACGCTGTTTGGATTTTGAATGTAGGTTGCCAGGAAAAGGCTAACTCGTTAGTTCTAATACGTTCAGGGCGTAAGCTAGGATTACCCAATGCGACAGGATTATTAATAGCAAATTGCTCAGTAAAGGAAGGTGCGCGGAAGGCACGTCCATGCATGGCTTTTACAGTCAAGTTATAAGCTGCATCCCATACTAAAGCCAAACGAGGATTTGTTGTACCTCCGAAATCTGAATATTGATCTCGACGAACTCCAGCAGTAAGCGTCCAATCTCTTACTATCGTCCACTCATCTTGTATAAACGCATAGTGAATATTTCTTTTGTGTGGCTGAATAAAAACGCTTGTAGCATCATTTGTCACATCTGTCATTCCACCAAGCGACTGAAACACAGGTCCTGGTAAAATTTTAAAGTTTTTGATTTCTGAAGCCTGATATAAATCTTCAATATTAAAGCCCATTCCTCCTCTAAATTTATGCTGTTTAAAACCTGTATATCCAGTAATAATACTTCCATGAGTATGCCGCTCTGAGTGCGAAGGTGCACCCAATACACCCTCAGGAAATGCTCCCACAAAATTTGATCCCGCTACACCACGCGGAAAAAGCACATATGAGGAATTACTTGGTTTTTCTTTAGCATCCGAGTAACCCAATACTGAAGCTAGTTCCCAATCAGGAGCAAAATCACGCTTCTGATAATTAAGATCAACATATAACCGTGACTCCTGGCCTTGACTCCAAGGATCAAGACTGTCAGCTAAGCCAGCTCCCATACCTACTTGTCGGTGCTGATAGCCTACTCTAAAACGCCATTCATTATTATAAGAAATATCAGCACGTGCATCGACTGACTGACGATCCATATTAATAGAACCTGGAGCTAAAGAAGCATGAGTTCCAATATTATTATCAAGTATTTTTTGTAAATCTTGTTGGATTACTCCATTGTACCCATCTGTTTTACCAACACGTAAATATGTTGCTGTCTCAAATGCACCCCACGTGCCTCCATGCTGAACCCAAGCATCTTGTGTATTATAGTTCCCTGTTCTAAACCCTAGCTCCGTTCCGCTAATTTCTGAAGCTGTTTTAGTAATTATATTGATAACTCCTGAAAAAGCATCCGCGCCATATAAGGCCGAGCCTGGGCCTCGGATAACCTCTATTCGTGAAATATTTTCTACAGGGAATCCCCCCCACATTTCACTACGATTTCCTTGATAAGCATTATTAATTGAAATACCATTCACTAATAATAGTACTTGAGGGTTATACCCTGTATATATCCCTCTAAAAGCATAAATAGGTGTTGATAAACTACTAAAATTAGACACATGAAGACCAGGTACGCTTTTAAGAATCTGGTCGAGATCAATAGCACCACTATCTTGAATATCTTGAGCGGTAATTACACTTGCTACCGCCGGCGCACGATTTAATGACATTTGCTGCCCTGTTGCTAACGCAATTTGAGGCTGATCGCCAAATACCTGTCGTAAATCCTCTTCATCTGATGTATCTATGTTTGCAGCTTTTACCGAAGTTAAACCTACCCACCCCAAAATAGCTAAAATACTTAACAAAGATGGAGATTTACGATAGCACCAATGCCACATATAACTGCCCCTTAAAGTTTTTATTTGAACAGCAATAGTCAGTTTTTAATCAGATTCTATGCGCTGAGCATTACTCCATTGTCGCTTTGCCTGCCCTGCATAAATAATATCGGCACAGGCTACAGGAAACAATATGCCCTCAGGCTTGCTTTGAGTATCTAGAACACAAGGCGGCATACCTGCTAAAAATGAAGGAAACATAAATAAATAATATTCTTCTGCGGACAATCCCATATCTATAGCAAGCGCAGCTGCTACTGCGCCATAATTAATAGAGATTTTCCAACGGCTAGAAGACAAATAATCATTTAAAAGCAATGCTACTTTTAAATATTTTCCTTGATCGAGCGATAAGCTTTTTGCTAGAGCAAGTATAGGCTCATTTCGCTCATCCCCACTATTTAAAGGTCGACCATAGCCAGCAATATAGTGATGGCGTTTTCTTTCTTGCATAACACATTCTTCGATTGATCCTCCGCACTCTAGAGTATGCTCAACAGAAATCAAAAATGTACCAATACGCTTCGCTATATTTTGCCCATAGATTGAAGCTTCAGATATCGCCAAAGCAGCAGAAATTCCTAAAATAGGAGTGCTGCGCACACTACCAGCTAAAGCAGCTACCCGGTTATTCCAAATTCTAGCATCAGGATAGCTTGTATATACCCAAATTGCATGGAATAACTTAATTTGCTCTTGGGAAAAATGTCGCCCTGTGATTCCAAATAAATATAGCTCCATCCAATCCATATTATTTAATTCAGTGTGTAAGCGACAACCACGAAATATTACGTGGCTCCCCGCATAAAATGCCCCTACTCGACTTTTTAGTATTCCTGGATGCTTTGCTAATTCTGAGTAACCTTGCTGCCTAAATTTATTTCTTTTTAATTGGGGCTTAGGAGGCAGTGGCATTTTTCTCACCTATTTAAAGAGGCAAAACTTAAAGTATCTTAATATAGATTGTTTACTTACTTACTAAAACTCTACCACAGGTTTACTATTTATTTTTTATTATGATCTAAATTTTCTTCTAAAATAACATCTCCAAAAGGAAATGATTTATGCCCGTACTCTTGTTGTTCTAAAGCATGCGCTGCAGCACCTGGCAAACGTAATAATAAATAAAGCATTTCACCTTGTTCAGGCTTAAATCCTAAATCAACAAAAGCAGCAGCAGCAACCCCTGATAATGCTAATGGACTTTCTGCATCAGCTTCAAGTGCTTCACGATTTGCTTCTAACCACCCTAAACATGAGTCTGTTTGTGATGTCGTCTTAATAGTGACTGGCTCATGAGAAGTAAGTTTATTATTTGTTTGGCCTTTTGCGAGGAGTTGCGCTAAAAGCTGCTTTACCGGCGTACTAGTACGAATACCATGAGGATCAAAGCCTAGAGGATGCTCTGCAGTTGGCCATACGCTTCCTGGTATTGAAGTTGGCGCTTGTAACCAGTCACGCCATTGATTTATATTAAAACCACATGTTTGCCATGCCTGCATCAATAAAAATATTTCTCGCCCTCCAGAAAGCTGCCCAGCCCCCACAGCTAAGGCAGCCATTAGGCAAGAAGCTGCCGTTGATCCTCCTACACCTCCAGCCATTGCAGCATGTACGGAAGCTTCTCGAGGCCCCGGGTTCGCTAAAGCTACTGCTAACGCCTCTAACCTATTCGCTTGCATATGCGTAGGCGCTTCACCTTTAAATAAAAGATAAAGCATTTCTACCCATCGTGCATTTCCCACCATTTCACCATAGACATCATAACCATGGCAGTACGATGACTGAGCTACATAAGGATTATCTGGCTCCGCCTCTTCATACCATATGTGGCTTTTAATCTTATAGGGGGAAGAGCTATTCATTATTAGCCTCTTAAACAAACTTAAATAAAGGTGGAGCAAAAATTTGAAGCGTGCTTTGATATAAATTAGGAATGACTGAATGCACTTACAGTAAACTCATGCCCCCATCAACTACAATTTCTTCTCCAACAATATAAGAAGAATCTTCCGAAGCTAAAAATAAAGCCACCTTTGCAATTTCTTCCGCTTCTCCAAAGCGCTTAATTGGCGACTTAGCATTAATTTGTGTCTTAATTGCCTCTGATACCTCTAGAGGCAAACCAAATCGCTCAAACATAGGAGTATTAATCGGCCCGGGCGAAATAGCGTTTATACGAATACCTTTTGAAATAAGTTCCAAACCTAACGATTGAACTAATGAACGTAATGCTGCCTTACTGGCACCATAGACACTAAACCCTGGAGAGCCCATTTGATTTGTAATAGAAGTTGTTACGATAATTGAAGATCCTTTTGATAATAAAGGTATAAACTTTTGAATCGTAAAGAAGATTCCTTTAAGATTAATAACAAAAGTTTCATCAAATTGAGCTTCTGTTACACTATCAAAAGGAGCTGGCTTAGCAACTGCAGCATTTAAAAACAAAACATCAAGTGTATTAAAGTATTTAGTGGTCTTTGCATATAGATCTTCGATATTAGATAAATTTCCCGCTTCACTTTGTACTACTAATGCTTCGTTCCCCAACTCTCGCTGAGTCGCCTCAATACGATCATTATCACGGCCTGTTACCAGCAGCCTTGCGCCTTCATTTTTAAAAAGTCGAGCTGTTGCAAGACCAATACCACTTGTACCCCCAGTAATCAAAATATTTTTTGCGTGTAATTTTTTCATAATACTTTCTTTAAAAAAAATTTACGATTTATCAGCACACAACAATGCTTTCACCCGCTCTTTAATAGGGGATATTTCATCGCGGTCAACCCACACATCAAGTACAGTTGGACCCTTACGTTTAATAATATATGAAATATCTAATGCTTGAAAATCTTTAGGGTGCTTAATGGTATATCCCTCTGCCCCCAATGCTCGAGCAAATGCTGCAAAATCAGTCTCAGGCAATTCACTGGCAATTCTTTCTGCTTTTGCTAATTGCTGACCATGCCTAACCATTCCATAACCTGCATCATTTAAGATAACAAAAACAATAGTTAAGCGCTCAGCAACTGCTGTTGAAACTTCTTGCCCATTCATAAGCATACTGCCATCACCAGTGATGCATACAACTGGAATATCCTGATTGGCAAAGGCTGTTCCAACCGAAGCACCAATGGCCCATCCCATGGGAGCAAACTGTGTTACAACACGCAGACAACTACCTTCACGACCACGCCGCCCCAATAAAGCCTCTCGTTCGCTAGGCTCAAACCGTCGTTCAGCAACGCGTCGATCCATTGGGTGCAAGTAGTGCGTTGCCCAAAAAAAACTGTTTCCCGAATCAGCAAAAAAACGGGTACCTGGTGGAAATAGCTCTCCTAATTCTTTCATAATCCGTTGGGGTTTTAAAGGGACGGCATCACTTTGGTATGCCTCTGGCGATTCAATCAACGCATGAATAGTGCTAGTGATACCCAGTAACCCTGAGCCTGCTACAGACTCAGGCGTCTTTCGGAAATATGGTGTTGAATATGCTTCGTTCATACAAAAATTAACTAAATATTCAAATATCGAACTAATTCTTCCTTGAACATGCAAGGCAGCCATTGGTGTTCTTATAAAATGCCTGGCAATTTCATCAATATGAATTAAACGCTTACCCAGTAGCGCTTCATTCCACCCACAACTGTTCCACTCACCTAAATTAACGCCTATCGCTAATATAAGATCGATAGCAGGATCATTGATAATCGATAAAGCTCGTTTATGACCGCCAAAGCCAAAGACACCTTGAAATAAAGGATGCTGTGAGCTTACCAACCCCTTGCCATCTGCCGTTGTTAAGACATCTGCATTTCTAAGCTGAGCAAAATGTAAAATAGA
>JAZKAR010000019.1:85389-166859 GCA_040389065.1 Pseudomonadota bacterium | reverse complement strand
AACTTTTTTCTGAGCACTTCGATTATGTTAATTTATAGTTGCTCGGCTATATTAATCAGGAAAAAAATGAAGAAAATAGTTAGTCTAATAGCACTAGCAGCCAGTATTACCTGCTCTATGCCTGCATTCAGCAATCAAACGTTTACAGATAAAAGCGCTTGGGAAGCCGCTGCGCCCGGGCCAATTCTAGATGAGCCTAGTTTCGGTGGCTGCATGGGAGATGTAGCAGCACGAAATTGCACAGACTATCCCAACGGGATATTCACTGATACAAAATTTTTGGGGCAGGTAGAATCAGCTATTTATTTTTATAATCCAAGCGGCGTTCAGCATGGGAATTTTAGTGCCATTGGATTTAATATCGATACCGGAGGAGTAGATATCGGTGGAAAAATATCGTTTTCACTTGGATTGAGCAATCAAAAATATTTTCTTCCTACCAGTTTTACAGGAGGTTATTTTGGTATAAATTCAGGGCAACCTACACAAATTAACTCAATAAACATTATTCCGATGAGCAATACCCCAACAACATTTACACTCAGCAATTTTCAAACGTCAGTGCCTCCTGCTTCCCCAGCACCAGAACCTGAAACCTATGCAATGCTAATGATTGGATTGGCAAGCATTAGTCTTTTAAATAAAAAATTATCATAAAGTAATAATCACCAAGATTTTTAGAATTAGGGTCAGACTCGAATTGGATTTGGCGCTGCTCCTAGCGTGTAAGCCTAGCATAATTTATGTATCTATTATTAATGATGAATCATAAATCGAGTCTGGCCCTAATTATGATGACACTATTACATTAGACTTTACACCAGGAAATTTAACAGGAGTTACTAAAGGGGTTTTAAAAGTTAAGGCTACTGTTGTGAACGGAACTACTGCGGGTATAGTTAAGCTACGGGCAGCGCAGTCTTTCTCTACTGTTACATCATTAGATATAAAAGCTATCAGTAGCTCATTAAAATCTTTTAGAGTATCTTAGAGCTAGAATAAGTACGGGCTTAAAATGCCGTACTTATTTCTAGATTATGATAATTTCTTTTTTCTTCTAGCGCTTAGTCCTACCAAACCCAATCCAGTCAGCATCATTGCATAAGTTTCGGGTTCGGGGGCGGGGGTAACAAGCGCGGCAGTTTGAAAATTACTTAATGTAAATGTTACGGGAGTACTGCTCTGCGGGAGAATCTTAATAGAATTTCCATCGACAAGGTGGTCTTCAACCATACCTAAAAATCCACCACTAAAGCTAGCGGGAAGGAAGTATGTGGGTTCACCATACCCTAATGTAAAAGCTAATTTTCCTCCTATATCGTTGCCGGATGTATCGACATTAAAACCAATTGCGCTGAAGTCGCCGTGCGATCCTGAAGGGGTGTTGAATTGAATAAAAGAATATGCTTGTCCAACAACTTTTGTATCAGTAAATATTCCAGTGGGATAGTAAGTGCAAGTTTGCACACCAACGGTCCCAACACACCCCCCAAACTCAGGCTCGGCTTGAATTACGCCATTTGCAGCGGCTTCCCATGCTGCTTTGTTGGTGAATAGTGTAGCAAAAGTGTTATGGGATAGAGTTAGTAAGGCCAACAAGAGTAGTGATTTTTTTAACATTTTATTCTTATGATTAGTTTTAAATGAATGTACAAATTAGCTCGCGATGTTCTATACATAGTATATAGAACTTCAACATTGACAGACGTGTAAAGTTTAAGGGTGAGATAATCCTTGGCGCTGTTGGGATCAAAGCTATGAGAGCATTTAAGATATCAATTCATTTTTCCCAAGCGATTTTAAAATCGAATGAATCGGAAACCTGCGCTAAATTAACTTCTAACGTCTAAAAAGAAGTCGTTAAGCTCTTCCTAGCAATCCTACAATTTGTATACTTTTATTATCCGGTATCTCAGTATGTGAAATAACATTCCATTCAGGAATAGCACGTTTCAAAAAGCGAGAAATAGGGCCTCGAAGGGGGGAGGGCACTAATAATACTAATGGATGATCATCGCCTCGTACATTACGTTCCTGCACCATATTTTGAGCTTGTTGAATTAGCGTTTCCAGTAAGCCTGGTTCCCACGCTGGAGTAGAAGCTCCTGCGGGTTTGCTTTGAAGCGATTGCAGTAAAAGGCGTTCAAGCCCTGGTTCAAGTGCAATTAAATCTAAGCGTTCTGCATTCCCGAATAGGCTTTGGATTAATGCTCTTCCCATCCTGATACGAATATGAGCCGTTAGTTCATCAGGATCAGGTGTCTTAGGCGCCCACTCAGCCAGTGTTTCTAAAATAGTACGCGCATCACGCAGCGGCAGCCCTTCGGTTAATAAACTTTGTAAAACACGTTGAAGCGCACTGAGCGATAATGTTTTAGGCACTAAATCTTCGATAAGTTTAGGAGATTGCCGCCCTATATTATCTATCCATTCTTGTGTTTCTTCACGGCCTAGTAATTCATGGGCATAACGTTCGAGCAAGGTGGATAGGTGAGTTACCATCACTCCTGTGGGTTCTACTACCGTATAGCCTAAGGCAATTGCTTGATCGCGCTTTGCAGACTCAATCCATACGGCAGGTAAACCATAGGCAGGGTCGCGTGCGCTGGTTCCATCAATCGGCCCCAGCACTTTGCCAGGATTAATTGCCATAAATTGCCCTGGGTAGACTTCGCCTCGCCCTATAGGTACACCTTTAAGCATGAGGCGGTACTCGCTGGGGCGTAGTTCAGCCGTATTATCTCGGATATGCATGGAAGGAATGAGGAAGCCAAATTTTTGAGCTAAATTTTTACGAATATTTTTAATCCGTTTTAGCAATTCAGCGCCTGTGCTTTGATCAACAAAGGGAATTAAGCGGTACCCAATCTCTAGCCCTAAAACATCAAGCATTTCGACATCTTTCCAGCTAACTTCTGGCATGCTTTGAGCGGCGGCTGGTGAAGGTGCTCCTGGTACTGCTGAAGAAGGTGCCGCCCCCTGATCGCCAGCAGCTCCTGGTGCAGGTGCAGGCCCCCCTCTAGGAGCCGCTTGAGGTTCTGCGCCATCGCCTGCAATAATTAATTTTTGATTTTTTGCGTAATAAGCAACGCCCATCAATGCCAGCGCCATTGTAAAAAAAGACAGATGGGGCATGTTAGGAATCATACCCATTAATGCCAGAATGAAGCCCGTAATTCCTAGCGCTTCAGGGCGGTTTAACATCTGAACAATAATTTGGTCGCTTAGCCCTTGATCGCTGGTAACACGGCTCACCATGATACCGGCAGCGGTAGAGATAACAAGGCCGGGAATCTGAGCAACTAATCCGTCACCAATGGTAAGCAGCGTATAGGTGCGTAGCGCGTCAGCAATAGGAAGATCATGTTGGATAACACCAATCATTAATCCGCCGATAATATTGATTAACATAATCAATATGCCTGCTACTGCATCGCCGCGCACAAACTTTGAAGCACCATCCATTGCCCCATAAAAATCGGCCTCTTGCCCTACTTCGGCGCGGCGTGTGCGGGCTTCTTCTTCGCCAATGAGCCCCGCGTTTAAGTCGGCATCAATCGCCATTTGCTTACCTGGCATGGCATCTAATGTAAAGCGTGCGCCTACTTCTGCGATACGCCCTGCACCTTTTGTAATTACCACAAAGTTAATGACAACTAAAATGACAAAAACCAAAATACCAACCGTAAAATTGCCGCCCACCAGAAAGTGACCAAAGGCTTCAATCACCGCGCCTGCTGCATCTGGCCCTTCATGCCCATGCAGCATAACTTGACGTGTAGAGGCCACATTTAGCGATAAACGCAAAAGGGTTGTTACCAATAAAATAGCGGGGAAGATTGAAAATTCTAGGGCTTTGACGGTATAAAGACTAACTAAGAGTACTAATATAGAAATAGCTATATTAAAGGTAAAGAAAATATCTAGAATAAATGGCGGTAGGGGCAGAATCATCATGCCCAAAATAAGTAGTACAAGAACAGGGCCAAATAATTGTTTTGCTTGCCCGCCAGCAAGCATGCGCACGATGCGTTGAAATAAAGGGTTATTATTCAAGAATGCAAGATCAGCCATAGCGATATCCACATAAGTATCGTGCGTAAAAAAGCGCTTATTAATTATTTTAGAAGTTCTGCAGTTGGCTCTCTCAGCGTGGGACGCCCCGCGTTATGTCAACTTGTCGTACTACATGTACTGTCTGCGTTGCCATGTCTTGATAGTGCTCAACTGCGGAACTTCTAATTAGTTGTTCTAGAATTAAGTACCCTACACCATTCTTTAAGATGAGGCTATCAATGCTTCTACAGCTTCTTCTTGTATGTTGTCTTTCGTGTGATGCGAGAAATCAGACTCTAAAACTGGGCGCTTAGCTTCATGCAAGTAAGTGTCAGATTGCATTTCAGTAAGCCGACTTAATGTGCGAGAAAATTCACTGTTTGGGTGTTGAATTGGGCAAATATTTTGAATGGCTACATAAGATGAGAGCATGAGTTTAACCCGGTGATCGTACAAAATATCAATAAGCCATTTAAACCGTATTGCCTCAGGTGCTTGGTCGCTGCTTAATTGAGGAATACAGCTAATAATTAAGGTATCAAATTGCTCTGCTAATACTAGGTAATCATGCTGAGAGCGTGTGGTGCCACAGAGCGCTTCAAAATCAAACCAAATAATATGTTCACAACGCGCAACAACTTGAATAGCGCGGCTATTTACTGTAAGCGGTGAGGTATTCCACGTTAATGTTCCGCTTAATGAGAGAAAGCTTTCTTTAAGCTGTTCTTCAGTTGCGGGGGTAAGGGGCGCATAATAGAGCGAAGCATAACTCAGTGAGCGATGACGGTAATCAATTCCTGCATCAATTTCAATAATCTCAAGGTGTTTTTTGAGTAAATCAATGGTCGGCAAAAAGTTTTGGCGTTGAAGCCCATTGGGGTAAAGCTGGTCAGGTGGGTAATTACTTGTGAGTATAATTGAAACACCTTGAGCAAAAAGATGTTCGAATAATCGCCCTAAAATCATTGCGTCGGCAATATCACTAATATGAAACTCATCAAAACATAAAAGATGCATTTCTTTCGCTAATTGCTTTGCAACATACACAAGCGGATCGTTCTGGTATTTATGCTCGGCTAGCATTGCATGAGTTTTTCGCATGAAAGCGTGAAAATGCCAGCGCGATTTTTTTTCTTCAGGCAGTGTTTCAAAAAAACTATCCATTAAAAAGCTTTTTCCGCGTCCCACTCCTCCCCAAATATAAATCCCTTTAAGGGCTTGAGGTCGCTTAAACCATGAAAACCATTGATGTTTACGGCGCAATGCTAACCAGCGTGTATAAAACGCTTCTAATGTATCAATTGCTCTTAACTGGGCTTCATCTAAAGTAATTTTCCGTTGTTTAAGAACGGGATACAGCGCTTTTAAAAGAGGATGTTCATTTGATGCATTCGTAGACGTTTGAGAAAAAGATGAAGCTGGAACACTCACGGTAAACTACCTAAAAGGAATGGTAAGGCATAGAAGAATTTATTTCTATCCTTTACATTGATTAAGACAAGGTACTAAAAGCGTTATGACATTTTGTCATGCCTGCTCTTGGCACTGTTATGCTGGCAAATATGAAATATGGGTTGAGCAAAGCGTAAAAGGTATAGTGGGTATAGAAGTAAAAATGGAAAGCAGCCATGTGTTAAACGGCTAAAAACTCTTATTTTATATTATCGTGAAAAAACATGCTTTTTAAATAGGAGTGACGCAAAATCCTTCATGTAACACTGTAGAGATAGTCATCTCGGTCATATCGTATTAGCGTTTATTGAGCAGAAATGGTTTAGATCTAAGCTTTATATATAACGCCTAAATAAACAGTATGAAAAACGTGTGGTCAAATGTATGGTTTTTAGATTCTAGAATGAATGTTTCTAGATCAAATACTGCGGTGGAGGCTTGCTAGTACCGTGAGGGTTTGCGCTTCAGATTAAGCGAACGGAAACTTACGATATTACGTTGTTGAATTTATTTTTTTAGGGAAATCTGCCCTGAATTATAAAAAGCTCTTTTAAAAAGGCAGAGAATGTTGATCAGGGATGTATCGGTTGGTAAGGCTGCACCCCTAAAAAAGCCTTTTTATAACGGGTGTTGGCCACAAATTAGCCACATATTTAACGAAATATAATGTTGTTTAAATACAGCTATAAAAACTAACCCTACTTGCTAATCGAATGCATACACTTTTACAATTCGTCTTTACAACGTCCGTACAACATATTTCTTTAGGGTTAAATTTTTTTTTTTGGTTCAGGATGGAGTGCCATGCATGCATCCGTTTGGATGAGGCGTTTGGCCGTATCGGGTTATTTAGCATTTACATTAACTCACTACGTTCAAGCGCAACAGGTCAATGAATTTTCACTTCCCGCTCCTAAGTTAGTGGGTCATCAAAAGCGTCAACTCTGGGCAACATGGTATCATTTGTTTCCCGCTAAAGAGGTTCAAAGTGGTAAGGGTTATCCGCTTATTGATACCCACAACAAGCCTATAAGCGTTAACATTCCGCCTAAGGAATGGTGCTTAGGGGCAATGAGTGGTGCGATTAACATTACCTCAGCGAAAGGAAAGAAAACGACATATAACTATATTGATTCTCGTGGTCCTGTTCAAGTCAATTGCCGTAAGCATGTCAAGATCAGAAAACCCTGGGTAGAAGCTATGGGAAGAAGTCGTTTTAAAATTTCTGATGCGCCTTACGGTGATGGATTTAAAAAAGCAGGCTTAGTACCGTTTCGTACAATAGCGACAGATAAGCAAACGATTCCCTTAGGGTCAGTCTTATTTGTACCATCAGCAAGGGGAAATAAAATTACTCTTCCTAATGGTAAAGTGGCTATTCATGATGGTTATTTTTATGTGGGTGATAAAGGTGGTGGTGGCGTAAAAGGAAATCACATTGATGTTTTTTCCGGGCCATATGTTGATAATCCTTTTCCTGCTTTCGTGAAGCATACTCCCTCAAAAACGTTCGAGGCTTTTATCATTAATGATAAGAATATTCAGGAAAAGTTGTTAGCTATGCATCAATACCATTTACCGCAGGTTGTAAGTACTGCTCGGCGAGAGTCTCTTGACCTTTAAATGATCAGCAACCTATAAGATGATAAGAGGCAATAAAAAGCAGAAGAGCATTTGGATTTTACTGCCTCTTATAGTCTCTTATCATTCAATAGTTCGTTCTATCAACTCGATTTTATAGCCATCTGGATCACTTACAAATGCAATAGTAGTGCTTCCGCCTTTTACCGGCCCAGGTTCACGTGTAATTGTGCCGCCTTGAGTACGAAGATGTTCACAGGTTGCGTAAATATCGCTAACTGCAATCGCAATATGTCCATACGCTGTTCCTAGCTCGTAGTGATCAACGCCATAGTTATAGGTGAGTTCAAGTTCTGCATGATCGGGATTACTTCCGTATCCTAAAAATGCCAGGGTATAGTTTTGTTCAGGACGATCTTTTGTTCTGAGTAGAGTCATTCCTAGTGCTTGGGTATAAAAATCAATGGAGCGCTGAAGATCTCCTACACGCAACATGGTGTGTAAAATTCGCATAAGTTCATTTCTTTAAAGACAATAAGACAAAAATAAATAATATAGCTAGATGTAGCAACTAAGTCTTACTTTACTAAGCATTGTTAAAGTTGACAATGGGTGTAGGGTTGTAAAATATTGCCTAACCACATCATAAAAGCTTTAATACGAGCAGATAAATGGCGTCGGTTTGCATAGAGTAGTGAAATAGGCATTGGCTTGGCTGTGTATTGAGGAAGAATTTTTATAAGAGTGCCTTGTTCAAGAAGATGTCTCATTCCCACTTCAGGAGCCTGAATGATACCTAGCCCTGCTACGCAGGCTGCTTCATAGGTTTGTGTGTTATTTACAGTGAGTGCACCAGCCATAGAAATATTGTGCGTAGTATGACCATCAAACCATTCCCACCCTACGGATTTGCTCCCTAGATTGGTTTCGTAATGTATGAGTTGATGCTTACTTAAATCATCCAATGAGGTAGGAACCCCATACTGCTGCAGGTAAGAAGGGCTAGCGCAATTCATCATTTTAAACTCTCCTAAAGGGCAAGCAATAAGAGAAGAGTCATGCAAGGTGCCTATTCTTACTACGCAGTCAAATCCTTCACTGACTAAATCTACCCGGCGATCAGTACTGCTTAGCTCTACATGTAAAAAGGGATGAGAAGATAAAAATTCTGGCAGAAGCGGAATCACAAGATTTTTTGCAAAACTTGTTGGCATATCTACGCGTAAGCGCCCGCGAAGACTATTAGGCTGCTGTTGAAATAGGCTGAGCAATACTTCAAATTCTATTAATACATCTTTACAGCGCTCATAAAATATCATTCCATCTTGCGTCATTTGTACTTTGCGTGTTGTACGATGTAATAGCCGTGTACCCATTAACTTTTCAAGATCTTGAACAGCGGTAGATACTGTTGCATTGGGTAAATTTAAATACTGGGCCGTTTGCGTAAAACTTGATAGCTCAGCAACCCGCATAAAAATTCGCATAGATTCAAGTTCGTTCATCTACGTTTCCTTTTGAAGGATTATTCATGTGAGGCGAAAAGTGTAATCAAAAATGAGGGGTTTATGTAGTTCTTATGAATGATTACACTCTTTATATCAAGCAAGCACGTTAAGTTGTTTAAAAAATAGTCTTGTAGTTTTTAGGGTTTTTATAGTTCTTATAAAAGGAAACTTACCATGAATAATAAAATAGCGATTGTAACGGGCGGTAATCGTGGTTTAGGTAAAAGCACGGTATTAAAATTAGCTGAGAGCGGTACAGATATTATTTTGACCTATCGGAGCCATCAAGAAGAGGCCAACGCCGTGGTAGACGAAATTAAACAGCTAGGTCGTACTGCTGTAGCGCTTCAGCTAGATATAGCTGATAGCAGTAGCTTTGCTGATTTTGTGTTAAGCGTAAAAAAGAGTTTAGCAAAGCACTGGAATAGAGAAAATTTTGATTTTCTTGTTAATAATGCTGGCAATGGTATTCATGCCAGTATTGAAGAAACGACAGAGCAACAATTTGACCAGTTGATGAATATTCACTTCAAAGGCGTTTTTTTTCTAACGCAAGGCTTGTTACCGCTAATCGTTGAGGGAGGAAGTATTGTAAATGTGTCCTCGGGTTTAGCACGATTTGCACTGCCTGGGTATGCAGCATATGCAGCGATGAAAGGCGGTATTGAAGTATTAACCAAGTATATGGCTAAAGAGTTAGGGCCGCGCGGTATTAGAGTAAATGTTATTGCACCAGGAGCAATAGAAACAGATTTTGGAGGCGGTGCGGTGCGTGATAATAAGCCACTTAACGACTTTGTTGCCTCTCAAACAGCATTAGGCCGAGTGGGTGTGCCTGATGACATTGGAGGTGCAATAGCTTCTTTGCTATCAACCTCAAATCGGTGGGTAAATGCTCAACGTATCGAAGTTTCGGGAGGGATGTTTATTTAGTGCCTCATTAAGTAAACATTAAAACATATAGTTTAGAAAGTCACGCAGCCAAGCTCTCTCGGAGTGTTAGCAATTCGTCGTATGCCAGACGTATACAACTGCCGAAGCTGCCTTGTCTTAATAGAGTCAGCTGTGTGGCTTCTAAATTTTTATAATTAAAAAATGTTTTCAAAAGTATGTGGTTGTTGTCTAAAACAATTTTGCATATATCATTATCGATTACTAAATAGCGCGTTGATTAACTCGCTTTGAAAGTTCTTCAACGCTTTCTTTACGTTCACTGTATCGATCAACTAAATGCGCTGAAATATCGCGTGTGAGCAACGTAAATTTCATGAGTTCTTCCATTACATCGACCACCCGATCATAGTAGGCAGATGGTTTCATCCGACCTGCTTCATCGAACTCTAAAAAAGCTTTTGGCACAGAGGATTGGTTAGGAATCGTAATCATACGCATCCAACGCCCTAAAATTCGCAGTTGATTGACAGCATTAAAGGATTGAGAACCCCCCGATACCTCTAAAACAGCAAGCGTTTTACCTTGCGTGGGTCTTACAGCGCCTACTGATAGTGGTAGCCAGTCGATTTGGGCTTTCATGATGCCTGTCATAGCGCCATGCCGTTCAGGCGAGCACCACACCATGCCTTCTGACCATTGGGCTAACTCTCTTAATTCTTGCACTTTAGGGTGTGTTTCGGGAGTTGCATCTGGTAACGGTAAACCATCAGCATGAAAAATTTTAGTTTCTCCACCCATGGCTTCTAGCAATCGTGCAGCTTCTAAGGTAAGAAGTCGACTGTATGAGCGTTCTCTTACAGAGCCATACAAGAGTAAAAAGCGTGGAGCATGCGACGAAGTGCCAATCGTTAAAAAATCTGATGACGAAAGGGTTTTGAATAAAGATTGCTCAACATTAGGCAAGTCGGCTAGGTGTTCTGGCATATGATTTTCACTTTTAGAATTGAAATAATTGGCTTACGTCAAAAGCTGAAATAAAGCGTGTTTGAATAAAGGGCTTGCACAAAACTTACGTGGCGCATAGGTAGTTGTCTTTGTTTCCTGCTTGTAAGAATAAAAGCAAACAAGGAGCAGAAACGAGAAGTGAAAATGGTTAAGCATGATGGTTATACGAGCGTTATAAAAATAACTAGCAAAGCTATAATTTCCATTATTCTATTTTTATGGAAATATAGAAATAATGCAATCAATATTTTCCATGTCTTACTGCATTTGGTAGTGGTGAAATTATTGCTCTGTGGTTTAGGCGCTAAACATTTTCCCTAGTCTGATGTTTCATTGATAACAATTCACGTAGAATAGGTATCTAAAACTCCCACGAAACTCCCACGAATGTAACTTATGATTGAACATGAACGTCTGGTAGCCGCTGAGCCCATTGTTTCAGGGGATGCAGAAGAGGGTATTGAAAGAGCATTACGCCCTAAAACATTGGATGAGTATGTGGGGCAACGAAGATTATGTGAGCAGCTTAAGATTTTTATTGAGGCTGCAAAAAAACGAAAAGAAGCCCTTGATCATGTTTTATTATTTGGCCCTCCAGGGTTGGGGAAAACAACGTTATCGCATATTATTGCCCGCGAAATGGGTGTGAATTTACGCCAAACCTCAGGCCCAGTATTGGAACGCCAAGGGGATTTAGCAGCGCTATTAACGAATCTTGATGAAGGCGATGTCTTATTTATTGATGAGATTCATCGTCTCTCGCCTGTCATTGAAGAGGTTTTGTATCCTGCATTAGAAGATTACCAATTAGATATTATGATTGGCGAAGGGCCTTCTGCGCGCTCTATAAAATTAGATATCAAGCCTTTTACGTTAATAGGTGCCACTACACGTGCGGGCATGCTAACGAATCCGCTAAGAGATCGTTTTGGAATTTCAGGTAAGTTAGATTTTTATTCTTCAGAAGAATTAGCGTTTATTGTTGAGCGGTCTGCACGTTTGCTTAATATGTCAATGGATGAATCTGGTGCTTTTGAAATTGCTCGCCGGGCGCGGGGAACACCGCGTATTGCTAACCGATTATTGCGTCGTGTGCGTGATGTGGCTGAAGTAAAAGGAATATCGCGTATTACATCAGCATTGGCTGATAGTGCGTTAACGATGCTAGAGGTAGATGGCGTGGGTTTAGATAAACTTGATCGCCAGCTTTTAGAGGCAGTGTTACATAAATTTGAAGGCGGGCCAGTTGGTTTAGATAATTTGGCTGCTTCTATGGGGGAGTCGCGTGATACGATAGAGGATGTGATTGAACCTTATTTAATTCAACATGGTTATTTGTTAAGAACGCCACGAGGAAGAATGGCGACACGTTTAACCTATAGTCATTTCGGTATGCCTTTTCCAGAAAAAAGACTGGAAGAGAGTCAAGATAGCGAGCAAGGGTAAGTAAGGCGTATGATTACCTATAAAACCCGTGTGTATTATGAAGATACCGATGCTGTAGGCGTTGTGTATTACGCTAATTATTTAAAATGGATGGAGCGCGCTCGTACCGAATGGCTTCATCATTTGGGCTTAAGTCTCGCATCATTAAATCAGCAGGCCTGTATGCTGGTAGTGCATCACATTGATATCAGCTATCGAAGCCCGGCACGCTTAGAAGAGCAGATCAGCCTACGATGCCGCTTAACAGAGGTTGGAGCAGGCCGGGTACGAATGTATCAGAGCGTAGAGCGAGAAGAGCAGGTTTTGGTTGAAGGATATGTTACTTTAGCGCTAGTTGATTCAGAAACATTTAAAGTTAAGCGTTTTCCTAAAGAGCTTCGCGAGCGTTTAATGAGAGAAGTAATCTAGTTGATGGCTGCCATCATTGATTCTTCATGCTGTTTGTATGCCTTGATTCACCCTCCCTTAACATTAAGCAGTACGTTAGCAAAACGTTAAAGATTTTTTACGATATGTTGAGAAGTTTTAAAATAAAATCAGTTGATTACACAGTTTATTAAAGGATTTAGGATGGAGCTTTCTTTTTTAAGTCTCTTTTTACAAGCTTCATGGCTTGTAAAGTTGGTGATGTGTTCACTTGTTGTACTGTCAGTCACATCGTGGGCGCTTATTTTTAGAAAAAGTATGGCGCTTTCGTCTGAGTTAAGTTCCAATAAGCTGTTTGAAGCGCATTTTTGGAATGGCGGCGATCTTATGGTGTTATATCAACGTTTAACAGCGAACCAGCAACGGGGCGAATGCGTGTTAGAGCGCACTTTTGAAGCAGCCTTTAAAGAGTTTATAAAATATAAACAACATTCTATTAAAGATGCAAGCCAAATGCTGGGAAGCATAGAGCGAGCAATGCGCGCCAGTATTCAACGCGATTTAGATAGCCTCGAAAGCAGCTTAAGCTTTATTGCCACAGTCGGTTCAATTAGCCCTTATATCGGCTTATTAGGTACAGTGTGGGGAATTATGACGGCGTTTAGCGGTTTGGCAATGGCAGGGCAGGCTACTTTATCTCAAGTGGCGCCTGGTATTGCAGAAGCTTTGGTAGCTACAGCGATTGGTTTATTTGCAGCGATACCCGCTGTTATTGCCTACAATCGTTTTAATCGCCAGATAGAGAAAATTGCGAATCAAAGCGATGCCTTTGGTGATGAGTTAAGTAATATTTTATTACGGCAGAGTTGAAATAGTTTAAGAAATTTAAAAAATTAAAAGGAAAATACAATGGTGATGCGAGCGCGTCATCGGCCTTCCGCGATGAGCCAGATTAATGTAGTGCCGTTTATTGATGTTGTGCTGGTGCTGTTAATTATTTTTATGGTAACTGCGCCTATGCTGCAAATAGGGCAAATTGAATTACCTAAAGTAGGGCAAGCAAGCAGTGTAGCAAAACGCCCTATAGAAGTACGTCTTAAAGCCAACGAAACTTGGTCATTAAGAGGCCCAGGTATAAGTAATGAAGAGCAATTTGATTCAGTTGATAGCCTAATAGAACGTTTAGGTGAATTGCCCTTAAAGGGTGAAAATGCAGCGCCTGTTGTATTGGCAGCTGATAAAAGTGTTCAATATGGCGAAGTCGTGCATTTACTCGATCAATTAAAGAAGCAGAATATTCCGCAGGTGGGTTTGCTGCTTCAGATTGATTCACGCCGCTAGTAGTTAGTTTAGTTTTAGGGTGATGTAATTTCAATGAATGATTTTCGGTAAGGTTATTTACGCTTAATCAAGGGTTAAAAATAGTATGAGAGTATGAACGTATGATTCATCAGATACCTTTTTCTAAAGCACTTCAATATTCATTGCTTGTTCATGGTGTCTTTATTGTCATTCTTGTTATGTCATGGCAGCATAAACCAGAGCCTGAACCTGTGCAGGTTGCTTTATGGTCAGGGCAGGAGGTAGCGCAAGCGCGTCACGCGGAAGAAAGCATGGCTGTTACCAAAAGAAATGCACCCTCTATTCCAAAAACGCCAAAACCGATCAAGCATATTATTGATGAAGAGCAACCTGTAAAAGCCCTGCCTAAGCCTCTTATTAGAACACCCAAAGTAGTGCATACGCCAACTGAAAATAATGTGCCTGACGAAGAAGCAGATATTCAAATAGAGCGTAAGCGTATTCGTAAGCATCGGGTAGAAAAACTCGAAAAGCTAAAAGAGGTTAAAGAGCCTAAGCCTTTTATACATCATACTGAAAAACAAGAACCAAAAAAAACGTTTCTTAAAAAGATAAAAGAGGTTTTTGAGCCAGTGGAGCCAGAAAAACCTAAATATCGTAAGGTTCCTCATAAGCAGCTTCCTAAAACTATGCCTAAGATGCCTATTAAAGAAGCTCAAGTTAAGCCAGATGTTTCGCCTAAGCATCTTCCTCTTCCTTCACAAAAAGCTACAAAAAAATCTTCGCAGAAGGTGGCAGATACAGAGTCAGATGACAAAGCTGATTGGATTGAAAACCAGATGAATGCGTCTGCACCTGCGCGCTCAACCTCTGCTGCTGGGAGTCATGGTGCTTCAAGCTCAGGCAGTGCTGCTGGCAATGGTAAAAAAAGAGGTGTGGATTGTTCTCAGTTAGGTGGGTATTGCTCAAAAATTCGCTCAAAAGTACAAGGTAATTTAGAATGGTCAGATGATCAAGATGTTACTTCTGCCGCCTTATTTGAGGTTACATTATTTCCTAATGGCGATATCAGACGCATATCACTTAAAAAAAGTAGTGGTAATGCAGATTTTGATAAGGCGGTTGAGCACGCAATTCGTGCATCATCACCTTTTCCTAAGCCTGATAATCCAAATGCTCTAGCGGATAATATGTTAAATTTTAGTTACGCTCTTCACAAGTAAGAGTACTCGTAAAAATGTTTGGCATGAGGGTGTTAGGGCGTTCAGCCGTGTGCATCCTTTTAACGATGGCTCTATCATTTCGCCAGAACGGTTTTTTGTAAGTGTGCATCCTTTTAACGATGGCTCTATCATTTCGCCAGAACGGTTTTTTGTAAATTTCTTTAATAAAAAGCGTATAAACCTCTATGAAAACCTTGCAAGTCTCGCTAGGCGAGCGCAGTTATCCCATTCAAATAGGTCAGGGGCTCCTCACACAGACCGATTATCGTGCCTGGTTATCGCATAAACATGTCATTGTGGTAACCAATACCACCGTAGCGCCACTGTATCTTCAATCCTTTAAAGAATGCTTAGAGCAACAAGGCATGCAGGTTGATACAGTTATTTTGCCTGATGGCGAAGCCTATAAAACGATGGATACGTTAAATGTTTTGCTAACACGGTTGCTGGAAATAAAAGCAGAACGTAAAACGACCCTATTTGCATTAGGGGGTGGGGTTATTGGCGATATCGTAGGATTTGCTGCTGCTATTTATTTAAGAGGTATTCCTTTTATTCAAGTGCCTACTACATTGCTTTCCCAAGTAGATTCTTCAGTGGGTGGTAAAACAGCAGTCAATCATCCATTAGGAAAAAATATGGTTGGGTGTTTTTATCAGCCCAAAGCAGTTGTCATTGATACCAGTACGCTACAAACATTGCCTGAGCGTGAATTTAGTGCTGGGCTAGCTGAAGTCATTAAATATGGACTAATTCGAGATCGTGCTTTTTTAGAATGGCTAGATAAGTCGATGAAGGCTATTTGGGCGCAGGATAATGAGGCATTAAGCGAAGCAATTTACCGAAGCTGCCAATACAAAGCAGATATTGTGGCAGAAGATGAGTCAGAGCTAGGGGTACGTGCACTTCTTAATTTAGGGCATACATTTGGCCATGCAATTGAAACTGGAATGGGATATGGTGCGTGGCTGCATGGTGAGGCAGTAGGGGCAGGAACTCTGATGGCTGCCGAGTTATCACATCAGGCCGGTTGGTTGACTCAAGGTGATGTAGAGCAGGTGAGGCATTTTATGCAACTAGCGCATTTACCCTTAAAGGGGCCTCAACTCGGTGCGGATCGTTATATAGAACTGATGCAAAATGATAAAAAAGTTGAGAATGGTGATTTACGCCTCATTTTATTAAAAGCCTTGGGTCAGGCAGAGGTGGTAACATGGAAAGATTCAACGTTACTCAAGCGCGTTATTGAATCGTGTTGTGACGCGTAATTTATTCTATGAATATGTGTCAAAAAATTGATTTTATTGTCTTGTTTCTTGTAGGCGAAGAAATCTAAAACATATTGATGCCTGGTGTAACTTAAAAATTTAATAGTGTATTGAAAAAAGGAATAGCTCAATGGGCGCATTAGCCGAAGTAGCCGCAGTTAATGATTTTCGAGTCGCTGATCTTTCTTTAGCTGCCTGGGGACGTAAAGAAATTGCTATAGCCGAAACAGAAATGCCTGGCTTAATGGCATTACGTGAAGAGTTTGGGGCTAAAAAACCATTGGCCGGAGCTAAAATAATAGGGTCTTTGCACATGACCGTTCAAACAGCAGTGCTGATTGAAACATTGCTCTATTTAGGCGCTGAAGTGCGTTGGTCATCGTGCAATATTTTTTCGACTCAAGATCATGCAGCGGCAGCAATGGCTCAGGCAGGTATTCCTGTATTTGCCTGGAAAGGTGAAACAGAAGAAGAATACTGGTGGTGTATTCGGCAAACCATTGAGCCCGAAAATGGGGTGCAATGGAAACCTAATATGATTTTGGATGATGGGGGTGATTTAACCCAAGTTATTCATGAGAAATATCCCCATTTGTTAGCGAATATCATTGGTATTTCTGAAGAAACTACCACTGGCGTACATCGTTTATACGAAATGTTAAAAGCAGGAACATTAAAAGTTCCTGCTTTTAACGTGAATGATTCCGTAACAAAATCAAAGTTTGATAATTTGTATGGATGTCGGGAATCATTGGTAGATGGTATCAAGCGCGCGACAGATGTCATGATTGCAGGAAAAGTAGCGGTTGTATGCGGCTTTGGTGATGTAGGTAAAGGTTGCGCTCAGGCGTTGCGTGCGTTATCAGCCCAAGTTTTTATAACCGAAATTGATCCTATTTGTGCACTGCAAGCCATGATGGAAGGCTTTCCTGTCGTGACAATGGATGAGGTATGCAATAGAGCAGATATCTTCGTGACTGCAACGGGCAACATGAGCGTTATTCGTCATGAACATATGCTGAAGATGAAAAACCAAGCCATTGTCTGCAATATTGGGCATTTTGATTCTGAAATAGATATTGCTTCGCTGCGTCAATATACGTGGGAAAATATTAAGCCTCAAGTTGATCATGTTATTTTGCCTAATGGTAATCGCATTATTATTTTAGCTGAAGGGCGTTTGGTAAATTTAGGATGTGCAACAGGGCATCCGAGCTTTGTAATGTCTAGCTCTTTTACCAACCAAGTGATGGCGCAGCTTGAGTTATGGCAAAATGCTGGTAAGTACCCAGTGGGTGTTTATATTTTACCTAAGCATTTAGATGAAAAGGTTGCACGTTTACACCTTAAGCAACTCGGTGCTAAATTAACGCAACTTACACAGGAACAATCAAACTATATTAATGTTCCTTTAGATGGACCTTATAAACCAGAGCATTATCGTTATTAAGCGCTTCAATTGATGTAGATAGAGCTTTATGCGTGATTAAATCATCAGAGCCTGTGCTGTGTGTCTAATGACTATTGTAAAGCGATGCTATGATCTTGTATTCATACGCAATAGATAGTGTTAGCAGACAAAAAGACACAAGGCACAGATTCTAAGTGAGGGGGGGGTATGTCAGAGAATAGTGGTAGAAAGCTTGAAGCATCATCTATGGAGTCTCTGGTGCAGGACGTCTTAGAGCGCGCAAAACGATTAGGAGCAACTGCTGCAGAAGTCGAAGTTTCAAAAAGCCAAGGTGAGTCTATTTCGGTACGCCAGGGCGAAGTTGAAACCTTAGAGTTTAACCAAGATAGCGATTTGTCTTTAACGGTGTACGTTGGCAAACGCAAAGGCAACGTTAGCAGCACCGATTATTCTTCAACTGCAATAGATATGTTAGTAGAAAAAGCGATAGCTATTGCGCGTTATACGAGTGAAGATCCAGCTTCAGGATTGCCAGAAGAGCAAGATTTAGCAAAAGTATGGCCCGTTCCTGAATTATTTTTCCCTTGGGAAGTGCCGCCCCAAACAATGATTGAAATGGCAAAAGTCTGTGAGGCGCGTGCTTTAAGTACAGACCGACGCATCACGAATTCTGAGGGAGCGAGTATTTCTCGACACCAAAGCCAGTTTATGTATGCCAATTCAGCGGGATTTATGGGTGGCTACCCGACAAGTGATTACAGCATGAGCTGTTCAGTTATCGCTGAAGATGAGCAAGGGATGCAGCGTGATTATTGGTACACCGCGGCGCGTAATCCTGACAAATTAGATACACCTGAGTCGGTAGGTTGGAAGGCAGCACAACGAACCGTTCGAAGATTAGGGGCGCGTAAACTAAGTACACAGACGCTTCCTGTGATTTTTGAGTCTCCTATAGCAGGCAGTTTAATTGGGCATTTGGTTGGCGCTGCTAGCGGATCATCTTTATATCGAAAAACCTCTTTTTTACAAGATCAATTAGGGCAAGTGATTGCTGCACCGTGCTTTAATCTTAAAGAAGATCCTTTCTTAGCAGAGGGGTGGGCAAGTGCTCCTTTTGATAATGAGGGCGTCAAAACCCATGCGCGAAATGTAGTTGAAAATGGCGTCTTAAAGGGATATTTTTTAGGCTCTTATAGCGCTAGAAAATTAGGGATGAAAACCACAGGTAATGCGGGTGGCGCCCATAATTTGTCACTTCAAACGACCCATCATTATAACGATTTATTAAAGCAAATGGATCGAGGACTCTTGATTACTGAGTTAATGGGGCATGGGGTGAATGGTGTAACGGGTGATTATTCACGCGGGGCATTTGGTTTTTGGGTAGAAGATGGCATTATTCAGTACCCGGTAGAAGAATTTGCCATCGCGGGGAATCTTAAAGAAATGTACCGGCAGATTCTAGGAATCGGCGATGACGTTTACACGCTCAGTAGCCGCCTAACAGGCTCCATTTTGTTGGGGTCTATGATGATTGCCGGAGATTAATGTAACTTGAACTTAACTTAAGGGAACACAGCACATGTGTTCCCTTGTTTTTTGCGTAGTGAGTTGGCTTGATTTATATAGGATAAACAAGCCCAACGAATGACCCGCTTACTTTTTTTTGTAAAAAAAGTGTGGGAAAGCTTTTCATGGGAGGGGTTTTTCCCTACAATGCACAACTTCCTCCTCCTTACAACAGGGATGTCTTTTCATGGATGAGAATTTTCGTAAAGCGGCGCTTGATTATCACCGCTACCCCCGTCCCGGCAAAATAGCCTTAATGCCAACTAAGCAAATGGTAAGCCAACGGGATTTGGCCTTAGCCTATTCTCCTGGCGTTGCGGCTGCCTGTGATGAAATCGTGCGTGACCCACAAGAATCTTATAATATGACGGCGCGCGGCAATTTAGTAGCTGTTATTACTAATGGTACAGCTGTTTTAGGTCTCGGCAATATTGGTCCTTTAGCCTCAAAACCTGTGATGGAAGGTAAAGGGGTTTTATTTAAAAAATTTGCAGGGATCGATGTTTTTGATATTGAAATCAATGAATCTGATCCAGATAAATTAATTGATATTATTGCTTCGCTTGAACCCACCTTTGGTGGTATTAATTTAGAAGATATCAAAGCTCCTGAGTGTTTTTATATTGAGCGCGAACTTCGTAAGCGCATGAAAATTCCTGTTTTCCATGATGATCAACACGGTACAGCAATTGTTGCAGCAGCAGCGGTATTAAATGGTTTGCGTGTTGTTGGTAAAGACATCAAAGAGGTGAAGCTGGTCTGTTCAGGGGCGGGTGCCGCAGCATTAGCCTGTTTAGACCAATTGGTTAGCCTTGGTCTATCGATGAAAAATATCTGGGTTTCAGATAGCAAAGGCGTGGTGTATCACGGTCGTGCCATCGATATGGACGATAACAAAGCGCGTTACGCTCAAACAACCGATGCCCGTACCCTTGGTGACATCATTGAAGGTGCAGATATTTTCATGGGTCTATCTGCTGCAGGTGTGCTGAAAAAAGAGATGGTTGTCAAAATGGCAGCGCGTCCTTTAATTTTAGCCATGGCGAATCCTACCCCTGAAATTTTGCCTGAAGATGTGCATTCAGTAAGAGATGATGCCATTGTAGCAACAGGCCGTTCTGATTATCCTAATCAGGTGAATAATGTACTTTGCTTTCCCTTTATTTTTAGAGGTGCATTAGATGTAGGCGCTTCTACCATTAATGAGGAAATGAAGCTAGCGTGCGTGCGTGCTATTGCTGCCTTAGCGATGGAAGAGCAATCTGATGTTGTGGCAAATGCATATGGCAATGAAAAGCTCAGCTTTGGCCCACATTACTTAATTCCAAGACCGTTTGATCCCCGTTTGATCTTGCGTGTGGCACCTGCAATTGCTCAGGCTGCGATGGATTCAGGTGTGGCTACGCGCCCCATTACTGATATGGATGCGTATCGTGCTCAATTAAGCCAGCATGTGTATACCTCAAGCTTAACGATGCGCCCTGTATTTAGTGCAGCTAAAAAAGAACCGCAGCGCATTGTGTTTGCTGAAGGTGAAGAAGAGCGTGTATTGCGTGCAGCACGTTTAGCAGTTGAAGATGGTGTAGCGAAGCCTATTTTAGTGGGTAATCCTCAGCTTATTCTGAATCAGATTGAAAGTATGGGTCTGAGAATGAAGCAAGGCGTTGATTACGAAGTGCTGAATCCTGAGAGCTATGAGCAGCATCGTGATTATGCCGATGAATATTATAAGTTAATGTGTCGTAAAGGCATGACAGCGCCTGTGGTTGAGCGTGATTTACGCCGCAAGCGTACATTGATTGCTGCAATGATGGTGCGCCAAGGCGATGCAGATGCATTGATTTGCGGTACAGACTCATTATTTCACCATCATTTCCCCTATATTCAAAATGCGATTGGTTTGCGTCAAGGTGTGAAAAATTTGGCTGCAATGAATATTCTGATTCTGCCTAATCGTACAATAGCGATTACAGATACATATGTTCACCAAAACCCTACTGCTGAAGAGTTAGCGGATATCGCGATTATGGCAGCAGAAGAGTTACCCCATTTTGGTATTAAACCTAAAGCAGCGTTATTATCAAATTCCAGCTTTGGTAGTTCGCAAGATGCTTCTGCGGTTAAAATGCGTGAAGCGCTAGAAATTATCCGCAAGCGTGCGCCGCATATTGAAATTGACGGTGAAATGCAAGGCGATGCAGCGTTATCAGCAGATATTCGCCAGCGCGTTATTGGTGAATCTACCTTAACTGGAGAAGCTAATTTATTAATTATGCCTAATCTTGATACCGCTAATATTACCTATAATTTGTTACGCATTGCTTCTGGCGAAAATGTAACCATTGGGCCTGTATTATTGGGTACTGCTAAGCCTGCGTATATTTTGACACCTATTTCAACGGTTCGTCGTATTCTTAATATGACTGCTCTTGCAAGTGTGGCAGCTTCTACGCTTAAAGCTAATAAGGGCTAATCAACCAGGCGAATTATGCCTCTAGGTTGATTGTGCTTTTAATTAATAGCTTTAATAGCTAATAGCAAAAACTTTTTTTAGCCGGCTCATTGAGAGCTGGCTTTTTTCTTTTGGGTGAAGATCGTGCGTAAATCTGTTCGTGAAAATTTAAATACTGAAACTCAGGATGATGAGCCGCCTTCAAAATCTCAGCGCAAGCGAGATGTCGAAGCCTTGCAACAATTAGGAGGGCGCTTAATAGAGTTAGAGCCTGCTGATCTTAAACGGTTTGAGTTGCCTGAGCGTTTGCATGAAGCCATTTTAGAAGCCCAAAGTATAAAAGCAAATGGGGCTAAAAGGCGTCAATTGCAATATATAGGTAAATTAATGCGTGATGCAGATGGTGATTCTATTCAACAACAACTTGAGGCTTTTCAAGATGGTTCGCAGTCTCGCAAGCGTTATGAAAAAAAGGTTGAAACATGGCGTGATCGTTTATTAGATGATTCCAACGCCTTTACTGTATTGGTTGAAGAGTATCCAGATATAGATCAAGAAGCATTGAAAGCACTTATTGCTGAGGCGCGTATCGAGAAGAATCAAGCGAATCCTTCTCCGAAAGCCTATCGTAAATTATTTAAAACGCTAAAAACGTTGATGCCTTTTTTATTAACTGTTGAGAGTGAATAGTAAACATAAAAAACTGTAACAAACTTAGAAGTTACGCAGTTGGGTTCACTCAAGGCATGGGATGCGCCGCATGGGATGGCCCGCATAGCAACGCAGACAATACAAGCAGTACGGCAAGTTGCTAACACGCGGGGCGTCCCACGCCGAGAGAACCCAACTGCATAACTGCTAAAACTTCTAACTCTATATTTTTAAAGTGATTTAAGGTTGTGCAAACGCACACCGATACCATAATAGAATAACTAAAATATAGAGTTGCGCTCATGAGCCTACCGCCTTCACGACTATCTAAGAAAAAACGGCTATATCAGCAGTTATGGCCCATGATTGCGCTTTGGATTTTTTGGATGGTTTCAATTACGATCTATGAATACTATAACGTGATTGAAATAAACCAAAAACAATTCGATGGGTTGCAATGGTTTCAGAGATTATTTCCCTTGGGGGCGATTACATGTCTAGCAATGCTTGGCATGTTTTTTTTAGCCGTGCGCCAACGTAATGATGCCTTACCTTCTCAAGAATCAGATACAAAAACTCCATTAGCAGTACAAACTTTGGTATCTAAAGATACAACCTTAGCACTGTTGCATAACATTCTTTATAGCTTGCCCTTTGGCGTGCTTATTTTAGATGAGGAATGCCGCGTAGCAGGTTGGAATCAACGGGTAATCGAGTTATTGAATTTGCCTGAAGATTTATTTGAAGTAAATACATCTATTTATACAGCATTAGAGTACCAAATTAATCGAGGCGATTATGGTACGGGCAGCCAAGAAGAAATTATTGCTAAACAGTTACAATTATATAAAGAAGCCAAACCAAATGAGGCATCGATACAAATTGGCGCTGAAACGGTAATTGAAGTTCATATTACTCCGTTGCCAACCGGGTACATTTTGCTTAGCTACCTAAACTTAACGAGCCTGCATAATGCGCAGCAAAATCTTGCTGATACGGTAATGGATTTACAAGGAAGTTTAGAAAAACAAAAAGAAGCAGAAGGTATATTAATTCAGCAACAACGAGAGATGGAGAGGCTTTCGTTAGTCGTCGCACGAACCAGCAATATGGTCATGATTACCGATTCAGCCGCTGCAATTGAATGGGTGAACCCCAGTTTTGTGCGTGCAACTGGGTACTCCTTAGAAGAAGCGAAAGGGCAAAGAGCAGATCAGCTTCTGCAAGGCAAAGAGTCTGATAAACGCCTGCATGAACGGTTATATAACGCCATTATAAAAGGCCAAAGCTTTAAAACAGAACTTGTTCATTATACAAAGCTAGGTGAAAAATATTGGGCTGATATTGAAGCACAGCCTTTGAAGGATGCCCAAGGCCAGCTAATGGGGTTTGTAATTATTGAAGTTGATATTACCGAGCGGAAAATTTTTTCGGAGCGCATTGAAAATGCTGTTGAGCGCCTAACGTTAGCAACAGAATCAGCTGGTATTGGAATTTGGGAGCTTGATTTAAGCCAAAATACGTTGATTTGGGATGAGCGCATGCATCGTTTATTTGGCTGGAATCCTGATATACAAACTACTCCAGAATCTCCCTGGTTAATGTGGAATCGATGCCTTACCCCTGAAGAGCGCGATCGTATTTCAGAAGAGTTTCAATTTTGTATTGATGATGCCAGCCCTTTAATTACAGATTTTTCTATTCGCTGGGATGATGATTCTACCCATTTTATTTCAGTTTACGGCATGGTAGGGTGGGATAGCTTTGGTAAAGCTGCACGCATTGTAGGCGTCGCAATGGATGAAACTTCACGCAAGATGATGGAGACGCAATTAATTACTGCCCGTAAGGTGGCTGAAGAAGCGAATCAGGCGAAAAGCGAGTTTCTTGCAAATATGAGCCATGAAATTCGTACCCCCATGAATGGTATTCTGGGTATGTTGCATCTTGCCTTGCAAACCCCTTTAAATATCGAGCAAAAAGAATATATTAGTACAGCACAATTTTCTGCTGAATCTTTATTGGCACTGCTAAACGATATTTTAGATTTTTCTAAAATTGAAGCTAGGCGGCTGGTTATTGAGTCAGTTGAAGTTTCTTTGGTTGAATTACTCGATAGTATTGTGAGACCTTTCCAGTATCGGGCACTTGAAAAAGACGTTGAATTTATCTTTGATAAACACCAAAATACCCCAGATTTTTTAATTACCGATCCTACACGATTAAGCCAACTTATTAATAACTTGTTAAGTAATGCGCTTAAATTTACTTCAAAAGGCAGCATTACATTAAATGTGTATGCTGAAAAACTTATCGATGTTGAAGATGAAGTGAGGTTATATGTATGTGTTAAAGATACTGGTATTGGCATTCCACATGAAAAACTAAGTACTATTTTTGAAGCGTTTTCACAGGCCGATGCATCTACAACGCGTGAATATGGCGGAACAGGATTAGGATTAGCCATTAGCTCAGCCTTGGCTGAAATGATGGGAGGAGAAATTCAAGTAGAAAGCGGAACCGGGCAAGGTAGCACATTTTCCTTTAATATTCTTGCAAGAATAACCAATGGCATACAGCCCCGGGCTATTCCATTGGCTATGCCAGCAGGAAACAACGAAGTAAAACATTTGGATGTGTTGGTGGCGGAAGATAACCCAATTAATCAAAGGGTTATACAAAGACTTTTGGAGAAGTCAGGGCATGACTCTATTATATTAAGTGATGGTCAACAAGTCTTAAACTACTTAATAGAGCATTATGATGAAATCGACATTGTGTTAATGGATATGCAAATGCCCGTAATGGATGGGCTAGCAGCAACCCAAGCTATACGTGCATGGGAAAAAAATAAAAATTTAGCGCGTAAAGTGATTGTGGCATTAACAGCGAATGCTATGAAAGGCGATCGAGAATTATGCCTGGAAGCAGGTATGGATTATTATTTAGCAAAACCTATTCAGCCAGAAGCGCTTAAGCAGGTGCTGGCAATGATAAATGATGCTTCATGAATGTGGGGCAGCATCACCTACTATTAGCTAATGAGCGCTTGAGAGAGCGTTATAAAGTGCTTCTGAAGTGTTTCATAAGCACTTTCAGGTGCACATAAAGGGGTTTAGAGTAGTTTATACAACAATAGCGATACCTGGCTAAACCCTTATACAGACTTTCCCTTCTATAGACGTAGCCATGATGTATAGAAAACATCGTATGGCGTTGTTTGGGAAACAGCTGCCAAACATGTCTTTGCTGCGTAGATGTTACACTGATTAGGCACGTTATATGATCTTATTTCCTTTTCAGACAAGGCTTGAGTAGAATAGCGGGTTACTATTCACTTGCGCGAAATAAGATATTCAGTAATTCTATAGTTACATTCGTGTGCACATAAATAAAAGTGATCTAACGCTAAGTAGTAGCATTGTATTTATGGGGGCTAATGTAATTGCGTTGTCTTTTGATAGGGCTTTGGTAGGGTTTCGGTACGGCTGCTTCAGTAAAACGATATAAAACCGTATTTAGCCAGGGTAGAGCAATATGCAGTAATGGTACGTAAAGTGGTGCTATTACATTCAATCAGTACTTCCTTGATTTTTAAAAGGATGCAGTATGGATTCAATTAGTTTGGGTGCAGTACAGTTGATGCAAGATATGCAAAAAATGGCATCAGCTACGCGGTTATCAGAAATGTCAGGACTATCAACAAATAATCAAGACGGGGTGCAAGGAGCATCGTCTGTTTCTTTTGCAGAGCTGCTAAAAAACAGTTTATCTCAGGTAAATGCTGCTCAAAACACAGCGACTACGCTCCAAACTAGTTACGAAACTGGGGCAGGTAACGTTGATTTGTCTGATGTAATGGTAGCCATGCAAAAAGCTAGTCTTTCGTTGCAAATGGTACAAAATGTACGAGGCCGACTTGTTTCTGCCTACCAAGAGTTAATAAATACACCGCTTTAATACCTGGCTTTTATCAAACAGGCACTAGTATAAATATTGGTAATAGCCCCAGTTTTGAGAGTGTTCTAGGGTGCCGCTATAGAAAAAGACGGGATAACGATAGAGCTAATTCTTATATATCGATTATTCTAGCGTTATTCTATTTTAATAAGAGTGGGGAGTAAACCTAACTGCTAGCCTTAAGTATGCTATTTTATGCCAGTCTTACGCTGATTCATCAAGGCAAGATACGCATTTAACGTGCCCCTCTTAATAAGGCAAATGATGTAAGTAAGAAGTTGTGAGTTGGGCTAATGTTCTCTATAAGCTTTATAAATTTTTTATAAAGATTTTAAAGAGTTCACATTAGTATAGATACCATGATAAGGCTAAAGGAACGCTTAATTTAAACGATGGAAGCAAATCCCGCGATGCCCTCCCCGCTACTTGCGATACTTGAACGCTACCGTAGCTTTTCCACACGACAAAAAATAGCGCTTGTTGGGGCGATCTCATTTTTGTTTGTTGCTGGAAGCTGGGGAATTTATTACAGTGCAGGAACTCAGAAGGTCATTGCCGAAAAAATAGCTTCTTCTGAGGATAGGGAAGATATTATCCGTGTTTTAGATAATATGGGGATTGATGCCCATATTGATGGCGACAGAATTTTAGTAAAAGAAGAAGTAGCTAATCGGGCTGCGCAAGCATTAATGCGAGTGGGCTTGCCTCGCACCTCGCGCTCTATGGCAGAGGCTATGCGGCAAATTCCTTTTGGTACTACCGCTTTTCATGAGCAGGTGGTTGAGGCAGAAGCCAGGCAAAATGAGTTAGCTGGGCGCATTGAAGAAATGGAAGGCGTGCGGCGTGCACGCGTCATTATTAATATTCCTAAACCTAGTGTTTTTCTACGCGATGAAGTAACAGCTAGTGCAGCAGTAACGATTTATATGCACAAAGGCTTTATGCTTGAGAAAGACATGGTAAGAAGCGTGGCTAGTATCGTAGCAGCAGCAGGCGTGCCTGAAGATAGCGTGCGTGTGATAGATGGTCGTACCGGGCGCGTTGCCAGTACCATGCAGTCAAAAGAAGGGTTAAATAATACTCAGCTTGAGTATATTGATAAAATTAAGCATGCGCGTGAAGAAGATATAGTGCGTACATTACTACCTATTACCGGCCAAGGGCGTGTGTCCGCAACGGTAAGTGTAGATGTAGACTTTTCTCGTACCGAACAAACATCCGAAAACTTTAAACCCAACCCGCTGCCTGCTGAGTCAGTGATTCGTAGCCAACATATAAAGGAGGGTACTTCACCCTCTGCAACCGCAGGCGGAGTGCCTGGAGCTTTATCTAATCAGCCTCCTGGGGCAGCTTCTGCGCCTTTAGTAGCGCCAGGGGGCACTGGAGCTGTAGGCGGCGCTTCTACAGCGTTAATTAATGCTCAGCGTGAATCAGTAGTAAATTATGAAGTCGATAAAACTATTCGTCATACGCGCGGCAGTGAATGGGCCATTAAACGTGTAACAGCATCAGTAGTCGTGAATGTTGATCCTGACCGCTATAACGGAAAAGATAAGAATAGTACTTTTAAAAGCAAAGAAGATTTTGATAGGCAGGTCAATGATCTTATTAAAGCAGCTATAGGTTTTGATGATAAACGGGGTGATACGATTCAGGTAGTGAATACGCCGTTTGCAGAAGAAGAACCTTTGCCTATTTACAAAAATCCTCGCAATATTGCGTTAGTTAAAGATATTTTAATTCACCTCTTATGGGGCGGAATTATTCTTTATCTGGTATTGGGTGTTATTCGCCCCATGTTTCGTTATTTGTTCGCAGTAAATCAAACGGCAGCAGCGAAGGCTAAAGAAGCTAAAGTAGCAACGGAAACTGTAGAGGAAAGAGAAGCCGCGGCCGTGGCTGTAAAAGATGAAGTGATTGCACAGCATGAAGAAGCCCATGCTGAAGCGAATGCTGCATTACAGCGTGATCTTGATATCTTAGATCATGAGCGTACAGTTGTTCAGTCCATGATCCGTCAGGATCCAAGAATGGCTGCCGAAATTCTTAAACAATGGATGAGTAGCGATGAGTGAAGATGACGGCGTAGAACGAAGCGCCATGCTGCTTATGTCGCTAGGTGAAGAAGTCGCTGTTGAGGTTTTTAAGTTTTTAGGCCCTAGAGAGGTTCAGCAACTGGGTGCAAAAATGTCAGTAATGACTAGCCTGAATCGCGATACGACACGTGAAGTGCTTCAGCAATTTCGTGCTGAAATGGAGCAAAAAGGCGGTTTAACGATTGATAGCGATCAGTATCTGCGAAGTGTATTGACGCGTGCCCTAGGAAATGAAAAAGGCTCGGTGATGATCGAGCGTATTCTTGAAGGCGAAGACAATAGCGGTATTGAAAGTCTGAAGTGGATGGAACCGCTATCAGTGGCAGATATGATTCGTAATGAGCATCCGCAAATTATTGCCACCATTCTCGTGCACTTAGAAAGTGATCAAGCTAGTGAGATTTTAAAGCTTTTCCCTGAACGTTTACGTAACGATGTCATGCTGCGTATAGCCACCCTTGAGGGCGTTCAGCCGACTGCCTTGAAAGAATTGAATATTGCCCTAACTCAACTGCTTACCGGGCGTGTTAGTACGAAGCGAAGCGCAATGGGTGGCGTTAAAGTAGCTGCAAATATCCTGAACTACCTAGGTGGAACGATGGAAGGGGCAGTCGTTGGTAGTATTAAAGATTTTGATGCTGATCTAGCCCAACAAATTCAAGATGAAATGTTTGTATTTGAAGACTTATTAGCCCTTGATGATCGTGCTATTCAAACGGTTATGCGCGAAGTTCAAAATGATTCCTTAATTCTTGCGCTTAAAGGTACTACGCAAGATATGCGTAATAAAATCTTTAAAAATATGTCGCAACGTGCAGCAGAAAGTCTTAAAGAAGATTTAGAGTCAAAAGGGCCTGTCAAACTTTCAGATGTTGAGCGTGAGCAAAAAGAAATTCTTAAAATCGTACGTAGGCTTGCCGATGAAGGCCAGATTATTCTAGGAGGCAAAGGTGGCGACGAAGGTATGGTCAGCTAAAAGCGGTATCATTCGAGCATCCGATAGTAACGCAGTGAATGTTCAGCGCTGGTTACCGAGTGCAGGGTTTGCTCCTGAAGGGCGGGTAGTCGCCGAAAAAAAAGCGGGTGCGTCTTCTTCCTTGCCGACTGCTCCGGCCATTACACCAGCTGTTACGCCTGCTATATCACCAACAGTACTTACATCATCCTCTACGCCTTCTGGTACCTCTTCTGAGCCTGTTCCGCTTACACCAGGAGAAGAGGCTCTAGTCTCTATTTCAGCGCTACGATTATTACCTGAAGAGCTTGAGCATATACGTGAGCAAGCGTTCAAAGAAGGCGAGGCTGAAGGCCGTAAGCTAGGCTATGAAGAAGGCAAAGTGGCAGGTAAGCTCGAGGTTGAAGCTACCTTTGAAGAGCGCTTTGCTAGAGAAATTGAACCGCGTGTACAACAAATGCAAGCGCCATTGGTAAAAATACTAGAAACCATTGAAGCAGAGGTTCCTCAGCTAGATGGCATCATTTCAGAACAAATTGTAGATCTTGCTTTATTGATTGCACAGCAGATGACGTGTAGTGCAATTAAATTTAATCGTACAATTATCCTTTCTATTTTTGATCATGCTATTCATGCATTACCTCGAGAAGCGCGAGGATTACTCCAAATTTATTTACATCCTGATGATGCAAAAATATTAAAAGAATTTTTAGTACACCAGCTGAAAGCTGAAGAGCATAGGGTTTTTATAGATTCTGATATTCAAAGAGGAGGGTGCCGTCTGGTGAGCCGTTTGGGCGAGCTAGATGCTACTTTGGAAGATCGCTGGAAAACCCTTATCAAAAATTTAGGGCGTGATATGTCATGGCTGAACCTTGAAGGTTCACCACAAAGCACTCCCTTAGAGATAGAGCTAAACCCAGCTATGTCTAAGAAAGAGGCTGATGCTGATACGGCAGAACTTGCATCATCTCAAATGGATATTTCTCTGCCTTCTCCTTCACCAGCAGTTGCCTCTGTGGGGGAAGAAAATGTTTCCAGCGGAAAAAAATCCTCTAAAAAAGCAGCATCACCACTACCTCAATCACCTCAGATGCCTCAACATAATGCAGAAAACACGCCATTGGCAGCTTCTGAACAAGATGATCTTTCAACCAATTCGGCAGAGGTA
The DNA here is from genome assembly GCA_040389065.1 of Pseudomonadota bacterium. Lineage (GTDB taxonomy): Bacteria > Pseudomonadota > Gammaproteobacteria > Burkholderiales > Casimicrobiaceae > JAZKAR01. Next base: position 136,493 of record JAZKAR010000019.1, on the reverse strand, counting down.
GAGCCAGAGCCTATTAAAAAAGCGCCTGCGAAGAAAAAAAGCACTAAAAAAACGGGTGAAGAGTAAGGCCTTATGTCAGATAATCCCTGGGAACAATACCTCAAAGACTGCCAGTTGGCGATCAACTATGGAAGTACCTGGCATACGCAAGGCCGTTTAACACGTGTTTCAGGCTTAGTGCTTGAGGCCAAGGGTTTGCAGGTGCCTGTAGGCAGTGTATGCCAGATAGAAACAGGCACGGGCTATAAAGTAGAAGCCGAAGTAGTAGGGTTCGCCGAAGATTTTGTGTATTTAATGCCTTCAACTCAAGTAGTAGGCCTTGAGCCTGGTGCACTAGTGTTTTTAGCAGACCCCGATGCAGGCCGAATTCCTAAACCTCGAATGCGTTATATTCCCCGGCGCCGTTTGGAAGATCGGGCAAGGCAGGTTGGTGTAGGAGAAACACTCTTAGGCCGAATTTTAGATGCTACCGGTCGGCCCTTAGATAAAGCGCCTCCTCCCATTGTAGATAAGTATGTGCCTTTGTATTCACGCCCATTTAATCCTATGGATCGCGAGCCTGTTAGGCATATTATGGATGTAGGTATTCGCGCCATTAATGGTTTGCTTACGGTAGGTAGGGGGCAGCGATTAGGTTTATTTGCAGGAAGCGGTGTAGGTAAAAGTGTTTTGCTTGGCATGATGGCGCGTTATGCTGAGGCAGAAATTGTGGTTGTGGGTTTAATTGGCGAGCGCGGGCGAGAAGTTAAAGATTTTATCGAAAACATTTTGGGGGACGAAGGCTTAAGGCGCTCAGTGGTAATTGCAGCGCCCGCTGATACACCGCCCTTAATGCGTTTGCATGGTGCTGCCTATGCAACTGCTGTAGCAGAGCATTTTCGAGATCAAGGCAAGCATGTGCTGCTAATTATGGATTCGTTAACACGCTATGCAATGGCGCAACGTGAAATTGCACTGGCGATTGGAGAGCCACCTGCTACAAAAGGGTACCCGCCTTCTGTATTTGCTAAGCTTCCGCAACTGGTTGAGCGGGCTGGCAATGGTTTAGAGGGAGGAGGGTCGATCACTGCCTTTTATACTGTGCTATCGGAGGGTGATGATCAGCAAGATCCTATCGCTGATAGCGCGCGGGGTATTTTAGATGGTCACTTTGTATTGAGCCGTCGTTTAGCTGAGCGAGGCCACTATCCTGCTATTGATATAGAAGCTTCTATCAGCCGGGTGATGCAAGATTGCGTAACACGCGATGCATTTAAAAGTGCGCAACGGTTTAAACAACTTTTCTCACGCTATCATCAAAGTTTAGATTTATTAGCCATAGGGGCTTATGTGCCAGGGGGCGATCCTGAGCTAGATTTAGCGATTCGCTTGTATCCGCAAATAGAAGGGTTTTTGCAGCAAGATGCATTTGAAGCTGATAATTACCCGGCAAGCGTGGCAAGAATACAGCAGATTATTAGTAGTTGAGATTCTCTATAGATAGAATGGGATAACGAAAAATGAAATTATTGCTAGCACACATCTTAAAAATGGAAAATACTTAGTTTAATAGTTATCGAGAAGTTATAGAGAACTAAATGTTGAGCGTTCTGATAGATTTTTATTGATGTTGACTGCTACCATCCTGCGCCATATGAATAAATCCGCTCATCAACCTATTATTTTATCTAAAGGTCAATCTCAAATGGTCTTTTTTAAACATGCAATGACTAAAAAGTTGATTACGCTCTTAACATTGATAGTGGTAATGAGTACCTTAAATATTGCAAATGCCTGGACGGGTTCTGGGCATAGGCGAGTAGCAATGCTTGCATGGGCAAGGCTTACGCCTGAAGCGCAACAAATGGCAACGTATCTTTTAAATAGCGGAGATGATGCGCCAAGTCTAAACTGTAAAACAGACCCTTTTGATGTGGCAGCAAGCTGGTTGGATTGTGTGCGTGACAAGGGGCCAGTTCAAGCTGCAGTCATGCATGCCGATCGTACTCAGCTCTGCAAAAATATTACCATTCCGACAGCATGTAAAAGCCAGCATTGTGCAACAGATGCACTAAAACAAGCTGTTATTGATCTTAATGATAAAGCTAGTTCGATACAAAAGCGCCGAATAGCATTAAAAATCATTATGCATTTAGTGGGAGATTTACATCAGCCGTTGCACGCAGCTCAAGCGGCAGATCCTATTCATAATGGTGGGACGACAACAGTATTAACAGAGCCTAACTCACAACCTATTGTTTTTCATCAATATTGGGATTACAACGTTATACAAAATTTAAGATTTCATAAAGCTAATTTAAATACTTTAATTAAAGCGCATGCATCAGAATGGGAAAAAGGCAGTATTGATGACTGGGTGCATGAAACAGTGGAAGAAGCGCCAGACACAGTGTACAAAGCACCGCTAAAAGAAGTGATGTGTGATCCCAATAAAATGAAAACACCTGTATTGCTAACGAAAGAATATATGGATGCTGCTACTGCGTTTGCAGATTATAAAATTGCACAGGCAGGTGTAAGGTTAGCTTTAATTCTGAATAAAGCAGCAGTTAAAGGCAATAAATGGTTATATGCAGATACACCTGTTAGTAAACCCTCTGACTCAGAGGGTACTGACCCTATAAATGAACCGACGCATAGCGATGATGATGAAAAGCTAAGTAAGAATGTGTATGTTTGGAATGGTCAATGGCGAACAATCGTTCCTGGTATAGAGTCCGTTTGTGGCACGAATTACGGAGATATTAGTGCTGGCCCAATTTGGAATAATGCAGATGCTCAGATAAAATGTGCTAATGCAGTTATTGCTAAAAATAAATGACATACTTTTTTCTGCTGGTTCTGAACGTAATTTGCGAATAGACCATCGCCATTTATTGCAATTCCATGGTGCAAAAAAAACTTATGTTATTCCTTTTGGAATGGCACAAATAAAACAAGTTCTGAATGGTGAAAATTTTTTAAGAGTTTTAAATGAACAGCTTATAAAGGCTGTAAGCTGTTCATCAAATATGTGCATATAAATGTGTAGTGCAGCTCTAATATATTATTCCTCTATTTAAAGATAATATATTAGAGCCATCAATAATTATTGCGTTGTATTAAATGATTTTTTTAATTCTTCAGCAGCAAACTGCTGTGCTTCTCTAGCTTTAGCGACTACAGAACCCATACCAAAAAATTCATGCGTGACGCCTGTGTAGTGTTTATATGCTACAGGTACGCCTTCTTGCTGCAAACGATTAGCAAATTTTTCCCCTTCTGTAAATAAAGGGTCAATCTCAGCGGTAATGATAGTAGTGGGTGGTAAACCTTTTAATGAGGAAGCTTTATTAGGAAAGGCATATAAGCTATTTGCTTCGCTGGGCTGAAAAATGTAATGGCTAAAAAACCATTTCATCATTGCTGCATTTAAAGGTTTAGCATTAGCATATTTACGATAGGAGCTATTTTTCATATCGTTATCTACTACTGGGTATATCAATAATTCATGAATAGGCATGGTTTCTTTTTTATCTCTAGCCATCAACGAAACGACTGCGGCTAAGTTGCCTCCTGCGCTTTCTCCTGCTACCGCTACTCGTTTAGCATCACCATTGAATTCATTTGCATGCACTAACGCCCATTTAAAAGCCCGATAGGCTTCATTAGGCTGAGTAGGGAATTTATCTTCAGGGGCTGAGTGATAATCAACAGAGACCACGATAGCTTGTGTATTGTTTGCTAGTTCTCTGATAGAGGCATCGTATACTTTTGTGTCAGCAAGGACGAAACCTCCACCATGAAAATAAACAATTACAGGAAAAGGCCCTGCACCTTCAGGAGTATAAATATGCGCAGGAATAGGCCCATTTGGATTAGGAATAGATACATCTTTAACGCTAGCTATAGCTAGAGGCGTTGTTGGTTTTCCTTGTTTAACCAATACTTTTTTTACTGCGTCTGTAGGTGTAGGTTGCAGCCGAGCTTCAGCAGGTGTCAGTTTTTCAATAGGCTTTCCATGTAAAGCTTTTAATGCATCTAGAACAGTCTGCATATCTTTATCAGGTTTGGAGGGGATGCCAATAGGTGTTTTTTTTGTAGTATCTGATGATTTTGCATACGTAATTGCAGAGGCTCCAAAAAGAGTAATCATTATGCTTGGAATAGTTAATGCGCGAATGTTCATAAAAAATTTCCCTTTTACTATTAGTAAAAATTTAATTACTAGTTGATGACTAGTGCGTATTCGCAATTACGCTATGGTTAAGTGAAGGTGAAGCTTCGACCAAGTTCAACATAAAATTTTACGAGAACTGATAATGCCATCGTTACGGGAGCGTTATGCACAAGTATATGAGGAACGTAAGCGCGGGGGCGCCTTGCATAGTAGAAAAGCGTATGTATAGGTTTATATACAAAAGAATTGTGCGCTTTTTTAATAAAGTACGTTACTGTAATAGTTGTTGTGAGCTGTAAGTTTTAATTTTGGCTTTTTATGGATTCTGTAAGCTCGAAAAAACAACGATAAAGTGGGATTTTAAAGGGCTATATAGCTTAATGGATAAAGGCAAGGATCTTCTTATTCAAGCCTTACAAAAAAACGATGAGGCTACGACACACTAAAACAGAAAAGCCACCAGCTTTTAGACTGATTCAGCCTTCAGATAAAATTATGATAAAGGTGGTGGCGATTTATAAGCTAGAAGCCAGGTGATGGCTGCTTTTCATTTTAAGGACGTTGTTTAAGAGGGCGTTATAGCCGCTATGGCTAATATAACGCCCCAATCATTTAGGCAGATTCTTTTGGTGAAGTATTGTGCAGGTAAGTGGATAAGCCTTCAGATAAAGGATCATTATCGCCGCTAACCACTTCAGGTAATTGGCCTTGTGGGGTTAAATGATCAACTGCTTGAGGTAGAATTGTTGCAAGATGTTCACTTAGCGTTTCTGGCGAAAGCCCAAACTTATGCGCTAGCGATTGAACATACTCGCTACCTAGCACCGCTTTTACTTGCTCAGCAGAAATAGGTAAATTATGGCCCGTACTAATCCATGATTGAACCGTCTCACCTAATCCTTTTTCTTTAAAAGAATTAATCAGCCCAGGAAGCCCGCCATGCTCAGGGTTGTTAATAATTTGAGTAACAGCGCCTAAAAAACCTGGGCTTTGACCATTGCTATTGGTAAAAGCAATGCTTGCTTGATTAGCTAATACATCTAATAAACTCATTGTTGGTTTCCTGATGGGATGGTAAAAAAGTGAGTAACGACTGGCATGTTCTTTAATAAAGTACTCAAGCAAATCTCGCATGAGCCGGCTGCCCAGCTACTTATATTAGCCTAATAAACTGATACAGTAACAATATTAATACCATTTTTTATAACAGATTGGATCTAATATGCCTTTTTATTGCCGAGCTTAGCTCATATACATCAGATTGAAGTATAAATGTTTAAAGGTTTATTTTTAAATAGTTAGGAGTTACACAGTTAGCTTTTTCGGCGTGGGACGCCACGCGTTATGCCAAATGTCCATACTACTTATACTGTATTTTCATAAGCCATCTGCATTACATAATTATCAGACAAATGGCAGCTCAATTAAGCACCGGCACAAATAATCAAACTTTTGGGGTTTATTTACCAGCCCTCTTACCCTAGCCCTCTCCTTTAAGGGAAGATTGAATAAAATCAAAGAGTTGTAAAAATATTTGCATAGATTATGTCCATAAGTAGAGAGAATTTTCTTTTTAATCAAAAATTATTATCCCGAACTCAGGTTGCCTAGATAAAAAATTGATATGCGGTTTTATTTTTATTAAATGATTAGTGAACATAATTATTAGGTTACTATAATATTGGGTTGCGTATTATTGTTATCTACTTGATGATTTTTTATATTTTTTAAGGAAAAGAATTTTTATTTTAATAATGTAATGAATTCAATAAAAATTAAGGGGTGCTATTAAATTTTTAATTGCTTAACAATAAATTTTATAAACTACTAATAGTATAAATCAAATAAATGTGGTGTAAGAATAATTCATATTATATCTATAAAAAAATAATCGATATTTTTCACTATTTAACACTGAGTGAGCATGTTGGTTATTTTCCAATCATAGTAATGCTATTAACTGAAAATTAACTGAAAATAAAATTATTTATTGCTCTATTTTTAACGATAGAATTTTACACTTTGTTGTATTATTTTTTGTGGTAGGTTTTCCGAAAAAAAGGAACATATTATATTTGTATATGAGTTAAATAGAGAGTGGTACGAACGATAAAAGTAAAAATTTTATCAACTTCTGTTGTTTCTTTACCCAAAATAAACTCATTGATAGTTTATAAGTCCTCAGCTTGTCACGCTCGTTTAAAAAAATGCAATAGAACGAAATAAAAGGACAATATGTTTATCTATATTAGATTAATTAAATTAAATATTTAAATAATTTTGTTGAGAAAAACCAAAAATTTGTTAAACGAAAAGCCAGAACTATATTCAGGTTTAAACTATTTGATTCAGCATATTATATTTGAGTAGATATCGAGTTCATACGTATTTTTTTAAAAAGTAGATGAAAAATTTTGCACATTTAAAGGCTACAAAAAATTTTATTTTTTTACAGCCTAAATACTTCTATAAATCGACTTAAACTATAGCTATATCTTGTCTTTATCAAAATTTTTGTTAGTTTTGTTAGTTGTAATAGCATTTTAAGATATGTAAATACTGCGTAGTATTTACTTCAATTTAACTAAGATTTTAATTCCTTATTTTAGGTTATAGTATTCTTTTTTTAAGTATACCTCAAGCTAGCTATACGGCTATTTTTTATAGAGGTGTAAATGAAGTATTAGTTCGACATTACCTTATTTGATGTAGAATTTATTGTCAGTTTATTGCTGACGTTTATTTTACTAACCAATGGAGTTATGAATATGTTGATCAAAAATAAAAACTTGGCAACTCGTCCTTTTGCAACCAAAGCTGTATATGCTCCACCAGTTATGTAATATTAAGTAATTGATTATAATCGGTCGGCGTATAGCGTTGACCGATTAGTCAAGATTGATAAAAGCTCTTAAATAATTAATCAATCTCATCTATTTAAACGTTAATATTTTAAGGTTTATTTAAAGATGTTGATTTTCTATAAACTAGTTTAATAAAAGACCAAATGAAGTTATTAAATACGAAAAATGAAATTCGCTGTAGATTTACAAATTTAATTTATGACGATCAGAGTGAGTTTATATTTGCAGTCGATGATAAAGGATTGCTGCATAAACTTACGCGTGAGTTACAGATTGACTGTACTTCAGCAGCTACTTCTCATGGCGTTGTTCAACATGGTTTATGTGGCGACGATCAATATATTTACACCCGAGACGTTGCTGGAAATGTTGTACGATGGGATAAACAAACGCTTCAGCCCACAGATTTTCTTCTTTCACAACATTTTGTGGATCCAGAACAAGAGCAACAGCCGCCAGTGCCTTCTCCATCGCACGGTATAACTATCATTAATGACTTGCTTGTTTTTTGTAATTCACGAGGTTCTTTAACAGCCTTAGATAAAAATGATCTTTCTTTTGCATGGTCAGTGGACGTGTCTTCGCAAGCATTTATCGAGCATATTAGTGTTGATCAGCGAAATCCTGAATTTGACTTGCTTGTGATTGATGTCATTGGGCAACTCTATCGTTTTAATGTTCTTGAAAAAACTTCTACACGCTTGGTTCATCTTTCAAGTGGAGTTAGCCATAGCATTCAGTACGATGAAACCTATGATCGCTATTGGATTACAAGTGATGTCGGTGGAGGTGTATATCTTCTTTGTGCCAAGCATCTGACCTTGACTCCAATACGCTTTACAAATGACGATGTTGAAGAAATTGTTATTTCAGAAGATGGGCAATATGTCTATGTAGCGTGCTTTGACCACTATATTTATACATTTAAAAATGAACAAGAACCTACTTTTTTACATAAAATAGGCCCATTTAAATTTCAGGTTAACCACCTAAAAAGAATGGGTGAAGGTAATCTCTTAGCAACATTAGAGTCAGGAGAAATTTATACAATTCATGGTCCTTCAGCAAAGGTGATGAGTCGTGCTGGTGGTACCGTAGCTTATTGGGATATTCTTCTTGAAAAAGACACATTGCTATGTATTTCTGAGAGCGGTGTAGTTGATCAGTATCAAATCAAAAGCAAAAATACAGACTTCTCATTAAGAAAAGTAAATGTTATTTCGCCTAATGAACAAACTAAAAGAATTCGAATTGCTGAAGTTATTGATCAGTCAATAATAGGCGTTTGTTCCAATGGAAAGGTTATACGTTTTAATCGAGAAGGGCATACTGAATGGGTGACTCAGCTCGATGGTATTTTGCGCGATATATCGAAATCGCCAGATTCAAAAACAGTGGCTATAGCAAGTGAAACAGGTTGGATAACTATTATTGATGCAGCTACGGGAACAATCGTAGCAAAACATAAAACAAAAAGACCAGTATGGTGTGTGCAATATACCTTAGATGGCGATCTTGTATATGGGGAACGAGAGCTGAAATTTTCTGAGCCGCATAGAGAGCCTTCTCAACTAGTGCTGCTAGATGGCGTTACGTTAAAAGAAAAAGGCGTTATTAACGCTTACGGAAATAATAAACGTATTCGTCTTCTAAAAGATGGGAAATTACTTGTTTCTGGGAATGGTAAAGAAGGTATACGACTTATTGATCCAAAAACATTTTCAATTGAGAAGAATTTTTCAGATTGGCAGATTAATACTCCAGAAAATTCGATCATACATCACGATTTTATCTATGTCGTAACGTATGGGTATCAGCTAATTACGTATTCTGTTTCAAGCGGTGAAACCTTAGAGGCACAATTTGTGCTTGAAGGATATCCAAAAGGGCTTGAAATTTTTGAAAATGAAAAAGGAATTCCATTTTTGCTAGTATCCTGCCGGAACTGCTTAATGGTCTTTTGCATTGCCCAAGGTATGCCTGAGCTAGTTCTCACTAAATATTTATATGATGCGGTATACATGGCATATGAAAATGAAATTACGTTAAAAAAAATAAATACTACGTCTACCAACTGGTTAAAAACAGTTGGGCAGCATGTTGAGCAAGTGCTAAGTCATTAGAGTTGCCATATGAAATGCGTAGAAATAAAAATAGATTATTAACCAGCTCTTTTAAATGGCTTTTTGCCTATAGATTTGCATGATTAATTATGCGTTTAAATATTAACTTGGATTTTAATCAATATATTTACGAGATTTAAATTCACTAGGGTATTACATTGTTCAAGAAACAATTAATTCCAAGTGATTTATATGCGAAAGTGAAAGTGAATGTAAATGCAACTCAATAACTCAGAGCATCAAATCAGAAACCATTCAGCAAAAATAGACTTAGAAAAATTTGATATACAACATGTTGAAGACTATTTCCGAATGATATCGTTATACAGTGCGGCGGAAGAGTTAAATATATTTTCTAGTATTGAGAATGGATGTAATACACCAGAAAGCATTGCCTCGAAAGAAGGCTTAGCTATAACTACTGTTAGGCAATTGATGAATGGTTTGCTTTCATTTGGTATGTTTTTAGAAACATCTCAAGGATTAAAGTTTAGTCCTAGTTGGGCTGAACTTCTAAATAAGCATGGTCGCAAAGCGTTTAAAGGAAAGCTTGATGTTTCACTAAATACGCTCGAGCGATGGAAAGGAATTCCATCTATTGCGCGCAATGAATGTGCAGGTAAGAGCTATGAAGATGAAATGTTTAATAGCGGTCAGCATCTTGAGCGGTATTTAATTGCTGTTCGTGAAACGAATAGAAAACACGCTGAATGGCTTGCTCAATATTTGGATATTAAAGGGTATATTCCTAAATCTGAAGGTCTATTATTAGATATAGGGGGAGGCCATGGTTTATATGCGTTTGAGATTCTTAGAAATGCACCATTGCTAAAAGCAATAATTGTAGATTTAAGTAAGACATTGGAAGTTTTTTCAACGATTGGAAAATCTGATCCTATGTTTAGCAGAACAACTATGCTCTCCTGTGATGTCTCTGAAAATGAAATAAATACATTGCCAGCGAATTTAATTCTTATGAATGATCTTCTGCATTCATTCTCTGCAGAGCAAAAGGTTTCGGTACTTAAAAAAGTTTCAAAGGTTTTAATGCCTGAAGGCACATTAATCATTAGCAAATTTAAATACAATGACCCAGCCTTAGATCGTGATAAAGCGCTTTTTTCAATGAAATTGCATGTAAATTCAAACAATGGATATTTAGAAAAAGACGCTGAAATGCTTCAAATTCTAAAGGATTCAGGCTTTGATGTGATTGATAGTGCTGAGTTTGAAGAGAAAATAACTTTCTTTGCTCGTTTACATTAATCCGGAGCAGCCTAAAGTGAAATTTTCGTTAGATAAAGATACAAAATTTGTAAATAAATGGATGGATTTTGCTTCCTATACAGTAAGTTATAGGCGAGTATGCATCATGATTGCAGCCGAAAAAATTGGATTATTTCGGCATCTAAGCACGGTAGGTTCAGCATCAATCAAGGAGCTTTCAAAAGAGCTTAACGTTGACAAAAAAGGCCTTCAATTATTAATTGAATGTCTTCAAACATTGGGTTTCGTTAACGAAACAGATGAGTCTTTTTCTTTGGCAGATCAATGGGCAGATCTTCTAACAGAAGGAAGCTCAATGAGTCTGAATAGTGAACTTCAATCTGCTGACTTGGCTGTTCGCGAGTGGCTTGATCTTGCAGATATACTTCTTGGGCATAAAAATGTTTCAGAAGAATATAGTCAGAGTCTGTTTAAAGGCCAATGCCATAAGTATTTGGCTTTACAAGCCTATAACAGAGTACAGGCTCATCCCATTATTGCTAAACTTTTAAACCTCTTTGAAAGTGCGAATGAAATATTAGATCTCGCCGGTGCAGATGGATACATTGCAGATGCAGTGTTGAGTCAAACGTCAAATCCAAACATCACTATCGTTGATCTTGAAGATGCGAATAGAAAATGTGCTGAGATGTTTCAAGAGCATGTAAATGCTGGGCGACTTACGCTAATTTCTAAAGACATTAGAGAGCTTGATTTAATAAAAACTTTTGATATGGTCATGCTAACTGAGGTGACAGAGTTATTCGATTTTAGTGAAAAAAAACGTGTTATAGAAAATGCCATTCGTCATTTAAATAAAGACGGTGTAATGATCATCACAAAAATAACATCGGATGCTGAATTAAATAGCGAAGCGTTGGCCTTATTCTCTTTAAAAATGTATCTAAAATCAAAAGGAAGTTATTTAGAAACAGATTTAGAGTTGAGTTTACTTCTTAATGATTTGGGTATGGATTTTAACTCTTTTAAGAGTGATGATAAAACCGTGTTCGTGTGTCGAAAACGCGTTTTAAATTAATAGACATGTTCTGATTGATGTTTATGCGCTAGCGAAAATGGGGTTTTGCGAGAACCGAAGCGGAGTTTACTGAAGTAAATGAGCATCGGAAGCCCAGCAATCCCCTTTTGCAGCAAGCAGAAATCCTCAATAGTACATGTCTAATATTCAAGGAGTGAAAAATGGCTACCTATGTTGAACACATGCAATTACTTGTTTCTGATATTTCAAGAACTGAAAAATTTTATACAACAATCTTTCCTGATTGGTCAGTAAGAGGCCAGGGGCGAGAAGTGGGGGGTAGTAAAAAGTACGAGTGGATTCATATTGGAACTCCAAGTACCTATTTATCATTTCGTACGCATTATGAGGGACAGATCGAAGAGCAAGCTAAAGCTGAGCGAGTATCTAACCATATTGGTATCGTTGTAGATGATATTGAAATGATCATTTCAACATTAAAACAAATTGGCGGCGAAGTTATCCTAAGCAAACACCCTCATCGTGTACGGGTCTATACGCGCGATCCGGATGGGTATGAAATAGAAATTATTCAATATCTGAGCGATAAAGATTCCGAGAAAAATGACTATCAATGGTGCTTGGCAAATGGTGTTACTGTCCCTTGTAATAGTTTCTCGCAGAATGCTTAGCTTTGGCTTAGTCTTATAGCACATTCGATAATATTAGCTTTGCTATGGGTATATCGTGCTTAAAAAAAACAAATATCCATTTAAAAGCTAAGCATTGATTTATCTATTATTTATCTATTCAAGCGATTAGAGTAACCGAGGATTTAGTAGAAAATGATTACGCATAAATCTCCAATTAGTGGGATCGCCGCACATGCACATTGGGTAGCCACCGCAGGTTACGATAATCAGTTAATACTTTGGGATTTTAATAGTCATACGGCAGTGGCTCGTGTTTACCATGATCATTTAGTAAACCAAGTAGCATTTAATAATAATGGAAATCTTTTACTAACATCCTCAAGTGATCATACAGCCAGGCTTTGGTCAGTTCCTGATTTAAAGCTTAAAGCTGTATTTTCAGACCATGGCGATGATGTGGAAATGGGAGTGTTTCATCCATTTGATCATCTTGTAGCTACAGCTTCACGAGATCATGTTGTCAGAGTTTTTCATTTCTCAGGTCAGTTACTTCATGTGTTTAAAGGGCATACCGCTGATGTTATTTCGGTAGCTTGGAACCATCAGGGTGATGAAATTTTCTCTTCTAGTGATGATGGAACTGTAAAGCGTTGGTCGCTTCTTTCAGGCGCTTTGATTGAAAATATCGATTTTGATGGTGTCGAAACAGATACGTTGGCAATTAGTGCATTAGGTACGATTTATGCAGGTAACGATGCGGGTGAAATTATTGTAGTGAATCATGGTAGCCAGGGTAACACGCAGCGTTATTCAGCCCACGAAGCTGGTATAAAACGATTGGTACTTCATGAAGAAAGCGGTCGCTTAATCAGTATTAGTTATGATCGGAAAGCATATATCTGGTCTACGCAACATGGTGTTCTTTCAAAGTTGCGTTCGGCAGATTTGCCAGCCGAAATTTGGGCCAGATCATGTGCATTTTTGAATGCCAAAACGGCAGTCTTTGCTACGTTTGGTGCAAGTTATGCCATCTTAGATATTGAACAATCCACATGGGATTTAACCAAAGTAGGTACTACGCCTGGAGTTAATGCTGTTGCAGTTCACTCAAATCATGAGTGGACTGTTGGAGATGCTGGTATTGTTCACAAAAATGGTGCTGCTCATAAAAAGCTTGGGAGTCTATGTAATTTCTTAACCATTGTAGGTGAGCATCTTTTTACAGGTGGGCAGATGGGTGCATTAATGCACGCAGTCTCAGGAGAGCTTGTTTATCAGCATCATTCACCCTTAAACTGTGGTGCTGCTTTTATAAGAGATGAAAAAAATTATCTCGTTGTAGGGGCGTATACCGGGGAAGGAATTGTTTTCTCCGTCGAGGATAATGGCGCAGTTAAACTTGAGCAAATACTTTCTCTGCATCGTAATGCGGTGAAATCGATTGCAGTAGATGATGAGCAACTATTTTCAGTGTGTGCAGATACCGCAGTATCTTGGTTTTCACTTCGAGATTTTTCAGAAACCGGGCGTATCAATAGCGCCCATGAACGTATTGCAAATGGATGCACGTCATTAGGAAAAGGGCGTTTTGTAAGCGTTGGTCGCGATCTGAAGATGAGAATATGGCACGAACCCACAAAATTTGAGGTTGTTGACACACCGCATGAGCGATCAATTAAATGTATAGCAAGTTCATCATGTGGTGGGCGAGTGGCTACAGGGTCTTACTCAGGCACCATTGCAATCTACGATGTTGCGTCAAAAGCCTGGAAAGAATATGTAAGACCAACGATGAGCGGTATTTCATCGCTTTATTTTGATTCAGCGCAAAACGTATTTATTGCATCTTCGTATGATGGGAATGTGTACCGGGTATGATAGCGAGTAATAGTGTATCGCCAATGACAAACCCTAATTTTGTGTCTCCGCGTGTAGCCATGGGGCTTCCTCCCCACTATGTAGGGCGATTCAGCGATGCCATTCTAAAGGAATGTTCTAAAGAACTTTTATCCAGTAGCATGGATGAACTTGTTGACATTGCTCAGTCAGTAGATGAGAGTTTTTCACGGCGGTATGCGGCAGGTACATTACTAGGTTTTTTCGGCGACCCTAGAGTTTCTATTGTTGATCCTAAAATGGTGCGCTTTGAAACGGCTTTTGTAACACTGGGTACCGCTTCCCATGAAGTGCCTCAGGTACTTAAAGAATGGCATCAGGTGGGGATAGAGGCTGATTGGATTTCTAAAGAATGCCCTACCTATGAAGCAGAGCTACAATCTTTCGCAATGGCTGCGTACCCAGTCACCAATATGGAATTTAGACAATTTTTAATGGAAGAAGAATGCAGTAGCAACTGGATTCCCTCTTCATGGATGCTAGGAAGCTATCCGGTTCATCTTTCAAATCATCCAGTTTGGACGATCTTGCCTGAAGCGGCTGAAGCTTATGCAGTTTGGCTGAGCCGTAAAACAGGTCGCCAGTTTAGATTGCCTACTGAAGCTGAATGGGAGTTTGCCGCAGCAGGAGCCGATCGGCGTGAGTACCCGTGGGGCAGCGAGTTTAATGCCAATTATGCAAATACGCTTGAGGCAGGGCCACATACTACTACGCCAGTCGGTATCTATCGTCTCGGTTGTACAGAATCAGGGCTTTATGATATGGCTGGAAATGTGGAAGAGTTTACAGCATCGAATTACGATGCGTATCCCGGAGGTGAAATAATTGAAGACGATCTATATATTCGTTATGGGCATTATAGGGTAGCGCGAGGAGGCAGTTTTAGCCGTTACGGAGATTTAACACGATGCAGGCGCCGGCATGGCTACTACGATGGCCCTATTTATGCCATTGGTTTCAGATTGGCAGAAACAATCGGTTGTTAGAAGGTTGTTAAAAGCTTTGTCGTATCTTTTGAAGATTTTAAAAGTTTAAACTCTTCATCAAAAAGAAAAAATGATTCCATTGCAATGGTGTAATTTCCCCAAGCTGTATTAATTTGTTACTGGCATGTATGCATACTATAAAACCTATCTCAGAAGCTTGCTTACGCAATCAAGGCCCTATATCTGAAGTATTAATGCCGCTTTTTGCAACCATGAAAACTGTTTTTGAAATTGGCAGTGGCACAGGCCAGCATGCTGTTTTCTTTGCTGAAAAAATGCCGCATTTGGAATGGCATCCTAGCGATCTAGCCGAATGTTTACCAGGTATTCGTAGCTGGATTGCAGAATCAAATTTGCAGAATGTTAAAGCACCCATCGCCCTTGATGTAAATGCTAAGCAATGGTCAAACCCACATTTATTTGATGCTGTTTTTACCGCGAATACGATGCATTTTGTTGGGTGGTCAGTCGTTGAACATATGCTTGAAGGCGTTGCTTCCTTCTTACACCCGCAAGGGCTTTTCTGTGTTTATGGGCCGTTTAACAAACATCATCAGTTCACCAGTATAGGTAATCGTAAGCTAGATCAGTGGCTTAAAGGTCGTGATGCGGAATCAGGCATCAAAGATATTGAAGAAGTCTGCCAGCATGCAGAACGTTACGGCCTCACGATAGAAAAAATACATCAGCTTCCTGCAAATAATCTGCTTCTGATTTTTAGATTAACAACGAATAAAACAAACCTAACATAAGGCTTTCATGATTGCCAACGTTCATTTGCATGACTCAGTCTATATAGCTTTAATAGTTGGTAGAAGGTTTCATTTTTGACATTGGGTATAAAGTCGTATTTTTGATATTTTCAGCGATGATTGCCTCAAAAACTTGAAAATTCTTGTCTAGTTTTTTAAGCTCTCGTGTTTTATTGCTAGGGCTTAAAAAAGAGTAATGAATGCTATTGTAAATGACTTTTTTTAATGTTTGATAAGAGGGTTTATAACGGCTTGTAAATAAAAAATATTCCTGGCTCAAATTGTTTCGAGAGATACCTGCATCATCTGAGGAAATAACAATAGGAATATTATAATTCTGATAAAGCGTAATAGGATGCGTTTCTTTTTGGATACCTAAAATAAACGCATTACTGCTTAAGTTTATTTCTACAACAACGTTTTTTTCTTTCATTGTTTTTAAAAGCGAGTAGGCGTTTGTTTCATGCACAATATCTACTCCATGCCCAATACGATTCGCAGAGGCTATATGAACAGCTTCATTAATGTGATGGGTTAAACCTTCAGGCGGAACCATTCCTAAGCTAAGTTCTCCTGCATGCAAAGCAAGAGGAGTATGAGGAAAGCGTTTTTTTAAAAATTGAAACATTTTCATATGAAGCGAGTAATCGCGCATAGCCACATAGCCATTTTCAGGGCCTACTAAATTGATTCCTACAATTTTAGGGGTAGATTGTGCGGCAAGAAAGGCCCCATATAAACTTGAAAATACTTTAATAGGAGGGTTATTGCGCGAGGCATAGCTTTGAAAGCGTAGCGTAAATTCTTCATCATCGATATCGCGTGATGCTTGCTCTAGCATGCTTATATAGGCAGAAATTTTAGATTTAAATTCAGTATTAGTATTTAAAAAAGCACTGAATTTTTCAAGAAGCTCATTGATTTCATCTTCTGATGATTCAGCATTCAATGCATTTATCTTATTTTCAAATTCAGCAGGTGTGAATGAAGGTGCGCTTTTAAGCATGGTTTCTAGATACTGAACATTCTCATTTTTAGCGCGTGTTTTCAGTTCTTCTAAGCCTGCTGAATAATTTAACTCAGAAATATCATTAAAGTATTTAAATGTGTCAAAAAAATGTTGGTCGGGAGGTGTTTTGGAGGCATAAGCGCTATCATAATTGCTATCAGACCATTGAGATAATAATTCTCGATAAAAATCTGTATTTCTATAAATCATATCTGCTTTGAGACAAATATTTTTTGAGGCTTCGCTTAACGTATCAAATGCTTGTTTTTCAACCGTATATTTTTCTATTTTTAAAGAAGGTAAATAATCTTTATAAATACAATATTGCTTTTCACCCACCCATTTTAAATAGGTTTCTGCGTAAAGTGCTCCTGAATAATGATGGTGTAAATCAGCGCCCTTAGGTATTCTATTCATCAATAAAATGAGGGCGGGAAGAGTAGACGATTGATCAGAAATTAAATAATTATAATAGTGTTCAGTCATCGCTTGATTTTTATGAATAGAAGCTGAAGTAGTTTCAGAAGATAATGTTTTGGCATAAACCTTAGCAGCATTCATAAGAGTAGTAGATAACCCTAAAATAAGAGGAACACTATATGAAAATAAGACATGCTTTTTGTTCATAACAAGAACCTCTTATTAAAGTTTTTTATACCAATCAAAGTGAATAATGCCAGTTTTATTTATCCTAACTTATATTAATTACATCAAATTATATATAATTTGATGTAATTAATTAGGAGAGAATAAAGATAAATAAAGGCAAATGGTTTGCTTTTTAAATGACTAGCTCTTCTAAATCGGCAGTTGAAAGTAAAAACACATGTCCTTCATTTTCAGCAGATTCAAACCAGATGAATGGAATTTGAGGGTATGCTAATTCAACGATATCGCGATTATGTCCTACCTCAACAACAATAATTCCATTGGGGTCAAGGTAGTTTTTAGCCTGCTCAAGCATGGGGCGAATACAATCTAGACCATCGGCGCCTGCTCCTAATGCCATTGCAGGTTCATGCAAAAACTCCGCAGGTAGTTTTGCTACAGACTCTTCGGTAACGTAGGGGGGGTTACTAATAATAATGTCGTAGCGTTGGTTTCCTAAAGGCGCAAACAGGTTGCCGTGGAAAAGCTTTACGCGCTGTTCTAAGTTATAGTCATGAACATTCTTTTTAGCCACTTCAAGCGCCTGTTCAGATAAGTCGACAGCATGAATTTCAGTTTCAGGGTAGAGGTGCGCTAAGATAATGGCTAAACATCCGGAACCTGTACATAAATCCAGAATATGTTTAGGGTTATCTGGCATGGTATCAATCCAGGGCTGAATAAAGCTGGCTTCGTCGTCTAATAGCATGTCAGCAATCAGCGAGCGAGGAACAATCGCACGCTCATCCACATAAAATTTAAAATCTTTTAACCAAGCTTCATGTGTTAAATACGCAGCAGGTTTGCGCGTTTTTACGCGTGCCTCAATAATATTGAATAATGCTTTTCGTTCTTCTGCGGCAAGATGAGCATCTAAGTAAGGCTCTAACTGATTTAAAGGCAAGTGAAGCGTATGAAGAATTAAATACGCTGCTTCATCATACGCGGTACTGCTGCCATGACCAAAATGCAGTTCAGCTTCATTAAAACGGCTTACCGCCCAACGTAACCAATCGCGAACAGTTGATAAGGGAATTAAATTGTTAAAGTTAAATAATTCTGACATAAGATTACTTTTCAAAAATGCGATTTAGAGGGAGTGTCATCAATGACGCTATGGGTTAGCGAAAGCAAGGTTTTACGAGAACCGACCCGGAGTGTACATAAGGTACATGAGGAGCGGAAGCACAGTAAGCCTTGGTTGTAGCAAGCGCCCAGCGCCGAACCATAGTTAGTTATTGATGACACTCTCTAAAATAAGTTCATAAATACCGCGTAGCGGCTCAATATCGTCTAATCGAACACACTCGTTAATTTTATGCATACTTTCGTTTACTGGGCCTAATTCCAGAATATGTTTGCATATCCATGAAATAAATCGCCCATCTGATGTGCCGCCATGTGTTGAAAGTTTAGGCTTAATGCCGGTAATGGTTTGAACAGCTGCAATCACATGATCAGTAAAGGGGCCTCGTTCTGACAAAAAGGGATACGATTTTCCCCATACAATATCGTATTTAAGTTGATAGCAATCTAAAATAGCCGTAAAGCGCGTTTTTAAATTTTCAGCTGAACTAATCGGTGCATGACGAAAGTTAAACGTAATATCCATCACACCCGGAATCACATTGGCTGCACCTGTACCTGCATGTATATTCGATATTTGCCATTGTGTGGGCTGAAAAAAATCATCTCCCGTATCCCATATCGTGTGCGTAAGCTCTTGCAGAGCAGGGGTAAAACGATGAATAGGATTGTCAGCCAAGTGTGGGTAGGCAATATGCCCTTGTGTTCCGTATATTTTGAGTTTTCCGGTAAGGCTACCTCTACGCCCATGTTTGATTGTGTCGCCTAAGCGATGTTCGCTGGTAGGCTCACCAATTAAGCAGTAATCAATGGTTATATTACGTTGCTGCAAAGTTTCTATTACATGCCGCGTTCCATGAGTAGCAGGGCCTTCTTCGTCAGAGGTCAGCAAGAAAGCAAGGGTGCCCGAATGGTTAGGGTGGTTGCGTACAAAAGATTGGGCAGCTACTAGCATGGCTGCTACCGATGTTTTCATATCAGCAGCACCTCGACCATACAAGTAACCGTCGCGAATGGTAGGGTTAAACGGATCAGACGTCCATTCTTCAACAGGCCCCGTAGGCACAACATCAAGATGCCCAGCAAAACACGTTAGCGGCTTACCGCTGCCATGCGTAGCCCATAAATTGGTTACACCTCCAGCATTCATATATTCAAGCGTAAAACCTAATGGTGTTAATAGGTTTTCAATCAGTTGAAATGTATTAGCAGCATAGGGAGTGAGTGAGGCTTCACAAAGGAGTTTTTTAAGCAAGGTCAAGGTATCATCACTCACCATGTTGCCTCCTAAATTAAGTTAGTAAGTTAGAAGTTACGCAGCTGGGTTCTCTCCGCGTGGGACGCCCCGCGTTATCGCAACTTGCCGTACTGCGTGTACTGTCTGCGTTGCTATGCGGGGCATCCTATGCCTTGATAAAACCCAACTGCGTAACTTCTATAAGTTTATGATAGGCAGTTTAGCACTGCCAGCGCATTCTATTAAGCTTCTTAAACGGTGTGTAAAATCGCCACACTTCTGATGGTGTTGGGATGAAAGGGTGCTTAAACACGTTGCTTAAATAAATATCAGTATATTGTCAGTAAAGCCTTTTTATAATAAAGCTTTATTACGGCAAGCATTTATGTTCATAAGAATTATATAAACCCTATGATTTTTATAGAAACAGTCAGGTACAATAGCAAGCTTGATAAATATAAGACTTACGCAAAGCTGTTTGGGTAACGTTGGCACTTGCCGTGCTGAATGAGTTTTTATGCTCCTGCTGTGCGCTCGAACAACTTTGCGTAAGTCCTAAGTATAAATACAGAGCTAGCATGGAAAACACAGAAGTTATAAAAATAGAAAAAAAACTGCGCATTGTTGTGGGGTTGTCGGGGGGTGTGGATTCATCAGTAACTGCCTCGTTATTAAAGCAACAGGGGCATGAAGTTATTGGTATTTTCATGAAAAACTGGGAAGCTGATGATAACGATACCTATTGCTCAACGCGTCAAGATTTTCTAGATGCGGCATCAGTAGCTGATCGTATTGGTATTGAGTTTGAGGCGGTTAATTTTTCACAAGAATATCAACAGCGCGTGTTTGATTATTTTATTCGCAGCTATGAAGCAGGTTTAACACCTAACCCTGATATTTTATGCAATACCGAAATTAAGTTTAGTGCCTTTTTAGATCATGCCATGTCACTTCATGCAGATGCGATTGCAACTGGGCATTATGCTCAGCGCCAAGACATTACCCATGAGCGTTATGGGCAAACCGTGCAGCTATTAAAAGCTGAAGATGGTACCAAAGATCAAAGTTATTTTTTACACGGTTTGAATCAAGCGCAACTTTCAAAAGCTATTTTTCCTTTGGGTGGAATGACAAAGCGCGAGGTGAGGGCGTTGGCTAAATCACTCGATTTATCTAACCATGCAAAGAAAGATAGCACCGGCATATGCTTTATAGGTGAGCGCCCGTTTAGAAGCTTTCTTGAAGGTTATCTCAATAAAACACCGGGAAATATCTGTACGCCCGATGGTACACGTATTGGAGAGCATCAAGGATTAAGTTTTTACACGATAGGGCAGCGGCAAGGGTTGCACATTGGTGGGCAAAAACATAGTTCTGGTCAGCCTTGGTTTGTTGCACACAAAGATCTTGCTACAAATACCTTAATTGTTGTACAGGGGCATGAGCATCCTTTATTGTATCAAGATCGCATTACCATTCAATCACCTCACTGGATTAGCGGTATTCCTCCGATAGAGGGGTGGGTATATAGCGCTAAAACACGTTATCGACAGCCTGATATGCCTTGCCATATTGATGCTATCGATGAGCAATCGGCTGTTATTCAATTTGCTAAGCCGCAATGGGCTGCAACGCCTGGGCAGTATCTTGTGATGTATGAAAGTAAAGTGTGTCTTGGCGGAGGGGTAATTGCTAAGGCTACCAACTTTGCAGGATAAAAATTAAGAGCAGGTATCGCTGTTAACACGGGTTTTAAATATTTAGTTGTACGATGAGTAATTGAAGAAAGACACCAGTAGCGTTAATAAGAAGTGTTGTATTGGTAGTGTTGTCATGAAAGCAATGTTTTGAGTAAAGCCTATTTAGCCTGACGCTGTTCTAAACGATATCAATACTATGTTATCGAAAAAGCGCTGACTTACTACCATGAACAGCTACCTTTATTTTTTACTCCGCGTTACGCGAAACAGCTTCTTCAGCGTTGCATGCTGTACCCCTATTATTCTTTGCGAGGCATTGCCTCATTGGAACACCTGTGCGTAAGGCTTATTTAAGTAAACATGGGAAAAAACTCAGACGATTTAATCGTGTTTTGATGAAGCGTTTAGCGGGTAATCATCGAACACAAATGCTAAATCGTACCTTAGGCGGAGCACTGGCGTTTGTTGCAGGGTTAATGAATGCAGGTGGTTTTTTAGTATTGCGGCAATATACTTCGCATATGACAGGCACACTTTCTTCAATAGCAGATATGGCGTTTTTAAATGAATGGGATGTTGTCTATAAAGGAATAGGCGTTATTCTTTGTTTTATATTGGGTTCCATGTTTACCACAATTTGTATTATTTTGGGGCGTGATAGCCAAAGACATAGCCAGTATGCACTGCCTTTAATTATTGAAGCCGGACTCCTAATCGTTTTTTCATTTGTTGGTTTTTTGAGCCATTGTTCAGTCGTCGATTGTTTATATCTATTAATGTTTTTACTGAGCTTTGTAATGGGCATGCAAAACGCTGTCATTACTAAAATTTCTAAGGCAGAAGTGAGAACCACGCATGTAACAGGAACCGTAACAGATATAGGCATTGGAATAGGCTGGTGGCTGCTTTCACGCTTTAAAGGTGTAGCGTTGAATCCGAAATTTAGCTTGGATAAGCTACAATTTAACACAATTCTGGTATGCTTATTTTTTCTAGGCGGCTGGGCAGGCGCGTGGGGGTTTAGCCGTATCGGATTTTACTTTTGCTTGTTTCCAGTAGCTATTTTACTATGGCTATCGCTGCTTCCTGTTTGGTTAGACATTCCTTCGCTAAGAAAGCGCCGATAGGAAGCGCGGATAAAATTTTTTTCGGAATCGCTAACGAAAGCCTGTTTTTTTTAGGTGTGAGAAAGCACTAGGTTATTCAACGCGTTGGCAAGAAGCTATAGCCATAGTACCAATAAAATTTTTTATTTAAGATACGGGTGCACCTATCGCTCTTTATTTTGCTATTAGATTTAAGTTTTTAAATCTAATTAAGTTTTTTTTGTACGAGTATTTACCTGTATTTTGAAAAACAAAGAAACACCGATAACTTTTTGAGAACCATTTTCTATAAGATTAGAACTTACGCAAAGCAGTTTTAGCTAGGGCTCCAACATTGCAGATGAACAAGCGTATACGGTAATAAAATTAGAAGTCACACAGTGGGGTTTGGTCACTTGCCGTACTCTATGTACTGTCTGCGTTGCCATGCGGGGCATCCCATGCCTTGATAGAACCCAACTGCGTAACCTCTAAAAGTATTATGCTGTAAGGTTGTTTTGCATAAGTTCTAAATGCGTAAATTACGTTCTGTTGATAATATTTCTAAATGCATGCTGAAGCATGTGTGCACAACGGCATATACAACCGGGTATGAGCTGCCAGGTCACCTAGAATTGCAATTGCCTGAGTTAATAAAGAATATTTTTCAATAAGAATAGTGTAGGGAATATAAGGGAAGTTAGGTCATGACAAACACAGAGCAGGTAGCGCTAGAGGCTATACATCCATTCGTGCAAAATACAATGGCAGCGCGAATGGCTCAGCACGAGCATCATACTCCTATGATGCAGCAATATCTGCGGCTAAAATCAGACCATACAGATAAGCTTTTGTTTTATCGCATGGGCGATTTTTACGAGTTATTTTTTGAAGATGCTGAAAAAGCCTCACGATTACTTGATATTACGCTAACCACACGCGGGCAATCTGCCGGTGAACCTATTCCTATGGCTGGCATACCCTATCATGCCGCAGATCAATACCTGGCTAAGCTTGTTAAGTTAGGCGAATCAATTGCTATCGGCGAACAAGTGGGCGACCCAGCTACCAGTAAAGGCCCGGTTGATCGGCGTGTAGTCAGAGTGATTACCCCCGGAACGCTAACAGAAACAGGGCTATTAGATGCAGAGCGTGATCAGTGGGTACTAGCGTGTTTTGCTAAAAAGAAAATCATTGGCCTGGCATATTTTAATGTGGCAGCTGGGCGTTTACGCGTAAAACTAACAGATGCACAGCACCTGCAAGATGAGCTGAGCCGCATTGCTCCCAATGAGATTTTAGTTCCAGAAACGATCAATCCTGAATTACGCCAGCAAATGAGCACTTGGGCAGTGAAGCTTTGGTCACCTACTCCGTTTAATGCCAGGGCAGGGCATGTACGCATTCGCGAAGGATTAGGCGTTACTACGCTACAAAGTTTTGGAGTTGCCGATAACGGAATGGATGAAGCCTTGGCAGCCGCCAATGCGGTATTAGATTATGTTGCTTACACCCAAGGGGGGCGTTGCCCGCCGTTAAGTGATATTTCGCACGATGCAGAAAATTTTACACTGCAAATGGATGCAGCCACACGCCACCATTTAGAACTTACCGAAACGTTACGGGGTGATCGCTCGCCTACCTTGCTTTCAGAAATCAATCGCTGCGTAACCTCTGCGGGTAATCGCCTGCTTTATAATACGTTGCATCATCCCTTGCGCGAGTGGTCGGCTGCACAACAGCGGCATGCGGTGATTACTGCATGGCTGCAACCTTCGCCAACTAGCCAAAATGAACCGGTATGGGAAAGCCTGCAAACGCTCTTAAAAACTACCAGTGATATTGAGCGAATTGCAACGCGTATTGCGCTGTTTCAAGTGCGCCCCAAAGAGTTAGCAGGCTTACGCAGCACATTAAAAGTATTGCCTAAAATTCGTACTCTGTTAGAGCCTTTTCGTACCGTAGGGTGTATGACAGAAATATGGCCTGAATGCGAAGAGCCTATGGGGGTTCGCATGTTGCTAGAGCAGGCTTTAGCGGATGATCCTTCTACGTTAATACGTGAGGGAGGGGTTATTCGTGATGGTTACGATACTGAGCTTGATACCCTGCGGCATTTACAAGCCGATGCCAGCGGTTTTTTACAAACATTAGAAGCTCAAGAGCGCGAATCAACCGGTATTAATTCACTAAAAGTAGAATATAACCGTGTTCATGGGTTCTATATTGAAGTCTCTAATACCCATCATGAGCGGGTTCCTGCCCATTATCAGCGTCGACAAACACTAAAAAATGCCGAGCGTTATGTAACGCCTGAGCTTAAGTCGTTTGAGGACAAAGTATTAAGTGCTAATGAACAAGCGCTGGCCCGTGAGAAATTCTTGTTTGAAGGCCTCTTAGATGCGTTAATGCCTGATATTTTGGCCTTTCACCGTATTGCCCGCAGCCTTGCACTCATTGATATGCTAGCAGGTTGGGCGCGCATTGCTCATGAGTTAGCATGGTGTTGCCCTACAGGCATGGCGACAACAGGAATAGATATTATTGATGGGCGACATCCGCTTGTAGAGTCACAAGTTGAAAATTTTGTACCCAATTCAGTGCATTTAAACTCCGATCAACGCTTTTGGTTGGTAACTGGCCCCAATATGGGCGGTAAATCAACCTTTATGCGCCAAACAGCCTTAATTGTTATTTTGGCCTATTGTGGATGTTATGTACCTGCAAAATCGGCACGCTTAGGGCCAGTTGACCGTGTATTTACGCGTATTGGCGCAGCAGATGATTTAGCGGGCGGTCGTTCAACTTTCATGGTTGAAATGACCGAAGCAGCAGCTATTTTGCGGCAAGCGACCCCTAATAGTGTGGTGCTGATTGATGAAATTGGGCGCGGAACCTCAACGTTTGACGGGCTAGCGTTAGCCTGGGCCATTGCAAAACATTTGTTGCATACTAACCGTAGCCTAACATTATTTGCTACCCATTATTTTGAGCTGACACAGCTTTCTAAAGTATACGCAGGCTGCCAAAATGTACATTGTGAGGTTGCCGAGCACCGAGGCAGTGTCGTGTTTCTTCACCATATTCGCCCTGGTGCAGCGGGTAAAAGCTATGGCGTTCACGTAGCAGCCTTAGCAGGTATGCCCACAAGTGTGTTAGAAGAAGCAAGGCTTTGCCTAAAAGCGCTTGAGGCTAAAAATGTAGCCATTCATCCGCAAGGTTCGTTATTTGAAGAGTGGGAAGAAATTGTTGAAGCAACAAATGTTGCTGACGGAACTCAAACCGCCCAGACTTCTGCCAAAAATATTGCTGTTGCTATCTTACCCGATACCCTTGAAGCATTAGAAAGCACACGAGCCGATATCGTCGTTAAAAATGAAATGGGACAGTGGTTTGAAGCCTTAGACCTCGATAGTATAACTGCTCGAGAAGCGTTAGATTGGTTGTATCATTGGAAAAAGAAACAAGCCGCTGCCGTGAATGCTTAGTAGAGTCTTAGTAGCCTTTAAAGGGTTATCGCTATGTAAGTGATCGCATTGTTAACTTTTGAGATCACTTGCATTGAACGCGATCTGGCGAATAAATTGCAGTCTAAGAACTAAACTCAGAAAAAACAATAAATTATATAAATACAAAAGACATCCCTTGAGTGTCTTCATTTTTATCTGTTTGTATTTAATGAGCATTTTTATCGAAACGTCAAACATAAAGTGTTTAATGTACTACGTGGCTGATGGAGTCAATATTAGCTTATAGATGGAGTATTTTATCGACAAGAAAAATATGAACGTTCAGAACTAAGCCGATGCTTCTTATCAAAAGCTTTTATAAACTCCTGAAACAACCTCTCTACCCCTGATATACTGGCGTTCTTTGCCTGCTTGCTTACATATACTATGACTGAACTCGCTAAAAGCTTTGAACCCCTTGAAATTGAAGGCCAATGGTATGAGCGCTGGGCGGATGCCGGCACATTTAAGCCTTCCATGGCAACTGATCAACCCGCGTACTGTATTCAATTGCCCCCTCCTAATGTAACGGGAACCTTGCACATGGGGCATGCGTTTAACCAAACGATTATGGATGGTTTAATTCGTTACCACCGTATGAAAGGTGATAACACTTTGTGGTTACCCGGTACCGATCACGCTGGTATTGCTACGCAAATTGTCGTTGAGCGCCAACTGGCTGATCAAGGGGTATCTCGCCATGATTTAGGGCGGGCAGGGTTTGTCGAAAAAGTATGGGAATGGAAAAAGCATTCAGGTTCCACCATCACAGGGCAAATGAAGCGCTTGGGTTCCTCCTGCGATTGGAGCCGCGAATATTTTACGATGGACGATAACCTGTCACAAACAGTTACAGAAGTATTCGTTCGCCTGTATGAAGAAAATTTAATTTATCGCGGTAAGCGGCTAGTAAATTGGGATCCCGTATTGGGAACCGCCGTGTCTGATCTTGAAGTCGTCAGCGAGGAAGAAGACGGCAGTCTCTGGCATATTCGTTATCCGCTAGTAGAAACCGATGCGGTAAAGGGATTAACCCATCTGGTAGTGGCTACAACGCGCCCTGAAACTATGCTGGGCGATGTGGCAGTGATGGTACATCCTGAAGATGAACGTTATCAGCATTTAATCGGAAAATCCGTTACCTTGCCTTTATGTAACCGCCAGATTCCGATTATTGCAGATGATTATGTAGATAAAGAATTTGGTACAGGCGTAGTAAAAGTTACCCCTGCGCATGATTTTAATGATTACGCAGTTGGGCAGCGTCATGGCTTAGCACAAATCAGTATTTTGACCTTAGATGCAAAAATCAATGAAGAATCTCCAGAAAAATATCAAGGCCAAGATCGTTTTGCAGCACGTAAGGCAGTGGTCGCTGATTTAGAGGCTGAAGGGTTTTTAGAGAGCGTTAAACCCCATAAATTAATGGTTCCCCGCGGCGACCGTACAGGCGCTGTCATTGAGCCGATGCTAACAGACCAGTGGTTTGTTGCCATGAGCAAGGCCGACGAAAAAACAGGTAAAAGCATTACGCAAAAAGCTAAGGATGTAGTTAGCAGTGGAGAAGTAAAGTTTTATCCTGAACAATGGGTGAATACCTACAATCAATGGCTCAATAATATTCAAGACTGGTGTATTTCACGCCAATTGTGGTGGGGGCATCAGATTCCTGCCTGGTATGGTGAAGCAGGCGAGATTTTTGTTGCGCAAACCGAAGCGGCTGCCTACGAAAAAGCAAAAGCAGCAGGCTATAAAGGAACGCTTAAACGTGATGAAGATGTGCTTGATACCTGGTTTTCAGCCGCGCTATTTCCTTTTTCTACAGTAGGTTGGCCTAAAGAAACCCCTGAGTTCAACGCTTTTTTACCTTCTTCAGTATTGGTGACAGGTTTTGATATCATTTTCTTTTGGGTTGCCCGAATGATTATGATGACCACTCACTTTACCGGCAAAGTGCCTTTTAAAGATGTCTACGTACATGGTTTAGTACGTGATGCCGAAGGCAAAAAAATGAGTAAGTCAGAGGGGAATACGCTTGACCCAGTTGATCTGATTGATGGCATTCCTTTGCCTGAGCTGTTGAAAAAGCGAACAACAGGCTTACGCCGCCCTGAAAAAGCGCCTCAAATTGCAACAAAAACTGAAAAAGAGTTTCCTGAGGGTATTCCTGCCTATGGGGCTGATGCATTGCGTTTTACCTTTGCCAGTTTAGCTAGCTTAGGGCGTAGCATTAATTTTGACCAAAAGCGCTGCCAGGGTTACCGTAATTTTTGTAATAAATTGTGGAATGCCACTCGTTTTGTGTTGATGAACACGCAAGACAAAGATTGTGGTGTCAATGTACAGGCCATAGTGGAATTAAGCTTTGTAGATCGTTGGATTATTAGCCGTTTGCAAGAGCTTGAAGCGCATGTAGCTACCCATTTTGATAATTACCGTTTTGATTTGGCTGCCCAGGCCTTATATGAGTTTGTATGGAGTGATTATTGCGATTGGTATCTTGAGCTGACAAAAGTTCAGTTACAACAGGGTAACGAGGCTGTGCAACGCGGTACACGCCGTACTTTGTTGCGCGTGTTAGAAGTGGTGCTGCGATTAATGCATCCTATTATGCCGTTTATTACCGAAGAGCTATGGCAAACGGTAGCACCCTTGGCAGGTAGAAAACTCACTGAATTTATTGCGCAGGCCTCCTGGCCATTGCCTGATGCAAGCCGACTTGATCAAAAATCGGTAGCTGCTATGGAGCAATTTCAGGCCTTAATTAATGCGTGCCGCACGCTGCGTAGTGATATGCAGTTAAGCCCTGCTCAAAAAGTACCTCTCATTGTTAAAGGTGATGAAGCATTATTAAAGGAATGGGCACCTTATTTAATGCCGCTAGCCAAAATAAGTGAGCTGAATGTAGTCGAAGAATTACCAGTGACACAAGCACCCGTGCAACATTTAGGAACCATGAGCTTTATGCTGCATATTGAGCTTGATCCTGTTAAGGAGCAGCAGCGAATTGAAGGTGAATTGGCAAAAATTGAACCCGAGTTGGCTCGTTTAATAGGGCAGTTGGGTAATCCTCAATTTGTTGAAAGAGCGCCCGCCCATTTAGTTGAACAATCCAAAGCAAGAGTGATTGTATTGGAAGAAAAGCGAGCGGCTTTTTTAAAACAGAAAGAGCAAAGTCTGAGTATTTAACGCCTACATAAAGCACATACAAAGCATGTAACACACCTCACTTCAAAGGAAGGAGCAATAATCATGGCTGATTATATTAAACCTGTTGATGCAGTACTCAAACAAAAGCTAAGTCACGAGCAATACCAGGTGACTCAGCATGAAGGTACAGAAAGACCCTTTTCAAATGCCTACTGGGATAACAAAAAAGCAGGAATTTATGTAGATGTTGTCTCGGGAGAAGTACTGTTTAGTTCGTTGGATAAATATGATTCAGGTACAGGGTGGCCTAGTTTTACTAAACCCTTAGAGCCTGCCAATATCGCAACAAAAACTGACCAGAGTTTAGGTGCAACGCGAACAGAGGTGCGTTCTAAACATGCAGATTCACATTTAGGCCATGTGTTTAATGATGGGCCGAAACCGACAGGCCAGCGCTATTGTATGAATTCTGCATCAATGCGTTTTATACCGGTTGAGCGATTAGAAGCGGAAGGATATGCTAAATATCTTCCACTTTTTGCGCCTAAAAAATAAATCATTTATTTGATTTAGCTCTTTCCTTTAGGGCTAATCGGTGCATATATCTTGCCAACTACTTGATTTTATTTCCTTGCCCCTCGATGGCTAGGGGGAGGGGGCTGGTAAATAAACCACCTAAAATATTTTTTACCTTTAATTTATAAATGCCTTATAGGTAAAGCAATGTTTTAGATAATCCACCCCCCCCCTCATTTTATCCTTCTCTCTCGAGGGCAGAAGGGATCAAAAAAGAAGTGTGCCTACATTAGCTCTAGGGAGAGAGTTAAGATAAGCAAAAAATATGCATAGTCACAAATTAAGTACGAATTGGCTAACGTAACACGGCAACATGCCATAAGAATTCAGTTCGGCCCACGTTTATTTTACCTGCATAATCAGCCCCAAAACGCTCAAATATCTGCAAAGCTTATTCCAAAAAAAACTTTTATTGAGCTTCCCCCTTGAAAAACTGACAGCTAGCCCCTATTATTAGCACTCGTAGGGGAAGAGTGCTAATTCATTGGCAAGCCCCTTTAATTTAAAATAGCTAGAACTTTCTGGCTACATGAATATTTTATAACCAAGGAGAGTTTGTCCTATGAAAATCCGTCCTTTGCACGACCGCGTAATTATTAAACGTCTTGATGAAGAACGTAAGACCGCCTCAGGTATCGTGATTCCTGACTCGGCAGCTGAAAAACCTGATCAAGGTGAAGTTATTGCGGTAGGTACTGGTAAGCTCCTCGAAGATGGCGGTATCCGTGCAATTCAAGTTAAAGCAGGCGATCGCGTTCTTTTTGGTAAATATGCAGGTCAAACCGTTAAGGTTGACGGCCAAGAGCTATTAGTAGTTCGCGAAGAAGATATTTTAGGCGTTGTAGAAGCTGCTTAATTATTTGCGTGAGCGCAAAGTTAAAACAGTTTAAAAGCTTTAGATGTGTTTTCAGTTGGCTTTGAAATAAAAAAAAACTAAAAACCTAAAGCTCAAATCGCTTAGTTGTAGGCTCATAAACATTTAGTGAGCGTTTAATAGAATTGAAGGAGTTTTCAGATGGCTGCTAAAGATGTACGTTTTGGCGAAAGCGCTCGTAACCGTATGGTTGCTGGTGTAAATGTATTGGCAAATGCTGTTAAAGTTACTTTAGGCCCTAAGGGTCGTAACGTTGTATTAGAGCGCTCTTTTGGTGCTCCTACCATCACTAAAGATGGTGTATCCGTTGCTAAAGAAATCGAACTAAAAGACAAGTTTGAAAATATGGGTGCCCAGATGGTTAAGGAAGTTGCTTCCAAAACCTCTGATGTTGCTGGTGATGGTACAACAACTGCTACCGTATTGGCTCAGTCAATCGTAACCGAAGGCATGAAATACGTTGCTGCTGGTATGAATCCTATGGACATCAAACGTGGTATTGATAAAGCCGTGATTGCTGTAACAGAAGAACTCAAAAAAAATAGCAAGCCTTGTTCAACCAACAAAGAAATTGCTCAAGTAGGCAGCATTTCTGCTAACTCTGATGCAGACATTGGCGAAATTATTGCCAAAGCAATGGATAAAGTAGGTAAAGAAGGTGTGATTACTGTAGAAGACGGTAAATCATTGAATAACGAATTGGATGTTGTTGAAGGCATGCAATTTGATCGTGGTTACCTCTCTCCTTATTTCATCAACAATCAAGATAAGCAAGTTGCTGCACTTGATAACCCCTTTGTGCTTTTACACGACAAAAAAATCTCCAACATTCGTGACCTCTTGCCCGTACTCGAGCAAGTTGCTAAAGCAGGTCGTCCTCTGTTGATTATTGCTGAAGATGTTGATGGCGAAGCATTGGCAACGTTGGTTGTAAACAACATTCGCGGTATTTTAAAAACCACAGCTGTTAAGGCACCTGGTTTTGGTGATCGTCGTAAAGCTATGTTAGAAGACATCGCTGTATTGACTGGCGGTACCGTGATTGCTGAAGAGTTAGGTTTGAAACTCGAAAACGCAACATTGACAGATTTAGGTCAAGCTAAACGCATCGAAGTGGGTAAAGAAAACACCATTATTATTGATGGTATTGGCGAAAAAGCTGGTATTGAGGCACGTGTACTTCAAATTCGTAAACAAGCTGAAGAAGCTACAAGCGATTACGATCGTGAAAAACTTCAAGAGCGTGTTGCTAAACTCGCTGGCGGTGTTGCTGTGATTAAAGTTGGTGCAGCAACCGAAGTTGAAATGAAAGAGAAAAAAGCGCGTGTTGAAGATGCATTGCATGCTACACGTGCAGCTGTTGAAGAAGGTATTGTGGCTGGTGGCGGCGTAGCGTTATTGCGTGCACGTTCAACCTTAGGTGCAATCAAGACTGAAAATGCTGATCAAGCCGCAGGTGTTAAAATTGTATTGCGTGCGATTGAAGAGCCTTTACGTCAAATCGTTGCTAATGCTGGTGACGAGCCTTCTGTGGTTGTTAACAAAGTTCTTGAAGGTAAAGGTAACTTTGGTTTCAACGCAGCTACAGGCGAGTATGGCGACATGGTAGAAATGGGTGTTTTGGATCCTACCAAAGTAACACGTACTGCATTACAAAATGCTGCTTCAGTAGCTTCTTTAATGCTAACCACAGATTGCATGGTTGCTGAGTTCCCTAAAGAAGATAAAGCTGACTTTGGTGGCGGTATGGGCGGCATGGGTGGAATGGGCGGTATGGATATGTAATAGGGCGTTAGTAAAGCTTGAACTTGAATTAAAATTTAAGTAGGTTATTGCAAGTTTTTAATCTGCTAAGTTTAAAAGATTACAGCTTTACTTACCTTGTTAGGTATTTAAAAGCGGGCGATAAAATTTAATTTTATCGCCCGCTTTGTTTTTTGCGCATTGAAAAGTTTTAAGTATCCATCTAGAAATTCTTCAAAATTTATTTTGCTATAAGTGCCTAAAATAATTAAGATGCTTAGGCTTTATAATAAATGTTACCAATACGCTAAATTGAAGGTACTTGCAATACGAATAATGCTGCAAGTTGACCGAGAAACCCTTTAAATGTCTTTAAATGATCTTATAAATGCCAATTCTTTCTCTTGCAGATGCTGATATTTATTATGAAGTCCATGGCAATGGCCCGCCGCTATGCCTGGTTGCCGGGCTTGCCTCAGACTCTCAAAGTTGGCTGCCGATTATTGGAGAGCTAGCTGCCGACTATCGCACCATACTATTTGATAACCGAGGCGCAGGTAGAACGCGTTGTAGTGAAGAAACCATTACAATTCCGAACATAGCGAACGATTGTTTGGCACTCTTCGACCACCTTGGTTTGCCATCAGTGAGTTTGCTTGGTCACTCAATGGGCGGCTTCATTGCCCAAGAGTTTGCTTTAAGTTACCCAGATAGGCTCCATTCCCTCATTTTGGTGGCAACGTCACCATGTAACTCAAAACGCAATAACCAATTATTCGCTGATTGGGCATCATCATTCAAAAATCTCCGCAACGCTAGTGAGATACAAGCCTGGTTTCGTAATCTTTTTTTCTGGATTTTGTCACCAAGTTTTTTTAATCATCCGCAAGCAGTCGATCAAGCTGTACAAGCAGCGATCGAATATCCGTATCCACAAACGCCTTCAGCATTTGCTAAACAAGTTGAGGCAATTGCCGCCTTTGATCGAACACATGACTTACATCGGTTTCATGTAAGAACATTACTGTTAAACGGGCAAAATGATAGTGTATTTCCTCAGGGAACTTGGAGCGATATATTGCCACCTAATGTATTATCTTCACAAATAGATAACGCGGCGCACGCAGTTCATCTTGAGAATCCAAATGATTTTGTTAGCTGCGTGAAAGATTTTTTATCTGCTTCTTAGGTGTAAATACGATTAATTTTTCAACGATGTTTATTCATATGTTTGTATCTTAAATTAATATTTCAAATTTAATTTAAATAAGAAAATTAAAAATTAATGAAAAATAATTTTAAAGAAGATATAGTTTGCACTATACGAATAGCTACTGTTGATGATATTAAAAGTATTTCTTTTATATTAAGTAACGCATTTGCAGAATATAAAGCGTTTTATACAAAAGAAGCTTACTTAGTGGCTACTCCTAGTATTGAGCAAATATTAAGTCGTTGGAGCGAAGGCCCTGTATGGGTAGGGTTAGTAAATGATCGTATAATGGGAACAATCGCAGGTGTGCCTAATAAAATGTCTTTATATATTCGTAGTTTAAGTATATTGCCAGAGGCAAGAGGATGTGGTTTGGGCATATTACTACTTAACGAGCTAGAGAAATATAGCAGAATGCATGGTTATAAACGCTTGTATCTTAGCACTACTGATTTTTTGAAACCTGCGATTCGCCTTTATGAGCAATGCGGGTTTATACAACTAAATGGCGAAGAGCCTCAAGAGCTTCAGGGAATGCCACTTTTTACAATGGAAAAACTCTTACTTTAGCGGTGCCTATTTTTTGATAGATGCATGGAAGTATTCAACGTTGTTATTTAATTCGAGCCTTATTTTTTTAAATGGCCTAGCGTAGGATGTGCGCAAACGTTTTATGTTAAAAAACGGTGACGATAGTAGGCTATAAAGTTTAATTATATCAATAATATATGTATAAAAAATTAATTTTAAGCTTTGCGATATACAAGTTGAAATCGCATATTCGTTACAATACCATAATCTCCTGGCGCATATTGTATTAACCAGTCTTGCGCAAACCCTTGCAGCACATCGCCTTTTTCTGAGCGTGCAATTGAAAAAGGGGTATTCATTTGTTTAGCCAAAACTGGAATCGGCTTATTTCGATAAGTGCCATTTTCACCATGGTTTAATGGTGGTAAAGCCTCATATTTAGCGTTAAAGCGATCTCTAGAAACACACCATTGGCTACCTGTTGAGCCAGTAATTAAGGCATCCCCCGCATTATAGGCATTCAGCCCTTCGTCGCTGTTGAGCTCACCTCTACTGGTAGCAAAACAGACGTTAACGATTTCGTTTTTAATATAAGAATGGCTATATTTATCTGTACGTAAATCAATATTGTTCAAATGGTTCATACGCGCACCTGAAGAGCCTGAATTGTTCTAACAAAATAATAGCACTTATTGTTATGGCGTACATCCCCTCATACCATACCCATTCCCACATTAGCAGCTTCATTTTTTTGTAAAAGCGCTCAATTAAATCCAATATCAGCCGCTGAATAACTTATATCGTTCAAATATCGTTTGATTTCGTTTGTTTTATTGGCTATACTTTTGAAAATTCATGAAGTATTTGAATTTAACTGATTTTTTAACATACTA
Organism: Pseudomonadota bacterium; assembly: GCA_040389065.1. Lineage (GTDB taxonomy): Bacteria > Pseudomonadota > Gammaproteobacteria > Burkholderiales > Casimicrobiaceae > JAZKAR01. Next base: position 101,561 of record JAZKAR010000019.1, on the reverse strand, counting down.
CTTCTTGCGGATTCTAAAAAATAAGAAGTATAGGAAACAGAGAATGATTACAAAGTTGTCAGAGGAAAACATGACGTTGAATGTTGCTGAATTATTGGTGGCTTACTTAGAACAAATTGGAGTGGAATATGTATTTGGGATTCCAGGAGGAGCGATTGAACCTTTATATAATGCTCTCGCTCGTAGTAGCCGCCGGGGTGGTATACGCCCTGTAATTGCTAGGCATGAAACGGGCGCAGCTTTTATGGCTGATGGTTATGCGCGTGAAACAGGCAAAATAGGGGTGTGCTGTGGAACTTCAGGGCCGGGCGCTACTAATTTGATAACAGGAGTAGCCTGCGCGAATGAAAATCAAGTACCAATGTTGGTGATTACGGGGCAATCTGCTCTACCAATGTTCGGTCGGGATGCTTTACAAGAATCTTCTTGCACCGGTACCGATATCGTAGGAATGTTTAATTATTGTACGCATTATAGTACCCTTGTATCTCATCCTCAACAAATGGAAACAAAATTAATTAATGCATTGCAATATGCAACAGGGGTACCTAATGGACCAGCACATCTATCTATTCCTGTTGATATTTTTCGAAGCTCGACGGGTTTAACAACACCCTCCTATAACTTGCAGAGCTTACTGGCTGCTGAATCTCTTATTAATGAAGATGCAGTTGAAACGCTTTATCAAAAACTGTTAAATACTTCTAATGTGGTTTTTCTTATTGGAAATCGTTGTAGCGGAGCCATTGGTTCTATTCTGCGTCTGGCTGAGCTTAAGAACGCGCCTGTGATTACTACTGCAAATGCTAAGGGATTAGTTAATCCTAATCATCCTCTCTTTCAGGGGGTTTTTGGCTTTAGCGGACACCGTTCTACAGAAAACCTTCTGAAAGACGCCTCTATCGAAGCTATTGTTGCTATTGGCATAGATGTGAATGAATGGAATAGTGGAGGGTGGAATACAGCACTACTTAATAACCGTCTTATACATATAGATGACTCAAAAAAGGGGTTTGCCTATACTCCCATGGCTTCTCTTCATGTTCAGGGTCATATTCCTTCTATTTTCAACATTCTAATTAAAAAAATATATGGAGCTAACTCTTTGTTTTTTGAGGAAAAATCGCTTTCCGATTCCGCGTTGCTAACTGAAACAGATGAAAAGCCAAAATTTTATCTGACTGAATTAGATGCCTATGAAAGTAACGCTACGCCTATTAAGCCACAACGCCTGATGAGAGAGCTAGGCCACCGTTTTCCTTCAAACACTCGTTTTTTTGCGGATACGGGCAATAGCGTTTCTTGGGCTATTCATTATTTACATTTATCAAAAGATCGACGGTTTAGTGATCGTCGAACGAATACGACTCAACGTAACCTTTCGGCTGGACGACGAAGAACAGATGGAGGCTGGCTACGGCTTACGCCTAATTTTGCTTCAATGGGATGGGCGATAGGGGGCGCTATAGGTACCGCGTTAGGTAATTCTGAAGTACCTGTTGTTTGTATTACAGGTGATGGTAGCGTATTGATGAGTGGTCAGGAAATTTCAGTGGCTGTTGCAGAAAAACTGACCGTTATTTTTGTTGTTCTTAACGATGCAGCTTTTGGAATGGTTAAGCATGGGCAAATTTTGGCAGGGGCTGAGCGAGGGGCTTTTGAACTGCCCCAAACCAATTTTGAAACGCTCGCACATGCTTTAGGAGCCAAAGCATATGTGATTCGTTCACCTGAAGATTTCGACAGTTTAGATATCGATGCGATTTGTAAGCATAAAGGGCCAACGTTGCTAGATGTGCATATTGACCGTAATGAAATACCGCCTATAGATATTCGTGTTGGAGTTTTAGCTGGTGGGAAAAGTAGTTTATCTTCTCATAGTACGAAATAAGGAATGAATTTATGAGCTTTTCTCCATCTTCGAATGTTATTTATAGCAAAATTTGGCAGGAAGAACCAGAGCCTGATAACGTATTTGCAACTCAAAAAGCCTATTGCTGTGGTTATGATGTTTATGGTGAAATGTTGGGCCAAGCTCGCTGGGTGGAGATGCTCTATCTTCTTTTTCGTCTAGAGCCTCCCACTTTAATACAGGCTAATATGTTAGAAGCGTTAGCGGTAGCTTTGGCAAATCCTGGGCCTCGAGATACTTCAGTTCATGCAGCTATGTGCGGTGGAGTAGGGGGATCACCTGCTGCTGCTTGTTTAATGGCAGCTTTGGGAGTGGGAGCTGGCGAGCTATCAGGGGGACGGGAAATATTTTTTGCGATGGATGGATGGAGGATATGCGGTACTGACCTTCAGGCATGGAATGAGTGGTTTCATTCTACTAAAGTTATGCCAGGAAGTATTTGGCCTGCTCCAGAACATGCGCCTGGCTATGATCCACATGGCGTAAAAACTGCAGGGATTGTGAAGAGCACTTTAATGTCTCTTGCTGCATATAAAGTGGGAGGTTATTTGCCATGGTTAGAACAAAACTATATAGATTTAGAGGTATATGCGGGGTGTCCTCTTAATTTATCAGGTGTAGCGGCAGCTGCATTTTCCGATTTGGGTTTTACGCCTGATCAGGGAGAAATGCTTTATTTGTTGTTAAGGCTTCCTGGTGCTGCGGCGCATGCGCTAGAACAGCGTGATTATGGTCATAAAAAATTTCCATTTGGAAAAATTGAGTTGGAAGAAAAAGACTTAGAGGGAGAAGATGTGTGAGCACTTTTCAAAAGGGACCAAAGTTTTTACAAGAACATATTGGGGTTGTGAAAAGCCGAATGGGGGCATGTTTTGGAGGCAACCATACCATTTTCAGAGGCCATAATCTGCATACTGAGCTTAAAAATATGAGCTGGATGGAGCTTTATATGTTTGGTATTACAGGCCGTCGCTTCTCTCTCGAACAATTACGTCTTTTGGAAGCTATGTGGACTTATACTAGTTATCCGGATGCTCGTATCTGGAATAATCGTATTGCAGGATTAGCAGGAAGTTCCCGAAGTACAGGTAGTTTAGGTATTGCATCAGCCTTAGCTGTATCTGAAGGATCTATTTATGGTTGTAGTATATGCTTTAGGGCTATTACTTTTTTTATTCATGCGAGCGATCAATTAAAAAAAGAAAAAACGCTTGAAGAAAGTGTATGTTCAGAGTTACAGCTTCATCGTAATATTGCAGGGTATGGTCGTCCTCTTCTTAACAAGGATGAGCGCAACGTACATATTTTAGCTTTAGCTAAAGATTTAGGACTAGATCAAGGAAGCTATCTAAATTTAGCCTTAGAAATTGACAATTTTTTATTGACCAGTCGCCGTCGAATGCGTATTAACTACGCTGGCTTAATATCTGCTTTATGTGCAGATATGGGTTTATTGCCACAAGAACTATATCTGTTTACATTTCCAATATTTTTAGCGGGAATGCTGCCATGTTTTATAGAAGCTTCTAGTAAACCAGAGGGGGTATTGTTTCCTACTTCTTGTGCCGATATTGCCTATGAAGGGCACTCTCATAGATCCTGGCTTCCTACCATAATATATTAAGGATTAGCTAAAAGACATAGAGGTGGATGGCTCTTGCCCTTATCAAAATAAGAAGGAGCATATGGTGATATTCTTGAAGTATAGAGGGCTATTATTAAAACAATTTCAAGCTAAAGAACATACGTCCATACTATTAAATATATCTAAAAAAGCTGCTTGGGTATTTTACTTAACGTTTGATTATCGAAATAAAAAAAAATCTCTGTTAAGTAAGAGATTATTAAAAAATATTATTTTGAAGCTTCATGCACTATATATTTTGATCGTAGCCTCTCCTGCTATTGCTCAGGAGGTACACGATGACGATATGGCCCTGGCTTATGGGGATATCTCTATGGTAAGTATTGCGACAGGTAATCTTCAACCATTAAGTCAAGCACCTTCAACAGCTACAGTAATTACTTCTCAAGATATTGAGGCAATGGGGGCTGTAGATTTAGATCAAGCACTTGCTAGCGTGCCCGGCTTACATGTATCACAAATGACTATAAATATGAACTCTACTTATGAGTTTAGAGGAATTGCATCTCAAAGTAACCCTCAAGTTCTAATGCTAATCAATGGTATTCCCATTACTAACGTATTTACGGGTAATCGAAGCTTGGTATGGGGAGGATTTCCTCTTGAAAATGTATCACGTATCGAAATTATTCGAGGGCCAGGCTCTGCAGTGTATGGAGCCGATGCATTTTCAGGTGTAATCAATATTATTACAAAAACATTTTCTGAAACTAAAGGGACAAAGTTTGGAATGCGTGCGGGTAATTTGAACACTCAAGATTTTTGGATACAAAATGGTAGTCGATTAGGCGCTCTGGAAAGTACTTTTTATCTGCGTGTAGGAAAAACTGACGGTCAAAAGGGGATTATTCAAAAAGATCTTCAATCAGGTTTAGATTCGCTTTTTGGAACGCAGGCTTCGTTAGCACCTGGTGCCCTAAGTGCTTCGCGTAAAGCATTAGATGCACGTGTAGATTTGGCTTATGGTAATTATTGGCACTTTCGTACGGCCTATCAACAACGAGAGGTTGGTTCAGGCGCAGGTTTAGCAGAAAGTCTTGATCCTTCTAGCCAAGTGAAGGAATCCAGAATATATCTAGATATGACCTATAATAATGACAGCTGGAAACCTAACTGGAAGCTTTCTTCCGTCATAGGTTATTACGATATTAAAGAAAAACTTGCAGATCCTGCTTTTATGCTTTTTCCTCCTGGTGCATTTGGCGGAGCATTTCCGAATGGTGTGATTGGTAATCCAGGCCATTCTGAGCGTCATACGCATGCAAGTATGATAACGTCATATACAGGATTTAAAAAACATCGATTGGGTTTTGGAGCAGGGTTTCGTATCGAAGATTTGTATGAGGCTTCTGAATCAAAAAATTATAATTTGGTGACCGTACCTGGCATTGGAACAGTATTTCAACCACTAGGGAGCTTGGTTGATGTCACAGGCGATGCCTCTTTAGTTTACATGCAGCCGCATAAACGCAATGTTACTTATGTTCTTGCACAGGATGAATGGAGTCTGGTAAAAGATTGGACATTAACGGCTGGTGTTCGTCAAGACCATTATTCTGATTTTGGCAATACGACTAACCCTCGTTTAGCATTGGTATGGGATGCGTCCTATAATATTGTTGTTAAGGCTTTGCACGGTAAAGCATTTCGGGCGCCATCTTTTGTGGAACAATATAATATTAATAATCCCGTTACTATTGGTAATCCTAATCTTAAGCCAGAAACTATTTCTACCAATGAGCTAAGTATTTCCTGGCAGCCTACTCTACGGTTGCAAACTAACTTAAGTTTGTTTCGTTACCGTATGAATAATATTATTCAGCTTACCTCTAACCCTGATCCTTCCACAGGTTCTACTACACAAAATACAGGTAGTCAGACTGGTAAAGGATTTGAGTTCGAAGCTACTTGGGAGGCTATGCATAATTTAAAGTTAACAGGAAGTTTTTCCCTGCAACACTCTATTGATGATGCTACAGGTCAAGACGCAGGATTGGCTCCTCATCGACGATTTTTTGCTCGTGCTGACTGGCGCTTTATGCCTCTTTGGAAAATGGGAGCGATGATTAACCATGTGGCTGATCGTAAGCGCCAACCAGGAGATACACGATCTCCTATTGCTGATTACACCACTGTTGGTTTATCTATGCAGCGAGAAAATATTGTAGGGGAATGGACTTTTCGTGCTTCTATCAATAATCTTTTTAATCAAGATGCTAGAGAGCCTACTTTATCGCCTGGAAATATTCCTTATGATTTACCGCTTCCAGGTCGCACCTTTTATGTTCAGTTTGAACATGCGCTCTAAAAGTCTAGGAAAAAGAATAAGGGTTTTATCATGGCTTTTTTTTCTAAGTTCATGTCTAAAAAGCTCATTATTATTTCTCCTTATTTTTTGTATTTGTAAACCCTCTTTTTCTCAGGGTGATGATAATTCCTCAAGCTCCATTGGTGTTATTTACCCCGATAACAAGGGGCCTTATCGTGCCATTCTTGCAGAAGTGATTAGTGGAATCGAAGAGAAATCTAAACGTACAGTATACAAATACCCCTTAAGCGCTAATTCCAATGCGCGAGAAATTTCAGATCAAATGACACAACGTAATACGGGTGCAGTGATTGTATTGGGTCGTGAAGGATTAAGTTTTTTGCCTAATTTAAAGCGCTCTCTCCCCGTCATTGTTGGCGGTGTCTATTCAATTTTAGAGTCTGAGCAGCGTGCCGTAGTGGGCGGTGTAAGTTTAATTCCAGACCCTAAATTGTTTTTTTTAAACTTGAAAACACTTGTGCCCAAGATACGAAAAGTAGTGGTTATTTACAATGCTAAACATAATGAATGGCTAATGAAACTTGCTCGCGAAGCTGCGAGTACCCAGGGTTTAATGCTGACTGCGCTTGAAGCTCATGACTTACCGACCGCTGCACGCACGTATGCCGCTACGCTACAGGAAATTAATCCTCAGCAAGATGCTCTTTGGTTACTGCAAGACTCTACTACTTTAGAAGACACAATCTTTTCTTTAATCTTGGGGGAATCGTGGAACCGCAATTTAACCGTTTTCTCTAGCAATCTAACGCATGTAAAAAAAGGTTTGCTGTTTGCACTTTATCCTAATAATACGCGAATGGGTAACACCTTAGCAAAACTTGCTTCCGATGCGTTATCGGGTAATTCAATCGCGCCCGCTTTCTTTCCTCTTCAAGATGTAGATTCTGCCATCAATATGCGAACGGCTATTCATTCAGGAATAGACGTTAAACCTACTCATCATTTTGATACTATCTTTTCGGAGCATTAGAACTATGTTTCGGCAATATTTACGGCGCACCCGATTCCATCAACAATTAATTTTTGTTGTAACCTTAAGTATATTAATTTTGGCACTTTTTTCATCGCTTATTCACTCTTATGAAGCCAGCCAGCGTATACGTTCTTATATTGTTGAACAGGGTCAGCATATTACTGAAAATATGGCCCGGCAAAGTACTCTGGCACTTTTGTATCATGTTGCAGATAATGCGAAACAGAGCATTAGTGCAACCCTAGCGTTTCCTGATGTAATGCAAGTTGACATCACTGATGCATCACATAAGCTTTTGGTATCACAATCAAAAGAAGATCACACTCAATTAGCACCTAAACGAGATAAAAGAGAACCTCTAAAAAATCCCGTTTCACAAGTAGTGTTGGAAGACGAGACCTTTTCTCATTGGCATTTTGTTGCTCCAGTATATACCGAGCGCACTAGCGCTTCTCCTTTTGAGGCTGAAGAGTATAAACCTCAGTTATTGGGCTATGTCTATGTGACGTTGAGTAAACAAACCTTACATCGCTTGATTTATTTATTGTTGTTATATGATGTAGGCCTGACATTTTCATTTGCATTACTCCTGTTGGCGCTTATGCGGCGCTTGGCGCGCCACTTTACGGTGCCATTTAATTCTTTATTAGATCTTATGCTTCAGGCTGAAAATGGTCAATATAGTATCCGTGCCACGCCTGAAGGGTCTAAAGATATTATTGAAATGTCACATGCGTTTAATAAAATGATGAGTGTTTTGGAGGAGCGTGAAGCTGAACTAAAAAAATCGCGCGATGAGGCGCTTCATCTAGCGCACGTAAAAACCATGTTTGCCTCAGTACTAAGTCATGAAATACGCACTCCGTTAAATGGTGTGATAGGAATGCTTGATCTTCTTAAAGGAGTTCCGCTGGCAGAGCATCCACGCAATTACCTTAACATTGCGACGAAGTCTTCGTATTTATTGCTTGACCTCATTAACAATATTCTAGATTTTTCTAAAATGGAGGCCGGTAAATTAGAGCTGGAGCATATTGATTTTGATTTGGAATCGACGATTAATGAAGTCATTGCGTTAGTTTCTTTACAAGCGCAACAAAAAAATCTGGCGCTTCACTATTTTATAGCACCTGAAGTTCCTCAATATATTAATGCAGATCCTTTACGTTTGCGCCAGGTGATTACCAATCTTATTGGTAATGCATTAAAGTTCACTGAAAAAGGGCAAGTTCTGCTTCACGTTACGCAGGCTAGCCTTAGTGCTATTCAACCTACGTCTGAAGAAGAGTTAGTCACTGATACGTTTACATTGCGCTTTGAAATTCGAGATACCGGAATTGGGATGAATCAAGAAGCGACTGAGCGAATTTTTGAATCGTTTGCCCAGGCTGATACATCAACAACACGTAAGCATGGCGGTACTGGATTAGGTTTAGCCATTAGTAAGCAAATTGTTGAATTAGGTGGAGGTGAAATTGGTGTAAATTCTCAGCCTGAACAAGGAACTACGTTCTGGTTTACCTTACCTTGTAGAAGCGCTATCTCTATTCCTGAGGGTACTGCTTCCCGGCAGCACAATCTTCTACCTCTTAATGTTACTGAGCAGGTAGAAGAATCAACTGCTGTGCTTCCATCATATGCTATAAGAGCAACTGGGCAAACGCAATATACTATCTTGATTGCAGAGGATAACTACACGAATCAGATGGTTGCAGGAAGCATGCTTGAGCTTAGTAACTGCCAGTGCGAATTCGCTTCTAATGGGCGTGAGGCGGTAGAGGCTGTTAGCAAAGGACGTTACGATCTTATTTTTATGGATTGTAATATGCCTGAAATGGATGGATATACAGCCACCGAACATATTCGTTCTTTACAAGCGGCCTCAGGTCAAAGTACCCCGATTATTGCAATGACCGCTAATTCTCAGCCAGGAGATGCCGAAAAATGTTATGCAGCAGGTATGGATGATTACCTGACTAAACCAATCACGCTAGATCGAGTTCAAGCTAAATTAAATCAATGGCTAAAAGGAGTGCCTGTTTCTGCTTTACCTGATTCTTTAAATTCAGAGGCAGAGATGGATAATAAATCTAGTGTACTACTTGATGACACTATTTTTAGAAAAATAAAAGGAATTTTAGGTTCTAATTTGCAGCAGACTATTACCATTTTTATTGAAGATACGGCTACTTATCTATCGCGTCTTGAAGACGCCATTGAAAAAAACGAGTCTGATTCGATTCAAATGATGGCGCATATCATCAAAGGCAGCAGTAGTAATTTGGGCGCTATGGAAATGACAAGTATTGCTAAGGAAATTGAAAAGCAATTGCTTAATAAAGATAGCAGCATGCTGCCGACGCTTTTGTCGGAATTGAAAGAAGCATTTGATGCTGTGTCAGTACAATTAAAACAGGAAAATACGCCAGAAAATTCTTCTTTTATTGCAGAGAAACGCTCTGCGCAAATTCTTCTGGTAGATGATGATCGCAGTATTCGAAACACACTTCGGCATTTTTTACAAAATGAGGGGTTTTTTGTTGAAGAAGCTGTCGATGGTTCGCATGCATTAACGATGCTCAAACGGTTTGAGCCTCAACTTGTGATTATGGATGCGTTAATGCCCATTATGGATGGCTTTACAGCATGTGCTCAGATTCAAGAGCAATCTCAAGGGCTTATTCCCGTGCTCATGATTACTGCTTCTGAAGATGCAACGCTGATTGATCGTGCGTTAGCGGTAGGGGCGGTTGACTATATTCCAAAGCCTATTAATTTTCCAGCCTTATTGAAACGCGTGCATCGCATTATCAGTGCTTATCAGGCAGAAGCAAAAGCCAGATATTTAACGCTTAAAGATCCCTTAACTGATTTACCCAATCGAACACACTTTTTAGAAATATTAGAAGGTAAAACAGAGCAGTCTCAGGAAACAGTTGCATTGTTATTTATGGATGTATATAGATTTAAACGTATCAATGATACCTTTGGCTCTCAAATTGGTGATCGCCTGCTTATTGCCTTGGCACAGCGCATTAAGCATAGAATTCGTGCAACAGATTGTATTGCACGCCTAGGTGGGGATGAGTTTGTTATTTTACTGACGAATATTGAAAACCCTAATATTGTAGGAAGTATTGCTCAAAACATACATCGAGCACTTTCGTCGCCTTTTCGTATAGAAGAACACACAATCTTTATTACAGCAAATATTGGGATTGCGGTTTCGCCACTCGATACTTCGGATGCGCATAACCTTGTTAAATACGCAGAAATAGCAATGCATCGGGCAAGAAAAGATTCAATTGCTTTTCAGTTTTTTAAGCCGGAGATGGAACAGAGTTTGGCTGAAACCATACGCCTTGAAAATGATTTGCACGGCATAGTATTTGATGAGCAACTTAAGTTAGTGTATCAGCCACAAGCACAACTAAGTGATGGGCGTATTATTGGTATGGAAGCGCTGATTCGTTGGATACATCCTAAGTATGGAATGATCTCGCCACTTCAGTTTATTCCTATTGCTGAAGAAATGGGGCTTATTAATGCTATCGGTGAATGGGTGTTACGTACTGCTTGTAAACAACTTCAAGAATGGATTCAATCAGGGCTACCGGAGATCCGAGTAGGCGTAAACGTATCTGTAAGGCAATTGAAAAATAAACATTTTCCGACCACTGTCGAGAAGGTATTGCAAGAAACTGGCTTGGCCCCTCATCTTCTCGATTTGGAAATCACAGAAAGTAGTGTGATGGAAAATACTGAAGAGACATTGCAGGTACTTGAGCAATTAAAAAACCTTGGCATACGAATGAGTATAGATGATTTTGGAACAGGGTATTCTTCGCTTTCTTATTTAAGGCGCCTCCCAGTAAGCACCATTAAAATTGATCGTTCATTTGTAATGGAGCTTCCTGATAATAAAGATGATCAGGCTATTATTCTCAGCATTATCGCACTTGCTCATAGCTTACGGTTAGAAGTGATTGCCGAAGGTGTAGAAACTTTAGATCAGTATAACTTTCTACGCGAGCAACATTGTGATTTAGTGCAAGGCTATTATCTTAGCAAACCCGTATCGCCTGAACAATTTCGCTTGCTGTTAAATGCTTAATAAATTATTTCAGTTATGATGGTTGGGAATCAAACGCAGACGAGAGCGTGTGTAGATAATTTACAATAGGGTTATCAGGTGCTTTTTCAGAACATTCCTTCAATAAAGCAAAGGCTAGGTCGCTCGCAATTTCCAAACTAACATTGGTATGCGTAACATATAACTTGAGTGCAGTGGCTGAGTCTGTAATATGTGTAGAGGGGTTTGTTGCTCTGTAATAATAATTTTGTAAGGGTGTATTGCCTTGATCATAAATAATACCAAAACGTATTCTATCAAAAGCTTTGTAATGAATAAGATCACGGTTAAAGAGCAGGTAAGCAATGCCTAATGCTGCTTGATCTCTAGGCAAAAGAGTTGCTAACGACCGGCTAATTGTAAAACGTAACTGTAAGCCAGCATCTTGATAATCTGTTTCAATATACTCGAAGGTATACTCTTGTTGTTCAAATAATCGAATGAGTCGTTGCTCACGTACTTCTGCATCTTCTCCAAATGTTAATATTTCATGTTGACTACGTTCTAAAATTTGTGTGTTACGTTCTTCTTCTTTTGCTTTCTTGCGTTGCTTGGGTCGTATATAAAAATAATAGATTGAAATTCGAACAGCATTAGCCATCAGCAAATAAACGCTGATCCAAAAAAAGAGGCGTAAACGTTCTTGTTGTTCGCCTTCGAGAGTTTTCTTTTCAATATATTGAAGCCGAACAATTTCATTAGACACTGCCGGGCATAGCCTTAGAGACTCCTGTTTTTCTAAATAAGGGAAATGGGCAGAGGCTAGCTGTTCACAATAGGTTCTATATTCGTTAAGAGATGCCACAGGCGAAGTACGATAGCGTTCAGCTGCAAATGCCTGACAAGCATTGATATCCTGAAGAAAATTATCTTTAGCATGTATTTTAGCAAGATACCCACACCAAGACGGCATGGATAAGGCTTTAGAGGAAGGTGCAATCTGTTCTACTAAATGTTGTACGCGTTCCTGAAATACATGGTTGGGATTTGTTGAAGAGATTAATAGCTTGCGTTGTTCTTTTTTGCAGGTAACAGAATCGGTGCGGGCGAATGGATTATTGCGTACAGAAGCAATCGCAGAACACATTTCATTTTGGATGGCCTCAAGTTGAGGATCATTTTGGCTTTTTAGTTCATTAAACGCTGTATTGCAACGTAAACTATCAAGTTCTAGAAAAGGATCTTTAAGCTTTTGAGCGAGTAAGGCGCATAAGTTAACGGGAGATGGGGCAGGCAGCAGTGATACGGTCGCACTATGAGAACTATTTACGATGAAGCAAAATGATAGCAAGCAGGTTGAAACCACTCGCCACCGTTTTATAAAATATAGAGTCATCAACAATCTTTCTATCATAATGGCCAATATCACTTTACCACCGTACTACCTGTTTAATTCTTTCTATGCTCTAATCGCAATTATTGAGAATGTATAACCACATAAGTGAATTTTTTAGCAATTATCTAAATTGAATGTGTTTATTTATGCTGTGCCGATTTATCAGGTCAAGTAAGACTTAGATTAGAGAAAGTATAAGCAGTGCAGTATCAAGAATGGTATTAAGATAATGTCGTCATAATAACGAAGGATCTACATCAATACGCCAGCGAATTTTGTGGCTGCATCCTTCCTGATAAATAATCTGTTCGATTTTATCAAGCATGTTATGAAGATGTGGGCGTTGCTGCGCTGAGAAAGCAAAGTAATAGCGATGCCATCCCTTTTTCTTTTCCATTAACGCAGGCATAGGCGGAGTAATATCAATGGTAAACGTCTGCTGAGTACTGAGTTTAAGGGCCTGCTGATACGTTTGTTGTATCCAACTCTGCACAAGTTCAGTCTGCTTACTTTCAGCCCATAGCAATGCATAATAACTAAATGGTGGTAACTGATGATTTTGCCGCTCTTGAATCCAGCTTTGAGCCGCTTCATTATAATTATTTTTTAAAATACTTTGAAAAAGAGGGTGATCGGGGTGACCGGTTTCAATAAATACATCTCCAGGATTTTTTTCGCGTCCTGCGCGCCCCGCTACTTGTGTAAGTTGAGCAAATGCATGTTCTGGCGCACGAAAATCAGCACTAAATAAAGCATCATCAATGCCTAACATTCCCACGAGGGTTAATAAAGGAAAGTGGTGGCCTTTTGCCAGCATTTGAGTGCCTACTAAGATATTCACTTCGCCAGAAGCAATATTGGCTAATGCATCTTCCCACGCTTTTTTCTTGCTCATAGAGTCTTGATCTACCCGAAGAATAGTAGCTTCGGGGAAGCGTTTTTGTAAGCATTCTTCTAGTTTTTGTGTTCCTAGCCCCATAGGGAAGATATCAGGGTGACCGCATTTGGGGCATTGCCGGGGCACCTGATAGTGTGTACCGCAATGATGGCATCGTAACTTTTGCTGATCTTTATGCCATACCATTTTAGCGGAACAATGTTTGCAGTCAGCTGTCCAACTACACGCTGCACAGTGCAGCATGGGTGCATAACCACGGCGGTTTAAAAAAATGAGGCTTTGTTCTTTTCGCGCTAATCGTTGCTCAAGCGCCTGATCAAGTGCTTGTGACCAAGGATAAAGGGCTTTTTTATCCGGTGTTGTAAGATAAATCGCAGGCAGTGTCGCGCCCGCAACAGCACGTTGCAATAAAGCATGATACTGATATGTATGGCGTTGCGTAGCATTCACGTAACTTTCAAGAGAAGGTGTAGCACTACCTCAAATAATTGGGCAGTTAAAGTGCTTGGCTCGCCATACAGCGACATCCCGAGCATGGTAGCGAATATTATCTGTTTGGCAGAATGAGGCATCGTGTTCCTCATCAATAATAATAAGTCCTAGCCGTGGTAATGGCGTAAATACAGCAAGACGCGTACCAACGATAAGGGCTGCATCACCTTGCTGGGCGCGTTGCCAGGCTTTAAAGCGTTGGCCTCCAGCCAGATGGCTATGCAATGCCACCATTTGATCTGCCCATTCAGGTGCAAGTTGCTGTAAAAGTTGGGGAGTAAGTTTGATTTCAGGTACCAACCAAAGTACTTGTTTGCCTTGCTGAATCACTTGTCGAGCGAGATGGCGATAAATTTCTGTTTTTCCGCTGCCGGTAATGCCATGAATGAGGTGAACAGAAAATGCTGAGAATTGAGGAACAATCGACTCAATAATAGCCTGTTGAGCTGATGTGAGCGTATGGGATGGAAGTGATTTTCTAGATAAAGAAGTTGATTTAGAGCTTAGCTTAGAGGCCCGAGGCGGCTTTTCAAAATAACGTTTAGTATCGGGTGGGAATGAGAGGTTTAACATGCGCCCTAGCGGCTGGTGATAATAGCGTGCTACCTGCTCAATAAAGCGACAATGTTCAGGAGACAAAAGGCATTGTAGCCATGCTTTTTCGATAGTTTTAAGGGTGCTATCGGTGGTGCTAGCTACAGAATTTTGTAATGTTGCTGCCCATACAACTCCTAAGGTAGCATGCTGGCGAACAGACACACTAACGGGGGTTCCTACTGTTAAAAGCTCTGCGCTAAGATAATCAAGAATTCCATTAGGTTCTTTAGGAAAACTTAGAGGTACAGCAATACGATAACGATAAAGTGGTGCATCAGGCATGAGATATGTTCCGATTGATGTTTATGCGCTGGCGAAAAAGGGATTTTGCGAGAACCGGAGCGGAGTTTACTAAGGTAAATGAGCACCGGAAGCACAGCAACTCCCTTTTGCAGCAAGCAGAAATCTTCAATCGGAACATATCTATTAACTCAGGCATTGATGAATAGCATTAAATAGAACAGTAAGCTCTTCGTCAGTAATACAATAAGGCGGCATAATATATAAGGTATTGCCAATAGGGCGTAATAACACTTCATGCTGAAGAGCTGTTTTAAATATATTACTACTCCAGCTAGGGCTAGCGCCGTGATAATCGAAGGCTAGAATCAAACCGCGTTGGCGCAGGTGTCGAATAGAGGGATACTGCGAAAGCGATTGTGCATGTTGTGCTATTTTTTGGCTCAACATTTGATTTTTTAAAATGATTTTGTCGTGCTCAAAAACATCTAACACCGCACCAGCAGCTGCACAAGCAATAGGGTTGCCAGTATAGGAATGAGAGTGTAAAAAGCCTTTATGAAACTCTGGGCGGTAAAAAGTTTCAAATGTTCGATCTGTTGTCATCACCACAGAAAGAGGTAGTGTTCCGCTAGTAATCCCTTTTGATAAACATAAAAAATCAGGTGTTAAATTGGCTTGTTCACAGGCAAAGAGCGTGCCCGTACGCCCAAAGCCTGTCATGATTTCATCTGCAATTAAATGAATATCATAATAATTACATAGCGCCTGTAAACCTTTTAGATATGCACTGTGATACATCAGCATGCCTGTTGCACCTTGTACTAAAGGCTCTACAATAATGGCAGCTAAATGAATATGCTGTTCTTCTAAAATAGCCTCAACTTTTTTTAAACTCAGCGCGGCTGCTTCTGCAGCAAGTGAACCTTCAGGGTCTAATACCTTAGCGTCAGGGTCTAATAAACGTGGGTCAGGCGTTGGTAACTGTATATGTTGATGCGATAGTAAGTCTTGATAGTTTTGACGAAAGAGGGGCACATCTGTAACAGATAACGCGCCAGCGGTTTCGCCATGATAACTTTTTGCTAAATAAGCAAATCGTTTCTTTTGCGGAAAACCTTGCTGATGCCAAGTATGCAGGCTCATTTTTAAAGCAATTTCGATGGCAGAGGCGCCATCAGATGCATAAAAGCTATGCCCTAATCCTACAGGTGCAAGATCAGCAAGCCGTTCAGAAAGTTCTATAACAGGTGTGTGTGTAAATCCGGCAAGCATAACATGTGATAACGTATCAACTTGTTTATGGATAGCCGCAGTGATGTGGGGGTGAGCATGCCCTAGCACGTTCACCCACCAAGAACTGATGGCATCGAGAATTCGATTGCCATTAAAATCGAAGAGCCATGTACCTTGTGCCCGCTGAATGGGTACCAGCGGCAACTGGGGATGGTGCTGCATTTGTGTGCAGGGATGCCAGACGGATTGCAGGCTCCGTTGTAACCAATGGGTATTGAGATCGTTGTGTTCAGCTAGGGGTGGGCTGAATGAAAATGGTATGTCGCTCATGGCAACATTGTAGTACAAACTGTTTTAGTTAGTCGATGGTACAACATCAATA
>JAZKAR010000019.1:0-85379 GCA_040389065.1 Pseudomonadota bacterium | reverse complement strand
ATCTAGGCCGAATTCTTGCAGACTATTTCGGTATGCATCCGCTGCACGCTTCAGACAAAAATGAAGTTGTGCTTCGGTTCGTTCGCCTGTAGGACGAAATACAAAGGTTCGTACACCTGAGTTTTGCGCTAGATTAACTTTAAATTGTTGGTCAATTAAGTTTAGCCCCGGCAATTTTACATGGGGAGCTAATTGCCAGCGATAGCCTGTTGTGGGGCTTTCGGGCAGTTCAACACTAATAATATCGGTGTTGCCGATATGTGCTTTTTTGGTGGCGTGGTCAAGTTGAAAATGATGAGTTTTCGGTATCATTGAGAATCCTCCAAAATAGAAGAAATGGTGCGTGCCTCTGCTGTAATGAATGGTCAGAGGAGTATATTATTTTCCAAGACTTCAAAGCGCGGTATTTGTTCTCCTTTAAACGTTGAAAATGATTAGAAAAAGGCTGCTTTATCATGCCATTATGCATAATGGTATTGCTGCTTCAGAGTCAATCTATTTTCTGAGGCAATCTATATAATTATTGATAACAAATGATAAAAGCAAGTAACAATTGTCTGCCAATATTGGCAATGATTTTTACTTATTATATGTGTGATCATTTACCTCTTTTTGAACCCGCTTGCTCTAGAGTGCATCATCAATGATAGAACCCGATTGTAAACGAGTAGTTATTAATGCTTCACGCTTTGTGATTCAAAAAAATGGATTTTTTATAAAATCCTGATATTTAAACATGTTGACATAATAATTTCAAGCCTTATGTAGAGAATGTAAAGGCTTAAAATGCAAATTTTTAATAACATTGCACCTGCTAAATAGGCGCCATTCAAATGCTAGTCTTAATATTATTAATCAGCACGTGACACATATAATAAATGTTTATTTAATAGTCTTACAAAATGGTACTTATGAAATATTATCGGCTAAAATGGTAATTTATTTAGGGTTTAAATGTAAATAATTGGTAATATTTATAAGCGGGGATTGCCTAGTTGATGAACAGTTCCTTCAATCCATTCTTCTAAGTGTTGCGTATGCACTTTAGCATTCTGAAAATGATCAGGTAAAAGAGGAGTACCAATTTCGATGGTGATCTCACCCGGGTAACGCCTCCAATCATTTTTAGGCCATAAATACCCTGCATTGTGAGCCACCGGAACCAAGGGGATATTTAATGAGCGCGCGAGATGCGCAGCGCCTGATTTATATTCGATACGCTCGCCAGGAAGCGATCGGGTACCTTCAGGAAAAACGACAATCCATAACCCTTTTTTTATTCGATCATTAGCTTGCTGAATCATTTGGCGCATTGCTTTTGCACCTGATGAGCGATTAATTGCAATGGGTTGTAACTGCCATAAGCCCCATCCAAAAAAGGGTATCCATAAAAGTTCTCGTTTAAGTACCCATACTTGCGGCGGAAAAATTAATTGTGCAGCAAACGTTTCCCATGCTGAACTATGCTTTAAGGCAAGAATACAAGGTTGGCTAGGCAGATGCTCAGTTCCTTTAATATTAAAGCGAATGCCGCATAGAGTGCGTGCGAAAAAAATAATTAGACGTGTCCACCCCGTAATAAGTTTGTAGCGCAACTGATGAGGTAGCGGAAAAAGTAAGCAGGCAAAAACAGCGTAAGGAGGGGTAATTAACGCGACACACAGATGAAATAGAATAGAACGTAGCGCAATGGAAAAAGAGGAAGGGCGATCACTCACGAGGCTTCTGACTCCCCTTGCTCAAGTAATTCTTCTTCTTCAAGAAGCAATGTATCAACAACAGCTGCTAAAGAAGGAAAAATGCGTGTATGGGGCGGTAAGTTGCCTTGTTCCAGTGTTTTTTCACCTTTGCCGGTTAAAACCAGAAAAGGAAGGGCATGTGCGCTAACGGCTGCTTGTAAATCTCTTAAACTATCACCGACGAAAGGTACGCCTTTGATAGAAATTCCATAGCGCCGCTCAATTTCATGAAGCATTCCTGGTTTAGGTTTTCGGCACTCGCATCTGCTTTCTGCGCTATGAGGGCAAAAAAAGACAGCCTCAATTAACCCTCCTGCAGTAGCAACCATTTTATGCATTTTTTGATGAATGCGGTTTAAAGCATCAATATCAAATAAACCGCGTCCTATTCCTGATTGATTCGTGGCGACAACAACATGAAAATTGGCATGCGTGAGTCTAGAAATCGCTTCCAAGCTTCCTTCAATGGGCACCCATTCATCAGGATTTTTAATAAAACGGTCGCTGTCTTGGTTAATAACTCCATCGCGATCAAGAACAATCAACTTCATGAAATGACCTTTGTGATATGAACCTGAGTTATGCGAGCACAGCTAAATGTGCAACCGAAAGTATTAAACCATCCAAGGTCGCTAATAACGCTAAACGATTAGCGCGAATAACCGGGTTATCCGCCATGACCATAACCTCATTAAAAAAACGATCAACAGGGGCTGCTAATTCGGCTAATGTATCAATTGCCGCTTCAATATGTAAGGTACTTAACATGGATTCACAGTTAGGTGTTAAAGCTTGTAAAGCATCCCATAGTGATTGTTCTGCATTGCTTTGAAAATGAATGGGATCCACCGCAGGTAAAGAGGTTAAATCGGTTTTTTTCAATAGATTTTGCACACGTTTATGGGCTTGGGCTAAGGCTCTAAGTGCTGCGCTATCAATATTTTTAGATAACGCTTCTACTCTTAAGCGAGCTTCGGCGACAGAAGCGGGAGAGCTAAGAACAGCTTCTACTACTTCAGCTGGGTAATCTTGAGTTAAGCGCTGGCGAACACGTTCAAGAATAAACTCAAACATGGCATCGCCACTTTCTGTCAGCTTGCCGGGAGCAAAAACACCCATGCCTAAATTAAGCCAGTTTTTAATAGCAGGTAATCGAAGAGGGGCAAGGCGGCCTGCGCGTGCTTCTTGGCAGAGCCACTCTAATGAATCCAATATGACAAAAGCACATCGCCTTAGCGCAAACGGATCTCTATCGCCTGTGGGAATTAATCCAATTCCATATAAACCAACTAATGTTTCTATACGATCAGCTACGCGGATAACAACACTTAGCAAGGCACGTTCACGTTGTGCAGGTGCAAGTGTAAGACCATCGAATTTCAGCTGATATTGCTCACGTAACGCCAAAACAATATTGGGGTGAAAGCCTTCTTGTTCAGCATAATAACTGCCAATAACGCCTTGTAGTTCAGGAAACTCGCCTACCATATCCGAAAGTAAATCTGCTTTAGCGATATCAATCGCTTCTTCAAGTCGATCAGGTGGCAACTGCCAAGCATTGCGGAAAGGCGCATAAATTTGAATGGCTAATTGTTTAACACGCTCTACACGCTCTGCTTGCGTTCCTAATTTTTGGTGATAAATAACAGTTTTTAATTGTTTTGCACGTTCACGAAGCGGTGTTTTTTTATCTTGCTGAAAGAAAAATTGCGCATCAGAAAGGCGCGCTCGCAGCACACGTTGGTTTCCCTCAATAATTTTAGAGGGGTCTTCGGTACGAATGTTGCTTACTAAAAGAAAAGAAGGGGTTAAGTTACCTTCTTTGTTCTCAATCGCAAAATAGCGTTGATGCGTTTGCATGGAAAGAATTAAAACTTCTTTAGGAATCGCTAGAAAGCGTTCATCAAAGTTGCCGCGTAAAACGACGGGGTACTCTACTAAGCCGCAAACTTCATCAAGCAATGCAGGAGGCATTACAATCACTTCATTGTCTTGCAGCGTAGCGAGCAACGCTTCTTTAATACGATTTTTTCGATCTTCATAGTTAGCAATTACGTAGCCTTCGGCTTCCAGCTCGTTTTCATACGTCGTGGCGTTGGTAATCGATAGGCTAGAACGTGTTGCCATTAAACGATGCCCGCGGGTTTCGCGACCGCTTTGATGACTAAGCAACGCTAAAGGTACAACTTGATTGCCATATAGGGCAACAACGCTATGTACAGGCCGTACAAAACTCTCGGTAGAAGCGCCCCAGCGCATGGTCTTAGAGATGGGTAATTTTTTAACAGCAGTTTCTAAAATAGCACCCAAATACTCTGCAAGAGGTTTACCAATATGTTTAGCTTCAAAGAAGAAATACAGATGACCGTTTTGTTCTTCTTGCGTCAGCTTATCGAAAGTTATTGAACAACTTTTTAAAAAACCCAATAGCGCAGGGGTAGGTTGCCCTTGTTCAGTAAGGCCACTTGCAACTGCTGGGCCTCGCTTACGAACAGTGCCATCGGGTTGCTGTTCATATACTGCATCAATGCGTACCGCTAAGCGGCGCGGTGTGGCAAACGGTGTAGCAACGGCAGCGTCAGAGGCAAGCTGGTGTTGTTGCAGCCCTGCTAAAATATTTTCAGCAAAACTCTGGGCAAGGCGCCATAAAGATTTGGGAGGAAGTTCTTCGGTTAATAGCTCTATCAATAAAGAAGAACTTTTTGAGGGGGCAGTTGAAATGGGAGCAGCAGATTGAGACATTATGCGCCCTCCCTTTGGTTGATGATGGGCGATGCTTCTGTAGGGGCAGTATGGGCAATTGCGTCTGTGGTTTTTAACATAGGGAAACCTAGGGCCTCACGGCTTTGATAATACGATTGAGCGACTGCTCGTGCTAATACACGTACTCGGGCAATATAGCCTGCGCGCTCAGTAACAGAAATAGCACCGCGTGCATCTAATAAATTAAAAGTATGAGAGCACTTCATGACCATTTCGAAGGCGGGAAGCGATAAGTTATTTTCCATCAGGCGATTAGCCTGGGCTTCATAGTGATTAAATTGGCTTAGTAACCAATTTACATCAGCATATTCAAAATTATAAGTAGACTGTTCTACTTCATTTTGATGATACACATCGCCATAGCTGAGTGTTTGCCCTGTATGAGGATCATGCGTCCATATAAGATCATAAACGTTGTTAACACCTTGTATATACATGGCAAGGCGTTCTAATCCATAGGTGATTTCGCCTAATACCGGCTTACAGCTAATGCCCCCAACTTCCTGAAAATAGGTAAATTGAGTAACTTCCATTCCATCAAGCCATACTTCCCAACCGAGTCCCCATGCACCTAATGTCGGTGATTCCCAGTCGTCTTCGACGAAGCGAACATCATGTTCATTTAAATTAAGGCCAATTGCTTTAAGTGACCCTAAGTACAGATCTTGAATATCATCGGGTGAGGGTTTTAAAACAACTTGATATTGATAATAATGTTGTAACCGATTGGGGTTCTCACCATAGCGCCCGTCTTTTGGGCGGCGTGAAGGTTGTACGTAGGCTGCTTTCCAAGGCTCTGGCCCAAGTGCACGTAAGAATGTAGCCGTGTGAAACGTGCCGGCTCCTACTTCTATGTCATAGGGCTGAAGTAATGCACAGCCTTGTTGATCCCAATAGTTTTGTAATTTCAATATCAGTTGTTGGAACGTGAGCATGTTAATCCGTTTACTAAAATAGTCGGCAAATCTAACCTCTTGCAAGCGTGCTCCATACCTAGCAATGATACGGCATCAGATTAAGTTAGCTGGCATGAGGTCATTCTAACTAAAAATTAAAACAATGTTGTGCACGCCTTACACCTATAAAAGATTAGATGAGCACATAAAAAACGGCAACTCTGAAGTTCAGACTAAGCCAATTGGTAAAGATGGTAGCATACTTGCCCTGCTGTTGCGCTACGATAAACCCTCAATTTATGCGCATCTGGGAGAAGGTCTAGTGGTTTAGGGCTTTCAATATAAAGCCAGCCAGAAGGATGCAAATATTGTTGAGCAAATTCAATCAGAAGAGGCACCCATTGGTCAATTTTTTCAAAAGGTGGATCTGCAACAATAAGATCAAAGCGTGGAGTATCGCTACTCGAGAAATGGTTAAGCGCTAAGGCAGCATCTTGATTAAATAACCGAATAGGCGCTTGTAAAAGCTCTGCATTCTGTTTTAAGGCTGCAAAAGTCTGAGGGTGATGTTCAATTGCAATAATATCAGTGGCGCCGCGTGAGGCTGCTTCAAATGATAAAGCGCCGCTGCCTGCAAAAAGATCAAGCACCCGCCAACCTTCAAGTGTTTGGCCTAGCCAGTTAAACAAAGTTTCGCGAACACGATCGGGCGTAGGGCGTAAACCAGGAAGCGCAGGAAATTTAAGTTTTCGACCGCGGTAGATTCCGCCAATTATACGAATTTCTCCCATTTGGGAAGGCTTTTTACTCTTGTTACTAGGTGGAGAAAGATTGGTTTTTTTCATTGGGAGTGAGCAATTATTTATATTTCAAAGAATGCGTTAGTATCTATCACCCCTTCAAGGCCCCTAATCTATACCTATACTTTGTCATGTTCTTTCCCTCTCCCCTTGAGGGAGAGGGTAGGGTGAGGGGTTGGTTAATGTTACTTATTCGGTGGTTTTATCGTGTTCTTATATAAAATTAACAATCAAATAAATTTGTAGCTGAACTCCACCACCCCCTCACCCTAGCCCTCTCCCTCAAGGGGAGAGGGAATCTATGATTAGTTCAAAGTGTGAAGATATTAGCAAGAGGTATAAAAGGCATAAGAGAGTATAAGAAGGTTTTAGAGGAATAAAGAAAGCCCTAGTACAACATCAAAACGGAGAGCTAGATAAAAAAGCATGTAGCCCGCGGGGTGGTGATATCCGCATCGTTTCTTCAAGAACATGCGTGGCTACTTTTAACGCAATAATAAGCGCAAGAGGGGAGAAATCAAGTCCATACAGTGAAGGAAGCACTTTTTGAAGTGGAGCCAGCCAAGGTTGTACCGCTTGTTGCAGCCAGTCAACTGGTGCATTGCTGACCCAAGAAAGTACAATATGCAAACATACCATCCATAACAACATGCCGCTAAGCCCATGCACTAATCCTAAGACAGAGTTTGCAAGTGTAGCAAGCCATGCTAGAGGCGGCCAGAAGTAGCCCCAGGGTGATGCATGTTCTAGTAAAAACATTAAGCCATGCCAACCCCAGAAAAATAGGAGTGCAACAAAAATAAGCGTCCAGTCCACACCAAACCAATTCCAGTTATGTGGAATCACACGGCGTAAAGGGCGCAAAACAGGGCTTGTAAAACGGAGAATAAGGTTACCAAGCGGATGAGAAAATGAAACCTGGTGATAGCTAAAGTAAATACGTAAAATTAACATGCAGGCAAAAGCACTTGCACACCAGTCAATAAGTTCAATCAGGATTGACATGCCATAGCCTTTGGATATTGAACCCGAATTTGGGTAATATGTAGAGATGAGCTTCCGCTACAGACCTGACTGATACGGTAGCGGAAGATTTCAGGAAAAAAGAATTTATCAAGTAGTGAAAAGTTAAGAAAAAAATCAGCTACTAAACTGAGAGTTCATCACCTAATTGTCTTGCTCGATGCGCTGCTTTCAAAATAGCGGCTTGAATATGTTCGCCAACCTGAGCAGAGTCAAGCGTTAAAATCCCTGCTTCTGTTGTTCCGCCCGGTGAAGTAACTCGCGCCCGCAATAAACCAGGTGACTCATGGCTATGCTGTGCTAAAGCGATAGCACCCCCGAAAGTGCTGCTGACTAACTCATCTATGATGTTATTGGGGAGCTCTAACTCACGCGCTGCTTCTAAAAAAGCTTCCATCATATAAAAAACAAAACCAGGGCCGCTGCCGCTTAGGGCAGTAATAGCATCAAGCTGCTTTTCTGCATCACACCACACTACTCGCCCTACGGCACGAAATAATTTCTCACATTTTTTTCGTGCTGTTAAGTCAACGCTTTCTGCTGCAAACAAGCCTGTTACACCTGCTTGTATTAAAGCAGGTGTGTTAGGCATTGCACGGATGAGAACTTTATGCTGATGTAAACAGCGTTGCAGAGTTTCGAGGCGAATGCCTGTCATCACAGAAATAACAGGCATGTGCGAAGGAGGCTGAGGTAATTGTGCTAAAACCGTTTTGGCTACTTGAGGTTTAATCGCTAGTATCCAAGCATCAACATCATTGGCAGGTGCTTCACTTATCGTTGCTGCTGTGTGAACTTGGTAATGTTCGTGTAACCACTCACGTTGATCTGCTTTTGGCTCAATCACCCAGGCTTCTTCAACCAATGATTTCTTTTTCCACCCTCCTAAGAGGGCAGATGCCATGTTGCCACCACCAATGAGAATAACTTTTTTCACAGTTTCCCCTTATTATTTGCCTTTAGTGGAAGAAGGCGCGCCAGAGGTACTTGTTGCAGGAACAGCGGGTGAACGAGGAACAACAGGTAAACCCTTAAGAGCATTCATTGCCTGTTTAAGCTGATAATCGTCTGCGCCACCATATTCAAGCGGTTTCTTCCGGAGCGGTAATGGTAGATCTTTGCTTTCAGGTGTAGCTTTTGACTCTGAGTCAGACTTTTTCTTCGAGTCTTTCTCTTTATCCTTATTATCCTTCTCTTTGACCTTTTCAATTTCCTTACCAGGGGCTGAGTCAGTAGCTTCAGGTGTGCTGGTGGAAAGTGCTTCTTCACCTTCTAAGTGGTGAAAAAGATCAGACTCTTTTAAGCGTGCAGCAGTACCCGTTCCATCAAGCGTTTCTTGCTCGATAATCGTATCAGGTACGATACCTTTAGCCTGAATAGAACGACCATTAGGTGTAAAGTAGCGAGCAGTGGTTAGCTTAATTGCTGTATTGCTGTTACTTAACGGAATAATTGTTTGTACTGAAGCCTTACCAAATGTAGGTGTTCCAAATACTTTAGCTCGTTTATGGTCTTGCAACGCGCCTGAAACGATTTCAGAAGCCGAGGCAGAGCCACCGTTTACAAGAACAATAATGGGTGTCGAGCGGAAGGTATTGCCTAATTTTTGGATAGGATCATTCGTGCGTGAATCAGCATAAAACTCAGGCCGTGCATAAAGTTTCATCTTAGAGTTACTGAGTCTGCCATCGGTATACACAACCAAGCTATCTTTTGGCAGGAATACTGAAGATACGCCAACGGCTGCATTTAGCAATCCGCCCGGATCATCGCGTAAATCAAGAATCAAACCTTTTAATGGTGCATTAACGTTTAATTCAGTCAGCTTTTTAGATAACAACTCCATTGTGTTTTCTTGGAACTGGCTGATTCTTACCCAGGCATAGCCAGGCTCAATCAATTTACCTTTTACGCTTTTTACATGAATAATTGCACGCTCAAGCTTCAGAACAAGTGGCTGATCTTCGCCTTTACGGAAAACAGTAAGCGTTACTTTTGTTCCAGGCTCACCGCGCATCAGCTTAACCGCTTCCGCTAAAGAAAGGCCTCTTACCGGTTTGTTATCGACCTTGGTAATTAAATCGCCGCTGCGAATACCTGCATTAAATGCAGGGGTATCTTCAATTGGGGCAATCACTTTTACCAACCCGTCTTCACCCGAAATTTCGATACCAAGCCCACCAAACTGGCCTTGAGTAGAAACCTGAAGCTCTTTAAAGCCTTCTTCATCAAGAAAAACAGAGTGAGGGTCTAAACCCGAAACCATACCTTGTATGGCTTCGCGCATGAGTTTTTTATCGTTAACAGGCTCTACATAATCTTGCTTGATTCTATTGAACACATCCGCAAAAATGCGTAGCTCATCATAAGGAAGATTAATGACTCCGCCTTTATTGGCATCAGCAGAGAAGGTAACAGACAGCAACACACCAGCAAGGGCGCCGACCCCTACCAAGCTTACGTTTTTTACAGACTGACGCATACACGCCTCGTATCAGACACAATGAGAAACATTATACACAGGATAAAGCTTGTATCGCTGATTCTTGCGGGGAAGTTAAGGCTCTTGCGCATAAAATAGTTGCATAAATCGAAAATCGTTGGGTTTAATACTCTCCGGTATCATGAAATGTATCATGTAAGACCAAGGAATTAGATGGCTCTAAAACGCAATATGAGTTAGAAGTTATACAACAGTTCTTTATCAAGGCGGGAAATTCCTCGCATGAGATGGCCCGCATGGCAATACAGACAGTAGACGAAGTGCGCTAAATTGCCAGTGCGCTAAGTTGCCAACTCGCTGAAAGGGGCTAGCTGCGTCACTTCTAGTGAGTATTTACACGTATTTATAATAGTATTGGTTGTCGTATGAAATCTTTTGATGTGGTAGTTATTGGTGCGGGCGCAGCAGGCATGATGTGTGCTTCGGTAGCGGGCCAGCGAGGTAAACGCGTTTTATTAGTTGATCACGCAACACGATTAGCTGAGAAAATTAGAATATCAGGAGGGGGGCGTTGTAATTTTACCAATGTGAATACTTCTCCTGCGCAATTTTTTTCAGCGAATCCTGCTTTTTGCCGCTCAGCACTTTCTCAATATAGTGCAAAAGACTTTATCGATTTAGTTAAGCGTCATCGAATTGATTTTCATGAAAAGCATAAAGGCCAGCTGTTTTGTGATGACTCCAGCCAGGCGATTATTCGCATGCTTGAGCAAGAGTGCGAAGCGGGCAGCGTTAAGTGGCAAATGCCTTGTAAAGTTATTTCCCTTCAGCAGGAAGAAAAAGGGTTTCGTATTGAACTAGAGGGCGGGGCTGTTAAAGCTGATAGGGTGGTAATAGCGACAGGGGGCATGGCTATTCCGCAAATAGGAGCAACCGATTGGGGATTAAAATGTGCAAAAACATTTGGCATACCTATTATCGAACCGCGCCCCGCGTTAGTTCCGTTAACATTTGAGTCTGAAAGTTGGGCGGCATTCTCCCAACTAGCAGGAATTGCGTTAGAAGTTGATGTGCAGTGTGAGAATGGAAAAGAGCGGGCGCTATTTAAAGAAGATTTACTCTTTACGCATCGAGGGTTAAGCGGCCCGGCCATTTTACAAATTTCAACAGTGTGGAAGCCTGGAGCATCTATTAAGCTGAATTTATCTCCTGATCATCGTTTAGATGAATTATTAGTCCAAGAGAAAAAAACCTCACGCCAACATTTAAACAATGTGCTATGCGCCTGGCTGCCTAAACGTCTGGCGCATGAATGGCTACTGACAGCCCGGCCTGATTTAAAAGATTCCTCAGATCGTAAATTAGCAGAGGTTTCAGATAAAACATTACGTCAGCTGGCTGATAGCTTACAACATTGGAACTTAGTTCCTAAAGGTTCAGAGGGGTATAAAAAAGCCGAAGTAATGCGAGGCGGTGTTGATACTAAGGCGTTACATCAGCATTCTATGGAAGCTAAAACAGTGCCAGGTTTACATTTTATTGGGGAAGTGGTGGATGTAACCGGTTGGTTAGGGGGATATAACTTTCAATGGGCATGGTCTTCTGCGGTGGCTGCAGGTAGAGCTGTTTAAAGACATAGTGCGGCATAGTGTTAAGCGTGTTATTCAAAACCTTCTAACTAAGAACGATATGTGAATAACTATAACTATAAAAAATTTAAATATTGAAGGATGCATTTAAAAATGAAAAGATTTTTATTCAACTTATTCAAGCGCTACTTAAATATTAAATAGATGAATTCACGTGCCCCGTATGTGCAGGAAATAGTATTTTATTAGATGTGGTGGATTTTAACAAATCATGTGAAGATAAAGAAAAAATGCTCTTGCCTCCATCAGGTATTCCCATATCCTATTTTTTATGTAATCAATGCGGATTCTGCTATGCGCCAGAATTTTTTGAGTGGAGTTTGGAGGATTTTGAAAAGAAAATTTATAATGAACATTATATTGAAATTGATCCCGAATATTTAGAGGCTCGTCCTCGTAGAAATTTTTTACTGCTAGAAGAGTTATTTGGAGAAGAAAAAAATAAGATAAGGCATTTAGATTATGGCGGAGGAAATGGTTTGTTAAGTAAGCTTTTATGTGAGGCAGGCTGGAATTCGACGACGTATGATCCTTTTGTTAATCGCGATATTAATATAGATAGTTTAGGAAAATTTGATCTTATCTCAGCGATTGAAGTTGTTGAACATGTGCCTAATGTAGAAGAGCTGATTAGCAATTTATCTACACTTTTAGTTGAAGATGGCATTATTCTTATTTCAACAGTAGTTTCTGATGGCAGTATAGAGGCCGGTAAAAGATTAAGCTGGTGGTACGCCGCTCCAAGAAATGGACATATTAGTTTGTTTACCTATGAAAGCTTAAAGGTGCTAGGTAAAACAAAAGGATTTTTATTTTCAAGTGCTGGCGGTAGCTTGCATATTTTTTATAGAAAAATTCCTGATTGGGCTGGTCAAACATTTAAGGAAAATACTTAAATTAATGGATAAACTTCTAGGGTTTATCCAGGGGTATTCATGAAACTCCTCAATAATATAAGAACAATTTTAATAAAAATTTTTAGTGCTTGAATATTTAAGGGCCGTAATTAACTGCAATTGTTTAAGGAATCTGAGCGCTTGATACCCTGGCGCGAACTGTAGAGGCCTTGCGCTGAAGTACACTAGACCCAGTGCGATTCTGATAGTAAAGCGGTCGTGGAACCATAGCAGCGAGCCGGGTAGCTTGCCCTAAACTCAGTTTGCCAGCAGAAACATTGAAGTAATGTTGTGCGGCTGCTTCTGCACCAAAAATTCCATTTCCCCATTCAATTACATTGATATAAACCT
This sequence comes from Pseudomonadota bacterium, assembly GCA_040389065.1. Taxonomy (GTDB): domain Bacteria; phylum Pseudomonadota; class Gammaproteobacteria; order Burkholderiales; family Casimicrobiaceae; genus JAZKAR01. Next base: position 72,819 of record JAZKAR010000019.1, on the reverse strand, counting down.
CTAAAATACGGGCTTTGCTCCATATATTTTCAAGCATAACGGTAATAATCGCTTCTTGCCCTTTTCGAATGAAATTTTTATCACTGGTAAGAAACAAGTTTTTTGCCAGTTGTTGGCTAATTGTGGAGCCTCCGGCGTAGCTATAGCCTCGTTTTTGATTTTTTAAATAAGCAATACGAATGCCTTCCCAATCGAATCCTTTATGCATTAAAAAGTGTGCATCTTCAGCGGCAATTAATGCGCGTTTCAAATGGGGAGAAATTTGTTGATAGGGAACAAAATGGTATTGAATCGCTAGACCCGGGTTTTCATCTGAGCGTTGCCGCATAAAAGCAGTAGAGGGCGGTGGGTTACTTTTCCACCATAAAATATGGGTTAAAAACCATAGTTGAAATAGTAAAAAAACCGAACACGTGATAGCGAATGTCCATTTTGTTAACAGCCAAAGCTTTCGCCCTAATGAAGTTTTTTTTGCGCGTAGGCGTGGAGCCTTATCGGGAGTCTTGTAAGGCGACGATGTTGTGTTTTGGGCAGGGGTACGAGCCATAGCGTTAAATTTAACCCAGTAAAAATGTTATGAACTTACATAAAACGGTGTTTGTAGCTTGTCGTGATGCTGTCATGCCTTATTGGCATCGTTTTTCGTAATCGCTAACGATGAACAAAATGTTTAAATTAACTTGCGTAAATCGCTTAATACCTGACGTGTTTCAGGGCGTATATTACGCCATAACCAAAAGCTTTCAGCAGCTTGCTCTACAAGCATACCTAAACCATCAGCAAAGCGCAGTTGACGTGAAGCTGCCCATTGCGCAGTTACCTTAGCAGCTTGACCATATACTAGGTCATAGCACCACGCATCAGGGTTACATGAAAATTTTAATGATTGAAAAGGGTCTTCATTCGGAGTGGTTACGCTTTCATGAGAAGCCGTGGATGTTAAAAGAGCTGTTGAGGTCGCTTGAATAATTCCATCTACTGGTTCAGCAATATTTGCATCCCATGCTAAGGCTTTCAAGGGCGTATGTGGGGCCAGAGGCTGCATACGATCAACAAGGGCTTGGGCACGGCTAACTGTTCGATTAAGAATGTAAACAGAAAGAGGCTGTTGCTCAAGTAATACCGGCAATAAACCCTGAACGGCTCCGCCTGCCCCTAAAATGACAATACGTTTTCCTGGTACCATAAAACCGCATTGAAGCAGATCACGGCATAAGCCAATACCATCTGTGTTATCACCGCGCCAGTGGGTTCCTGTCCAGATTAATGTATTCACGGCTTCAGCTAGTTGCGCGCGCTCACTATGTTGAGTGGCGAGGTGGAAGGCCTCCTGTTTAAAGGGTACAGTCACGTTTAGCCCTTTGCCGCCATCTGTTTGGAAAAGATTAACGCTTTCTTGAAAACCATCAATAGGAGCTAGCCGAGCATTGTATGTTAACGATTGTTCGGTATCGTGTGCAAAACGTTGATGAATCCACGGTGAGCGGCTGTGACCGACGGGATTTCCTATAACTGCGTAGTGATCCATCCCTTAATCCTCAATCCGTATGGTTTGATCTTTGTCATTAGGGTTATAAAATGTATAAGTTCGGGTAATTTCAAGGCTTGGTTTTTCAGCGCGTAAGGCATCAGGAAAAGGATCAAACGGGCTGGCGCGCAGTATAAATTCTTTTGCGATTTTTTCGAGTTCAGGGCTTCCTGAAATACGCTTAATGCCAACACTTTCTAATTTTCCATCTGCATTTACTTTTAGTTTAATGCTCAAAACACCATAATATTTTTTGCCGGTAGCAGCACTGGCTGAGCGATAGTATTGATTTCCAAATAACTCTATTTTAGTGCGCCAGCTTTCCAAATAACTAGCATAACGGTACTCTAATGTGCTGGCACCTAATACTTTTCCGCTGCGTCCTTCTTGCCCTGTATCAAGCGTGGTAGAAATTTTACCTGCTACATTAGGTAAGGTAATTGTATTCTGCTCAGGAGCAGGTGAAAGCGTGGCTGTATTTTGCTGAGCATGCGGCTTTAGCGTAGCGCGTGCGCCTTGTAAACGCGTTAAATAATCGGGAGCATTTTGTGGTGCTGAAGTTTTAGCGCTTCCTGTTGCTTCCTGCTTATGAGTAATTGTTACTTGAAAAGGCTGTTGTTCGCCAGCTGCATTACTTCCATTATTAGCGGTTGGGTTATCAATGGCTAATACGCGAGCCTGATGCCTTATATGGTCAGGATTGCCCCCGCCATCTAAATTAGATTGCGCTAAAACAGAAGCATTTTGAGGCATTTGCGATGTTTTACGGTTAACTAGCACCACTGAAAGCTGAGGTTTCATTAATACTTGCGGGTGACTAGTAATCATTTTCCATGCGAAACTGAACAAAGCCGCATGGGCAATCAGCGAAAAGCTTAGTGCGAGCGAGGTATTACGCGGCACATAAATATCATAAGGATCAAAAATGATAGTCATGGGCAGATAGTTTCCTTTTGTTCAAGGTCTAAAGGGCTAGATGGGGGCGATACCAGCGATTCAAATTGCCAATGACTTTCTAGCGACCAGGTATCTAATCCATTTAGTTGAAGACGACAAAGGGTTCCTGGTACAGAAGGTGTAGGTAACCCATTTACTTTAACGACCATTGGCAGGCGATTTAAACGCACTAATGATTCACGCATCAATGTTGTCGCTTCTAAACCCTTAATATTTTCTTGTTCAAGCCAACGTAAGCACCAATGTAATTCCATTTGATCTTGGAACTGAGAGTAGGCGCTATACGCTGTTTCGAATTCGCTCATGCCTTGCAAAAAGTGGCTATCTGAGGGTGAGTAAGGAAAAGGCTCACCGCGTACTAAAGCAATAAGCTGTTGCTGATTGAGTAAATCAGCATAGCGGCGCAAAGGCGAAGTTGACCACATATAATGCGGAACATTTAAGCCTTGGTGTGCATCGCTATGGCTGCTGGTTTTAACCTTGCCGCCCATTTGCACTCTATAGAAAGCAGCGGCTTTCGCATCAGTAAGCAAACCGCTCCACAGCGTGTTGGCAACAATCATCCATTCTGAAACCATGCGGTCGGGTCTGCTTCCGCGAGCGCGCTGGTCGATATGAATACGCTCCTGATCGGTTCCAACGTCTTCTACTCTGAATGAATAATCGGTTCGCGGTAAATCAGGTTTGCCTCGGCGAACATAAATGGCATGGGCGAGTTGATGTATTGTTTTCAACTGACTCGCGTAAGGGCTATAGGTGCCCCATGTGTCATCTTCCTGATCAAATAATGCATCGGGCAGATGTTCAAGGCGCAAATTGGCTGCAATTCTTATTTTTTCAAGAACAGTTCGGTGTTCAAGAATTTCGCCTTCGCTGGTACATGTAACATACAGTGATAACACAGGCGTAATGTTGCCCTCATTGAGTGAAAAAGCTTCAATGAGATTTTCAGGCAGCATGGTGATTTTATGCCCAGGCATGTAAACCGTTGAATAACGCATTCTGGCAATATTATCCCATTCGCTTTCGGCTTGAATTAAAAGCGCGGGTACCGCAATGTGAATGCCTACTTCATAGCGCTCTTCCCCCAAAGACGTGAGGGAAAAAGCATCATCAATTTCTGTCGTGGTCGAATCATCAAGGCTTAGGGCTTGTACATTACCAAGGGGCAGGGCGTCTAACGATGATAAATCAAGGGCAGGTAAATTTTCCCAGCCTGTACCTTTAGGAAAATATTGGTATAAGAAGCGCCCAAAATGATAATCATGTGCTGATTGAATAACATGAGCTTCGCGTAATAAATTAAGAGTACTGCACCCTAATTTAGCACATGCGGCTTCTACAGCTTTAGTAGCGAGCTCTTGCCGATCAGGTTTGTATAATAATTTGTTGCGAGTGTTTTCATCCCATTCTTGGGGCCATTGGTGCGCTTGAAGCTGTTGGCTCCATCGCTCCACCCGCTCTGCCTCTTCAGCACGCCGAGCTACCCCTGCTAATGCCGCGCGTACAATACTTTCAGGCGCGCAGCGATAGTTACCTTTTCCTTTACGGTGAAAGTAAATAGGCGCGTTATGCAATGTTTGTAAAACAGCAAGTGCCTCTGCGGGAGAAGGGGGCTTTCCGTAATAATCTTTAGCAATTTGCAGAAAATTGAGTTCAGCTTCAGGCGAAGAGGTTTCCCATAAAAAACTAACCTCTAACTGAGACTGTTCTTCTTCTGCCTGCTGATGCACAGTCGCAAGATCAGGTTCCTTAAATTCGAGTAAAACATGGGTACGTTTTACTTTTACGCGTTTACCGTGCAGGGTTTCAACTTGGAGGGTGGTATTTTGGTCTTGGATTACACGCCCTAACTTGAATCCGCCATCTTCTTCAAAGACAACAAACATGGGTCACTCTAGCTCAGATACAATGAGTGATAGTATATCGAAGAATAGGATAATGTACTGACTATGTCAGCTTCTGAAGAATCATTTGTAAGTCATTTATTAGAGCTACGCCGCCGCTTGATATGGATTTTTGTCGGTTGGATTGGTTGTTTTCTCATTCTAACGCCCTGGGCGCGTGAGCTATATACTTGGTTGGCTACGCCTTTATTAGCCGTATTGCCGGTAAAAAGCCAAATGATTAGTACCGAGTTAGTGGCTTCGTTTATGGTACCTATGAAGGTTGCGTTAATGATCGCTGGCGTCGTTACGCTGCCCAATACGTTTTATCAGCTATGGGCATTTATTGCGCCCGGGTTATATCAAACTGAAAAACGCCTTATTTTTCCTTTGGTATTTGGTGCTGTCGTGCTGTTTTTTATCGGCATGACATTTGCGTATCGTGTGATTGCACCGGTGATGTTTTATTTTTTCAGTCATTACTCAACGCCAGGTGTGACGTTAATGCCTGATATGGAGCACTATCTTTCATTAATGATAAGTTTGTTAATGACATTTGGCGCAACGTTTGAGGTTCCTATTGTCGTATTAATATTGGTGCGCGTAGGGTTGGTAAGCCGCGCCAAGCTTAAAGAAGTGCGACCCTATGTTATTTTAGCGGCTTTTATTGTGGCAGCCGTACTTACCCCGCCTGATGTACTTTCACAATGTTTATTAGCGATACCCTTATGTGGGCTTTATGAGCTAGGTATTTTTACCTCACGTTGGTTTGAGCCTAAAGAAGAGCATGCGCTTGCGGTACCGCGTAATGAGAGTATGAAGCATACAGACGGATAATTTTAGAAGTTAGGCAGTTAAGTTTTACCAAAGGCATCGCAAAGAATACAAAGAGTAAGGCAAGTTAAGATGGCAAGCTGCAAACGCGCTGAGTGAATCTAAACGCGTAACTTAGAGATTTATCTTCAAAGTATTGTATTTGTTGGGTATAGTTAAGGTAGAGGTATAAAAATACCCTTAGCATTTATACAAAACAGCGTTAGTTGAGCGCTATGCGTTGCATCAATGTTTTGTGTGAATCTTTATTTTTCAGGCAGATATATCAATACCTGCAACAATATAATGCTTATTAGTCAAAAATATGGTGTAGATGTTTACTATGTCAGAGGTTTATCATGGCAATAGCATTGACATCTAATAGTGTTCAATCGAGTGTATCTTCAGTCAGTAATGCGTCGCCCTCACAACCCGTGAAAGTATCGCCGAAAGAACAGCAAGCAACGCAGCAGGCGGTAGAGCTTAAAAGTAATAGCGTAGTTGTCTCAATCAGTAGCGATGCAGGGCAAATTAACCGGGCAGCAGCAGGCATTTCAGTTGTAGCGTCTTCTTACACAGCAAAAGGCTTACCTGCGAATAATACTGCTTCTAATGTTGAATCGAAAAGTAGTAGTGATGCTATTACTGAACTTAAAAACCTTAAGGAAAGTGGCGTGAGCCAATCACCAGAATCTACTCAAGGTAGCGTGATTGATAACGTTTCTGCTACAGCCGTTACACAGGCAGATGCTTCTGAGCAAAACAGACAAGTAAATAACCAACTCGCAGAGCAAAAAGGGTTAGAGAAAAAAGCAGTGCAAGAAGAACAATCGACTAAAGTTGAAGCAAAACGAACATTAAAAGCTGAAACCGCCCAGCAAGCACAACGCCAGGAGCGCACAAGTGCTCAAATTGATAAGCAGACATCAGAAAAGAAGAGCCAAGTTTATCAAGATGAGCAACATGCTGCCTCAAGAAAAATTGATATAAAAGCTTAATTTGATGAAATAAATTTTCAAGACGTATTTGCAAGTCTTTCGTTTACTATTTATGGTGTCTGGACAATATCGGATGCTTACGCTAAACTACACGTCATCAAATTTAGACACGTAGCTCAGCTGGTTAGAGCACCACCTTGACATGGTGGGGGTCGTTGGTTCGAGTCCAATCGTGTCTACCACGCCTTATCCTCGTGATATAATAGTATATTGCGGGGTATTGGTATGGGCGTATGGTTAAGGTCATTGTATGGCTGGGGCGGGGTTGGAAACTACTTGCCCGAATCGCGCATCCACGACGGTTTTTCTAACAGCCTAAGCGATAGATTTTTTCTCACGCGCCCACCCCAAGTAATGCAAGGCACTCTCAGAGTGCCTTTTTTTATGTTTGTTAAGTAGATAGTTTTTACACTTATGGCAAGCCATCAAAGTAAGAAAAAAGGCAATAGCCAAAATAATTTCGATCCTTATGCCTCTCAAAGACACAAACGTGGTAGAAAAAGTCACCTGGCAGCGGCTATAAACCAAAACATTCATGACAATCCACAGATGCAATGGGTATGGGCTGTTATTTTTGCAGTTCTAATTTTAGGTTCGTTTATATTAGCTATCTTTTTTTCTCATTAAACCTACCGTTTTCATTAGATTTATAAAGTAAAACTTAGGTCATAAAATTAACAAAGCAATAGAGAAGTTTGAAGCAAACACAAGGTTACGTAACTTTTTTACTATAATTATTTATTTGATCTATAAAATAAAATTAAAAAAAATAAAAATCCTTCCAATTTTGTCTAAATTTAAACGATAATAGTTAAGACGCATCAAGCGTCTAGCCTTGAATAGTTCGCGTAGAAACGAGCTTTTCAGGATCATAATTTATCGTGGATGATATTCATATGAATAGCCTTTTTCCGTCGTTAGCGGCTGAAGCCGTTTCCATTTTTGAGCGTGCGCCTGTTACGTTCAACTTCCAAAATTTTCCTGTTCGTGTTATCCAAAAAGAAAACTATGCGTGGTTTTTTGTGTCTGATGTCGCTGTAGTTTTAAGCTACAAGCAGGCTATAAGCCTGATTCGCTTCCTTGATGAAGATGAGCTACCCGCTGATGTTATCGATAAAGCTGCATTTAATGAGCGATTTAAACGACTAAAACCTTATACGAATTCTAGAGATAGCCTCAATAAAGCACGTCTCCTTTTCGCTGAAGAACTCGGTGCCGGCTGGCATATGGTTAAAGTTGACCGTAATAATCATTGGCTAGAAATATGGGAAATTAAACGCAATGCAATGAACGCTGAGCCTGGCCAATACAAAATTACATTGGGTCAAGAGGGGGCTTTAGTTAGCATTGAGCGTACTCCCAATGACGTACATTCCCAGTCTTTATACCCTATGCATAAGACTGCTTCCGCTGACGTATTCTCATTCCAAAAACAGAGCTAAACAGTAATTTGTTTTAGCAATAATTAAGAATGTTTTGAGAAATAGTTGGGATTAAAAGGATATGCGGAATGAGCAGTAAAACATGGAATTACCAAGAGTTAACCGCTGCAGCTGAAAAAGAAATTAAAAAGCATATGAAATCGGCTGATCAAAAGAGTGGTTATTCTAAAGAATTATTTGAGCATTGGGCGCAAGGCGTATTTATATTCTGGGATAACCTGACTTTTTTTGAATTTCAACTGGAGAGCGACCATGAGCGCTTAAATAACCTTGTGCATCCATCGCTCCTCCACGTGGAAAAAAATCATGAGATTAGCGATAAGCTATCAGAAAATAATATAGGCGAGCATTCCCTTACTCAGGTCATACGTCATGCGTGTGAGGAAGCGGCAACTAATGAAGGGTAAGGCAATGACTCTGCTAACGAAGCTTCAGTTAGATGCCTTCAACTGGCTCAAACAACAGGCTAATCAACGGTGTACAGTAGATACGGTTAGCGGCATACAAAAATCATCATTAACTCAGTTATGCAAAAAAGGGTTAGTGGCACGCATTCAAGGTGAGCGTACTAGTAAGTCTTATAGGCCAGATTTTTTTCAAGTCATAATTAAATAAAGGGTTAATAATGTTAAATAATGATAACGAGCATTCAAATGAAAAAAATAATCTAAAAAATGCAGAAAAAGAAAAAATTCAAGCAATGGCTAGTGAAATAAAAAAAATACTAATAACGAATGATATGGTAGGAGTAATTACTATAGCTAGTGAAGAAGGATTATCTTTTACGGAAGGAAAGCTTGATGCATCTTGGAATGCAATACTTGGAGAAATTGGTGGTTTTTTAGGAATAAATATTGGGCACGATGGTACAGATGAAGGCATTACAAAGCTAAAATCAAAACTTGAAAAAACATTTATTATGTTACACGGTATGAAGCAAACATTAGAATACTTAGAGCAAGGTATATCAAGAACAATTGAATTGCTAGAGGCTGGATTATCTTCTATTGATATTAAAAATCCTGAAAATATAAAAGAGAATGTAACAACACATTAGAAATATTAATAATTTTTAATATTAATAATTTTTAATATTAAAATTTAATAGAAAATAATTTAAAAAAATTGTAGTTAATATTAATTTTTATTTTAAAATAACATAAATTTTCTCTAAAGTTTATTATTAATTATTCGATAATTTATATATGACTAATTGATATATAAAAGTGTTAATTAGTCATTATAAAATGATTATTGCATGCTAATAAAATACTCAAAAATTGCAAAACTCTTTTAATGATAAAAATAAATAATTAAAAGGAGTTTTTATGGTTAAGCATTATTTAAGCCATAAAGAAAAGCAATTAATACGCAAGAAAAATCCTATTATTTTTGTTACGTATGCTTCCCCATGTGGACAATGGAAAGTCGAAATCCATCGTAAACAAAAATCTGGAACTTGGTACGTCCTTTTTAGTCGAAATCGCTATTTACGCTACCACAATGATCCTAAAAGCTTTTCATGGGGTGAATGGTCATGGCGTGGAGAGTACGTAAGCCTAGAGCTAGCACTTGATCGAAAAAATGAACTCGAAAAAGAGCCTAAACATAATCTGCAAATAAACGGGTAAAGATAGTTGGATCCTACTTCTTGAAGTTATGTTTTTTGCTTGCCTGTTAGTTTTTATTTATTTGTGGAGTAATGATTATGGCAATAGCTAGTGCAAGTCTGCCTGTACTAACCCCTAATTATGAAGAGCTTTACGAAGAACATACACAGTTATTAGGTAGTTTGATGCGTCTTTGTAAAAAGCATTATGCAACTGAAGCTGATGATGAAATTTGTAAAATAAAAGGGTGTGTTGCACATGTGGCTTTTCAGCATTTGTTAGTAGCTAAGGTGGTAGATCGTATTGATGAGCGTACTTATAAATTACGGTGGGATTTATTAGTCGAAAGAAAAGGGTTTTAGAAGTGAAGGTCTTGAAAATTATTAAGCATACAGGTTTGTTGAGAGAAAAATAATTAATGATGAGAGTCTTGGATGGAAATATTGAGCTCATATTTAGTAATTTGAAATAAATATGCATAATTTTACATTTCCTTACTTATGAAGACTATATTTGAATGGTAACCAATTTAAATGTAGGAAAATCAAATGAATAAGGTAATGCTAGAAAATAAAATAATCAGAATGATTTATCAATCGAAGGGGAAATGGATAAAAAAAGGAACTTATGGATTTCCTAATAATGATAATGATTTTAAAACTTGGGTGCATATAGCTCATACGCTCCTCACTAATGGTTTATTGCTACAAGTAGAGACACAAGCGAAAAATGGCTCTGTAGAAATTAGAGCTTATGTTGGTGCTAAAGGCATAGTAAGAAGTGAAGCAAAGACGGTAGGGTTATGGCTCGTTTTTAGAGATGTGTAAAGTTGTGGTGAAATCTATTACAGGATGCACCGGGTAGGGCTGTAAGGCATATGAAATAAGGATTTTAAAGCTTAAGAATTTTGCGTCTATATGAAATTCTATATGAAATAGCAAATGCTTGAAAGGTGGCAATTAAATGGTTGATGCAAATGTAATTCCTGCTATGACAGATCCGCTTGGAAAGTACTGGCCCCAGCCAGAACCATCTTTGATGGCTGTTGATGCTACACATGCGGTAATGGAATTAACTAGTTTTAAAATGCTTTCTGAGTATTCAGCATCTATCCCTAGCGGGGTTTATGCTGGGAAAATGTGGAAAAGCACAAAAGATAAGAGGCGTTGGTTTTTACGTTGGTACGCTCTTGATGAAGGGAATACAGAATTTTGCTCGATTAATACGCGTGAAATTTTAATCGCTTAACATGACTACCAACCGCCTTACGGATAAAGTTTTATCTTCTGCTAAAGCGAGAGATAAGGATTACACGTTATCAGATGGCGATGGCTTGTATCTTCTTGTTACTACTATAGGCTCCAAACTTTGGCGAATTGCATACCAGTTTAATAAACATCCTGGTTTGTTGTCACTAGGCAGCTACCCTGCTGTATCGCTAGCACGGGCAAGAGAAAAACGGCTTGAAATTCAGATATTAATTGATAATGGCATAGACCCTAGCGAAGAAAGAAGAAAGAAAAAATATTCAGATGAATTCGGAAAAATAGCAAAAATCTGGTTTGAAAAGTGGAAGAAAACTAAAGCAAAGGGAACGGCTATAGCTTGTTGGAGACGTTTAGAACGCTATATCTTGCCTGTGTTGAGTAAGAGGAAGATAGATCGATTGGTATCCCAGGATTACGTGATTATAGCGCGTCAGATTGCAGAGAATAGAGGTGCTGAAGTAGCACTACGCTGTTTTTTAGACTGTAAGCAAATAACACGATTTGCTCATAATGAAGGCATCATTAAAGCAGCTTATGTTTTGAACTCAAAAGCAAAAGATATTTTTGAAAGCCGCTCAGGTGGAAGGCATGCACGAGTTGAGCTGAATGAATTATCGATTTTGGTAAGCGCTATCAATGCTTACCCAAAAATAGAAATCAAATGTGCTTTATTACTGATGTCTTTGACGTTTGTAAGGACTATGGAGCTGCTAGATACTCCATGGAGTGAAATTGATTTTCAGAATGGTCTTTGGTCAATTCCTGCGCATCGAATGAAAATGAGAACTCCTCATATTGTGCCGCTATGCACACAAGCGTTGGGGGCATTGGCGATATTGAAAGCACTTTCTCATGAAAATGAAGAATGGAAAAATAGTGGAAAAGTATTTCCTTGGGTTGGTAATGGTCGACGAAATACGCTATTAAAGGCACTTTATAGCATGGGTTATAAAGGACGCATGACGGGGCATGGTTTTAGGGCTGTAGCTAAGTCGGCAATGCTAAGGAATTTAAAAATAGAAGAACGGTTTATTGAGGTTCAGCTAGCACATTTTAAGAGAGATGCGTATGTTGATGGGCAAGAGTATTTCTTTTTAGAAGAACGAAAAGTCATGATGCAGCAATGGGCTGATTATTTGAATAGGTTGAGTTTATAAAATGATTGAAGAATGTAAAGAATTAGTTATTCCTGAAAAAATAAAGCATTTAAAAGTACGAAATGTAGAATTACCTAATTTTGGTACTGTAAAAATTACTCAATATATTACGCGAATAGATATAGAAAAAACGAATACACATGGTTGGCAGGTTAGGTTTGAAAAACCTTCAACCTTCTTTTCTGATTTTTCATGTGGAAATATTATTAATTCTTTACAGCAATCTCTTTCATTTTTAGCAGTTGTTTATTATCCAAGGTTGATTAAAAGGCCTGTAAAAGAAAATAAGAACAAAAAAATACCTCTTGGAATAAGGGGCGTAAGAATTGTAAAAATGAAAAAGAAAAATAGGAGTACAGAAGAGTTATATGCCGAAGCAATACCTATGAAGCATGGTGAATCAGCAAAACGATTTTATATTGGCACTGCAAAAACAGCGACACCAGAAAAAATGGAGATAGCAATCAATAAAGCGAAAAAGTGTAGACAAAGATTCGAGCTTGAAGGTTTATTTAGTAGTTAAGTAATTAATAGCATAGGCTCATTAATTAGATGAGCTGAAAGGAAGTATGATATGAGTCAAGAGAAAGTAAAGTATGAAGATCCCTTTGTTTTTTGTGCAGCTAAATCTTTCTTTGTTCGAGTGAATGATGCACTTCAATTTGTGGATACTGCGCAATCGTCTCGTGTATATGATTTTGGTATAACTGGTTCTCTTGTCTCAGATAATACTGGTAATAATAATGCAGCGGTTTTAATCGCTGCAGGTAATCAAGGAAATATAGTCCTTAGTAGCATTAAAATTACTAATCAAGGTATTTTAGGTCGTATTGAACCTACTGAAAAAGGCTTAAAAACTGCAATTTTAAAAGGTGATGGTTGTGCTAGTGAATCATTACGTACAACAGTTTCTTCATTTGCTTTGCCCAGTGACCAACAATTATTCTGGAGCCTTCAATTTCAATTAGAAGATAACACAATTGATAAATGGGAGTTAACTCACTCTGGTACTGATCCTGTATTAATTTGGCAAATAAAAGCGCCGGGTCTACAACCATCTTTAGCAATGATGGTTGATACCGATGAGGATGACGAAACTAAATTAATGTTGTTCTTTAATATTAAAAAAAATAATGAATCTAAAATCGAGCGTGTAGGAACAGTCAAAGGCTTGCTTCCTAATCAAATTGTTAGCGTTGCAATGGAAGTATTACTTGATGAAAAAGAAATTGAAAATGGTGGTTTAGGTTATTGGCGTGTAAAAGTAAACGGTGACTTAATAGTTAATTATTCAGGCGCTACGCTAAGCCATGATGCAACGTTACCGCATCAGTGGATATTTGGCGTTTATCAATACTTACATTGTGGCCCTAGTGAGCGCTCAAGAGTAATTTATTGGCGGCAAGCAAAACTAATGGCATTTTATACTGGCAATATGATGCAGTATAAGAATCTTAAAGTAGCATATGAGTGAAGATAAATAAATTTATACCTTTTCTTGCTTTTCATAAACACTGGAAGAATAATCTAAATGTGAATAATACAGAGGTATAGAAATGATAGATTTAAATAATTTATTAAAAATAGGTGACGTTGTTAAAGTGAAATCTGGCAGTAAGAAAATGACTATCGAAAAGATCGAAAATGAAAAAATAACATGTATATATGCTTCTAATGATGGAATAAAACACACTGAAATATACGAAAAAGATACTCTTGTAGTTATAAAAAAAAGAAAAATAGAATTTTCGATTGACAGATAGGTTATTAATTTTCTTTTGAATGAAATAATAAGTTTATACATTCAATAAATAATTAAAAATAATTAAAAATAATAAAAAATTGCTAATAAAATAGTTTACAAATAGGCGCAATGCGCCTATAATTGTTTCTGTTGGTGGCACGCAGAAAGCCACTCGCAACCGAGGGGGCTAGTCGATGCCACCACGGAGAACGCGATGAAACTTTCTGATGTGGCAAACATCCGGGTGAATTTTCCAGAGGCTCATTTTTGGTTAATTCGACGAGGAACAGCAGATCGATGTGGTGAACCAGTCCGAGAATTCAATCCTGAACATATTGGAATACAGGTGATAAAAACCCAAATGGTTTTACCAGATTATCTCTTCTACGCTCTAATTAGAGTACATGCTTTAGGGCACTGGAAGATGATAGCAACAGGATCTACACCCCTCGTTAATATCCGAGTTTCAGACGTTCAAAACGTGAAATTGTCACCACGCTAGTAGTACTCCCCCGGCAATTGCTGGGGGTTTACCATTTGGTTAGGAAGGTATCGCTTATGATTGAATTACCAAGTATTCAAGAGCAGCAAAAATTTATATTTGAAGAGTCTGCTAAATTAGCAATAAAAACATTAAAAGAAAATCTAAAAGCACCTATATTACCGGCTCAAAATGAATTAGATGAATCGCTATACAATCGATCACATTTACTAAGAGAAAATGAAGGGTGGAAAGCACCGCATCCAGATATTATTGCATGCTATTTTAGGCATTTTCAAAAGCATTTTTCAGATTATAATACTGATTCAAAGTTAGCTGATTTACTTGGTTTATCAAGTGATCGACGAATTAGAGAATATAAAAACGGAGATAGAACTATACCGTATGGTGTTTGGCGACGTTTTCTAGTAATAACAGGTAGGGCACCTCAGGATATTATTCCTGTCTTTGCATTTATGGGTTAGCAATAATTTAGAGCTATTAAAAACAATTTTGTAAATATTAAATTGCTTCAAAAATCAATATATATAACCTGCTTAGCTATCTTGGAAAAAAATTATGCAAGCGATAAATACATCTGAAAATCAGCAAATAGAGATTGCTTCTAAATTTCTTGAAAATGTACCTCCTGGGCAGTGGAAAATGGTGGAGGGTTTCTTAGAAATGAGTTCACAGTTTGTACGGCGAGAAGAAATTATTGCTCCAGATATTCGTTTATTTTGTGCAGCCGACGACTGCAAAGGATATCGGTTTTTCACCTCTCAAGATGCACCAATTATTGAAGAGGGTGTGAATTTGAGATTTATTACTTATCATTGCCGGAATTGTAGTAAGTCGGAGAAAATATATTCTTTGTGGTTTAATATTTCTCAAAATTCTAACACTGCAGAAGTATTTAAGTTTGGCGAGTGGCCTGAGTTTGGCCCTCCGATACCACCACGAGTAATCACATTAATTGGTTCTGAAAGAGATGCATTTATCAAAGGTCGGCGTTCGGAAAATCAAGGTTTGGGAATTGGTGCTTTTGGCTATTATAGAAGAGTAGTTGAAAACCAAAAAAATCGAATTCTTGAGGAAATTATTAGAGTTTCGGAAAAGCTCGGTGCTATACCTGAAATCATTGCAGAATTGCAAGCAGCACAAAGAGAAATCCAATTTAAGAAAGCTATAGGCGCAATCAAGAGTGCTATTCCACAAGCGTTAATGATTAATGGCCATAATCCATTACTTTTGCTACATTCAGCGTTAAGTGAAGGTCTACATGCACAAAGTGATGAAGAGTGTTTAGAGTCAGCGACTACTATTCGCCTCGTTCTTACAGAACTTGCAGATCGTCTAGGGCAAGCATTAAAAGATGAAGCAGAATTAAATCATGCAGTGAATCGTCTGATGCAGACGAAAACCAAAAAATAACTCAAAAATCATTTAGGGTGCTATTTAACTATCAAAATAGGTTGAATTATTTCTGTTGGAGGTAGCAATGTTGGATAATTTGAGTGATATATATCAATGTTAAAAATTAATGTTACTTCTCAACTTCAAACAGCTATTGATTCAATCAATGATTTGGTTAATAAACAGATTCCTTTCGCTACTGCAAAGGCATTAACTGATACATCTAAATCGGTTAAAAAGGAATTGCCAAATAAGATGCAAGCGTTGTTTGAAGGAGGCATAGTACCTTTTACACGTATTGGGGTATTCAATACACCTGCAACAAAAACAAATTTAATAGCAGTAGTAGGATTTAAAGATAAGCAAGCTGGTTATCTGATATATCAAATACAAGGTGGGCAGCGTGCGCCTACTCGTACCGCGCTTAGAATACCTGCGGTTGCAATCAATAGTAACGCTGGTAGATTATATGGGCTGCGTCTTACACCTCAAGGAAACTTACCAGCTAACATAATAAAAACATTGGTTAGTCTCTCTAAAAGCCAAGTAAAGCTTCAGCGTAAATCGTTGCAACGTTTACGCATTGCACGCGGTGTCGGTGCAACAAATGGATCATCTATCTTTTATGGTATTCCACGTTCAAGCCCACGCTTTAGAACAGCTGGCTTATACGTCCGTATTCCTTCTCAACGTAGGCTTGTGCCATTGATCTTATTTCCTAAACGTTCTGCATCATACAAGCGTAAGTTTGATCTACTACGTATTACACAAGCCATCGTCTATCGTGAATTCCCAAAGCTGTTTCTCGCTGCCTACAACAACGCTGTAAAGACTGCTAGAAAATAAATTCTTTCCCTAAAAATAATTTGGGTCCTTTCTGGGCCGTAGGGGGTTGCGGGTGATTCGCGACCGCGTGATTTTTCTAGGGGCATCAAAAAAAAGTAGTTGTCAGTGGTTGTCAAAATAAGTTGCCAGAATTAAGGTAACAATGCATATTCTATTTTGGAATAAGTGTTGTTAAGGATGGCATATGGCAGGTAGAGGTCTATCAGTCTCAGATTACGCAAAAAAGCGCGGTATAAGCCGCCAAGCTGTGCTGAAAGCCATAAACGATGGCCGTCTTAAAAAATCTATAAAAAAAGATGAAAAAAATCGTTATGAGATAAATGCTCGACTTGCTGACAAGGAGTGGTCAAAAAACACAGCCGAAGGAGTAGGTGCTCCTTCTCATATTGAATCGAAAGCATCCAAAAAAGCTGACCAAGGAAAAAAAGTTGAGAGGCAGGAACGGCAACAGACTGAAAAGGAAGATAAATTACAGGATACAGAGCCTGATTCAGATGCTAATTCTTGCCCTCGTGGGTTTAATCAGTCACGAGCATGGAACGAATATTACAAATCAGAGAAAGCTAGGATTGAGTATGAGAAAAGTGCTGGTCTGCTAGTTCGAGTAGAAGAAGTAGAACAACTATGGGCGCGGATCATAAGCGAGACTAAAAATAAAATTATGGCGATACCTTCAAAAGCAAAGTCGCGTATCCCTCGCTTAACAATCGAAGAAATCGAAATTTTAGAAGCGCTGCAAAGAGAAGCGCTTGATGAATTGATAGACGGTATGTGATGACTGTCATCAATCGGCTAACGGCAGTCGCTAAAAAACTTTTTAAGCCTGCACCCAAATTCAAGCTATCAGGATATGCAGATGAGCACGCTCGTTTATCTGCTGAATCAAGCCATGAATCAGGACGTTGGACAAGTTACCCCTCTCAACGTGAAATATTGGATGCTCTGACAGATCCTGCTATCGAAGAAGTTTGGTGTATGAAGTCGGCAAGAGTCGGCTGGACGAAAATGTTAAACATACATATTCAGTATCACATGCATCAAGACCCATGCTCCATTTTGCATGTGCAGCCAACCTTAGAAGATGCAGAAGGATACTCAGCTGAAGAAATAGCACCAATGTTGCGTGATACACCTTGTTTACGTGGTCTCGTTAAAGAAGCTACCGCGAAAGATGGTAGCAACAAAATTCTAGCGAAAATGTTTAAAGGTGGCATTTTATCGTTAGTTGGCGCTAACTCTCCTCGCGGATTTAGAAGGGTTTCGAGGCGAGTTGTACAGTTTGATGAAATTGACGGATACCCGCCGACAGCTGGCGCCGAGGGTGATCAAATTAAGCTCGGAAAAAAAAGAAGTGAATACTACTGGAACCGAAAAATAGTAGGTGGATCTACGCCAACTATTAAAGGATTTAGCCGTATAGAAGATTTATTTAATTCAGGGGATCAACGCCGCCGCTTTTTGCCATGCCCACACTGCAACCACATGCAGTATTTGAAATGGGACAACCTAAAATGGATCCCCGGTGAATACGAAAAAGCTCATTTTGTATGTGAAAACGAAGAGTGTGCAAAAGAAATTTACCATGAAAGCTTTTTATGGATGGATAAGCACGGAGAATGGAGACCAACTGCGGTGGCCATTAATCCTAAAGTCGTCAGTTTTCATATTTGGGCGGCTTACTCCTATTCTCCTAATTCAACATGGCCGCACCTTGCCCGGGAATATGACGAGTGTAAAGACAATGCGGAAAAACTAAAAACTTTTGTTAATACCGTGATGGGCTTAACGTGGGAAGATGAATTTTCTACAAAACTGGCCGCAGAGGGCTTACAAGCATCAGCTTTAGAATATGGGCATATGCCTGGTATAGCTCCTGACGGTGTGCTACTGATCACTGCAGGGGTAGACGTGCAAGGAAATCGTATTGAAATTACGATTGATGGATGGGGGGTAGAGGAAGAATGCTGGAGGATATCTCATGAAATTATTTATGGAGATCCTGAAGAAAGTGAAATTTGGAACCAGCTTGATGAAATTTTATATCGTTTTATTCCACATGCTACTGCAGCTCCAATACCAATTTCTGTGATGGCCATCGATACTGGTGACAATACTCACGCTGTCTACAATTGGGCGCGCAGGCGCAAAGGCACACGAATAAATGGGCGTTTAGTACAACGTGTACTTGCAATAAAAGGTGAGAAGCAAGCAAATAAACCAGCCATTAGTAAAGGTCGTCGCCTTGATGTTAATTGGAAGGGTGAAACCCATAAAAAAGGAATTGAGCTGTTTTTTGTCGGTGGCGATACGATTAAAGATGTTCTCTACAAGCGTATGATGCGAAAAGGAGAGGGCGAAAAAGGGCCACGGACGATTCACTTCAATCGTGAGCTAACAGAGGAATACTTCAAGCAGCTCACAGCAGAAAAAAAGATCATTAAATACAATAAAAACGGCTTTCCTATTGCTCATTGGCATAAAAAAAGTGGTGCAAGAAATGAGGCTTTAGATTGTGCAGTTTATTCTTATGCTGCCTTACAATGGCTGTATACAAAGCGCTCCCGTGCAACATTTTGGGAGCAGACGCTTCGTGAGTTAATGCCATTAGAGAATAGTGATGAAGTTGTAACCACGCCTCAACAAGAAACCCTAGAGCCTGAGGCCCCCAGTAAAGCGCCTGAAGCTACTTCCAAGTCTGTTAACCCGTATACCGAACCAAGTGGAGGAAATTGGGCTACGGGATTTTTAAAGAAATGGTAGCTTACTTGGCATCAACAAATTTAATTATGCCTCTTGATTATTTGTATATAACAAATCATTATAATAAAAGCAAATCAAGGGGTATTTATGAATATACCAGCTACATTAGTCGCGGGTGACTCATCAACATGGTTGGATGTTAACACGCGTGATGGATTAGGTAATTCAATCCAGTCAAGCGCTTGGGCGCTGCACTATGCATTAAGAGGCGTATCATCTTTAGATATTACATCCACTCCCACAAGTAACGGATGGTCTACCTCAATCACAACGGCACAATCGGCAGATCTAGCACCAGGTTCTTATTCATGGCAAAGCTATGTTACCCGCAATAGTGAACGTATCACGTTAGGCGAAGGCCGTATAGAAATTACCCCCAATATTGCTACGGCTAGCGCTGGTTTTGATGGGCGTAGCCAGGCTGAAATTGCATTGGCTGCTGTAAGCAAAGAAATTTTAACGCGTGCACAAGGCGGGGCATCAATTGAGTACACAATTGGCAATCGCCAGCTAAAGCGCGAATCCATAACCGTTTTATTGCAATTGCAAGCGAGTTTAAATGCACAAGTAAGCCGTGAGCGTCAGCAACAATTAATTGCTCAAGGTCAAGGTGATCCGCGAACGACTTATGCGATATTTACAAAGGCACAATGATGAGAGCAAATAATCAGATGTCTTCATTGGGGCTTCGCTGTGAAGCGTTAGTAATCAACCAACGCCGAGCACTTGCTGATGAGCAGCGTCTTAAAGCAGAGCGCAAACAGCCAGGATATCGAATGTTTGAAGGTGCTGAGTTTGGCCGATTATTTTCAGATTGGGTAACATCGAGTACTTCTCATGATTCCGAGCTAAGAAGTTCTTTAAGAACATTACGTAATCGTTCTCGGCAGCTGGTACGTGATAACGAGTTTGCGCTTAATGCTGTTAGGTTAATTCGTAACAATGTAGTCGGTATGGGCGTAGGATTCCAAGCTAAAGTAAAGATGCGCAGGGGAGATAAGCCCGATACGAATTTGAATAAGGCCATTCAGAAATCATTTTTAAGATGGAAGCGTAAGGGTAATTGTCATACAGCGGGCCTGCTTAACTTTAATGATATAGAGCGCCTAATTATTGGGGAAGTTGTCGAGTCAGGAGAAATCCTGGTTCGCATGATACGCCGCCCATTTGGAAAATCAAAAATTCCTTTCGCATTAGAAATTATTGAAGCCGATCAACTTTCAGATGAGCGTAACTCCCGTGCTCCTAATGGTAACGAGATCCGTATGGGAGTAGAGGTTGATGAGTGGCAGCGGCCCGTTGCCTATTGGGTGTATCCGCGGCACCCGGGCGATTATCAATATGCTAACGCTGATGTTGGCAGTCAGCTAAAACGTATTCCTGCAGAAGAAGTGATCCATTTATATGCACCAACCCGGTGGCCGCAAACACGCGGTACCCCTTGGTTTCATGCAGTTATTACAACACTTCAGCATTTAGGTAAGTTTGAAGAAGCAGAAATTGTTAAAGCACGCCTTCAAGCCTGTATTGCTGCGTTTATAACATCACCCGAAGCTGATGACCCAACAGCTACCGGCAAGGTGAATGGGCAGAATGTTTCATCGCTTGAGCCGGGCATAATGAGACGCCTATTTCCAGGCGAAGAAATTACATTTTCTAATCCCACATCACCCGGCGGGGAGTCTGCACCCTATAAAGCCAAAGCACTTGAAAAAATATCTGCTGGTTTTGGTATTTCTTATGCTTCGCTGTCGCACGACTACTCGAAATCAAACTATTCATCATCGCGTCTAGCACTCCTTGATGAACGGGATAACTATCGAATTTTGCAGCAATGGCTAATTGATCATTTTCACCAGGTGGTGTACGAAAATTGGCTTGATATGGCGGTGCTATCAGGAGAAATTAACATACCTGGTTATGAGCTTGACTCTGAGTTTTATCAAGAGTGTTGTTGGAGAGCACGAGGCTGGCAATGGGTTGACCCACATAAAGAGGTATCAGCAGCTACTGATTCTGTACGCGGTGGATTCAAAACATTGACGGATATTGCCGGCGAAATGGGGCAGGACTTTGCCGAATTAGTTGAACAACGTCTAGCAGAAATAAAACTAACACAAGAGGCAGGCCTTGTTTTTGATACAGACCCTTCTCAAGTGGATCAAACCGGAAAGACTCAGCCGGTTGAAACTGAAGAGGAAGATAACCCTGATGAAGAAGGTTTAAAGAAAGCCGCCTGAGCATTTTATATAACAAAAAAGAATAATAACTTGCAATTATAAAAAAGCTGATATAAATTATATTTAGTTATAAGCAAATAACTGAAAGTTATTATGTCAGCAAATTTAAAAATAGGTGTTCAGAGCAGAGCGGTATCAGCCAAGGTACACGATACCAAGGTTGATCCTGAAACTCGAACGATAACCTTCTCATTTTCCAGCGAAGAACCTGTTCAGCGCTGGTGGGGAACAGAAGTGTTATCGCATGAGCCAGAAGCGCCTGACTTAAGGCGTGCTAACGATGGCGCACCTGTACTTTATAACCACAATATGAACGATGTTCGAGGCGTGGTAGAGAAGGCATGGCTGGGTGATGACAAGCGTTTATATTGCACTGTTCGATACGCCAGAACGCCCGAAGGCGACAAAATTGTTGAACTGATTAACGACAGCATTCTTAGAAATGTTTCTTTTATGTATCGCATTTTGGAGATGGATATCCAAGATGCAAAATCCGACGACCCTATCTATCTCGCTACCAAGTGGGAAGTTTTAGAGGTTTCCAACGTCACTATTCCTGCTGATAACACAGTAGGAATAGGTCGCTCCTTTACCCAAGATGAATTTGAGGTAGTAGTACGTGACCTCAGAAAACCTGCAATACCCCAAACCGCCGCACCTATAGTGAGGACAATTATGACAGAAGAAGAAAGAAAGGCGGCGGAGTTGGCCGCGCAGCAAAAAGCACAACAACGTGAAGAGGAGCGTACTCAAACAATTGAAGGAGAGCGAAAACGCATTGAAGAGATTGAAGCCATTGGTAAGAAGTACAGCCTGAAAGAAGATGTAATACGAGGCCTAATTCAAAAGGGCGCAAGCGTTGAACAAGCGCGAGGTGTAGCGGCTGATGAGATTTTAGCTAAATCTCAAAAATCACAAGAGCCTGCTTCAATGGGTGATAACGCAGGAACATTAGGACTATCCTCCAAGGAGAACTCTGAATACTCCCTTATGCGTGCTGTTCAATCAATGGTTGATCCTCAAGCAAAAGCAACGTTTGAACAAGAATGTTCAAACGAGATTGCCAAACGATTAGGAAGAGGAACTCAGGGTTTCTTTATACCTACTGATTTAAGCTTGGCGGTAAAGGGAGCTTCCAGAGATTCAGCAGCTAAGGCTTTAAGAGCAATTTATAACACGGGATCTCCAAGCTTAGGGGGAGACTTAGTAGCCACGAACTTATTAGCTTCAAGCTTCATTGATTTGTTACGCAAAAAAGCCAGGGTATTAATGGCAGGCGCAATGATGCTATCAGGGCTACAGGGCAATGTAGCAATACCACGCCAAACGGGTACGGGTGCTATTTATTGGGTTTCTGAGGGAGGAGCAGGTACTCCAAGTAATGCTAATTTTGACTTAGTAACCCTTTCGCCAAAGACTGCGATTGGAATACAGCAATATACACGTCAACAGATTCAACAAGGTTCGCCTGATATTGAAATGCTGGCAAGAAACGATTTGCTTAATCAATTCGCGCTAGGTATTGATCTTGCAGCGTTATCAGGTTCAGGTACAAATGGTCAACCTCAGGGAGTTGCTAATCTTTCAGGCGTAGGGCAAGTCATTGGTGGTACCGATGGTTTTTTAATTAACATCGACCATCTAATTGATCTTGAAACAGCGCTAACTGCTGTAGATGCTGATTTAGACAGTATGGCATATCTTGCCAACGCTAAAACTGTGGGTGCTTTGAAAAAAACTAAATCAACTGATGGCCACTATTTATGGACAAATAACGTAAGTGGCAACCGTTCTGCAACTCCTGGCGACATCAATGGTTATCCCGTTTTTAGAAGCAATCAAGCGCGAAGCACATTAAGTAAAGGGGCTTCTAACGCGATACTTTCCGAAATTTTCTTTGGCGCATGGTCGCAACTGCTGATTGGTGAATGGGGAGTGATGGAGATTTTGTTAAACCCATATGACTCACAAGCTTTTGCATCCGGCAATGTGCTTGTTCGCGCTATGCAAACTATTGATATAGCAGTTAGACATCCTGAGGCTTTTTCTATTATGTCTGATGCCAAAACTATTTAAGGATTTGAACTCATGGCTTTATATACCATTCGCCAGGGGTTCTCAGTAAGAGACCCTAACAATGACAGGCTGGTGCATCAAGAAGGCTCCACGATAGAGCTGGCTGATTCAATAGCAGAGCAACACAAACATAAGCTGGAGCTTTATGTTGCGCCTGTTGAAGAGGATCAAAACCAATCTTCTGCTTCTGATCCTCAACCTTCTGTTTCTGAAACCTCTATTGAAGAACAAACAGAGCCGAAGGAAGCTGCTTCTGAAAAAACACCTTCATCGACTACCAAGAAAGGGGCCAGTGATGGGAATGTTTAATGATATTCAGCGTGCCAACGTATTAAATTTTGTACCAGTACAAAATTTAGCAGCGGCTAGTAATGGACTAATCGGAAACCAGATTGATTTACGTGACTTAGTAGGAACGGTTGCTATTACATTTGATTTGGCTAACGTAGACGGTACGACACCTACCTTAGATTTAAAGCTACAGCATAGCGATACCAGCGGGTCTGGTTTTACTGACGTAAGCAGTGGAGCGATTACGCAAGTTACGACAGTTGCCGGTGTGCAGACTTTATTTCTTGATTGCAATGCGTTGAAGCGTTACGCCAAAGTTTTCATGACGATTGGTGGAACGTCTACACCGCATTACTTAGTGTCGGCTAAGGGTTATGCGCTTCCTCAATACGGCTAGGAGTTAACAATGCCAGTAGAGTTTAAGTTTTCTTTAGATCAAAAAGTTAAAACCACTTTTGGGTCTATAGGTATTGTCTCAATGCTAGGGTTTGATTCAGGTGGTCAGCATTACTATGTTAAGACTGAGCACAATGATGCATGGCTTAAAGAGTGCCATCTTGAAGCGGCTGAATAAGCATGTTAACGCTCGATGATGCAGATGTTTTCTTAAAGGAATTCGGCGGGCCTGTAGTCTCAGGAAGCATTGAAGGTTTGGGTATCTTAGATGAGCCGGGAAAGGTTGTGGCAGGTGGCACGGCAATATCCACGGAATATGAGCTGACGTGTCGCACGGACTTATTTGGCAATATAAAAAAGAATGATCCTTTTACAGTTAAGGGGTTGAGTTATAAGGCGCGAGAAGCGCCTTTACCTATGGATGATGGAATGTTTTGCCATATCTTTTTAACGAAGGTATGACATGGCAGCCACCATTCGTGAGCGTATTTTTCAGCAGATTGAGACAAGCTTAAACGGTATTGCTGGAATAGTTACTTTAGAACGTGAGCGCCCAGAACCTTTTTCTCGTGAAGAATGCCCAGCTATCAATATTGAACCAGTTAGCGATATTCCTCAGCAAGTAACCGTGCCGCGTACCTCGTGGAACTTAAGCATAAATATTCAATTACAGCTAAGAGATGAGGAACAATCTTCAGCTGCTGACCCATTCATTGCGGAGATTCATAGCCGCTTAATGGCCGATCATTCTTTAGGTGGACTAGCTGTGGATATTAATGCTGGAGAAGTACATTTTTCTCGTTTTGATGGTGATGCCACCGTGTGTTTGATTGATATGAATTTTGTGGTGGAGTACCAAACTTCTGCCAATGATTTAACGGTATAGGAGGCAGTATGGCAATAGAAAAAGGTGGGCGCTATCACTTGAATGAGAAGGGAGAGCGAGTGCTAATAGAGCGCACGCTTGACGCAGCAGAAACGCAACCAGTAGAGCTATTGAACGATATTGCTTCAGAAGTGGTAACGATATCTGAACAGGAACATGAGGAGCAGCTATGACTCAGTTAACGCGCAAACGGCTTATTCTTGCCAAGATTGAAAGTAGCTACAATACAGACCCTACACCGGCTGGCGTGAATGCTATTCTAGTTCGAGCTGATAACCTCACGCCTACCCCGCTAGAAAGTGATTACGTTCCACGAAATGTACTGCGTGCCTATTTAGGTGGTTCGGATCAATTGCCGGCTGCGGTGTATTCAAAAATTGAGTTTGAGGTTGAGCTAGCAGGGGCAGGTACAGCAGGAAATGCTGCACCCTATGGAGTGTTATTGCGTATGTGTGGGTTTGCGGAAACACTCAATGCATCAGCTGTTAGCGGTACAGCTCAAACAGGGAGTACTACGACAACACTTAAACTAGCAGCTGGCGCGTCTGCCAGCGATGATGTGTATTCAGGTTTAAGCGTTTCGACAACAAGCGGCACCGGCACAGGGCAAACACGTCAAATTATTGATTATGTCGGCTCTTCTAAAATTGCTACGTTAAGCGCTCCTTGGACTGTAACACCTGACAACACTACCGCCTATTCGGTTAATCCCGGCGCAACGTATAGCCCTGTTTCTACAGCATTTGAATCAGGAACCATCTATTTTAATAACGATGGCGTATTACACAAAATGACTGGATGTAGAGGAACAGTGAGCATGATGCTCAAGACTAAAGATATCCCTACATTGAAGTTTACGTTTACAGGGCTTTATACACCGGCGACGGATACTTCACTTGTGACGCCAGACTATAGCGGTTTTCAAAAACCATTGGCTGTTAATAATGGCAATACTCCACTGTTCAGCTTACTTGGATATACAGCGCGACTAAGCGAATTATCTGTAGATCTAGGAGCCAGTATTCAATACCGCAATCTTGTTGGAGTTGAAGAGGTTGACCTAACGGATCGTGATGTAACCGGCAAAGCGAAAATTGAAGCTACCAGTGTTGCGTCTAAAGATTGGTGGACTGCTACACGAAACGTTACAACGGGTACCTTGGCGCTAACACATGGGCTAACTGATGGAAATAAAGTGTTTATTGGCGCAGGCCGGGTGCAAGTCATGAAGCCAACTTATTCTGATGAGCAAAGCGTGCAGATGCTTGAAATGGACCTAACCATTCAACCGATCATCGGAAACGATGAGTTATATCTTTGCATTGCTTAAGCATCTACTAAGCATCTACTAAGCATCTAATGACACGATAAAAATCAGGAGAGCATCATGCCATTTGTTGTAACTAAAAAAGAAACGTTTTGGTGGCCAGTCAAAATCAAACTCATTGCAGATAATGACTATTCAGAGGGTGAATTTAACGCGTTATTCAAACATCTATCGGTGAGCCAGTTTCTTGAACTCATTAATGATCCTAATAAAAATGATTTTGAAACAATGAAGTCAATTCTCGTAGGCTGGAGCGATTTAAAGCTGGCCGATGGTTCGGAAGTGCCTTTCGATGCTGAACGATTGGTCGAATATAACGACATTATGGGCTTTACTCCCTCGGTTTTGCGTGCGTATTACGACGCTGTTAATGGAGCAGCCCGAATAAAAAACTAATGGAGGTCGCTGAAGCCTGGGCAACAGGCGGCAGCGACACTCAGGCAATGCTCGAAGATGCACGTGTAATGGGCTTGAAACTTGACCCTTCAGAGATAGTCACTAACCACGAAGTCTGGAGTGAAAACGAACACTCTGTTGATCTCTTTTTCTCATTAGCAACCCAATGGCGGTGGACAGCAGTAGGCATGGGTGCTTCATGTCTAGGCTTAGATTATGCAGGTGTAGACGCGGTGATGAGAATGCAGCGTATCAAACAACGTAAAGAAATATTTACGGATATACAGATTATGGAAGCTGCAGCGCTCAAGTGCCTCAATGGAAAGGGGACATAATGCCCGATATTGCTCAAGCAAAAGTAGAAATAGCAGCCGCAGTAACAGGGCAAAATGATGTTAATTCCTTAACCCAATCGATTAATCAGGCAGATCGTGCAGCGCAAGGTTTTGGAAATGACTCTCAAAAAGCAGCTGCACAATTAGCGCAGATGAAGAGAGAAGCTGAGCAGCTTCGCGCAGAGCTTAGAAATACCGGAAACGATAGCAGAGCAGCAGGCCAAGAAGTTGAGCGCCTAGGTTTTCATACTGCCTCGTCTAAACGAGAGCTGCTAGTACTGGCGCATGAATTGTCGCAAGGCCAATTTAAACGGTTTGGTGGGTCGATGCTTGTACTGGCTGAGCAGACAGGGGCAGCAAGCTTATTATTTAATGGGTTAACGCTTTCGATTTTAGCGGCTGCTGGTGTGTTAGCAGTTTTGGAGCATGCATGGGCAGATGCAGCTAAAGAAAGCCGAGATTTTAACAATGCTGTTCAAGCTACCAATAACGCTGCAGGTATTACCGAGTCGCAATTTAGAGAGCTTGCGGAAACTATTTCAACTGAAACAGCAACCTCTGTTACTTCTGCAAAAGAAGCTCTTACTCAGCTTACACTTAGCGGAAAAATTCCAGTCGATGTATTTAGAGATATGGCAGAAGCAGCCATTTACATGGGGCGTACCACGGGCGACAGTTCCGAAGAAGCATTAAAAAAAATAATGACGTTAGCAGACGGCGTTGAAGAAGGCGCTCGTAAAATGAACACACAATGGCTGCACTTGAATGAAATCGAGCTGCAGCATATTGGTACGTTGGAACGACAAGGGGAAAAAGGCGCAGCGCTTACCATTGTTATTGAAAGAATGACTGAGCAGCTGAGAAATCAAGCAACAACGGTGGAGATTCTTAAAAAAGGCTTTTCTGATCTTTGGGGTACAGTTAAAGGTGTATTTGAGGCATCAACGGATCAACAGCAAATTGCAAAGCTTGAAGGACGACTGCAAGAGTTAAAAGGTACGCATTTTCGATCTGCACAAACCTATGAAGATGAAGCTAGAGAAGAAAAATCCATCAATAATCAAATTAACAATCTGCGGCAACGGATTGGAATGTCAATTGAAGCAGCCCGACAATCAAAAGCCGATGCAGAGTGGCAAGAGCGCATTAGTAAAAATGCTAAAGCGGTTGCTGAGGGTATGGATGCAGCTCATAAGCAAGGCGTAGGTTTTAGTGAAGCGTTACAGCTGGCACACCAACGCGTAGAGCAACTAAAAAAAGATGGTATTCACGAGTTAATGGGCCCTTCGGGAGTTAAATTTAATCTTGACGATGATAAGCAGGTGGATGCTTATTACAACTCTATCAAGAAACGTTATACACCACGCACTCCACGTACTCGCACCCGTTCAGATCCTATAGCGAACGCGTATGAATCTTCGCTGAATCAAGCTAAAAAAGAACTAGCTGCCCTGAATGAAGAAGCTGACCAGTACGACCAAGTAGGCAAGCGGCTGAATAACTCCCGCGAAGCTGTAATACGCCAGCGACTAAGTAAAGGGGGCGATTTAGCCAAGATTGGTCTTAACTCCCAAAAAGGCCAGGCGCTTATCACCGCTGAGCGTAATGTTGATAAAGCTCAGGAAGCAGTTAATCTTAAAAAAGTTATTCCTGATCTTGATAAATATACGCTTAGCTTACAAAAGCAAGCGAGCGCCATCGGGCAAACAAATGAAGCTAAACAGAATGCCGCTTTTATAGATGAGCTGTTACGGCATGGTATTGAAGCGGATAACCCATTGTATGAAAAATATTTAAATCAATGGAAAGAGTTGGGTGTAGCAATTCAAAATGCTCAAACAGCTGACAGTATTCGTAAATTTCGCCAAGAAAACGATAAGGCGATTGAAACCATTAATAATGAAAATGCTGCTATTGGTGCATCAGCTGAGCAACGCGAAATTATGAATGCTCAATTAGCGATTGAACTACGCTTTCGTGAAGAGTTACGCAAAGCGACAGGCGCTAATAAAGATGCACTGGTGGAAGAAATGCATGCCGAGCAGGAAGCCAGCAAACAGGCAATTCAACATGCTCAGCAATTAAAAACCAGTGCTACCGCTGGTTTTCAAAACGCTATTTCAACCCAGCTCGATAGCATCAATAACCAAGCGGATAAAGCACAAGCTACGTTCAGCGAGATGGTTACCAGCATGGAGGATATGTGGGTTAATTTTGCACGTACTGGAAAATTAGAGTTTAAAGATTTTGCTAATAAAATCATAGGGGATATTGGGCGAGTTATATTTCAAATGACGATAGAGAGGCCTATTCTTGAAGCTTGGCAGAGCTTATTAAGTGGTGGCGGCGGTGGGGGTGGTTTATTAGGATTTGTCGGTGGGCTATTTGGTGGCGGTGGAGGGGCGGCAGCCGCTGCGCCTGGTATCGGCGCTGGTGATATAGCAAGCACTGCCATGTTTGCTAAAACGGGCGGTATTATTGGCGACTTCGGTAGGCTCCCTCTAAAGAAGTTTTCAGGCGGTGGAATTGCCAACCGTCCGATGATGTCTGTGTTCGGCGAAGGCAGTACGCCAGAAGCTTATGTGCCTGTTCCAAGCGGAAAGATTCCAGTTCAATTGAGCGGAAATGGCCAAGGGGCATCGACTATAAACATTATTAATAAAACATCTGCAGCGATAGGAAAAGTAACAGAACAAAGAATTTCACCCCATGAACGGACACTGCTTATTGAAGAAATGATGGGAATAGTGGCTTCGTCATGGGGTAATGCTAATAGCCTGATTAGCAGAAGCTTTCATCAAAATATACGTGCAGAGCGAAAACGATAATGCTTAGCTATCATGCAGCCAATCAAAAGCGACGGCATTATTTCCCAGTACTGTGCTACCACGGCTGCGTATTGAATGAGGCAGATAAAAATACTTATTGGGAATACTTTGAAGATTTTAAGGCTCAGATTGCGAACTTAAAGCGGCTGGGTTATGTGTTTGTACTGCCTTCTGTTTATCTGCAATGGTATAACGGTACCTATAATCCTCCTAAGCCTATTGCCTGTGTGCACATCGATGACGGCTTATCTATTCTTACACCGATGGCTGATTATCTGGTGGCTCAGAATATCCCCTTTGGCTTAGCACTGATTAGCAGGAGGCAACGAAAACGCCTACCGGAAGACGGATTTATTGATTGGGCAAGCATTCATGCTTATATACAATCGGGATATGCTGAGGTGCTCTGCCATACCTATAACATGCATAGTCTTGCGCTTCGCTATGATGCCGATGTAGGAGCTGTGGTATCAGCTCCCGTGCTGGAAGGCCCATGTTGGGTAGATAATGGCCTAGCGCTACATGTGGTAAGCGGCGATACGCGCTATGCATGGGATTATAGCCATACCGATGATTGTTGGGGGCTGCCCATTTGGGGAGTAGATCCCTTTGACGGCACGACCAAAATTAATACAACAATTACGTTTACACCGGCTAGCAGCTTTGATTTACATCTTATTAGGCTGATGACCAGCTTAACGGTTCCGGGTGGAACTGGCTATGCAGTGCAGATTGAGGTTTTTCTTAACGGTAATTCGTGCGGTACTGTTACATTTTCACCAAAGCTCTATGGCACACGTTCACAGTGGCCAGAGCGAGAATTTATAACGCTGAATCTGCCCACGCCTAGAACAGTCAATGCCAGCGTACCGAATACCCTGACATTTGAAACAAAAAACACCGGCGCGTTTATGATGCGGGTGTACTTTAAGCCCGATGCTAGTTCGTTAACCTCAGCGAATACAAATTGTCAGAGTCTTTCATCAGGCGTGAGTGGTGCTCAGTATATCGATCGACCTGCAAGCTATGATTGGCTTGGTAATCCTCTCATGATTTTAGGAGATGGTACCGGGGCAACTGTATCAGATGGTACGTTTACAAGTTATGTGCAGGCCGATCTCGATGTTTTTCAGGATTCAGTACAAAGCTGGCTAAATGCCACATGGTCTTTTTTCGGTAATCCACAGGATTTAGGGAATGAAGATAAGCCGTGTTTTGGTACGTTAAGCGGAGTAGCTTTAACGAATATCTATGAGGTGCTTGTAACAGCAGGGCAAGTAGATATTATTCAGTTGCACCTCACGGCGATTTTCGGTGAATCCTACTCAGCAACAATCAAGCTAAGTGTAGCAACTACACCAGCGGGAACCTATACTGAAGTGTATCGAGGCTCAGCTAAGTGGACTCAATTTGGCAATGCTGAGTTTGATGTAATACCGTTTAATACCTCAGGCACAATTATGTACCTGAAGGTAGAGACGCTTGATGTATGCCCGACAGTATGGGGTACTGATAATTATTCACGTATCGTATTTGATGCGTTCAATGATAAAGGAGGCAACCCGCAAATATTGGGTGATTCCGATACTCAATTTATTGGAACAGCCTCAAGTACTGCGCTTACTACCATACATCAGGTTAATACGACTGCCGGTTTAACGGTAGATTGTGTGCAAGTACATCTGACGGCTGACCTAGGTAGTGATTATGCAGGTAACGTAAAAATAAGCGTAGGAGCTACCAATACAGGCCCTTGGACAGAAATATTTAACGGTGCTATTCAATGGGTAGAATCTGACACCACTAACTATCACACCAGTTTTTTTACCACGACAGGTACGGCAACTTTTTTTAAGTTTGAAACCCTTACTACGTCAGGCACTAATAATTACTCTCGTATTGTAAGAGACTCAGATACAGGCCTGCCTTGGATCAAGATAGGGCTTTTTGAAAAGGCCTGGATTAAGTTTGGCAAAGCAACAACAGCTTCTAGCACTACACCAACGCAGTTTATTTATCCTTTCGGATCTTCATACGATGCCACTGCAGGTACATTTTTGATACCTGACTTAACGCTAAATGATATTGCTCCTCCTCTTAAAACAGCGTTAACCGATGGAGGCTGCAATTGCGGTTTTAATATCGTTCCTAGGCGTGCGAACAGAGCAACAGAGCTAAGAGAACCCGATTCTCGTCATACACAATGGGCGTTAGGGCGTGAAATTATTTATGGTACTGCGTCTAATTCAACCACGATGCAGCATAACCAACTCTATGCCGGTATGGAGTGGCCAGATGCTCAGCATGGAGGGGTAATCTGGTCAACAGCATTAGAGCCAGATCCTGCAGGCAACGCCACAATTAGATATGCAGTCAATGTATTAGATGAGGTACATTTTGATGCATGGTTCTGTGATGCAGCGGGTCATATTATCAAAGCTGAGTTAAATGATGGTGGAACTTACTTATCGCTGAATGGCGATAGCCAGCTAGGAGAATTTGTACTGGGTGAAACCTTAACGGGTGGAACTAGCGGAGCAGCGGCTACACTGATTTTCTATGAAAACTTGATGCATGTCTCCATGCTGTCAGGTACTTTTGTGCCACTAGAAACATTAACTGGCGGTACAAGTGGAGCAACGATAGCACTCGATGAGCTAGGCGCTATTGTTTATGCCAATGATAAAGCATTCTTGCAAGCAGCTGGAGTTGAGTGTTATCTCATATTCAACAACTTACCTGATGGTGAGCCTGATGTGGCGATTGCTACTTATGTGGTCAATCATCCTGATGTTTATATTCCGCTCATGGTAGCTGCTACTGTTGATAATGGTTGGGATGGCATGATGTTTGATATTGAGGCTATCCCTGAAGCAGATCGAGTAGCATCTACAACATTCATCATTCAACTGTATAGCGCGTTACAAGCGGTATCAAAAAAACTCTGTATCGCAGTGCCTTTAAGAACTGGTACCTCGTATGACGATGGTAGTGAAGATTGGTGGGGATGGTGTGATCACGCGGTACTGATTCAACATTGTGATTCATTCCTAGTGATGAGCTATCTTGAAAGTGGCCCCGGCACCTTACCTGCAGCGCATTGCTCCAATACCGTATTTAATGATTGTTATGCCTATCTAAAATCGGTTTGTAACTCTGCGTATTGGTCACGTATACGTGTCGGCTGTAATGCTTATGGCCATTACTGGACGGATAAAACCAATGAGGCTACCGCTGAGTATACGGGCTACCACGAAGGCTATTGGAATGCGCTATACGGAGCAGTTGCAGTAAGCGTAAGTGATACCGAGGCACATTTTCAAGATAGCTTTAACGGGGAAGGGTGGTTTGCTACCCCTCAGACGATTCAACGTGCAGTTGATAAAGCAAGTAGTGAGAAGCTCGGCGGTGTGTTTATTTGGAAAGCTGACGATGCCGATATTTATGAATTCTTTCCTAAATTTAGATCCGCACCAGCCATCGTACCCACTATTCCTGAAGGTATCGTTCCTTCTATTACCGATGGCTATTCCTTCCAAGGCCCGGAAGGTGTAAGCCGTGTAGAAGTAGGTGGTGGCATAAACCGCTATTCGCTTGATTATCATACGTCTTACATACGCGTTCAGATTGCGCTAGCTTTAAAAACCTCTCGTCTGCTGAGCTGGTCAAATTTTTATTATGGTGAGATTCAGCGGGGAGCCTTACCTTTCAAGCTGCCATTAGATAGCGGTTTTGGAGCTGATCTCCATACATTGTATTTAGATAACGATACGTATAGCTTTGAGCGCAGATCAAATGCACTTACCTTGGTTACATTTGAAGGGTTAACAAAAAGCCAAATTTTCGACCTGACACTTGATGAAGCTAAGGCAATTGTTGATGCCTACAATGGGTATACAGCTACTGGCTTAGATCGATATAAAGCGCCCCGCGATATGGTGTTATCTATGACACCAACCGGATACTCAGGGCATGGAGCGCCAGGTGTCATTAATAACGCAATTAGTGGAGCGAATCCTAGCCGGGCATTGGCGTTTGCTCGTACCGTACAAACCTTTAGTGGCGGTATGGTGCTAACGCCTGAGCAGCTGATTGTATGGTTGGCGTTCTTTTTTATTGAATTAAACAAAGGTACGTTTACCTTTAAGGCATTAGCCGATAGCGGTAGCGGGGTTACTTTGCATAGTTTCAATGCGATTCCCGGTTCTCACAAAGTAGAGTTTCAAGGCAATACACGTATCGTATCCCTGCAATTAGAAGGGGAGGCTAGCTACTATGATTGATTTAGAATCTCAACTACGCATATTTTTTGCGTCATCGCCTCAAACGAAACATCCTATTCAAACCATACAAATTAGCCATACTGCAATTGAAACCTATTACTTATGGCCTGAGCAAGAGGTTGGTAGTGTTGTGCTCGAAGATGCTACAACGGTTCAAATGCGCCCTATCAATCTAATGATTAAATTGGCTGATAGTGAAGGACATCTTGATAAACAGTATACGATTTCGTTTGATATTACAGATGCTACCGATGAGTTCAGAGAAGCGCTAGATGATATACCGCTCAATACAAAAGAAAAGGTTTTAGTTACCTACCGCGAATATTTGAGCGATGACCTAACCACCGTACAGGCACGAGCAAAGTTAGAAGTAGAAAGTATTTCTTATACGCGCACGACAGCCACTATTTCGGCAGTATCAAAACGGCTTAATCTGACGCGTACCGGCGAAGTCTATACACCTCGAACTATTCCAATGTTAAGAGGGTTTTTATGATGAATATAGCCTACTACTTGCATCGAATTTATCCCTATCCTCCCTGTTGGCAGCTTGTTGCAGAAGTCTACGAGAGAGAGCTGGGTTTTGTTTTGCCTGTCTATAAAGAGCTGCATGAAGAGAAAAGGTATTCGCGTGCTAAGGCTTTTCAATTAGCGATCCATCAAGGGGATCACGGGTTACATAAAGTGCTTACGCCTGAAGATTATAGCGTCGTTCTTATGGGTTCTAGGAGGCCGGTGCATGCAGGAATATTTTATCAAGGAAGAATACTGCACGCGACTGATAGTGGGGTAAGTTACCAGGACATATGGAGTATTAAAGATTCGTATGCATGGATTGAGTACTGGGCGAAATCATGAAAATACATTTATATGATCATCCATTTGAATCTTTGCCTCCCAAAATATTTGACTATCCTAGTATTGGCCAATGGTTAATAAAGCATTATGGTATTACCCCACAAACTACGCTTTCAATATATAAAGGTGAGCCTTCACAGGAAACGGATATTACCGGCAATATCGATGCACTAATTGCCAATGATGAGGATTACTACACCATTTTAGAGGCACCCGGTGATGCTGGGGTACTAACCTTTCTTTATTATGTAGCGGTTGTGTTTTCGGTGGCGTCTCAGCTTTCGCAAAATACAAAGATGCCGCCGAACATCAATAGAACTCAAGAGTCGCCAAACAATCTATTAGGCGAACGTTCAAATCAAGCGCGTGTGCATCAGCGAATAGAAGATATATACGGCACCGTTCAATCGGTACCCTCTTTAATGATGCCAACCTGGACATATTACGATGCGCTAGGAAATAAATTCGAGCGTGGCTATTACTGCGTTGGAAGAGGCTATTACGAGCTGACAAAAATAAAAGATGGCGATACGTTAATAGAAAATATTCCTGGTGCAAAGCTATCTGTATGGGCGCCATTTACTGCACCTGACGGTAATACAGCTCATGCACAACTCAATATAGGCGGAGGTATTGCAGAGCCTGTCGATACACGAATTAAGAATGTGAATATCGATGGCATTATTTTAAAGTCTCCAAATCAAGCCACATTAGATGGCCGTCATGGATACGCGTTTTACGGAAATAAAATCGTTCAGGCGAATGAAAACCCTGGGTTCACTACTGTTTTTGTGGTTGGGCAAACGATCTCAGTAACGATGGAGTATGACTACGGGAACGGGGATTTAGGCGGGTTTTGGTATTACATACCACTTGGTTCAGATATGGCTCCCCAATCCTCTAGTCCAGGGCCTTCGGGCTGGCCTGTCTATCCGTATAAAGATGCTTCGGGAAACTATAAATGGGAAGCAAGTTACGATGCAAATGCAACCGCAAAAACGGTGACTATTCATGATGTAACTAGCGGCGATGTTTCCTTAGATAATATTATTGTTGGAGATATCTTAAGAGGTGTTTTTAACGGTACGGATTATAGAGGAAAAATTACGGCTGTAAGCGGTAGCGGAAGTACGCGCACATTTACCTTAGATACCGCTATTCCCAATGCAACGAATCAATTATGTACGTTTGGTATTTATGTTAATTACTCAGGCACGTATACCATAGCAAGCATAGAGTTTGAACATAATGGAAACAGTGAGTGGCTGGGTTCAGGTGCAGGAAGTTATTCAACCATAACGTTAACAACCTCTCCATTTTCAAGACCTATTCCTATTCGTTATCCAGGTGCAGGTTTTGGGTATTGCGATGAATACTGGCAGCTGATCAATGGCGAGTGGAACTATACGAATATGTTTATCAATGCCATTGTTACTTCGACTACTCCAGTTTCAAATTTTACAGAGTGGCTATTTTTAGAGAATCCACTTCAAACAAAACTGTTATTTAATCTTTCTTCAACAAACGGTATTTATAAAGATGCGGGTGGTGGCCCTATCTCGATTGCTATCGATACTGAGTTTGAAATTCAGCGTTTAGTTAGCGGTGTACCAACTGGCACAGTATTTACAGCGACTCTTACTGAGCATAGCAAGAGTGGTAATGAGTCTACGGGTGCAAGCTTACTTTATGATTTGCTAGGTACGGCGGGGTTTTCAGGCCCATGCCAGGTTAGAGCGCGACGCACTACGGATCATGATTTTAGTTTTCAAGGATCGGTAGTGGATGAAGTGCAATGGGAAGGTGTTTATTCTGTTATTCCAAATACGCTAACGCATTTTGGTAACAAAACAACCATGCAATCTGAAATGCAATTGAATCAACGCGCCTTATCGATACGAGGTCGCCAGCTTACAGCGTTGGCCGCTAGAAAAGTTCCTACCTACAATGGTACGAGCTGGAGTGCTACGTTTAATAATGATGGGAGTGTGGCCAGCGGTACATTGCATACTTCAAGCAAGATTGTAGATATTATTGGAGCCTTGGCTGCAGATCCTCGCATCGGTAGTTTGAGTCTTTCAGAGGATGTAGATATTGACCAAATCTACAGTATTCAGCAGCAGCTCGATACATGGCATGCAGATGCAGGAACGTTTAATTACACCTTTGATTCAGCAGATATCTCGTTTGAAGAAACTATTAATATGGTGGCAAATGCCGCTTTTTGTGCAGCCTACCGGCAGAACGGAAAAATACGATTAGCGCTTGATACAGTTAAAACTACCAGTACAGCCTTATTTTGCCATCGTAATAAAAAGCCTGATTCAGAAACTGTGACGCGTACCTTTTTTAATGGCTCTGATTATGACGCAATTGAAATGGTGTATACCGATCCCGATACGAATGCTACAGAATCTTTTATTATTCCCCTCGATGGTAATTACACCAAACCTCAAAAAATTGAGATTGCCGGTATACGCAGTTTTCCTCAAGCGTGGTTTCGCGCTAATCGGGAGCTGGCAAAGCTGGAAGGGCAACGCGTTACGCTAGATACGAGCACGACGATGGATGCTCGAGCACTTCTTCCCTTTGAGCGGGTAGACATTGTTGATGATACGCGCTTTAAATCCTACGCTGGTGAGGTGGTCGGTCAAAGCGGTCTTACGCTTACACTCAGTAATGACGTGGTATTTAAAGATGGTCAAACGCATTCTATTGTGCTCATGAAACGTGATGGTTCGCTTCAAGCTATTTCGTGCACGCCCGGTACAACTCAAAACAGTGTAGTGCTTAGTACCACCTCTGCAGAAGCTATTAAAACAACGAGCGATGCAGCAGGTGTTAGAACCATTTATAGCTTTGCTGCTGATAATGATCGACCAGGCTTAGCCTATTCCATTCAAACGGTTGGTTTTGATGATAAGTATGCAAAAGTAAACGCTGTAATTTACAGCGATGATTTCTATGCAGCTGATTTTGAAGCGGTTCCAGATAAGGGCGGCATCATCAATTACAACACGTAATTATCCCTTGAAAATTCATTAATAATAAAACAGCATATACATATTACTTAAAGTTATATTAATATGAGGAAGCTGTGATAAAAGTGAATATCAAAAGGGAGCCGACACATGACTACGGATCAAACAATAATCGGTAAAAATGCAGATGGAACGAGCATCCGGGTATGTGATCTACCAGCCAGCTATACCAATAAAGGCCCATTTTCTCAGGTGGATACTGTTACCTATGGCCCTGATGAAAGCGGGAATTATTATCCAATAAAATTAGGGTACAAAGGCGGAAAGTTAGCAGAAAGCCAATCGTCAGCGCCTAAAATTGCTCAGCATTTAAAAGAACATCTTGCGCTAGGCATTGAGAAGAAGTTACCGACTACCAGATTCACTGGCTATAAAATTTGTGATTGGCAAAATAATGGCACGCTTGCTTTGTCTGCCGGTGTAGGCGCTAGCGCTGCCTTAGATCCTACCGTTCAATTGTTTGGTAAACCCACATTGAAATGCGTGTTTTCATCCGCTGCGTCTGACACATTTGTTGCAACCTACACGCTTGCTAACTCCATACGTTTAAGAAACATCAAAAATATTCAGATACCGCTTTTATTTACAAATAATGCAAGTGGAAACGGCAATATTGGTTCTGTAACTACCCCATTCCAAGTATGGCTTCATACCAGCCTTGGTCATGACATTCGATGTCAGATTATTTTCGATAATTTACAGCCTGGTGTTTTTACGACGCTATCACTAGCTCGTGCATCAGCGAGTATAACAAGCACAGCCGTAAGTGAACTAGATAGCGCTGGCGTGACTGTTACTTCTGTAAAAGTCGTTCAAGGAACTAACAATGCATCGGCCAACTCTTATCCAGTATGGTTAGGAGAAATTAGGGCAGATGCGAAACTCAATAAGGGATACGTAACCATCATTAACGATGGCGTGTACTCAAGCCAGTACGATATTTTATTTCCTATGATGCAAAAGTATGGAATTAAAAGCTCCTTAGCAATACCGGCTTTAGATATCGGTACAGCAGGCCGTATGAGCTTAGCTCAAATTAATGAAATGAATAAAGCAGGGCATAAGCCGATTAGCCATACCAACAATTCCATTAAAACAGGTGGCTACGGAAATGCGACTGATTGGCCGACAGGCGCAGATATCACAGACGATGTACGCGCCCAATGGGATTTATTTGATACGCAGGGCTGGGAAACAGGCTACGGCGTATGGGGTTTCTCATACGGATTCGCCTCGGCACTTTCTTTAGCACGCCAACAGTTAGTTGCGTCGGCCCTTAAAGCAGGCGGTATGCAATTTATGAGGAAGTCGGTGCCGTATAACGGTGAGACGGGTGCTACCGCTTTAATTCCGCTATGTGACATGCCGCTAGACCCGTTGGTTTTATCAGGCGCTTTGCAAATCACTAATACCCATACGCCAGCGGATTTTTATGCATGTGTTGATCAAGCGGAAGCTACCGGAATGTGGAGCATTATCACCGTTCATCGAGCAGTTGCCTCATCGCCTGGGGCATTAGAAATGACCTCAGCTAATTTTGATCTTTGCTACAAATATTTGGCGGATCGTGTGAGTGAGGGCGGGGTGATCAATGAGTCGTTTTCTGATGTTTGTAAAACATTGAAATGTGAAAGCGGCATCTGGCACGGTTAGTTTTAAGCTAGAAAGATATAAGGAGCATATCGTGTCGGAACAAGACAATAACGTTTTTCGCTGGAAGATGGCAATTCCAGGCACCGTAGTAACAGCACTTATTCAAGGGCTATTAGGGCTGATTTCGTATCATGCCAGCCAGAATAACTCAGGCGAAGTCGTAAAAAGTTCAGCCGAAGTCGTGAAAAGTATTTCTGAGCTATCACATAAAGTTGAAATTATAGCGATGAAACAAGAGTCCACTGATGCCAGGTTTTTAGCAATAGAGTCTGAAAACCGACGCCTAGCAGAGCATGTGGGGCAAATTGAACAGGCTGAGCATACAAAAAAATAAGGAGGCGTGGCATGAATCTGTTAACTGCGGGGCTGGCTCTTGCTACTTTGATTTACTTACCCGCGATTATTTATCTTTTTATAAGTAATCAACAATTAAGAAAAAGTCAGGAGAGCATAATGGATTGGAAGAAATTTTCAGACGATTTGAAAAACACAGTAGCCACAAACGTTGCCAGCCTTTTAAAAACCGGACTTGAGCAAGGGCATATTTCAAGAGAGGAGGTGATACAGCAAGGTACTGCAGCAGGAATTAAATTTGTTTTTACAGAAATTGGTCATTTTTTTGAAACACCTGCAGCTACTTCTCAGGAAGCAGTTAATCAGTCTCAAAGCCAGGCGCAAGTTGGTTAACGTTTAGCAATCAATAAAGCCGTTATGGTCACTCAG
Source organism: Pseudomonadota bacterium (assembly GCA_040389065.1). GTDB lineage: Bacteria > Pseudomonadota > Gammaproteobacteria > Burkholderiales > Casimicrobiaceae > JAZKAR01. The sequence continues at coordinate 32,580 of JAZKAR010000019.1, read as the reverse complement.
CCGTGCGGCTTTTTTGGTGAAGCATCGGAGGTTGTTATGTTAGCCCTTGAATTAGACGCGATACCAACTAAAATACTATCGGTCACTCCAAAAAAAGAAGGTAAGAAGGATGATGCGCCTCTAGTGATAGAGCTAAAAATGGAATTAGATGTAAAAGCTACTGATTTATTAGCCTATTTTCATCCTACATTAAGAGACTTTTTATTTTGTGATACAGGTACACGTTTTGGCGCTGAGTTTAAATCCTTCAAATGGGATATAACATATAGAAACTTAGAGTTAGAAATAGGCGGCATAAAACTGCAAGCCTATACCCTCAAGGGATTTAATGTATGGCCATACGCCAAAACAAACGAAAAAGAGCCTGATTTTAGAGATTGTTTAACGGTGAGTGCAAAAGCATTGATTAAGATTGGACGCGCTGAAACCTCACCCCTTAATATGTTGTCTGAATATATCAATACTGAGCTTGATTTAACAGTAAGACCATTGCAGCTCGATCTTTACGCGGAAGATAGGAAAGAATATGCGGAAGAGAAGCTGGCTAATAAAAAGAATCAGATTGATATAGCTAACTCGTCTGTTAATGGAAAAGGGGGGGAAGGAAGGGTATATTTTGATAAACCAGGGAAGAAAAAAGCGCATTAAAAAATTGAGCGTTTTCCTTAATTAGCACCGCTGCTAAGAGGTGCCATAAAACATTTATTTGAAGGACTTGTTATGTTACTCCGTTGCAAAAGAGGCTGCTATCATTCCATCTTGATCAATAGCGTTAATAAAATTTTCTAGCTGTTGGAAGTCAATAAAATCTAATAAAAAGTAGTCATCACGTTGAGTATTGTGTCTATCGATATAGGCATAGCGTACTTCTAATTGAAAATTTTTACTAATAGACGTTGGTGAAGATTCATTATCAAAAAAATCAACCGAAAAAAGTTTTTCAAACGAGCTGCAAACTACAACTGGAAACTGTAGTATTTGGAAGGGTGGTTTTTGATTTTTTAGAAGTTTTGGTGTGAAAAGCGGTTGAGTTCGCATTGATACCATAGCATTTAAAACTTGATTTAATGCTTTGTAAAAAGGGTCTGCTTCTGCACTTTTATTTATACTTGTAGCAAATAGCTTTGCTACTTTTGGGCTTTGCGTCAAATAATGATGGTTTTTTGTATCTCTATGGTTATCAAGAAAGGTACCATCAGAGCAAACTAGCTCGTTGGCAGAGGGCATATCTTTGTCAGCAAACCAAAAAACTGAATGAGTTGGAATGAATTTACATTCAATAAAGAGTCTGACAGCAACATGCCCAATTGTATATCTATTAAAAATATCTTGTACGGGATAGAGTTTTTCTGCAATTAAATCTATTTCACGAGCTTTATTTTGAGTTTGATCCATATAATATGGGCTAACTATTACGTGCCAATCATTGTCATAAAACCACTTTGCTACTTTTGAATGAAAGTTATTGCCACTAGTTGCTATTAATTCTAATACCTCATTGGGTGGTAGCATGATAATAATTCCTCAAAAAACTTTATTACGATTTTATTTGCTCTATACAAAAGCTGCGATAAACATAGTTGGTATATTACTGAGTTAGTACTAAGCTAAGTGCAGTAGCGAAAAGAAAACAACTGCAATTGAGTAGATTGCCTGATTGATCGAATAGTTAGGCTGCTTCATCTGAATTGTTAGGATATTTTGTTGATAATAATGCGACGCTTTTCTGGTTTTGTGCGATGTGAATGATAAAGTTCACATACTAAAATACCTGAATTTGCCATTTGTACAATATCCTCTGTTTGCTCGCCAATAGCACTCCATACAGCGCCTTGTTTTAGTTCATAAGGTAAAGGGTAGCTTGGGTTAGGGTTTGGAAGAACAAATGATTTTTTAGGTTTTTTTCGATAAAAAGCATACCACGAAGAATAATATTGTAAAGCGACGTTTGTTATTGTAGTTGGTCTGTCACCATAATTTATGACATTTGTAATAGTGAGATTTTTTCCTTCAAATATTGGTATGTTGATGCTTTTCATTCCTGTTTGAACTGACATTCGGATTTTGGCTCCTGATGTTCGCCATTTATAAATATCCCAAAGAAAAACAACTGTAGAAACAATGGCTCCCCACCAAGCAACAATGGTAATTGTGGATGTGTCGGTATTAATAAACATGGCGATGGTACCTTAAAGTAATAACTAACTGTTACCGTAGCGCAAACTGAGGGATTATCCAGTTCTGTTAGGTTAAGAATAAATTGTTATGCACTTTAATTAAGCGCTAGTGTTTTTTTAAAGAACGAAGAGCTAAGTATCAACCTCATCTTTTACTCTACTAGATTTTTTGCTAACGTGCATTGCTTCAGATTTCATGTTTTTCGCAAACAAATTTATGGTTTCCAAGGCTTCTTTGGCAAAACTAAGATCTGCATTCTTTGTTAGATAACTTTCCGGCCATTTAATATCTGCACGTAGCATTTCAATAAGATGAAGCGATGATTTTTTGGCATCATGCCCCAGAGAGGTAGCTTCTTTTGTCGCTAGGTATACAAGCATGTATTTATCAAATATTGATTTAACTTTTATTAAATATGTCGAGGTATCAATAAATTGTCGATATTGCTTCAAGTACCAGGCGCTTAGGAATTCAATAAAAATAAATAATAAAGAACAAGATACAATGCCATATATATGCTGAATATGAAATCCAGAAAAATGGGTTAAAATTTGCCATCCTATAATTGAGATAATAAAAAAGGTAATACCAAGCCTAGAGTAATTTGCTCCTTTATCTAATAAAATTGAAGCTTTTTCGTCAGCGATGGCTGCTTTTTGCTCAAGTACTTTGCGAATACTGTCAAAGTATTGAGTAAAGCTGTCTAAGTCACGAATTACTATTTGGTTTTGTTCTGATTTAAATTGAGCTATTATTTCTTGAATGTTTGCTTTACTGGATTCTTCTAATGCTCCAATTTTCTCAATAAGATGAATATATGGAATTGCATCTGATTCCGATCTTAATCTAGCATCAACATCAACAAATCTTTCTTTACGAAGTAACCGTCGTTTATTAAGTTCGTCGTTGACTAGATAAAAACCGGCTAAAATAAAACTAAATCCAAAAACCGCTGGACCATATTGTTCTATATAGTAACTAAGTGAACCATTACGTACAAAATAGAAGAAAATTATCGTGCCTATACCGACGTATGCTAATGATACACCAACCTTTATACGTCGAGAGTTTAAGATAAAATCTGTTCTATTCTGTTTTGATTGCTCATCGGTTTGAGAATGATCTTCAGAAGAGGGTGGCATTAAGGATTTCTTTCAGTAATTTTACTAAATAACAATAATAAATCATGTATGCCAATGTATTAAAAATTAATAACTTATATCTTTATTTGAAATGATAAAACTAAATTTATTTAAAAGAAAAGGGGTAATTCTTATAAAGAAGGTTATTATTTTTTTATGATTGTACTATGTACAGAGAAATAAAATAGAAAGAGATTAGGATAATATTTTACTCAATCAAATCTGATGATTTTAGGCAACGAACCCCCAAGAGTTTACTATTTTTCACGAGAAAGTGCAGATAAAGTAATATCATCCTCGGGATGATCAACATTGGCCCTTAAATGCTCTGAACTCAAATGTGCATAGCGTTTAAGCTAACGGGCACCGAAGCGCAGCGCAGGGAAGGCAAGCAGCACCGCTGGTTGGCTTTCCCGTTGAACGATTTGTTATGCCTCGTCGCCACCTTCATAAGAGAGGTAGTCGTTATCTATAATGTCAATAAATTGCAACCTTTTGCTTACATCTTTAACATCTGTGTATAACTCATCAATTTCGTCGCCAACAAAAGATAATGCTGAATCATTGAGTAAAGCTTGAATATATTGTGGAATATTTTCCTCATCTAATGCAAGGGGTTCAAAAGAACGTATTAGATCAATATGATTTCCTACTGTATTTTGATTTATTAGATACAGAATTATTTCTTTCTTTTTGATTCGTTCATCAATAAAGTCAAGTCGTTCACCATAAAAAACTCTTAATGCTTTTGAGCCACCTCTGAGTTCAGTAGTGTATATATTCAGACGATGAGCTTCTTTATTAATTATAGTAAATAAAGCCGAGGATATTTTTTTAACTACCTTACCAATAAATTTTTTAATTTGATCAGTATTGCCAATGAATGCAAACTCATCGGTAATAGACAATTCTATCTTTAAATGCCTCTGAATATATTTTAAAAAATCAATTTTTTCTTCGTTGATATTTGGTACTGAGGAAAGAGAATATCTACCGTAACGATGAGATTTATAAAATTTTGAAAGCAAAGCTAAAAATTCTTTGTGCAAACTCGCTAAATTTAAATTTCTATTCCTATCTACACGATTGGTTAAATCAATAGTGTTATGAGTAATTAAACTCTTTTCAAGTTCTTCGATATCAGAATCATTTTCATGCTCTATAAGAATTATTGCTACCTTTAATAACCGCTCGATTCCAACGGATAAATTATATAGAACTTCAAAAGTATCAACAGGGTACTGAAAGGAACTTAACTCATCTAGTGACTTAATTCCATTGTAAATAAAAGTTCCTGAAGCATCTAGTTCGATACCTAGGGCGAAATTTTTCCACCACTGTTCTGGAGTCATCATATATTCTCTCTAGAGGCATAACGTTTGAGTTAGCAGGCTTGCCTTTACAAGAGGTAAAGGAAGTTGCTTAAAGTAGGGCATTACAATCGCATGAGACGACCGCTGAGGCAAGTCCTAGTTGAACGAATTGTTATAAGTTACGTAATGTACACTCATATTAATAACATATGCAGATACTTAGAAAGTAATATATAAATATTTTATTGAATGATTTTAAAACAAAAAATCTAGTAAGCAGGGAATAAATTACACTAAAAAATTTTTTTAGTATTCATGATTAGTAATTTTGTTTATATAAAGTCACCCATATATATGCCAAAAGAACTGATAAAGTGATGACACTAAGTAATGCTATGAGATCAATACGCCAGCTTGGTGAAATACGTTCTTGAAAATTTAATTCTTTATTTTCATCTATAATCTCTTTAATAATAAGTTCTTGTGCTGAGTCTTTATTTTGTGTATCAAGACGACTTAATTCTACAGATCTTTCAATAACCCTAACCCAGCCTTTTAACTCGGCTAAGCATCCAGTTTGTAACTCAATTATAGTAGTTAATTGGTATTGTGTGAAAAAAAATAAACTCGAACTGGTGCCTAAAATAATCATTTTGATGGGTAAAGAAAGATCTGCAAGCCATAAACCAGCAATTGCTATTGAAATGGAAAAAACTTGAAGAGCGAGTGCACTCATGAGAGGTAAATTTCCTTATAACGTTAAATATACACATTATTTTTATGTTGTTTATTAAAATAAATGAAGGCTTTTATACAAAACTACTATATTTTTATACTTCTACTCTTATCCTAGAAAATAAAATAACAAGGGATTTGCGTTAATAGTGTATTCGGTTAAACCTGAGAATTTCAAGCTACAAACTCAAAAGACTTTAAAGTATTTTCTTGAGCGGTTATAGGTAAGGTAGCCTTATCTTCAGCATGATCCACATAAGCTCTTAAATGTTCTGAACTCAAGTGAGCATAGCGCTGAACCATCCGTAAACAAGACCATCCACCCAATTCTTTTAAAACCATTAATGGCGTACCTTTTTGTATATGCCAGCTTGCCCACGTATGGCGGAAATCATGCCACCTAAAGTCATCAATTTCAGCGCGTTCTAAAGCATCTCTAAATGCTTTAGTAGAGGTTTGTTTAACAGGTTTATCCCGATAAGGAAATACCCATTTACTGATCTTCCCATATTCCTTGAACTGCTTTTCAAGAATCTTGCATGCCTTGTTGCTAAGCGGTACGGCAAGTGCTTTCCTGTTTTTAGATTCAGACGGCAAAACCCACGCCATTTTTCGTGCTAAATCAACTTCACTCCACTTTAAATGCGTAACATTATGGCGGCGAAGTCCAGTTTGCAGACTAAACTCAGCCATAATTGCTAAATGTTGAGGTAAATAAGCAATAAGCCTGTTGGCTTCTTCACGCGAAATCCAACGGATACGGTTTTTTTCGCCTTTGAGCGATTTTATGCGTGGAGCGCGATTTATCCATTCCCATTCATCACGTGCTCGATATAAGACTGCACGAAATGTTGTTAAGAAACGGTTAATAGCCGAGATACCGGGCGTACACTCCCGTATCTGTCCATGCTCGTAATAAAATATCGTAGGTTTTTGACGTTCAGTAATAATTTGATGAACCAAATCTTTAGTGATTTCATGAAGCATGACGCCTTCAAGTTTGCGATTTAACCATTCAATACTGCGTAGGTCGTTTTCCAAAGACCGTGGTGTTTTTTCATGAGTAACTTCTTGAAGATAACGTGTTGAAGCATCGTACCAAGAGTATTGAACCGAAGGTTGAAGAGCTTTCAAAACTGCAGCGACTATATCGTTTGGCGTCATGGTTTCAGTGTTGTAAATTATTGTCTTGATATTATTGATAAAAAAAAATATTTTTCAAGAAGGCTTTAAAAAACTTTCAAGAAATACTCTTTTTGAACGATAATGACTCCATACGTCCCCCGTATGCCCTGAAAAAGTCGCGTAGAAACGAAATTTCCAGGCTAAAAAATTATCGTGGATTCATTAATATGCCTATTCTGTTTAATAGTTGCTTACTAGCGCTATTTGCCTGTGCTTTTTTTTGCGTTAGCGAATGGTACCCCGTCCTCGTGTTTATTTATAAGACGCGGAAACTCCATATAGCGAATTCTTATGCTCTTCTTCTTGGAGAAGAATCATGAGTTCAGATCGCACAATGTTATGGGCAGCACGTCAGCAATCTAAAATAAAAGATAACTATACGTATAGATTATTCATGGCGATGGCAGAAAATGCAGATGATGAGATTTCCCCTCATGCGTTAATTGCATGTAGCGTAACGTCATTATCCGCATATGCAAAGCAAGAACGTAAAACGGTATTTAAAGGATTAAAAGAATTAAAAGCTTTAGGTTTCATTGAACCTACAAATCATCGAGTCGGTAAGACACGTAGAATTATTGTTTATCGTTTATGTATTCCTGTTAATTTTACCTATCAGCAAGAAAAAGTATTGTTTACAGCAACAACCCTTGATGAGCGCTGGCAGCAGCTTAGATCAAACTATCCACGCCAATCGTTTGAAGACTATCGATTTAAAGGGTCAAGCGATGACAAGGCTAAAGATGCTTTTGCACGTGATGTAGGTGAAGCTGAAAAATGCTTTAAGGCGATGAATAATAATACGGGGCCTACTGCTGAAGAGTTTACATTAATGCAAACCGATTTAAGTAGTGCACAAAAGCCAGGTGGTCGCTGGAGTGGATTAAGCCCCATTGCGTTGCCGTGTTTAAAGAGTTGGCTAACTAAAAGGGAGTGGGCATTGGGAGCCAAAGGCATGATGCCAATGCCTGAAAAACTGGAAGTCACGTACCATCGAAAGAAAAGCACGACTCTGTACAAAGATAGTTATTCCTGATGTAAGCGTCGCAGAGCATTTACATATACTTCACTTTTATCTCGGCGGCCAACTGCGATAACAATAATTTTAATTGCTTCGTCTTCTACAATATAGACGAGCCGATAGCCTATTGTTTTTAACTTAATTTTGTAAGCATTTTGCATACTATGTAGCTTCGCTGATTCTACATGTGGATTTTCTAATCGCTTTTCTAATACTTTCTTAAATTGTTTTTTGATAGACCCATCTAAACGCTCCCATTCATCAAGGGCCTCTTGTTTAAAAACAAGCTTATAAGGCATCAAGCGCTACCTCCACTTCAGGGCTACCTTTTCGTTGTTTAATAATTTCAGCTAACTCAATGTCTTCTATCCACTCCATTAGAGCCGCAAATGTAGCAGCAGGAACAAGATATGCTTCAGGTTTATTATGATTCAAGATCGCAATGGGGGCACCCTGGGCCTGTTCAATAACAGTACTAGGGCTTTTTTTTAGTTCTGTAATACTTACAGATGCTCTAGCTAGTAACATTTCCATAATAAGTACTCAATTTAGTATTTAAATATGTGCTTAATATGGTGTGTTTTTGCTAAATAGTCAACTAAATTCGAGTTATTTTAATTGTGCCGTTTTGTATTCTAATTAAATAATGCCGTATTGCTTCTCTTTATTGTGAATAGTTTTAAAGAAAAACGGTCTGTATCCAGTGTTGCTTAAGCGATGAAGGGAGTTTTTCACAAATTGTGCCGTTTTGAATATTGATACTGTGGGTAAGTGAAAATAGGGCCATTCAAACGGTACGATTTAATACTGATAAAGGAAACAAAACGGAACTATATTAAGAAATTGTTTTTAATGATATTTATGGTGTTATCCACAAAAAAGACGATCTCTATATTTATTATTGTTTATTTAAAATAATAATACGGGGAACGGGTGGTGTGTTTAAAGTGATCCCCCCAAGGGGGGAGGAGAACGCGGCTCACGCCGCTGCTTAGCCCCCCCAGGGCTTTGCCCTCAAATCGCCTCAAGGCGATTCTCACCCTAAGTAAACAGCCCTGCTAAAGCAGGGAAAGTATGATTGAAGAAAAAATTAAAAGTTGCGTCTGTACGCAACATAGCTAGCGTTTCAGTAAATTAAATTTTTACTGCTTTGTTTGGCAGGCAGGAGGGTGCCTAGATAGGTTGACATGGTGGGGGTCGTTGGTTCGAGTCCAATCGTGTCTACCAACTATAATAATAAAAACAACCATAATATTCCAAATGATAGCGCTCTAAACATTAACATCACCAAAATTGTGCCAAATTTGTGACAGCTTTATGCACGTTTAGCAAATACTCCAGTAATAACATCATTTGTTTATCCATTGCCTTATCGATATCAATGCTTTTTAGAATGCGCTTGTGGGGCTAATGCCCTGTGCTATACTTTTTTCATTAGGAGGTACAGTATGAGCGCTGTAGTAGAAGAGAATCTTTACGAACAGGATTTTTATGCCTGGGCAAATAAGCAAGCGGCTTTGTTGCGTGCAGGCAAGCTTGAGCAAGTTGATCTAGAGCATGTGGCAGAGGAAATTGAAAGCATGGGGAAAAGTGAGAAGCGTGCTTTAGCCAGCCGAATAGAAGTGCTGTTAATGCATCTTTTGAAATGGCAGTTTCAGCCCAATTTACAATCTCGTAGTTGGGGCGATAGCATTGAAGAGCAGCGAGAAAGAATTGTTGATCTTCTAGAAGATAACCCAAGCTTAAAAAGCCAGATTGATGAAAGTTTTAAGAAGTCTTATTTTTACGCAGTAAAAGGTGCTGTGCGAGAAACGGGCCTTTCGAAAGAACTTTTTCCTACAGAATGCCCTTGGGTGTTTGAACAAATTATAGCTAATGATTTTTGGCCACAATAATGGCTTAACAACATATAAACCATTGCTTAATATTTTAGAGCCTAATCTATAGTTCATATGAGGTATTGGCGCATTTCAAAAGTAGCAGAGAGGGTTAGATACATTAAATATGTGATAAGTGTATTTCATTAGGAGGTACAGCATGAGCGCTGTAGTAAAAGAAAGTCTTTACGATCAAGATTTTTATGCCTGGATAAATAAGCAAGTGGATCTATTGCGCGCAAAAAAATTTAATGAAATTGATCTTGAACATCTTTCTGAAGAAATTGAAGACATGGGAAAAAGCGAAAAGCGAAGCTTAAGAAACCATTTAGTGCGTCTCATTCAGCATCTTCTAAAGTGGGAGTATCAACCTGAGCGGCGCGGAAGAAGCTGGGAACTAACTATTAAGGCACAAAGGCAAGCTGTGCGTGAGTTATTACTTGAAAGTCCTAGCCTTAAACATAAATTGCCTGAAATTATTGACCAAGCTTATGTATCAGCCATTTATGAGGCATGTGCTGAGATAAATACAAAAACTGAGTCTGATTTTCCTGAAAAGTGTATTTATACGTTTGATATGTTGTTAGATAACGATTTTTGGCCGCAATAACGCGATACCAACAAAAATACTATCGGTCACTCTAAAAGAAGAAGGTAAAAAGGATGATGCGCCTTTAGTCATAGAACTAAAAATTGAACTAGATGTGAAGGCTACGGATTTATTAGCCTATTTTCATCCTACATTAAGAGACTTTTTATTTTGCGCTACCGGTATACGTTTTGGTGCAGAGTTTAAATCCTTCAAATGGGATATAACATATAGAAACTTAGAGTTAGAAATAGGCGGCATAAAACTGCAAGCCTATACCCTCAAGGGATTTAATGTATGGCCATACGCCAAAACAAACGAAAAAGAGCCTGATTTTAGAGATTGTTTAACGGTGAGTGCAAAAGCATTGATTAAGATAGGACGTGCTGAGGTTTCACCGCTTAACGCGTTGTCTGAATATATCAATACCGGGCTTGGTTTAACAGTAAGACCCTTGCAACTCGATCTTTACGCGGAAGATAGAAAAGAATATACAGAAGAGAAGCTGGCTAATAAAAAAAATAAGATTGATGTAGTTAACTCGTCTGTTAGTGGAAAAGCAGGGGAGGAAAATATATTTTTTTGATAAGCCTGAAAAGAAAAAAGCGCATTAATAAAACTTATTTATAGCTAAAAATTTTGATATATAGATAGGACATCGTGTCCATCATGATGGATTACACTACATTAGCTGAGTTCCAGATTTCTTCATAGTGGCTTAACTTTTCATGAACAACATCGGGTGCAAGCGGAACTAAATAGGTAGGTTTTGCTTTTGCTGCATCTTTTACGGACTGCCCTAGAAGCCAGCAAGTATACCCATCAATAAAAATAACACGATCATGTAAAGATTTACTTTCTTTAAGCTCTAAGGCTGCGCCATATTGACCTATATATTTTTGAGCGGCTGGAATAATTTTTTGAGCATTGTGATTTAATAATAAACGAACGGTTGTATTTTTCTGACGAGAGTTAAGATAGTGGTCGAAAACAGAGTGGTCAAGATAAGGATCAATTATAAAAATGGATTTTTCAGCTGAAGCAATAACTTTGTTTAAAGCTTTGAAAAAGTCATAAACATCACCCGCCCCAAAATTTACTTCAATATTAGATGGGACTTTAAGTTCTAAGTCAGCTATTGCGCGATGAATCGCTCCAAATATTGTTGTTAAACTGGAATCACGCATTATATTTGATGCCATTAATTCCCATGCGGACTTAAAACCAATAGCTTCGGCCTTACTCCATCTTTCAATCAAGGTATAAGCTTGAGCAAGCCAAACCATTTGTTCTTTTGATGAATGTGAGTAGTTCGACAAGTCGGGCGCTCTCTCAAGCAGTGCTCTAAGTTGTGCTAGTAATATCTGAGGTTCCATTGCTTTGTATACTTTAAAAGGGGGGTGTAAAAAACTTGTTAAGAAAACTTCGCTTAAATTTTTTTAGCGATTGTTAGGCATTGGAATGTGCAAGCAGCGATGTTGTTAAATATCCAGTTGATAGAATTGTTATTACTTATACTTCAGCATTCAAATTCGTTATAGTATTAATATCATTATTATATACCCATGTTAGTTCAAGTGTTTTTACATTAATTTTTCACGAAGTTCCTCGGTGAATTGTATTAGCCCAAAATCATTTCCAAATCGTCTTATTTTAGTAATAGTTGGTTCAATTTCATCCCATGTACTGATTATTGATCTAAAGTAGGGTTTTAAATCAGGTCTATTAAGAATTCCCTCTAAAAAATAATAATTTGGAATATCTTGTATTTCAGTATTCTGCCATAGCCAAAAAAGGGAGCTACTATGCGCCGCCCGATAATACAGATGAACTATTCCTTTTCGGTCTAGATGAAGTTTGAAAGGCTTCTGGAAGATATCTAATAACTCATAAATATGAGGAAGATTAAACTCCATTCGGATAATCGGGTTTGGATGACTACCAGTTGGTTGTGCCTCAGAAGGCAGTAACTTTTCTTCATTAAACCTGTGAAAAATACAAGAAATTCCGCAAATAAACATATATATGGCGCCTTGAAGTTTCTCTCCTTCAAAATGCCTACTTAGTTCAAAAATACAAAAAGTTATAGCTTCGAAATCCGCTGCAATCTCCATAACGTGGGATAGTATCGAGTTTTTTTCATCTAGCTTATTAGGAGAGTTAGCGAGGCATTCATGAATTGCCATAGAAGTGTTGGTACTAAAAATTTTACGAATATACCCATGTTCCTGAGTCAGATGACCTAATTCATGAAAATAAACCCATGTAAGTGCTCCAACAAACATGATGTAACAACAATCATCTTTTGAAAGGGCCGCTGGTAAAGTGGGAGCAGGTTGTAAAATCGTAAAAAGGTTTTGAAATTTTTCTTTTGGAAGTTCATTTTCTGCAAAATTGCAATAGTTTTCCGCATCCCGATAAATTTGACGAGCAAGTTCGTAGTGTAAGCCGATTTTATGTTTTGGCGGTTTAGTAAAGTCCTCACATGATTCTGCCCAAGCATTAAAAAGTTTCTGATCACTCCAAACCAAAGAAAGCGAACCATTTACTCCTTCATAGATTGCCTCGTTGATATCTTGATTAATGCTGTGTATTATTTCTACAGCGATATTGTATATTTCAAAGTCTTCCATTTTGATTATGCTTATTTTAGATAATATTAAATATACATAATATGGCTAATAAATAAGTTCTTATTTATATGCTCATAGATTAAGTGAGCATAGCGTTTAACTATTCTCTAATAAAACCATATATTTTTTTAAGAATATTAATGATATGACTTGATATGACTGATTGAATATTTTGTTAATCATGTGAATGTAAGTTAAAAATTTATTATTTTCTAAAATAATAAATGAATTTGTAAAAATTATTCATTTGTGTAGTAATAATGCGGCAAGACCAGTAATTGCACCTATTACTCCTGTAAGAGCTGAAAGCCATACAGTCCATTGTGCCCAACTTTCATGTTGAGCCTTTAGTTCACGACGAATTTCTTCTCGTAGGGAACAGAAACCATGCACTGTTAAATACCAACCACCTGTATATTGCCCTTGATACCAATGCTTGGATTCTGTCGTATCATCGTTATACAGATGCGGCACTGGCACACGAAGTTTACGAGCCTTGTAAAGAATTTTTTTTGTCAGATATGAGTCTTCTTCTTCTTCGTGTAAAACCATTTCGAGTCGCTGATCTTGTCTTAAACTTTCAACTTTTTCCCAGTTATTGCTTTTTTGTGCAAGTAAAATTTCTTTGGAATAAACTTTTTCAAGTAAGGTTCTTTGCCAAGCTAAGCGTGTTCCCGTAGGTATTGGTAATTTTGCTACTAATTGCAATAAAGAAATCATAATAACCTCTGAGGCTGGCGTAAGAATTAGCAGGCACCGAAGCGACGTGTATATTTTACGGAAGTGCCGAAACAAGTATGCTTTAATAACTTGTTATATTTGAATCTAGCCAATACCATAATATTTAAGAACAGCATTTTTTATAACTTCGGTAGCTACAGATACACCAACTTGCCAAGAACCATTAGTAGCTTTTTTTAGATTATTAACAAGCCATGCTTTAGCTTTTGAGCCTAACGGCTCAATGTCGCTCTCTGGTGTTTCAGAAGCAACGATTGTCGATAAATCAATAGCATCTTCTTCTGATAGCCCTGCATTTTTCAAATATTTTTCCAGTGATTTTTGATCACCTTGTTGGATTGATATATTAACACTTGATCCATTACCACTATTATTAATAGACATTACATTTCCGTAAACCACCTGATTAGATATTTGAGTTACTTTCTCTGAGGTTACGATATCAATTTTTTTCGACGTTCCAAATGCTACTTCATGCGCTGCTGGAATAGATTTTTCTAATTTAATAGTAAGTTCAAGTACACGGCTTTTGACTATATGTTGTAACTCAGATAAAGAAGATTTAGATATAACACCATGAACATCATTACAAGCATAGTTTTCATAAACTTTTCCTTGTAATAGCAAAATTAAATTAGCTGCTTCAATTTCTAAAGAACCTTTATTTTTAGAAGAAGTACTTTCAATTAAATCATCAATGGCAGCAATACTTTGTCTTATCTCAAATCTAGTCCAATCTTTACCTGCAAATTTTTCAATTAAATATGGTGGAATTGGTGCATTTCGTATTCCAGAGCCCAAAGGGCCAGAAAATGATCCGGTATATGACACAGGAATTTTTCGGTATTCGGGAAGAAATATATTTTCAGGATACCCTTCTGATTCATGTTTAACCCATTCTTCTAAATCAGTACTACCCAATCTTGCAGCTAATAATCGCAGTTTAAGAAAAATTGTACCCAGTTTTGCGTCATCTTTAATAATAGCTTCTTGTATATCTTGTAAAAGGCTCATAAAACTCTTTCGTCGAGAGTATAGCGTTAAATACACCTAAAAATAGACATGTTTTTTATACAAAACTATATATTTTTAATACTTACATTCTTTATCTGAAAATAAAATAGCAAGATAATTAAATTAATATTTAATTTGGTTAAATCAAAGGGCATCAAGCCACAAATTCCAAAGACTTTACATTATTTTCCTGAGAAAGTGCAGGTAAGGTAACTTTATCTTCAGTATGATCTACATAAGCCCTCAAATGCCCAGAACTCAAATGCGCATAGCGCTGAACCATTCGCAAACAAGACCATCTCCCTAATTCTTTTAAAACCATTAATGGGTTATCTTTTTGTATATGCCAGCTTGCCCACGTATGGCAAAAGTCATGCCACCTAAAGTCCTCTATTTCAGCACGTTCTAAAGCATCTCTAAATGCTTTTGTAGAAGTCTGTACCACAGGTTTATCACGATAAGGAAATACCCATTTACTAATCTTCCCATATTCTTCAAGCTGCTTCTTAAGAATTGTGCACGCCTTATTGCTGAGCGGTACTGCAAGCGCTTTCCTATTTTTAGATTCAGAAGGCAAGACCCACGCCATCTTTCGTGCTAAATCAACTTCACTCCATTTTAGATGCGTAACATTCCGACGGCGAAGCCAGTTTGCAGACTAAACTCAGCCATAACTGCTAGATGTGGAGGTAAACAAGCAATAAGCCTGTTGGCCTCTGCGCGTGAAATCCAGCGAATACGGTTTTTCTCTCCCTTAAGTGATTTTATACGAGGGGCGCTAGTTATCCATTCCCATTCATCAAAAGCTTTCTATTTGAAAATTAGCTTATAAGTCATCAAGTGTTACCTCTACTTCAGGGCTACTTTTTCGTTGTTGAATGATTTCAGCTAACTCAATATCGTCTATCCGTTCCATTAAAGCCGCAAAGGTCGCAGCAGGAACAAGATAAGCTTCAGGTTTATTATGATTCAAGATCGCAATAGGCGCGCCCTGGGCTTGTTCAATAACGGTACTAGGGCTTTTTTTAACTCTGTGATGCTTACAGATGCTTTGGCTAGTAGCATTTCCATAATAGGTACTCAAGTTGGTATTTAAATATGTGCTTAACATGGTATTTTTTTGCCCAATAGTCAACTAAATTCGAGTTATTTTAATTGTGCCGTTTTGTATGCTGATGAAATAATGCCTTATTGCTTCTTTTTATTGTGAATAGTTTTAAAATTTTTAAGATATTAAAGTTTTTTTACAATCAAATTATTGTAACTAATTAATAAATTAGTGTATAAAATAACTATAAATCAAAGAGGAGGCTAATGATGAAAATAGCTTTTCCTGAAAAACTTGAGAAGCTAAAAGTTAGGGAAGTTCAGGTTGAGGGTTCAGGTGTATTAAATGTTCCTACTCATGTTACACGAATAGATATTGAAAAAACGAATACTCACGGTTGGCAGGTTAGGTTTGAAAAACCGTCCACCTTTTTCTCAGATACGGCCTATGGCGGAGCGGTAGAGTCTTTACAAGAGGCTATTTCATTTCTGGCGAGTATTTACTATCCAAAATTAGTTAAAAGACCTACAGTCGAAAATAAAAACAAAAAAATACCTCTTGGAATACGAGGGGTAAGATTAGTTAAAATGAAAAAGAAAAATAGAAATACTGAAGAATTGTATGCCGAGGCAATACCTATGAGGCGCGGTATGTCTGCTAAACGATTTTATATCGGCACCTCAAATACAGCTACGCCTGAGCGTATGGAAGAAGCTATAAGTAAAGCAAAGAAATGTAGGCAACGATTCGAATTAGATGCATTTTTTTGTTGATAAGATAAGCTAATATCTAAGGGCAAGAGGGTATGTAATTGCCCTCGGTAAGAATACTTTGCTAGCGGTAAAAGCATTGATCCAAATAATAGTGAAGTTTCGTATTAGGCTCTCATGACGTATTGGCAACTTGCCGTACTTCTTGTATTGGCTGCGTTGCCAGGCGTTGATAGAGTTTAACCGCGTAATTTCTATAATGCATAGATACCATGCTTGCTACATAGACTGTTGTAAATACCCACATCGATGAAATGAAAATCTTCTTTTGTCATTGACTAAATTTTTTTTCAGACGATATAGGCTTAAGGTGTTTAAAAAGCTGGGGTTATCATGTATGTAAAAAGAAATTTGTCTAAAGTAATAGCAGAAATTCGTTCATCACAGAATGAGATTGAACTTTATGTGGATGCCTTAGATCATGCTATTAAAATGGTACTTTCTCGCTCTGAACCTGTAATACTACCTGGCCTGGGTAAATTTACGCCTGAAGAGTATTCTGAAAAAAAAGAAAGCCAGCCTTCAAAGAACTCAGTTAAAGCAAATGCTACTAAAACGTTAGCGTTTATTCCTCAAGGCACAACAAATAGCAGCGTGCACTAAGTAACTTTTCTATTGATATTAAGATAATAGCCTTAATAGAATACTATTAAGGCTTGAACATTACACTTAACAACATGGGCAAATAAAAGGGTAATCTTTATTATCTATAATCGGTTCAATACCAAAAAAATCATTCAGTACCGATTCCGACGTACAAAACGCGCCCTCTACCCAAGCCTGGTCATTAGAGTAGGCTTCACCTACAATAAAGATATCTGCATCAGCGCCTTCAATTAGTTGGGAAGGTTTGCGAATTTTTTGTTGCACATCGCATACATTATAGTGGGCTGCATATGCATGATACCCCGCATTAAACGGTGGTAATGACCAATCCATATACCTTGCTTCTAGAGGTTCAGGAACCGCACTAAAATCTGATTGAGGGCCGAAATGTACAGCAGCTAGCTGCTGTCGCAGCATTTTTACCATTTCAGGTGGCACTTTACGCGGCCCCTCTAAGGGTTGGGTATTTTCACTCATAGGAATTTTAGTGTCGCGGTGAGACCCTATCTCTAGTTCTTTCCAAAAGTCGGTGTACATTTCATCATCATAACTTGCCAGCAAACCATAAATTGGTTTCTCTTGGGGTGTGGTGGCATTATTTCCAAAGTAAACCACTTGCCGAATAGGCGTATCTGTAACACTAGGCCCGATAGTATTACATTGTGCAACTGCTAAGAGTTGTTCTTCCTCTTTAAAGGTTAGTCGCTCTTGAATGGTTGTTTCTACCGCCAAAATAAAACTGTCTTTTGAGGCGTAAGGGGTTTCTATCAGTTGAGGCGAGTTTTTGAAGGCGACAATATAGCGTTTAGGAAATCCTGCTTTTGCTAGCTGCTCTAAAACTTTTTGTGTGAGTTCATAGCTTGCTAATTGAGGTGGGTAAGGTGTATTAGCAGCATCTAACCACCATTCGCTATCAAAAAACATACCCACTTTATACGAGGGTTGCATAACAGCAGATTCAAGATAAAGTTGAACTTTTTGATGATTCAGTACATCTAATCCTTCATGGTCTTCATAGCGTGTTGCCTGAGCTACCAATTCTAAAGCGTAGCGGGGCATAGCTAACCAAGCTGCTGTCGTTGTTTTAGAGGCCGATTTTTTGTTGGGGCGCTCGCGGGTTGCAATAGCGTAATGAATGGTATCTTTTATTTTGAGAATAGAATGCAATCGTGTATTAGGAACATACGCGAAGTTAACACCTTTCTTTTTTGCAAGAATTACAATGGCATCAAACAATGTGTTGAATATACTTGAATAACCTGTTGTCAGCGTTTTGTACTCAGTGCCTGGCGTGAACTCATTGTTTGCTTGCACAGCAACAGCTGAATTCCAGTTGATGACGTTAGAGGTATAGCCATTGCCATCAGATGTATAGCTATAGCCTTCTGACCCTAACTGATCGTACATTAAATTCCAGTAGCCAATATCCTGAAATAAGTCGCCTTTTTGATAAACAGAGGCCTCAGGTAAATCTACAACAATTTTACCTTTTTGATAAAACTCACACCACTGTGCACGCGTTTGAGGAAGCGTCTTTTGTGTGCCTGCTAATAATTCCACCGTATTAAAACCAGTATCAGGAGAATCATCTGCACCATAATGATCTACGTAGTAAGGTGCAGGATTATTCGATGTAATTTGGTTCAAATACATGTTTTTCGTGCGCAAATAATATAGAGGATTCGTTGATTCATTAAACGGTACTGAGTAAGGATCTAGCCCCAGTTCTTTAATGACTGTGGTAACAACACGATGCCCTGCAGCGCTGGCACTATTATCTCCGTTCCACTCTGAATAGCGCATCCCTCCCAATTCAAGATAAGATTTTGCTTTGTCATTTTCATAATGCCATGTGCAAATACGAGCACCAGCAGCACGCGAGCCAGGATGATTTTTTGAGAAGTCGTATTGACCCCAATCATATAATTCGAGAGTATCGCCCTTAGTAAGTTGTTTAACCTTATCTGCTTCACTTTTTGGCGACCCATTTAATAATCGCCATGCCGTATATAAACCCGCTGCTCCCGCCCCAAAAATCGAATATGTTTTATGTTTCATGAGATATATCCTTTCTTAAATATGCGCTGGTTTGGAGGAAGGGGAGGTTTTAGGTGTGAAAGGTTTGAAGTACGTGCTGCCTAATGCAAAATGTGAAATATCAAACGGGGTATGACCATCTAATGCTAAATCTGACAAAATTTTTCCTAACAAAGGAACAAATTTGCCTGCCCAGCCAGTTGCATAGATCACAATATTTTTATGGTTGGGTACATAAGAAGGCGCAAAATCAATAATCAATTCTTTATTAGGAATTTTGCTTAGAGAAATAAGGCAAGTAGAGGTATAGCAAGGAGTGGGATCTAAACCTTCCATATGGTCTTTGACCCATTGTGCTGTGTAAGCCAGTTCTTGAGGGTTAGGAATGAGTGTTCGTTCACTAGGGGAGCTCAAGGGAGAGATGACAAAATCTGAAGCCACGCGAATGTAGCCAGGGTAGTTCCATGCGACTTCTGGAAAACCATAAAACTGGTTACCGTTATCACCTTGAGGGTTTTGAAATACAAACCATGTAGGATATTGGATATCAGGTTTTTTCTTTTTATAAAAGGCTGAAGCCATATTCCAGTACGTGGCTTCTACGGTAAAATTCAATAGATTAACAACACCATTAACATAAGGGCCAGGCACAATCACTATTTTTTCAGCAACAAAAATGCCTTGGGGTGTAGTGACTTCAAACTTGCCTTTTTTTTGCTCAATTTTGGTAACAGGAGCTTCTTCTTGTAATGTTACAAAAGAAGATTCTGAGTTCCAGTTGTACAACGTTTGTAGGGTAGCTTTTAAATCAATACTAGCGCCATCTGCTTGAAACAGCCCGGTATAATGTTTTGGTAAGTGTTTAAAGTGAAACCGTTCTTCTATTTCTTTTGAATCGAGCGAGGTATAGGGTACATTCTGTGCTTGCAGGGCTTTTTCTGCTTCGCCAATATTTCCCTCTGTAGAATGAACGGTAGGGTCTCCAAACCAAAGCGTGCCCACTTTGTCCATTAACGATACAGGCGTATGCGCTTGCAATTCATCCCAAAAGGGGATGGATTGCTTAACAAGCTTTACCATATATTCTTCAGGGTACGGAATACGGAACTGGCGGGAAACCCCCGCAGAGCTGCCTAATTGATTAAAAAAAGTAAACTGCTCTAATACCAGCGTTTTAGCCTTACGCTTACTTAAATGATAAGCGGCTGAAAGCCCAATGGGGCCTCCTCCTATCACAATCACATCGTAGTTTACTTCATTTTTCATCATGCTCCTTTCAATGAGCTGGCCGAAATTGACAATAGGCCGAGTTGAAATAAATAGACGTAAAAAATAAATCATTCATTTAACGAATAGGCTTATATGGCTTATTGAAATGAATATATAGAAAGATTAGTGATTATGGTTATATAAAGCCCACAAGGTTATCGACGTTATCTTCAAAATGTATAGCTTTAAGCAAGGGGATTTATTTAGTTTTGTAATGTAAATAGTTAATAAATAATTAGAAAAATTTTTTATAAACTAAAATAGTTAAGGTGATAAAGGTTTAATGATTAATAAGAGCTATAAAGAGGTTATAAAAAAATGATTGCGATCATTTTTAATAATCTAACCTTAACAAAATTATTTGCTTGCATTGCGATTTTTATTGTTTTATTGAGTAGCTCAAGCATTACCGATTGCTATAATTAAATGACGTAAGCAAAAAAATCATTAAATTTAGAAGTTACGCAGTTGAGCACTATCAAGGCATGGGATGCTCCGCATGGCAACGCGGGGCGTCCCACGCCGAGAGAGCCAACTGCGTAACTTCTAAAATAGTCAATTTACCAAAGATCTAAAGGATCTTGATCTACAATCCAGTCAGGTACGCTATCTGTAGCACTTCGAGCGCGCACGAATGAGCCATCATTCACAGATGTAAGCCCTCGATCCCAACGGTAGCCTCCTACTTCAGCAGTGCCGTACAACACGACATGAAAGCTTTTAAAGTTAGATCGCTGATAAAAAATAATTTTTGTTACAGCACCGTATTTTCCTGCTGGCCATTCAGCCAAACCTATAGCGGTAGGGTCGGTTAAGTGAATATGGGTATGGCATACATCAACTGCTAGTTGTATACACTCTGTGGCAACTTTGTTAACTTTATTAATGATGTTAAGATTTTCAGCCCATTTTGCTTTTATTACATAATCTCTATACATAGGCATGGCAATAGACGCTAAAATGCCTACAATAGCAACTACTATCATAAGTTCAATCAGCGTAAAACCGTTGAGTTTAAGTTTATTTCTAAGCATAGGTGACTAAGTTCTTAAAAGATACATTAAATAACGGGAAAAATTATTAATAGAGTATATTGAGTTTGAGTGTTTCCATACATTTACAGCGAGAAAGCTGATGAAGCCCTAAAAGGTAGTGGCAGAAGGGCGGTTAGTAATTAGAGTATGTTATAAAAAAAATTAAACAAAAGAGAAATGATAAGTTTTTTTATACTTTAATCTATATTTACTGGGGGCGTTGTTCCGTTTTTTCTCGTGAATAAAATGATCGTTTAAGCTATGCTTAGTCTCATTATTTTTCCATACATGCTATTAATATATGATTTTCAGTTATGGAATAGTTAATGTGATACCGTGAAGGTTTAAATAAAATATGTTTTAGTCGCATAATTTAACTTATGTTAAATGCATGATGCTTTCCGAGTTTTTATAAGATATTAAATAAAAAATGCAAACAAAAATTATTTAAACAGTAAATGAAAATTAAGAAACGGTAAGGGGAAAAGAGAGCTAGCTCATGTTTTAGAGAGTATAAGCAGCAATAAATTACTCAAAAATGAAAATTTAATGTTTGATGTTTCTCTGCTTATAAGTAATTTCCGTATAGCTTAATGTTATTGAACAGATAAACAGGCCCAGGCGATGGTTCCTCCTAGCAACCATCCTGCTAATACATCGCTAAAAAAATGTGCACGTAATACGATACGTGATATACCTATCCAAAAAGGAAGGCTAATGCTTACAAGAAAAAAGAATAGATTGAAATGATTAAACGTATTCGCGAATATTAGCCCATACAGTAAAGGGTAAAAGCTACTCGACATAAGCGTATGATTACTAGGAAAAGAAGAGCCAAAAATATAACCTTGCGAATTTTCTGGCCTTATTTTTCCGATCCATTTTTTGAGATACGTGCCTAAAATTCCTGAGCAACTACCTATTAAAATTAGTAATGCTTTTAAGTATTGCTGGCTTAATATAAATGCTATACAACTTATAAAACCTCCTAAGCCTACTATCGTAGCCGAACCTAATGAAGTTATTTCTATTAATACTGACATTAAGCGATGATGGTCAATTTCTCTTTTCCACGATAGAAAGAAGGTATCTAAGCTTGTTAGTAATGTGGGCCAAGTCTTTGATCGCCCCCACAATACAATAAAGGCTGACATTATAAAAACTGTACTTAACGCAGTCAGGTATACTTTCATGCTATGTTCCTAAAATATTACGTACTTATTTTAAAAGTTGCCCATGTATTTTCGCATTTTCTTTAACTCAAAATCAGGCAGTCAGGAACTCGATAAGCTCAAAGAGCTTTTTGCTAAATCATCATGGCTAAATACTGCTACGATTACCTGGACTCCTATAAAAGATTTACATAAAAATACATTGCCTACTTTATTGGGGCAAACAAAGCAGCCAGATGCCTTACTAACAGCTGGTGGCGATGGAACCTCTAATTTATTCATTCAACATGTTATTGAAAATAATATAACACTACCAGTAGGCGTACTTCCGTTAGGTACCTTTAATTATTTTGCTCGATACATCAATAATAATAAAAAAATTGAAGAAACCGTTGAACATTTAGAACTTTTAAGTGCGCAACCTTATAAAATTTTGATGGCCAATAACAACGTTGTTCTTAATAATATCAGTTTAGGGCTTTACAAAAATATTATTGATACGCGTGAGCGATTCAAAAAAATAACAGGGCGCTATCGTTTTATTGACATACTAGCCTCACTTTGGGTCATTATTTTCACTCGCCATAGCCAGATACATCTTTCTATTGCCAGCGATGAGCATTTTTATTTTAATGGTCGTGCAAGTGTCATTTTTATTTGTGCAAATCCCTTGCAATGGCAAGAATTAGATTTACCCCAAGCTCGAATACTAGATACGAATGAAATAGGCATTATTATTGTTCCAGCGTTAAGGTTAGTGACATTATTGAAAATGTTATGGGGCAAACTAATACGTAAAGTAATCGATAAAAATGATTATCAAGTAGTGATTGCTAAATCATTTAATATTAATGTTCATTCATTTCGCTATAAAAAACAATTTAAAGCAGTAATTGATGGTGAGGTTGTAAATTTATCGAAAACTTTAATTCTTAAATATTCTCAGAATGCTGTTATTTTTTTAAAATAATAAAATTTGATAAGACTTAAAAAAACAAGAAAAAATAATTATAAGGGATGTCATAAAATAATACTTTAAAAATTTTATAATAAATTAATAATTCACAATAAAAATCAAGATGCATATAAATATGCTAATACCATAATTTTACGTTAAAAAATATCGCTCACCGACTCTTTAATATAATAAAAGGCTAAAGTTTTAAGAAATTTTAGTAAAAAATTGTTAAATTAATTTTCGTTTAATAAGAAGTGTAAAATACTATTTTTAGTTATTGTTATTTAAAACAATATGTTGGTTTTAATTTTTGTATTGTTTGGAAATTTTTTATAATGGCTCGATCTATATTATCAAGAGTGTAAAGGTTTATTATAGCTATATATTTTTTTGTGTATTTAATATAATAAATTAAAAATTAATTATATCTTTAAGATTAAGTTATTTTTATTGCAATAATAAATTTTTTATGAAAATTTTAAAATAAATTTTTATTTGTTGTTCAGTTAAATTAAGCTTTTTGGTTTGAAAAAGCTGGCTTTAGAGTTTATCACTACACTTTAGGATGAAATAGTCAAGTTATGCATATACGTCAAAATAAATTATTTTTTTTATTAAAAGGAATACAAGTATTTTCTGGAGTCTTATTTTTAATTCCCTTTTCAGAGTTAGTTGCACGCCCTTTAGATAAAGAGATGGGAGCCATAGATTTTGAAAAAGAGAGAGTTGCACCCATTCACAAAGTAGAGAATACAAGCCGGGCTATCAAGACTACCGTTCATTCAATGATTAATGGAAGAGCTACTGACTCTTTAGCAGCTCAGGCGACTCAAGGAGCATGGTCGTCGCCTATTTCATGGCCAATTATAGCCATTCATATGGTATTAAACCCTGATGGTACAGTATTAAGTTTTGGTACAGATGCACAGGGGCAGCAAGGTGCTCAGCTTTTGTATGATGTCTGGAATCCTAATACAGGCGCACATACATTACTGAATAACACTACAAAAACAGATTTGTTTTGTAGTGCGCAAATTCTTATTCCTAGTATAGGATCAGTACTTATAGGCGGGGGAGATACTCGCGGAGAAAATAGTCGTGATTCAGCGGGTAATATAAGTGTTAATAAAGGCATCAATGACGTTAATATTTTTAATTATAAAGATAGTAGCCTAACGCGTAGTAGCATGCCCATGACGTTTGCACGCTGGTATGCAAGTTTAACCACGCTTCCAGATGGTAGGCAATTGATTGATGGCGGCATCGATAGAGAAGGTATTGATGTTAAAACCCCAGAAATTTTTACATTAGGGCAAGGGTGGAGAACCGTTCCTGGTATTCAATCAGGAAGCTATTACCCTCGTAGTTTTGTGATGCCTAATGGGGAGCTTCTGGTATTTCGTGATATAGATCCAGCCTTATATAAATTTAATCTTAGTAGCCAGGGGTTATCTACAAAAATAGGTCAGCTTCCTACGGGAACGCGCTGGTATTTGCCTGCTGTTATGTATGATCGCGGCAAAGTTTTAGTTGTACGTAAAGAAGGCGCTGTTTCTACCATCGATGTAAACGGTAATACGCCTGTCATCAGCGAAACAGAGGCTGTTGGAAACAATCGTTATTGGTCAAGCGGCACTGTATTGCCTGATGGCAAAGTGTTGCTAACAGGCGGTGGCGGGCAAAATGATCAGCAATTGGTGAATACTGCAACAAATGCAGCGTTAAATACATTGATATGGAATCCTCAAACAGGAAGATGGACTTCAGGCGCATCTGCCCAATATTCAAGAGAATACCATTCTACGGCGCTTTTACTACCCGATGCTTCGGTATTAGTAGCGGGTGGAGGCGCCCCGGGGCCATTTAAGCAGCTAAATGCAGAGGTATATTATCCGCCTTATTTATTTACGCAAGCAGGTACTTTAGCGGTTAGACCCACTATAGAAAATGCAGCTAATACCATGACATTAGCGCATGAATATAATTTTAATGTACGAAGTGCTTTTCCAATTAGTCGAGTTACGTTAGTTAAAACAGGTTCAGTAACGCATTCTTATAATATGGATAGCCGTTTTTTAGAAATACCATTTAGAAAAGTTAATGCGAATACGATTAGCGTTTCAGTAAATGAAAATAGTAATGTATTAACTCCCGGGTATTATATGCTATTTGCTATCGATACTCAGGGGGTACCTTCAATTGCTAAAATAGTAAATATTGCCCCCTCAGTTGCTGCTGCCCCCTCAACCTTATTAAAAGAAAATTTTGATTCATTTGCCGGAAATAATCGAATAGGTTATAACGGGTCATCTAATATTTCAGGTGGCTCAATATTATTAAGCGCTGCAAGTGTTAATGCTACCGGATCAGTGTTTAATCGCGCACCCGTTGATATAAATATAAATACTTCATTTTCGACAGCATTTAAATTTAGATCAGGAGGCGGGGCAGATGGCAGCCTGGCATTTATTATTCAAGGTAATAATTCTAATGCGATAGGCACAGGTAGCACTGGCTTTCAAGGAGTAGGGCGTAGCTTAGCCATAGCGATAGAGGCAGGCAGTAAAATTTCTGTTTATAAAAATGGAAGTACAGCAGCAGTAGCACAAGCTCAATTACCATTTAACATTAGAGATGCAAAAGCGCATTCTGTTTGGGTTGATTATGACAGTATGCATACACAACTTAATGTATATGTAAGCGATTCAGCCAGAAGAGCTAAACCTTCTACACCAGCATTAACAACGCAAATTAATTTGGCTGCAAGCATAGGAAATGTGGCTTATTTAGGGTTTAGTTCAGGCTCAGGGCAATCAGCAAGTGCTAATTTTCTTGATGCATGGAACGTGATTGTAGGCCGAAGCCCTTCGCTGAATGCAGATAGGATAGCTCAAAATGAAAATTTGTTTGTAAACCAAAGCCTTGTTTCAGCTGATCGTAATTTCAAATTAATCATGCAAAATGATGGAAATTTAGTTCTTTATTATATTGCTAAAAATTTGAATGATACGTCAAAGCCTTTATGGAGCTCTAGAACAGCTGGTCGCCCTGTTGCACATACCATTTTGCAATCTGATGGTAATGGAGTTTTATATGATATGAAAAATAGAGTGATTCGCGCCACGAATACTCCTAATTCTTTTGCAACTACCTTGGTTACGCAAAATGATGGAAATGTGGTGTTATATAAAGGAGCTACAGCTGTTTGGGCAACGAATACGGTGTATCCAAACAGGCGATAAACATCTGTACCCACTTCTGCGGTACTGGTGCAGAAGTGGGTTGTAACGATCATAAATCGTATTCTTGTTATGAGATTTTTTGTAGTTTTGATACAATTTTTATTGGTGAATTTTTTAAGTTAGCGTTATTTTGTTCTGGGTAAGCAGTAATTTCTAAAAAATTACTATTTAATTTAAATCTCATTTTAGAAGTCTTTCCAGCGTTACTTGAATTTGAACTATCGTTCAGAATTTTTACGCTGCAAAGCTGCTCCCCAGTTTTTAGTGCTGAACATTCATATTTATGTTGAATATAAATAGTTTTTTCTTTGATAAGACAGGTTGTTGTTGAAAAGCTATTGGTGAATTTTATTATACAACCAAACTTATTATTTTTAGATGAGCCATCTTCAAAAAACGCCAGACTTTCTATTGCTTTCCATTCTCCAGAAAGTGCATACATATTAGAGTTAAGCGATTTGTTTGAAATACTTTCTTTTGAGCGCATCGCACAAGAGGAAATTACTAATAATAAAAAAACAAAAAGGATTTTTTTTAAGATGAAATTGAACATGGTATCTTTTCTAATGTTTAAACTAAGGGGCACCGCAGTGGTGCGGTAAAATGTTTGCTTGAATGACTTGTTAGCGTTTGCCATACCACATTTATATACCAAAGCCCGGATGCATATAAGTACGCAATTGCTCTAATTGCCAGCCGTTTGCAGTAAGCATGTCTTGAAGCTTAACGTTGCTGCGCGTGTAGTGAAGTTCAGTGCCTAGAGGCGTATTTATTTGTGGAAGAAGCTCTCGGAGTGCGATAAGTGCAAGATTTCTATCAGTAGCGTCAATATCAATACCACAGGACTCGACTGTACGATTGCCATTGGGATCAGGGTCACTTAATAATGAACCACCACCAGATACAGCCCCCAGTTTATTTAAAGATAGAGCAGCATCAATTTTTTCCTCAAATAGCTCACCACGCTCAATAGGTTGGATATTGCCTGGTATCTTGATATAAATAAAGTTCTCTATATCAAAAGACTGTTGAGGCTGATGTTGTGTTTTCTGATTTTCATTGAACCACAATTTGATTGTATTAATTATTCCCATATCTCTTTTAGGCGCTAATGTTGGAATTAATCGGCACCGGAGCGCTGCGGAGGGGGGCAGCGTCTACTGCAAAATGTCCGCTTGAATAACCAGTTATAAAAAACGATTAATGCAACACGGGGTTACATTATAAAGACAGCAGTATGGATTATTATACAGAAATCTTTACACTGCACAGACCAGTGCATGGTTAGGCGTTGCAGTCATTGTCGTTGAATGAGCACTACCCCGATAAGTAACAACGCCGCGCCCAGGAGGCGAGATGTGCTGAGTGAAATATGAGGCATTCCAAACGCGCCGGTAGAATCGAGGATAAGAGCTGCAATCATCTGTCCGGCGATGACCAAAGAAAATACGGCGGCAGCACCTAATCTAGGGATCGCTATCAAGGAAGCCACAAGGTAGTAACCTGCGAAAACTCCACCGAACCACGCCCATTTCGGAAGGGAGATAAACGGTGGTATGGAGCCGCGGGGAGTGGCTCCGCTGGCCCAGACCAAAACCAGTGAAATGAGCGTGACGACCACAGAGATGATAGTGGTGAGAACCGGAGAGCCAGTGGCCGCCCGCAAACGCGAGTTCCATGCCATCTGTATGGTAAGCCCTGCACCGCCGAGCGCGACGAGAAGGAATAGGATGATGCGAGTAAACATAATTGAAATGCCTTCGTTCACGGAACTTAAAAGGATGGCGTACCACAAAAATAATAAGTCATATATGGCATTACATATTTTTTCTTTTTCGGCGTATAACGCTTGGGTTCAGCGGCGGGTCGCGCAGCGGACTGTCCGTTGTTAGCCGCGTACGCGCCGGTAGTGCATAGCGACTGCGCCGTTGCGGAGCGGCGTCGACGAGAGCAACTCGAGCCGTCGCGTGCTGGGTAGCCCACTTTGGTAAAGGGTCGGGCCGTGACCGGCGATTCTGGGATGGACGAGAAACTTGTACTCGTCGATCAGATCCAGCCGGTCCAGCTCGGTCGCGAGCTTGCCGCTACCGAGGAGCACGCCAGCAGGGGTCGCATCCTTGAGTTTCTGCACACTCGTGTGCAAGTCGCCGGCGATGTGGTGGCTGTTGGTCCACGGGAAGTCCGTTCGCGTCAACGACACCACGTACTTCGGCTTGGCCTCCAGCTTGACTGCCCACTCGCGCATCGCCGGCGGTGCCTCTTCGTCGCCGCGAGCGACTGCCGGCCAGTAGCCCTCCATCATCTCGTAGGTGACGCGGCCCCAAAGCATTGCTCCGCCCTCGTCCATAAGGCGGGTGAAGAAAGCGTGTGTCTCGTCGTCGGCGATTCCCTCCTGGTGGTCGACGCAGCCGTCCAGGGTGACATTGAGGCTGAAGGTTAAAAGTCCCATACGAGTTTACTCCGAGTTGGATGGTCCGCTGGATTGTCGATTGTCGACGAGTACCTCGCAGCGAATAAAAGGGACTTCCCCGTCCCGGCAAAGCCTCGGTTGTTTCGGAAGAAATAAAGATGCCAAGATGGAGTTGTCGAACATTCATCAAAATCCAAGCGGGGAAGTCATGAAGAAGATTATCACTATCGGGATTGATTTGGCTAAAAATGTATTTGCTGTGTATGCAGTCGATGCTTAAGTGGAAAGGCTAAGCTCGGCAGAATCACTAAAGCAGGTGATCGCTATATCAGAACCCTTTTGATTTTAGGAGCGCGGTCAGTACTCGCAACGGCGGCAGGAAAAACTAACCGGTTCAGTCAATGGGCAATTGTTTTACAGACACGAATTGGTTATGGCAAAGCTTTGGTAGCAATAGCAGCTAAAAACGCTCGTATTCTTTGGGCAATGCTGAGCAAAGGGGAGAATTTTAGGGGGAATTTTAATCTGTCAGGCTGGTGCAAAGAAGAGTTGGCTATCAAACAGTCAAAGATTGTTTAATTTCCTTGTAGTCTGCAGGCGTTGATAAGGTGACGGTTAGACCGTTGTGAAAGAGAACCTGATTAAGTCAAAGATCGTAAAAAGACCGACTAACGATGGAGGCCTTTCACACCGCGTCTTTTATCAGGGTTCGGGCAAAAGCCTAATAAAACCGTTTGTAGTAACGCAGTCTGTTGTTCATCTGATATTGAGCATTGCAGGTAAAAGGAAATAAAAGGTGAATCTAATGAAAACACACTAACGCTCAAAATACGCTTGCTTAAATTGAGAAGCCCTTGTAGTTTGACTTAAGCGGCACCGAAGCATAGTGGAGGGAAGAGTGCAGCGGCGCCGTAAAATATTCGGTTGTACGACTTGTTAGGCCAGCGATCGATGTGCTATTTCGGTTGTGATTGAAGCTCAAGTATGTTGCCCTCTGGATCTGTGACATAGACCCAAGTGAGCTTTTTGCCTAATGCGTTGGTCAGCGTTACTACTTCGCCAACGGAGCGGCCCCCAGCCCCCAGAACGGCCTCGCGTGCTGATACTACGTCATCTACTACGAACGCAATATGACCAAACCCCGGGCAATTCACTGCTGATTCAGGTTTTTCCTTGAGAATATTATAGTTAAAGATTTCGAGTGTTGGTCCTTCTGAGCCATGCCCTGGAAGAAGCAGGTGCTCACCGCACAACTCAGCGCCTGGAACGCCTGTGCCACGTTCCAGGTCAAGGCCTTTGAAGTCGCGTACAGGAGGAATAGGTGTACAGCCGAAGAGGTCTTGATAGAAACGAGAGAGTGCTCTCCAATCATTTGCGATCAGGTTGGTGTGTCCGTATCTTGCTCCAGCGATCATTTGTAATTCCTTCTAAAGAGTGGCTGAAGTGAAATATCACAGCCTAACGTTCGAGTTGAGGTGGGATGAGCGGCAAAGATGAGCGGCAAAGCGCCAGGCCCGGCGGAAGGATGATAAACCTCACCTGGAGCCAGGCCTGGTGGTTTGCCGTTGGGCCTCGCCTTGAACGAGGGGTTAGGCAGCACCCGTTTCCAGCGGCGGCGCATAGAACTCCAGAAAGCTACACTCTTCACAACGGAAGCTCTCGATCGGAAGGTTTTGCTTGTTCTTGAGATTGGTGCCATAGAGGAAGGACTTCTCCGGCGCGCCAGAGATCCAGCTTGTTGCTGACAGGCGGCCGTCGTTGAGTTCCAGCACATACCCTTGCACCATCTGACTGCTACACTTCGGACATTTCAAGCTTCTGTTCATTTTCTTCTTCCTTACTTCAGGTCGTAAACGCCTCTGGCGATTATGAGTGGGAGGATTTTGGACGATTGTTCTCAATGACGCGGATTCACAAAGTAAGTGCAACGGTATTAAAAAAGGGTGAAATTGATGACGATCAAACAACAGTGTTCCGGCAAGAACGAGGTTGTTCAAAATGAAGCGTTATCATCAACTCACCCAAGAAGAAAGATACCACATAACATTTCTGATGAGGAGAGGATATTCAATCAGGTATGTTGCGAAGGAATTAGGTCGCTCGCCGAGTACGATTAGTCGAGAAAGAAGAAGAAACGCGACGCACCATGATGGAGGCTACAGAGCGCAGAAAGCGCATAGCTATGCGGTAGCGAGACGAAGGCGATGTCGCCGTAAAAGCCATTTTAGTGAAGAGCACTGGTTACAAGTTAAGGGTTTGCTAAGAAAGAAATGGAGTCCTGATCAAATTTCTGGTTATCTTAAAAAAGAAGGACTTTTAAGGATTAGCCATGAAAGTATTTACCGCTACATATTGAAAGATAAGCGGAAAGGAGGGATGCTGTATAAGTACACGCGGATCATGCCAAAGATCAGGCGCAAACGCTACAATAGCTACGATTCGCGAGGGATTATGAGGGGAAAGCGTCATATTTCTGAGCGACCGGAATCGGTAGAAAGCCGTGAGGAGCAAGGGCATTGGGAAGGCGACACGGTGATAGGTAAAGATAAGAAACACTGCCTATTGACGCTAGTGGAAAGAAAAACAGGGTATACGGTGATTAGAAAATTGAGCGCCAGAACTAAGGCGGAAGTGACAGAGGAAGCGAGTAAAGTGATCGAAGCGTATTTGCCATATTTTAAGACAATTACCTTTGATAATGGAACGGAGTTTCATGACTTTGCCTTATTGGAAAAGCGCTTTCCGGTAAAGTGTTACTTTGCTACGCCTTACCATTCGTGGGAGCGAGGCACGAATGAAAATACCAATGGATTGATACGGCAATATATACCCAAAGGAGAGTGTATGAAACCGATTGGGCAATTATGGTGTGATGAAGTTGCATACGCTCTCAACACTCGCCCTCGTAAAAGATTAGGGTATAAAACACCCAAGGAGTTATTCTATGGATTGTCTTGAACAGTGTTGCACTTCAATGTTGAAACTACGCCAGGGGCGGTAAGCGTACGAATTGTTTTAAAAAAGGTGTGAGCGGTGTACAAAATTGTTAGGTAGAGCCATAGCCTATGGAGTGTTGCAATGTATGCGGTTTGGCGAAGCATAGTAGATTATAAAATAAGAAAGGGTGATGCGGCTAACTGAATGCATGCGTGATGCGATTTAAAGCACAAACCTGAATGCACTAAGAGAGTGAAGCCGCCCCTTTTAATGTACTGGTTAGCAGTATAAATTGCGAAAGTTATGAACTAAAAAAGAGGCTAACATAAAAGCGATAATGCTCAATCAAGTAAATAAAAAATATACTTTTATGTGTTTTTTAATTACAGGTGATTAACCCACAAAACTGAGAGCATTAAAAGGTGAATAGCCGCCGTATTGCCCGTTGTAAAATTGTTAAATAATGCTTCTTATAATGGAAATGAAGCGAGCTTAAAAAGTTTCAGACATTACAAAAGATAATACGAGCACAAATGCTAACGTAAAAAAGAAAGAGCTGTATAACGTTGGCATTAAGCGGCACCGGAGCGCATGCGTAGGGAATTTTGCAGCGACCGCTGCAAAATGTCCGCTTGAATAACTTGTTATAAAAAAGGTGGAGCATTACCC
>JAZKAR010000018.1:0-72095 GCA_040389065.1 Pseudomonadota bacterium | reverse complement strand
CAGTATAATGCACCTAGCATCAGCAGCAATTAACGGAGAGGTGGATGAGCGGCTTAAGTCGCACGCCTGGAAAGCGTGTTCAGGTTAATCCCTGACGCGGGTTCGAATCCCGCCCTCTCCGCCACGTTAACAGTACCCAATATAAATCGTCTCGGCTTAGTTCTTAAGCATTATTCTCTATTATTTTCTATATCAACAACGCTCTTATTGCTCGCAATTTTTGAAAAATTATTTATTACTTAAGTTTATTTTTTCTAATTGCCAAATAATTCTACGAGCTAAGCGCGTTCCTACCTCAACTTCAATATCAGACCAAAGCTTTGTTTCTTCTAACTCTTTTGCGGTTCTCTGGGTTTCTTTGTAGGGTAAGTCACGAAATACCTCAATGCTAATGGGTTGAAATTCTTCTTTTTTGTCAGGGGAAATAAGTTGTACTTTGAGGCGATGATAGAGACGATATTCGCGCACGGTTCCATCATTAGCGATAGAAGCAATTTGACGCTGTTGAGCATCGTTTAATAATTTAAGTTGCCAACCTTGTGAAGTGTTTGAGTTCGGCGTATGAACATCAAGCTCTTGAAGAAGTATTTCTGCCCAGTAGTTACCTGTGGGTGAAAGCACGGCTAAATTATCTTGTGGTCTGCTAGGAATAGCTAGTTCGGAAAAAGGTAATGTCGGCGCTTGACGTAAATGGTAACTACTGCAGCCATATAAAATGAATACGATGCTAGACTTCAAAAAAGTACGTTGAAAGAGTTTTGAGAACATCAAGAGATACTCCGCAAACCTAATTTTATTTGAATAGTAAAAATTCGGTTTGCTTTTAGATTGAAAATTTTAAGAACTTTTTAAGAACTACATAGCTAGCTTATTTTATATTAAATAACAACGTTTACTAGTCGGCCTGGAACAATAACGATTCGTTTGATGGGACGACCTTCTGTAAATTTTGCTACTGTTGCATGGTCACGTACAACAGATTCAATATAAGTGCTATCAGCCTGGGCGGGCACTGTGATTTTGTCACGAGTTTTTCCTAAAATTTGTAATACAAGATCAATTTCATCTTGTATTAGCGCGTGCGGGTCAGCCTGAGGAGATTTTTGTGTAACGATTGAGTCTTTAAAGTTCAGTTCTTCCCATAATGTATAAGTAATATGAGGAACAATAGGGTAAAGTATCCGCAAGAGGATGTTAGTGCCTTCTCTAAGATAATAAATATTATTTTCAATGCTTAAATCAAGTGATTCTAAAAGATTCAAAATTTTCATTCCGCCAGATACAACGGTATTAAACTGATGGCGTTGATAATCTTTTTCAGTTTGCTGAATAACTTGCTGAACTTCTCTCCACCATGATTTGATAGAGCTTGGAATAGCATTAGGTTTTTCTTTTTGCGTACGTATGAGAGCAGCGTGCTGGGTTGCAAAAGACCATAGACGTTTCAAAAAGCGGTGTGAACCCTGAACGCCAGAGTCAGACCATTCTAACGATTGCTCTGGCGGGCTGGCAAACATAATGAAAAGTCTTGCTGTATCAGCACCATAGGTATCAATGAGCGTTTGTGGGTCAACTCCATTGTTTTTGGATTTTGACATTTTTTCAATACCGCCCATGGCAACAGTGTTTCCATCGGCAATTAAGCTTGCACTTATTGGTCTGCCCTTAGGATCAAGACTGATATCTACCTCAGTTTTATTGAACCACTGTTTGCGTCCTTCAGGTGTTTCTCGGTAGAACGTAGGTGCTGTTACCATGCCTTGAGTTAATAGTTTCTGAAAAGGTTCACTAACATGAACAAGGTTTAAATCTCGCATCATTTTAGTAAAAAAACGGGAATATAAGAGATGCAAAATGGCATGTTCAATGCCGCCAATATATTGATCAACGGCTAGCCAGTAGTCAGCG
Organism: Pseudomonadota bacterium; assembly: GCA_040389065.1. GTDB lineage: Bacteria > Pseudomonadota > Gammaproteobacteria > Burkholderiales > Casimicrobiaceae > JAZKAR01. The sequence goes on along the minus strand of JAZKAR010000018.1, from coordinate 70,187 downwards.
CGCTTATCGATCATTTGAGAGGCATCAGGACACGCATAGCGAGCGAAGTACCAAGATGACTCTACAAAGGTATCCATGGTATCAGTTTCGCGTTTAGCAGGCTGATGGCACTTAGGGCACGTTGTTTCATAAAAGCTAGGCAGTTTTGCTAATGGGCTGCCTGCTCCATCAGGAATAACATCTTCAGGTAAAACGACAGGCAGTTGCTCTTCAGGCACAGTTACATCACCGCATTGATTACAGTGAATAATAGGAATAGGGCAGCCCCAATAGCGTTGACGTGAAATTCCCCAATCTCTTAAGCGGAAAGTAGTTTGTTTTTCGCCTAATTTTTTTTCTTCTAATAGTGCAGCAATTTTTTCGATAGCTTGATGATGGTTAAGAGAGTTTAAAGACTCTGAATTTATACATACACCTCTATGTTTATCGGCATACCATTCACTCCATGAGTCAGCAGAAAAAGTTTCATTTTCAATAGAGATGACTTGCTTAATCGGTAGTTGGTAAGTTTTAGCAAAAGCAAAGTCGCGTTCGTCATGAGCAGGTACAGCCATAACAGCACCTTCTCCGTAGCTCATGAGTACGTAATTTGCGACCCATACCGGTATATTTTCACCGCTAATAGGGTGTTGTACATATAAGCCAGTAAATTGCCCTTTTTTCTCTTGCACGGCTAAATCAGCTTCAGCTACTGAGCCTCGTTTACATTCCTCTATAAAGGCATCTAGTTCGGAATTATTTTGCGCGGCATGGCTTGCAAGCGGATGCTCGGCAGCGACAGCGACATAGGTAACACCCATCAGCGTATCAGCACGAGTTGTAAATACTTTGAGTACTGCCTGTTGGTCATCAAGTGTATAGGGGAAGTGAATGGTAACGCCTTCACTTTTACCAATCCAATTGCGTTGCATCGTTTTAACTTGTTCGGGCCAATGATCAAGTGTGTCTATGTCATTGAGCAATTCTTCTGCGTATTGAGTAATACGAAAGTAGTACATGGGAATTTCACGTTTTTCGATGACAGCTCCTGAGCGCCAGCCTTTGCCATCGATAACTTGTTCGTTTGCTAATACAGTTTGATCAATAGGATCCCAGTTAACGGTTCCTGTTTTTCTGTAAATCAGTCCACGTTCAAATAATTTTGTGAATAACCATTGTTCCCAACGATAGTAACTAGGCTGGCAGGTTGCAATCTCGCGTGACCAATCAATCGCAAATCCTAATTGCTTTAGTTGCTGTTTCATCGATGCTATATTGCTATATGTCCAAGCGGCAGGTGCAATATTGTTTTGCATGGCAGCATTTTCAGCAGGAAGCCCAAATGCGTCCCATCCCATCGGTTGTAAAACATTTTTTCCAAGCATACGTTGGTAGCGGGCAATAACATCGCCAATGGTGTAGTTTCTAACATGTCCCATATGTAACTTGCCGGAAGGGTAAGGAAACATAGAAAGACAATAAAATTTTTCTTTGCTAAGGTCTTCAGTGACCTGGTAAAGATTTTCGTGTTCCCAAGACTCTTGGGCTTTTTTTTCAATACTTTGTGGATTGTAAACTACATTCATCGCGTTATCCCATTTTAGCTTTTGACTTAATAAGCAAATACAGCGATTATAGCTGATTGGGGCCTCTCGATTTCCCATTTTTAGTATTGTATGGCGGTATAAGTTTTTCAGTGTCTAAGATTGATGCGGTGCTTAATACGGTAAGACAGGAGAAAATGGACTCAGTAAGGGTTTATGTTCAATTTTCTGTGTGGTTTTAAGTAATTGAAAAGTCATGGCGTGTATTAATGAGTTACAAAGCGAAGATCGTCCGCGTGAGCGATTATTAAGTTTAGGAGCATCGCAGCTTTCAGATGCGGAGCTAATGGCAATATTTTTGCGAGTGGGTGTGGCAGGAATGAGTGCTATCGAATTAGCTAACGTGTTGCTAGATCGTTTTGGTTCCTTGGCAGAAGTTTTTCATGCCAAAGCAGAAGAGGTCTGTGCTGTTAAAGGTATGGGTTTAGCAAAATTTGTACAGCTTCAAGCTATACGAGAAATGTCAAAACGAGTTTTAGCCTCAGAATGCAAACAGCGATCTATTTTAGATTGTCGGGAGGCAGCACATGAATATGTGCGTTACCATTTTGCATCAGATAATCGTGAGGTCTTTAGAGCACTTTGGTTAGATGGCGGATGTGGATTAATCAAAAGCGAGATTTTAGCTGAGGGTATGTCAACAGAAGTAATGATTTCGATAAGAGATATCATTTCTAAAGCTTTATTGTGTAAAGCTGCAGGTCTTATTATTGTGCATAATCATTTGAGTAACTCATGTGAGCCTAGTGAGGCTGATTGGGTATTAACTAGCAACGTGCGCTCTGCTTTACATTGGATAGGGGTGTCATTGCATGATCATTGGATTGTTACACGGCACGGGGTATTCCCTCTTGAAACAAACAGCTTAGTAGAGTAATGCTACAAGATACAAATAAGTGTTGCATACAAGCAAGGCGTGGTTATATATACAGAGCAAATGGTATAAACAGCCGCCATCCTACCGAGAGATGTTCGAATAGAAATTTGTTAATAAGACACTATCTAACAAGAAAGGCCTAACTATGATTAAGGTCGCTGTGGTATATCACAGTGCGTATGGCCATACAGAAGCACTTGCAAAAGCTGTGCAAAGAGGAGCTGCTAGGCTGGAGAGGATAGAGGCTATATTGATCAAAGTTGAAGATGTAGAGGCACACTGGTCAACTTTATTAGAAGCTGCAGCTTTAATATTTGGTTCTCCCACTTATATGGGAAGCGTATCAGCCCTATTTAAATCTTTTATGGATCAAACAGGAAAAATTTGGCAGCAACGATTATGGAAAGATAAGCTCGCAGCAGGGTTTACCTGTTCTGCTAGTTTATTTGGTGACAAAATGACAACATTGCAACAGTTAAATGTTTTTGCGATGCAGCACGGAATGATGTGGTTGGGCCTAGATGCTTTGCCAGATAGTCAAGGGTATTTAGATGCAAATATTAAATTAAATGCTGTGGGGAGTTTTTTAGGCGCTATGGCATTTGCACCTAATGATTTAGATGCCGAGCATGCCCCCGATAGTTCTGATTTAGAAACGGCATCTTATTTAGGAGAGCGTGTAGCACGCGCAGCATTACGATGGAATAATAGTTGATACAGCTTTTTCTGAACAAAAAATACACGCTTCATATTTGCCCGTTATGTTTATAGTGAAAGACTTACCGTGATGTTAAGTAGTCCACATATTGGCTTTTTAGTAAACCGATATGGCAGTTTGCCAAGGTTTGCTGTAGTCATTACGTGTAATGCAGCAATTTTAGCGTATACGATGGTAGATATACCACTCGCTGAAAAGTCTTAGGGGATCAAGCAATGTTAAATATTCGCTCAATTCAAAAAATATTCTGGCATAAAGGAGTATTTGGGCGATCTATAAAAAAATTAATAATTTTTATTACTCTTTTATGTGTAAGTGCGGTGTTTGCTCAAGAGCCTGTCATTGAGTCGATGGGAAAAACTCCTTCCTCATCGATTGAAGATGATTTTTTAGTGGTTAAGGTACAATTTGATATAACATTGCCCTCAGCGATGGAAGATGCCTTGCAAAAAGGAATTCCTTTATATTTTATTCGCGAATTTTCTTTATCTAGAGTACGTTGGTATTGGGTAGATGATGTTGTATTAGCGAGTTCCCAAGTGTGGCGTTTAGATTACCATGCATTAACGCGGCAATACCGTTTAACAAATGGTTTATTTCAGCAAAACCTTAGTACTTTAGCTGATGCTATGAGATTATTACAAAAGTCTTATGCCTGGCGAGTGGCTGATCGGCACGTTTTACCAAAAGGAAACTTTGAGGCTAAAGTTCGATTACGGTTTGATTCAACTCGTTTACCTACGCCGCTCCAGTTAGGGGTTTTAAATCAAAAAGAATGGTCTCTTTCATCTGAGTGGATTCGATGGTCAGTCAGTCTTTAAAGCTAGATAAACATAAATGGGTTGCAACCTTCAGAAGAATATTAAGTCGCTTTAAAGCTGTACCTTTATCATTGGTATTGGTTATTGTTTTAAGTGTGGCCTGCTTGGCTCTATTGGCTTGGACAGCCAATGATTTTAGCCGAATGAATGAACGCTACTCAACCGGTGTAGGTTTGGGTATGGTGCTAATGAGTACCATTGTTGTAGGGGTGGTATTGCGGCAAACCTGGCGTTTATGGAAAGACGGGCGAGAGAAACGGTTTGGTGCTCGTTTAACGCGGCGGTTGGTAACGTTGTTTGGTTTAGTGGCTGTTATTCCTGGGATTGTTTTGTATACCGTATCTGTACAATTTTTAGCCCGTAATGTTGAGCCATGGTTTGTAACAGAAATTGACCGTGCGTTAGAAAGTGCAGTGAATCTCGGGCGTAATACGTTTGAATACTTACTGCGTGATGCAGTTCTTAAAACAGAAAATTTATCCCAAAATCTCATTATACCCTCTGCAAGAACTGACGCAGCGAGATTAGGAACATTGCGAGAGCAATCAGGATTACATGAGCTGGCGCTTTTTTCGCAGCGAATAAAACTAATAGGTTTTGCAAGTGCTAGTACTAAGGGCTGGCCAGATTGGCCTAATCCAGATGCATTAAGAGCTTTTAGAGTATATCAGCCATATCAAGCGTTAGAAACTCATCCAACGTATGGGTTAGTATTTAAAGTTAGTGTGCCAGTAGTCAGGCAGGGGCAGATTATGCTATTACAATCTATTCATCCTGTTCCTGATAACTTAAGGCGTGATGCTGAACAAGTTCAAAATGGACGTGATAGTTATAAACGCCTTGATCTGGTCAGACCTTTTGTTCAGCGGTTATATACAGTAGGGCTGACTTTAACCCTAGTACTAGCAGTATTGGTCGCATTAGCGGTAGGTTTTGTGCTTTCGGAGAGAATAAGTACACCGCTGGCGCTGTTGGCAGAAGGCACAAAAGCGTTGGCAGTAGGAGATTTTTCGCATCGTCCTCCTGTACAGTCTGATGATGAATTAGGTGTCTTAACAGCATCGTTTAATACGATGACAATGCAGTTATCTGAATTTAAACAACAGGCTGCAGAACGTCAGCAAGCATTAGAAGATGCACGAGCCTATTTGGAAGGAGTATTAAGACACTTATCAGCAGGCGTTTTGGCACTAGATGAACAAGCGTTTTTAAGATCAGCGAATGCTGGCGCTTCTGTTATTCTGCAACATGATTTTGAGGCTTTAATTGGCGTTGCACCTGCTTTTTGGCCTGAAACACTATCAAATTTTGCTCAACCTTTGAAGCGCTGGATAGCAAATCCTGAACAAACTAGTTGGCAAGAGCAGATTGTTGTAGATATACAAGGGATTTCCCGTATATTATTAGTGCGTGGTTCGCCGTTAAAGACGTCGTCACTTAATGGGTTCGTGGTTGTTTTTGACGATATCTCAGTATTGTTGCAAGCTCAACGAGAGGCAGCATGGGGTGAAGTGGCGCGTCGCTTAGCGCATGAAATTAAAAATCCGCTGACACCCATTCAACTTTCTGCAGAGCGTTTAGACTTTAAGTTGCGAGAAAGTTTAGATGAAGCAGGGCAGTCATTGCTGGCGCGAAGTACTCAAACGATTATTCGACAAGTACAAGCGCTTAAGTCAATGGTTGATGAGTTTGCTATTTACGCTAAAAAGGTGGGGCCTAAAAACTGGCAGCCTGTTGATTGTCACGCGCTTTGGCGAGATGTTTTGGCATTATATGAGGCACACCCTATACAAATAGAAGTTGCCTTTGATGCTGAATTTTATTTTGTGAATGGTGAGGTGACGAGGCTTCGACAAGTGTGGCATAACCTTATGCAAAATGCTGTAGATGCTGTACATGACGGAGTTGCTCCCCGATTGAGATTAAGCACAGTAAATAGGGGTAACTTATGGGATATGACGTTAGAGGATAATGGTTCAGGCTGGCAGGCAGAGCGAATGGATCGTATGTTTGAGCCGTATATGACAACGAAGGCTAAAGGTACTGGTCTAGGATTAGCGATAGTAAAAAAAATTGTGGAGGAGCATGGTGGTGCTGTACAGTTGCTAAGCGCAACCCATGAGGGATTTCAAGGCGGAGCGTGTGTGAGGGTACAATTGCCTACATGGATTCCGGAGGATATAGAATTGGTAGAGGAAACGATGGAAATGGTTTCGGAAGGGAAGGCGTAACAGTATGCAGCACGAGATTTTAGTTGTAGATGATGAGCTAGGAATTCGTGAGCTCCTGTCTGAAATTTTGACAGATGAGGGCTATGTAGTAAGCATTGCGGAAAATGCTGAGCAGGCTTCTCTGTATCGTCAAAAACGACAACCTTCTATGGTGCTGTTGGATATTTGGATGCCCGACAGAGATGGTTTAACCTTACTTAAAGAATGGGTGGCACAGGGGTGGTTAAGTATGCCTGTTGTGATGATGTCGGGTCATGGCAGCATAGAACAAGCTAAAGAAGCGCAGCAGCTTGGCGCAGTAGGTTTTTTGGAAAAGCCTATTACACTGCAAAAACTTCTTGAAACCGTTGAGCATGCCTTAAAACAAGCACAACCTGGGCACGCATTGCTCGATTTATCTGGGTTGGGAGATGATGTTACCCATAGTGCGGTGCGCAAGCAAATACAAACCCATTTTAATAATCGGACTGCTTTTTGTTTAAGCGGAGAGGTTGCTACGGGTCAAGATGCAGTAGTAAATGCTTTACGCTCTGCTGTGGATATCTGGACTGAGATTAATTCTCCTTCAGAATTAGTGAATGCACCTGCTAAGTTATTCCAAAATGCTAAAAATGGCGTATTGTGGTGTCCAAATATAGAGCGTTATACCTCTGTACAACGCAAAGGCTTACAGTTTGTCTTGCAGCAAGCGCATAAGCACAATGTTTGGGTAATTACCTCTACAAACTGGCCTGACGCCTTATGGGCAAGTAAATTATCTTTGCAAGGGGAAGAATGGAAGGTTTTAATGCGTTCTCGCGTTATTTTACCTTCTGTGCGTGATCAAATGCGTTCTGAGCCAGAAACAGTTTTGGAGCGTATGCGTAAACGGTTTTGTTCTGATAGCACGCCATTTTCTATTACTGTAGAAGCATTAGAATGTTTTAAAGGACAAGCTTGGTGGGGCAATGAAGTAGAGTTAAGTGCCGTTGTAATGCGCTTAGCTGCCTTAGCCTCAGATGGCAATATTACGCTACAGTTAGCTGAGCAAGCTTTGACACCTGACGCTCCCTTAGAACCAGAAAAAGGAGCATCAGATAAATTAGAGCTTGCCTTACCTGCCTCCCCTTCAGTAGATTCTCAGTGGTTTGCGCTATCGCTAAGGGAAGCAAGGGAATGTTTCGAAAGAACGTATTTCGAATATTTATTGCATAGAACTACCTTAGGTATGAGCCAAATTGCAGAGCGTTCAGGTCTTGAGCGCACGCACTTATATCGTAAATTAAAGCAATTGGGCATTAATCGTGAAAGCCCAAGTTCATAATTATAAACTTTAATAATAATGATATAAGAATTCCCCTCATAAAGCTTAGATCATACCTTTATGAGGGGAATTATTTTAACTGATGGTTTTTTTTAAATTTCATTTGGCAAAGCACTAGGTTAAATAACACTTGTGTAAATGATCATCGTTATTAAGCAAATTCTCTGCAGTATCATGGAGAATAACTTCTCCTTGATTAAGAACATAAGCCTCTGTGCTGAGTGCTAAGGCTCTTTTAGCATATTGCTCTACTAATAAAAGGGTGAGACCTTGAGTTTTAAGATGAAGAAGCGCTTGAAAAACTTCATCTACAATTTTAGGGGCTAGACCCATAGAGGGTTCGTCAAGAATCAGCAGTTTGGGTTTAGACATTAACGCGCGCCCAATCGCTAACATTTGCTGTTCTCCTCCTGAAAGCGTTCCGCCTCGCTGATGATAGCGTTCTTTGAGTCGAGGAAATAAATGAAATATTTCTTCCTCGACTTGAGGATCCGCGCGCTTAAGACGTGTACTGCCTAATAGAAGATTCTCTTTAACACTGAGTGTGCCAAAAATACGGCGTCCTTCAGGCACATGTGCAATGCCTAAGCGCGCTCGGCGATCAGGTGGGAGGTGCGAGATATCGGTATCTTCAAAGCGTATAATGCCTTTGGCAATCGGTAGTGCTCCCGAAATTGCACGTAAAGTAGAAGTTTTGCCTGCGCCATTAGCACCTAAAATAGAAATAACTTGTCCAGGTCTTATACGTAAAGAGATATTGTTCAACACTGGGCGTTCAGCATAACCCCCGCTAATATTTTCAAGTGAAAGCATATATACATCCTGATCATTACACTATGTATCGGTGCAAAATTTTCTAGCAACAATATAACTTAAGAGATAAAGCTATTTATCAAAAACCTTAAGCCTATAGCATTTTGTTAACTTCCTAAGTAAGCTTCTTTTACCGCATGATGGGTAATGACATGCTCAGGGCTTCCATGAGCGATCAGTTCTCCAAAGTTAAATGCAAAAATATGGTCTGAAAGTGTAGTAATAATATCTATATGGTGCTCAATCAAAAGCACAGCGATGCCATGTCTGCGGATAGACTGGATAAGTACTTTAAGTTGCTCTAAGTCAGCACCACGCATTCCGGCAGCAGGCTCATCTAAAAGTAATAATTTGGGATTACACGCCAAAGCACGTGCAATTTCTAGAAAGCGCTTTTGCCCATAGCTTAAAGCACTCGCAAGTGTATGCGCATATTCGTGCAGATTGACGAGATGCAATAATGACCAAGCACGCTCATAGGCCGTAAAGTCTTTTTTTGTGTGCAAGCCGGTAGCTATTTTTAAAGGATTATTTTCATGGCAATGATGTAATCCAACTAATATATTTTCTAAAACGCTGAGGCCGCAAAATATTTGAAGGTTTTGAAATGTTCGCGCTATCCCTGCTTGAGCAAGCTTAGAAGTAGCCCAGCTATGAGTCGACTGATCACAAAATGAAATATCTCCATCGGTTTGAGTATAGATGCCAGTTAGAATATTAATAAGAGTTGATTTACCTGCACCGTTAGGGCCAATAATACCGGCGATAGTTCCTGGTTTGATATGTAATGTTACATTTTTGAGGGCATAAAAAGCATCAAAGCGCATACTGACATTATCAAGTGCTAAGATTGAAGTATCTATCGTAGTATGAGAAGTCAGATGAATAGCTTTTTGATCATGCGATACTGGAGCAATATATGTTTTTTTCGAGGTATATTTATGTGGCAAAAGACTAACTATTCCACCTGGTAATACATAAGTGGCTAATAAAATGAGTCCGCCATAAATAATAGGGTGCCATTCCATGATAGAGGAAAGCATTAATGGAAGAAAAATAACAACTGCGGCACCTAATAAAATACCTAATCTACTTTTCTTTCCTCCTAGCATTAGAGCAAGTAAAAAATTGACAGACATTTCAAATGAAAAGCTTGATGACGCAATATAGCCTTGTGAAAGTGCAAAAAGACCACCCGCTAAACCAGCAAATAATCCGCCCATCACAAAAGAACCTTGTTTATGACGATTAACATGTATACCCATACACTCTGCTGCAATTGGTGCATCGCGCATGGCTTCAAAAGCACGGCCTAAAGAGCTTTGTGTAAGAGTATTAATGATTTTAATTGAAAGCACTAAAAGTATGAGGGCAAGATAAGTGTAATGATAAGTAGATAGTTGTAGACCTGCCCATCGTTGGGGCGGTAAGGTTAATCCTATTGATCCCCCCGTAATACTATTCCATTCATTGAAAATAATAGAAGCGCTGAGACCAAATACAAGTGTTCCTAATGCTACATATTTATCATTAGCTTTTAACAAGGGTAATGACATAAGCCATCCTGCACATCCCGCTAAGATGGCACTAATAGGTAAAGCTAACCAACCAGGAAAGCCTGCCTGAAGGGTAAGGACGCCTGTGGTATAGGCACCCACTCCAAATAAAGCTGCGTGACCAATGCTTAACGCGCCTGCATAGCCCACAATCAAATCTAAACCTAATAAGGCAATCGCATAAATTGCCCCGAGTAAAATAATTTGTCCGGTATATGCAGGGGTGGATGACCAAAAAGGAAACAAGGCTGCTAATATTATAAGCAAGCCAGGGAATGCTATATCTATTTCAGGCAGCCAGGTAGTAAGCTTTGTTTTGAAAGTCATTTTTATACTTTGTTAATAGTTGCTTTGCCGAAAAGCCCAGTAGGGCGAAAGGTAATAACTAGAGCGCAGAGAATAAGCGCTGGGAGCGCCCGGAATCCTGACGGGAGTAAAAAAGCTGCTAGATTCTCTAGCACACCAATTAACGCTCCAGCTAATAGAGCGCCTCGTGTAGAAGAAAGTGACCCTACTACCGCGGCGCAGAAACTTTTAATACCTAGCATCTCGAGTGTAATACCTGCGCCAGTAATAGGAGAAACAGCCCATCCTGCAATACCCGCTAGAATAGAGGAAGCAATATACGAACCTAGAATGATTTTTTCAGCAGGAATACCTTGAAGCTGGGCAGCGTAACGATCATAAGAAACAGCTTCAAATGCTTTACCCCATCGGGAATGATAAAAGCGATCTAAGAGGAAGGTAATAGTAAGGACAAGAAGTGCGATAAAGCCTTCATGAGGAAGGATATTAATATTGCCAAAACTTAAAGGATCTTCAGAAAATGGGGTGGCAATACTCAGCTCGTTTTTCCCAAAAATCATTTCCTGCGCGCCGATTAAAATAATACCAAAAGCAATTGTTGCCACAATCCAGCTATTTGCACTTTCTGTATTACGTAATGAAGGACGAATACATAAGTAATTAATCATCACTCCCAAAACAGCGCATGCAATCATAATCACAGGTAATGCCGCTATATAACCGAATTTAGGAGCGATAATGGCAGTTAAAAGCCCTCCTAACATGACAAGTGAGCCTTGCCCAAAATTGGCAGTTTTACTGGTGGCATAGGTAAGTTGAAATCCAAATGCTATCAATGCATAGAGAAGTCCCGTTAGAATACCTGAAACAATAATCTGCCCGATCATAGCGGTTTCAATATAAAAAATTAAAAGAACGCCTATTTTAACCTAAAACGATTAAAAAAATTTAATCGTGCACCACCCTCTACTATTTATCTTAAGAGAAAGGTTACGCAGGTGAATTCTATCTACATATGGCAACTTACCTATACGCTAAAAAAATTAGCTGCGTAACTTCTAAGATAAATTATAAATCTTGTAAGCCACAGATCAGGGATTTTTTGCACTTAGTTCACGATGGCGAATAAGAATTTCGCGTCCTTGCTTTTTGAAAAGAGCGGCTAATTGCTCAACAATATAAACAGATCGATGTTGACCGCCTGTACAACCAATCGCAATCGTTAAATAACTGCGTTGGTCTCGCTCAAATGCAGGCAACCAATTTTCAATAAATTTCTCAATATGGTTAACCATTTCTTGGGCAGCAGGAATTTGATGCAAGAAGTCTTTAACCGGCGTATCAAGTCCTGTAAGAGGGGCTAATGTCGGTTCATAATAAGGGTTAGGTAAGCAGCGCACATCAAAAACAAAATCAATATCTTGAGGTACCGCATGCTTGAAGCCAAAAGATTGAAATTGTAAAACGAGTTGTTTACCTGTTACTTGAACAAGCTCTTTTACCCAAGCTCTCAAGGCAGTAGGCCGTAATTCACTAGTATCAAGCTGATAGTCAATGTCACGAATGTCAGCAAGCAAGTTTTTTTCTTGCGTGACGCATTCTCTAAGTGTACGTTGCCCATCATCTAAAGGATGCCGCCTGCGCGTTTCAGAAAATCGTTTAACCAGCGTTTCCACTTTGGCATCTAAAAACATAAATTGAACATTGATATCTTGCAGGCGCAAGGCTTTTAACATAGCCGGTAAAAGTTCAAGTTGTCCTGATGTTTTAGTATCTAAGCTGACTGCAACGCGTTGATGTTCTGTGCTGTGAAGGAAAAGACTAAATTGTAGCAAAAGACTAGGGGGAAGATTATTTACGCAGTGAAATCCTACATCTTCAAGCGCACCAAGCGCCACACTTTTTCCTGCTCCTGACGTGCCTGCAAGGATTAACCACCGCATGTTTTTTTCTCCAAGGGTTTTAATTTGCGATTCTAGTGCCTTTTCGCGTCTTGCCCTGAAAGAGAATCTATCAATTTTTACCCTAGGTTTTAGGCTTGAAGAGGCACTAGTCTTATTCTATTCATAGTAAGTGAGAATGGAAATAGCTCTCAGATAACAATGTGTGGCGATGAAGAGATTGAAAATTTAAAAATGTGGTAAGGCCGACATAAGTGTTGGGGAGAATTGTTCTAAACTTAGAGAAGACTCATTGATATTTGGAATACCATCGAAAAAATCTACAACACCTGTTTCTAGCGAGTACTCAGCGCCGACCACAAGTAATCCTTCTTTTTGAATTAATTGCTCAATGATAGGCGATCCATGTCTTAAATGGTTGGCTGATGCTCTAATGTTAGCGCGAACAGCATGTTGTATCAGTGCTTCATGATTGTATCTAAGTTCTGTGTCCATTAGCTCAGCTACATATGGGCGAACACGATCAACAATAGAATGTACATTACGCGAGGGATTTTTTGAAGGATTCTCAAGCTCTTTTATAGTGGCCTGAATAACTCCGCAGCGTGAATGACCTAAAACGACAACTAGGCGAGTACCAAATTGCTCTGCAGCAAACTCTACGCTACCCACTTGAGAGGGAGCAACAATATTACCTGCAACACGAATAACAAATAAGTCGCCTAGGCCTTGATCAAAGACTATTTCTACGGGAACGCGTGAATCCGAGCACCCAAGAATGACAGCAAATGGTTCCTGTCCTTCTGCAAGTTTACTACGTTGAGTTTGAGTAGTAAGTGTATCGTAGCTTCGATTATCTGACACGAAGCGAAGATTTCCTTCTCGTAAGCGCTCGAGAGCTTCTTGTGCCGCAATCATTTACAATATTTCCTTTTTAATGGTTATTTTGAATAAGATGTTAGAAGTTACTCAGTTGAGTGTTATCAAGGCAGTATATCGAGTGTGGTAAGTTGCCCGCACACCGCGAGAGGCCAATTGTTTAACTTCTAAATATATTAAATTTTACAAGTTATCGTTAGCATTTGCCATCCAACTTTGTTGGCGCTCAATAAACTCATTTGTAGAATCTATGCCACGTGTTTGCAAAAGATGATTTCTAACAGCAGCTTCCACAAGAACAGCAAGATTGCGTCCGGCTGCAACAGGTAGCATAACCTTTCTTACTGAAACTTTTAATATTTCTTGAAAAATAGCCGTTGTCGAAAGACGATCTATTTCAGCAAACTGTTCTTCAGTATAACGTTCAAGATGAACGATAAGAGACAACGTTTTCTGCGGTCTTACAGCCGTCTCACCAAAAATAGTGCGAATATTCAATACACCAATGCCTCGTACTTCAAGAAAGTCTTTTAGCATAGTAGGGCAGCGGCCCTCAATGGTATCTGGCGAAATTCTAGCAACCGTTACCATATCGTCAGCAATAAGCCCATGCCCCCGCGTAATAAGCTCTAAGGCTAATTCACTTTTACCAATAGTAGAAGCACCTGTTAGTAAAACCCCGGTATCGAGAACATCTAGAAAAACGCCATGTAAGGTTGTTTCTTCTGCAAGAATACGAGATAGGTAGTACCACAATACATCTACAATATGCGGGCTTGGCTGAGGAGAGCTAAGAAGAGGTATCGCAAGGGTATCACATTGAATTTGTAAGTAAGGTGGAACAGGGCGATCATTGGCGACAATAACAGCAGTAAGCTCTGAGTTATTAAGTAGCCGTGATAAAGCTTCTTGAAGGGTAGTATTATCAAGAGAGCTAAGGTAATCCATTTCTGCAACACCCAATACCTGAATGGCAAAGGGATGAATAAAGTTGAGATGTCCTACTTGTCCCATAATCGGTTTAATCAACATTTCCGCTTCAAGGGTGCGTTCTCTTCCATCTAAACCAGCCTCCCAGCGTAAATCTAAGCGAGGCTGGTTGTCTTGAAATACACGGGCGATCGATACGTGACGCATGATATTTTAGTGATAGCGTGTAGGAGAGATGGTAAGGAGATGCGAACGAAACTGATCGAGGACTTCTGCTACATCATGGGAATTAGCTAAGAGGGTGCGCAGGTTGGGAGAGGTAAATAATTGAGCTATTTGTGAAAGAATTTCTAAATGATCATCTGTAGCTTTTTCAGGAACCAGTAACACAAAAAATTGATTCACTTCTAAACCATCAGGGGCATCAAATTCAATGGGTTGCGCTGTTTTTAAGAATACTACGTGAGGGGTAGATAACCCACGCAATCGACCATGAGGAATTGCTACGCCTTGGCCTAACGCAGTGGAGCCTAATGCTTCGCGATCTTGAAGACATTTATAAACAGTTTCAGATTTTACATTAACAATAGGGGAAAAATATTGGGCAATCCAGTGTAATACATCAACTCGATTTGAGCAGTTAACATCAAGATATACAGTATTGGAGCGTAGCAAATCAGATAAATATATCACGCTGGAGACCCTTGTAAATATTAACGATGAGATGTTAATTTTTCTTTATGTTTAACAAGTTGGCGATCAAGTTTGTCTGCCAGATTATCAATCGCAGCATACATATTTTGGTCTGTTGATTCAGCGTGAATGTCTTTACCGCTTACATGAACAGTGGCTTCAACTTTCTGATCTAATTTTTCTACCGACACAATAACATTTACATCAATAACATGATCGAAGTGACGCTTAATACGCTCAAGTTTTGCACTCATATATTCGCGTATTGCGGGAGTAACTTCTACGTGGTGACCAGTCATGTGAACATTCATAATTGACTCCTTCTTTAAGAGGATATTTTTCTACGATAAGCAGGTGGAATATGCATGACTTCTCGGTATTTGGCAACCGTTCGACGTGAAAGCGTAATACCTTGTTGATGAAAACGGTCGGTAATTTGCTGGTCGGTCAGTGGCCTCGAGCTGTCTTCTATACTAATCCATTCTTGTAACAAACTTTTTACCCAAGCGCTTGAAACAACGCTTTCCTCTCCTTTAATAGATGATACAAAAAAATCCGAAAGTAAAATAACTCCGTGTGGAGTCATCATTGCTTTATATTGGGTTGCTCTTGAAAGTGTTGAAACATGTAGCCCTAAATGGTCAGCAATGAGTTGAAGAGTAAGCGGGCGTAAGCCTCTTAGCCCATATTCTCCAAAATACGGCTGATGATCAATAATGGTTTGTGCTACACGCAAAACCGTATCTTGCCTATAGTGTAAACTTTCAAGAAACTGTTCGGCTTCTTTTCGAAAGGGAGTAAGTTTTTGCCCCTGTTCAAAAGAGGTGCCCATCCATTCTGCTTCAAGATGCCATGGGATCGTTGTATTGATCCATTCTACGCGTCCTGCACCTTCATTAGGTATCCAACGTAATTCGGGGCATGTTTCTAGCGGATGGGGCAAGGCTGAAGTAGGCTCAAAAGGATGACACTTTAGCTTACGTATAAATGATAAAGCATTGTCCAGTCTTTGATTATCATTATTCAATAAGCCGATAAGTTTTCGTTTTTGAAAGGGCATTATCCAATGCATGCCTTTTTCAACTAACGTTAACGCATCATACACAACCGGTGAGGCTTTACACTCACCTAGCTGGTAGCGCCAGAATGCGCTTAAGCTTTCAGTGCCAATACCGGGTGGATCAAGTTCATCAAACCAGCTATAAGCCTCTTTAAGTAGCTCTAATTCGATCGTATAGGTTTGGCTTAGTACGCCAAGCCGATGTGTAAGAAAGCCGTATTCATCGAGTGCATCAAGCAAGCACATTAATGGAGCTTCTAGATGTTCTGGAATAGTGATCAAGCGTAATTGGTCTAAAAGTATCCCATATAATGAAGGCTTGGTATCAATAGCAATGTTTTCCCACCAATTTTCTTCAGTTTCAGGGGATGGCAGCTTAGATTCAGTTGGCGATTGATAGGTATTTTCCCAGGAGTTAGGGGTAAGAAAAGGATTTTCAAGGGCAACTTCCATAATGGCATATCTTAGTTGGTGCTGAGGCAAAGCAAGGCATTGCAAAGATCTTCGCATTGCCATGGAAAGATTAATGCCTTGTTTTAATTCAGTATTAATACGCAATTGTTGGCTCATAAATTCCCTTATTTAACCAAGCGATTTCGTACAAAACGTATGGATAAAACCCTTGAGTAGGTTGAGGATTCATGCTTAAATCCCCGAAAGCTTTGCCACAATATTTGCTGTATGCACTATTTGCTTAGAGTGTGTCACACTGCAATAGAAGTGTTATGTATAAATTGAATGTGTGAATGCAGGAAATAATAAACACTATATTTTTACATCGCATTATTGTGTGCCTCTATAGTTTAACGATACAAATCACTAAGGCTTAAATATTAGCGGGGTTTATAATCTTTTTAAATTTGGTCATGCCATCCATGGGCTTGCGAAAGTTAGTCATAGTTGATTATTTATAGCAAAGTTAAAGTTTTAGAAATTAAATATTATTTGAAGATAATGTTATGTTTTCCAAACTATTCCACTTATCTTGATACAAAATCTCAAAAGGACGAAAGTTTCGTTTATAGTCCATTTTTGGGCTGCCAGGTATCCAGTAGCCAAGGTAAAGATAGGGGTGGTTTTGTTGTTTACAATATTCAATCTGCCATAAAACTGCATAGGTTCCATAAGCACTGCCTGTATCATCAGGAGCAAAAAAAGTATATACCGCAGATAAACCATCACAAAGTTTATCGACAACACTTACTACTTTTAATTTGCCTTCAAGCCGAAATAAAATCATCCAAGTATCGACAGGACTAATAATCAAAAACTGCGAAAGTTGTTCTTGAAAATTAGCATTCTCACCTGAAAAATGTCTTGTTTTTTGATACTGCTCATACAGGGTAGCTATCTCAAGCGAATCTGTTGGTCGTATCCATTCTGTTGTCAGCATAGAATGCTGTTTTAATGCGCGTCTTTGGCTACGGCTAGCGTTAAAAAATTGTACTGGTACACGAATAGGAATACATAAGTTGCAAGAGCCGCAATAAGGGCGATAAACAATATCTCCACTCCGGCGAAATCCATGGTGGATTAAAGCATAATATAAATCATTGGTTACGGGGCTGGGGTTGGTAAGAATTTGAGAGCGAGCGGTACGGTAAGGCAAATAATTGCATGGGTAAGAAGTACTCAAATATAGGCGGACAGTAGAAGAAGTCATAAATAGGTATCTTTGTGGAATCATAAGCATTGAATAAGTGGTTCAAAACCGCCGAAATACCAGAATAAGCTTTCCATTAATTTGCAACGATTTGTTTTTGGGGAGGTTCATCTACTATGTTCCGATTTTGGTCTGATTTTCGCTATTAAGGATACTGCCATCATGAACCCTAGTGTGCGCGAGAGTTCACCAATTATTGTTGACTATCCTAACTTAAATGTCTTAGTTGTGGATGATTCTCCGCAGGCACGTGGTTTTTGGTTTCCACATCTTAATACATTAGGAATTGAAAAAGTTTCATGGGCGCATGGGCCAAGTGAAGCGATTAGCCAACTGAAAGCAAATGAGTTTGATTTGATCTTACTGGAATATGACTTGCAGTATGGGCAAGGGGGCATCGCATTATTAGAAAAATTAAGAAACAGTAACCTGATACCCTCAATTACAGCACTTATTTTGGTAACAACTGAGCAACGTTATGATCGCGTTATGAGTGCAATGGAGTTTACGCCAGACGATTATATTGTTCGCCCTTTTTCGCTGCAAATATTGCATGGGCGCTTAGATAGAGTTTTATATAGAAAAAAATGTTTGGCTACCATTTATGGTGCTATGCAAAAACAATCGTATGAACAAGCGCTCAATGCATGTGATCAAGTAGTCGCATTATTACCAGCCTATCAACATGAAGCGTTGAAAATTAAAGGCGACATTTTAATGTTAACCGGGCGGTATGAAGATGCAGAGCGCTTTTATTCTGATCTGAAAACGGAGCGTACATGGCCTTGGGTAAAACTTGGATGGGCCAAAGCTTTATATCAGATGCAAAATTTTAAAAAAGCTTCTGATATTTTAAATCAATTAATTACAGAACATATTGCGTATATTGAAGCCTATGATTGGATGGCAAAAGTTCAACAATCATTAAATGATGTACAAGGCGCACAACGTATTCTTGAGCGGGCTGCACTTCGCTCTCCTCGTGCACTCAAGCGACAACGCTCACTAGGACGATTAGCGTTTGAGAATCAAGATTGGGATACAGCTGAAAAAGCGTTATCGAGAGTATTGGAGGTAGGCAGTGAAACGGGTTGTTTAGAAACTGGCGATTTTATGCGTCTTTCAAAAGTTCATTGGTCGCAAGGAAACCTAGAGGCTGCACGCGCGGTAATTCAAGAGGGAACCCGTATGTTGCCTGCCACAGCAGAATTGCAGGTTTGCGAAAGTGTAATGAATGCTCGTTTAGCGATGCAGCAAGGTGATTTTGATATCGCAGCAGATTGTTTGCAGAATGCGAGCCGTGCATTTCCCGAAATGGAAGTTCCGCCCGTAGAGCTTTCTATTGATTTATTGAATGCAGCGTTAGAGCAAAATGATCAGGCACTAGCACAAAGCGTAGCGCAAACATTATTACAAAATCATCATGATAATTCTAAAGTTATCAACGCTGTCGAAACTGCATTTGCTTCGGTAGGGCAAGTTGATACTGCTCAAGCGTTAATTAACGAGTCGACACAAGAGATTATTGCACAAAATAATCTTGCTGTTCAAAAGGTTAAGCAAGGCCTTTATATGGAGGCTATCGAAACATTATTAACTACCTTAGAGCGTTTTCCTGCGAATAGAGTTTTAAACTTAAATGCAGCTCGTTCAATTTTATTATGGGTAAAACATAATCCTCAGGCAGGCAAAAACAATTATTTATTGGAAGTTGGTGAGAGTTGCCTGGGGCGTGTACGTGATCAATCACCTGATCACTCCGAGCTGATGAAATTGGAACTCCAATACCGAGGTTTGGCACAGCAAGGAGGCCGACGTGCAGGATAACGTTAATGGTAGTTTACATGGGTGGCTGAAATTCATTCCTCTATTTAATCTTATCCTAGGGATAAGTATAAGTCTGCCTATGATCGTACATGCGTCTCCACCTAAGAATTGGATTATTCATCTTAAAGAGGCTGCCCAGAATCAAGATAGGGCACATATTGAAAGTATAAGTGCCACTGAGCGCCGAGGTCGTAATCAAGTTGAGCAGATAGGCATAGATGTTGCGCCCGCAATGAAATTTACACACTCATTAACGAAGACCAGTCATATTGTAGAAGGCCTCGATGATGAAGCGTTGCAGCGTTTGCGTGAAGATGCGCGCGTAGAGTCTATAGAAGAAAATGAGCGGCGTTATCCTATTAAATCATTAAGGGTAGCCTCTGTAGTTTCTGCACAAGAAGATAAAACGCATACATTAAAAATTCAATCTTTAACAGGAATACAAGATCACTATGTATCTTCCTTATGGAATTTAGATAATGCCGATGCAGGTGGAGCACGTTTTGGAAGCGCCTGGGCAACCAATACGGGAGAAGATCAAATTATTGCTGTTTTAGATACAGGAGCAACTGACCATCCTGATTTAGGAACTCTTTCAAGCGCTTCAGGTATATGGGTAAGTACAGGCTATACATTTATTTCTGACTGCAGATTGGCTGGAACCTGTAATGCTTCTACTGCAGATAATGTTTCAACGCAAAGCCCTATTAATAATGCTTATGATTTAGGTGATGGCGTCAAGACAACAGATGTTCAGTATGATGTTTTTAAAGATTGCACAGTTGAGGCAAATAGCTGGCATGGTACACATCTTTCAGGAATTGTGGCGGCAATGCCTAATACCGTCGGCTTGGTAGGAGCATCCTATGGCGCACGTGTTTTGCCTGTGCGAGTCATCGGTAAATGTGGTGCTCAGGTAAGTGATATTGCTAATGCTATTCGCTGGGCAGTGGGTTTGCCTGTTTCTGGAGCCAGCATGAATCCACACCCCTCAAAAATTATAGGATTAAGTTTGGGATCTTATGGTTCTTGTTCTCATGCCGAACAAGAGGCTATTAATGATGCAACAACAGCAGGGGCGGTAATAGTGGTGGCGGCAGGTAATGAAGGTGTAAATACCGATGTACGTGCTGTTACTCCTACCAATTGTCAGAATGTAATTGCTGTCACAGCGCATTCTCGGTTAGGGCTTCATGCCTCTTACGCCAATATAGGCAGTGTAGTTGCAATCAGTGCGCCAGGTGGAGATTTTGAAAATCCAAATAATCGTACAGATACAACAGGATGGATTTTAAGTAGTTGGAATACAGGAACTTACGCATTGGGTAGCCCAACCTACGCCTATGAAATTGGTACTAGCCAAGCTGTGCCGCATGTCTTATCTGCCATAGCACTATTGAGGAAGTCTTATCCAGATATTACTGTTGCCGAAATAAAAAGAGCATTAAAAACTTCAGCTAGACCTTTTCTTGCTGAAGATACAACGTGTCAGGTAGCAGGACGCTGTGGAGCTGGATTGTTAGATGCTGAGGCTGCACTTATTTCAGCACAAACTATTATTGCCAATCGAGGGCAAGAAGTAACAACTGACGTAACAGTTCAAAGTAGTTCTTCATCTGGCGGCGGGGGGTGCACATTAGGTAAGGGAAGTGATCATACACTCGTGCTTCCAGTTTTATTATTAGTAGCTTTGCATATACGACGAAAGCAGAAAAGGAATAAGGAAACAGAGGTTTAATAAATTTTTTTAAGTTTTTGAACTTATCCTTAAAAAAATATTAGAGGAAAAGTCATCGGTTAGGCTAGATTAACGAATGCTTTGAGGGGTTGTTACGCTTCAAGCATATGAAAATAATGGGCAGTAATTCTTACTAATAGTAAGTAATAGCTAAAAATGATGGCACGTTCTAACTAATAAATACAATAACGTTAAGACACCAATCGCTATTTTCTACGGAAAATCAACGTACTGCTATACCTGCCAATTCTGCTGTTAAATTATTTAAATTCAATAAGTGGCAATCGTATATCTGCCAGGTTACAGCATTCCGCAGATTTTTGCAATAAGCAATAGTCGCTATTGGTAATGGGGCTGGAGCGCAAAAATGTGGACTCTTTGTGATTATATTTTAGCATTAACTGTGTATCCTCTTTTAGAGGAGTGGGTGTTTCGTGGAGGAATGCAATCCTATTTAACGCAACGTAATAAGGCTAGTACACTAACCACGCGTTATGGTTTTACTATTGCCAATATTGCTACATCATTTAGCTTTTCTATTGCACATTGTATGACGCGTGGAATAAGCACAGCATGTTTTGTTTTTTTTCCTTCTTTGGTACTGGGGTGGTGCCGAGATCGTGGATTATCGATGAGAGGGTGTGTGATAGTTCATATTCTAGCAAATATGATTTATTTTCTAGGGGACTACTATATGAGAACGCATACACTCTTCTTCTAAAAGCGCTCTACAGTTTAAGCTGACTGTTATTTACTTCTTGTATAGCTATGTTAAGCGGTCGTGTTAGATAAGCCTCTCTTTTAGCGAGGGGTCTCCTATAGTTGACTTTTTTAGTAGGAGAATATATATTCTAGCTATCGCCAGCCTTATATTGTGTAGCTATTATGAGATTAACAACCAAGGGTCGTTTTGCAGTGGCCGCTATGCTAGATCTGGCCCTGAATGCAAGCGAACTTCCTGTTAGTCTTGCTGAGATCAGCCAGCGCCAAGAAATTTCTCTTTCCTATTTAGAGCAATTGTTTGCTAAATTGCGACGTGGGGGCTTGGTAGAAAGTGTAAGAGGGCCGGGTGGCGGATATATTTTAGCGCGACAGTCAGAAAAAATTTCTGTGGCCGACATTATTTTTGCGGTAGATGAGCCAATAGATGCTACCCAGTGTGAAGGAAAGCGTGACTGTAAAGGTCATCAAAATCCATGTTTAACCCATGATTTATGGGAAGGTTTAAACCGCCATATCATTAGTTATCTTGAAAGTATTAATTTAGCGCAATTGGTGACTAAAGCCTTTTCAACTGAAAAACAAGCTTCCTCTATTTCTATGCAGACCACACATAAAATGCATCCCTTAGTATCTTCATAATTAGGGAACCTCATGCATTACATGGATCATAACGCAACAACTCCTCTTGACCCAAATGTTTGGGAAGCTATGCTTCCTTACTACCAATATTATTATGCTAACGCATCAAGCCGGCATCGTTTGGGAATGCAGCAGCGCGATGCAGTGGAGTCTGCGCGTGAGCGTATTGCCAACGTGTTACGAGTAGAGCCTGTACAGATTATTTTTACTAGTGGTGGAACAGAAGCCAATAATTTATTTCTGTATGGTGCGTCTTATGGGCGCATGGCTAAAAGTATATGGGTGGGCGCTTATGAACACCCTTCTATTATGGAGCCAGCAAAAACATTAGCGCGCAAAGAATGGCAATTTAAAGTGATACCAGGGCAACAGGATGGCACTCTTGATTTGGATGCATGGCAAATTGACAAAACCCTCATGAAAGATAGCATTGTTTCAGCAATGTTAGTGAATAATGAGACAGGCGTTATTTTTGATATCAAAAAATTAGCTGAGCGATTGGAAAATAGCGGAACGTGCTTACATACCGACGCAACACAAGCAATTGGTAAAATTCCTGTTGATTTTGAAGCTTTGGGTGTTGATGCATTAACGTTATCAGCACATAAATGCTACGGACCCAAAGGGATAGGGGCTTTAGTCGTTAGTAAACGCTTGGATATTGCTCCGCAAATAATAGGAGGAGGTCATGAGCGTGGTCGTCGATCAGGAACAGAGCCTGTGCCTTTAATTGTAGGGTTTGCAGAAGCGGTTGAGCGGGCAGAAATGCAGCGTGAGGCATGGGTACATCATGTAAAACCGTTGCGCGATAAATTAGAGCATGAGCTAAAAAGCCTAGGGGCAATGGTGTTTGCAGAAAATACTGAGCGAGTGGCGAACACAACATACTTTGGTTTTGATGGAATACATGGGGATAGTTGGGTTATTTTCCTCGATGAAGGAGAGTTTGCGGTTTCCAGTGGGTCAGCGTGTTCTACTCATAAATCAGTAAATGCTTCTTCAGTATTGCAGGCGATGGGGTATCAGCGAGAACGTGCAGAAACAGCAGTTCGTATTAGTTTAGGATGGGCAACAACGGTTGACGCAGTAGAAGCATTATTAGTTTTAATTAAGCAGGGCTTAACGAAATTTTCGAAAATGCCTGCGATGTATTTAGTATGAAGGACGTTTATGAGTCGCCCTATTTATCTTGACTATTCTGCTACAACTCCGGTTGATCCAAAGGTAGCAGAAATGATGATTCCCTATTTAACGGAACAATTCGGGAATCCAGCGAGTCGTTCCCACGCATATGGCTGGGAGTCAGAGGAAGCTGTTGAGGAGGCACGTAAAAATGTGGCAGCTTTAATTAACGCAGATGCTAAGGAAATAGTGTGGACATCAGGAGCCACAGAATCTATTAATTTGGCACTAAAAGGAGCGGCACATTTTTACAAAGAAAAAGGCAAGCATTTAATTTCAGTAAAGACTGAACATAAGGCGACTCTAGATACTTTATCTGAGCTTGAGCATGAGGGTTTTGAAGTCAGTTATTTAACACCTAAGGCAGATGGTTTAATTGATATAAATGAACTGATTTCGATCATCAGACCTGATACCTTGCTTGTATCGATTATGTTTGTGAACAATGAAATTGGGGTAATTCAAGATATTCCTGCCATAGGGGCATTGTGTCGAAGCAAAGGAGTCTTATTGCATGTTGATTCAGCTCAGGCATGCGGTAAAGTAGACATCGATGTAATGACAATGAATATTGATTTAATGTCTATGTCTGCACATAAAGTATATGGCCCTAAAGGTATAGGGGCGCTTTACGTGCGGCGTAAGCCTAGGGTACGTTTAGAGGCTCAAATGCATGGCGGCGGTCATGAGCGCGGAATGCGCTCGGGAACATTGCCAACCCATCAAATCGTTGGTATGGGGGAGGCTTTTCGTATTGCTCGTGAAGAAATGAATATTGAAAATCAACGAATTCGATATTTACGAGATAGATTATGGAATGGATTGCAAAGTATTAAAGCTATTTCTTTGAATGGAAGCTTTGATAAGCGCGTTCCGCATAATCTAAATGTTAGTTTCAATGAGATTGAAAGTGCATCTTTAATGATGGCATTAAAAGATATTGCTGTTTCAAGCAGTTCTGCATGTACGTCGGCGAGTTCAGAGCCTTCATATGTGTTGCGGGCTTTGGGCTGTTCTGATCAATTAGCCTATAGTGCTATCAGATTTAGCGTAGGGCGTTTTACTACTGAATCTGATATTGATCATACGGTTAAGTTACTAAAGAAAAATTTGCAATCGTTTGTAATGAGTGTGTAGTGGAGAGTTCTTAAAACACTCTTGATCTGCTTGCAAGCATTTGGGTGGCGCATTTGGGTGGCGATATATAGCTGCACAAATAGCCGCAGAAATGAATTACTGACAACATTGAAGCATTTATTAAAAAATTACTAATATTTATTAAGCAGCTTGTTTCGAAGTTTTCGAGCAAGTATGCAAAGCATTTAGCGTGAAGGAAGAAACTCATGAAGCGACCTATTTATCTCGACTATTCCGCGACTACACCGGTTGATCCGCGAGTAGCTGAGGTAATGATTCCGTATTTAACAGAGCAGTTTGGCAATGCAGCCAGTCGCTCTCATGCGTATGGCTGGGAGTCAGAAAAAGCTGTTGAAAATGCACGCGAGGATGTGGCAGCTTTAATAGGCGCTGATGCTAAGGAAATTGTATGGACTTCAGGAGCAACTGAGTCTATTAATCTGGCGTTGAAAGGCGTTGCTCATTTTTATAAAGAAAAGGGCAAGCACTTGGTTTCAGTGAAAACTGAGCATAAAGCCACTTTAGATACATTGCGTGAGCTTGAAAGACAAGGCTTTGAAGTTACTTATTTAACACCTAAGCCCGATGGATTAATTGATTTAGGTCAGCTTGCCTCTGTGATTCGTCCTGATACCTTACTTGTATCAGTAATGTTTGTGAATAATGAAATTGGTGTTATCCAAGATATTCCTGCTATCGGGGCATTATGCCGCAGCAAAGGTGTGTTCTTTCATGTTGACTCTGCTCAAGCCTGCGGAAAAGTAGATATTGATGTATCAACGATGAGTATTGATTTAATGTCGATGTCTGCTCATAAAGTATATGGCCCTAAGGGGGTCGGAGCACTTTATGTAAGACGTAAGCCCCGTGTTCGTCTAGAGGCGCAAATGCATGGTGGAGGTCATGAGCGTGGAATGCGTTCAGGTACGTTGCCAACACATCAAATTGTTGGAATGGGAGAAGCCTTTCGTATTGCTCGCGAAGAAATGAAAGCTGAAAATCAAAGAATTCGCCAATTAAGAGATAGATTATGGCAAGGCTTGCAAAGTATTGAAGCAATTTTCTTAAATGGTGACTTAGAGCATAGAGTGCCGCATAATTTAAATGTAAGTTTTAATTATGTGGAAGGTGAGTCTCTAATTATGGCAGTAAAGGATATTGCTGTATC
The DNA here is from genome assembly GCA_040389065.1 of Pseudomonadota bacterium. Classification (GTDB taxonomy): domain Bacteria; phylum Pseudomonadota; class Gammaproteobacteria; order Burkholderiales; family Casimicrobiaceae; genus JAZKAR01. The sequence goes on along the minus strand of JAZKAR010000018.1, from coordinate 44,439 downwards.
AAGTGGCTCTGCGTGTACGTCTGCAAGTTTAGAGCCTTCGTATGTATTACGTGCTTTAGGTCGTTCAGATGAGCTCGCACATAGTTCTATTCGATTCAGTATAGGCCGTTTTACGACGGAAGCTGATGTTGACTATACGATTGAATTATTAAAAAATAAAATAGAAAAATTACGCGAGCTTTCTCCATTATGGGAAATGTATAAAGATGGTATTGATATTGAAAGTGTGCAATGGAGTACACACTAAAAGATAAGGCTGGGATATAGAGCTGGCAATAAGGTTCAACAGCCCCAATATACTATATAAGGGCTGTAAATGATTAAAGTAAGTCTCATACATTGTTTAGGAGAACATCATGGCTTATAGTGAAAAAGTGTTAGATCACTACGAAAATCCAAGAAATGTGGGTTCTTTAGATAAAAATGACTCCCATGTGGGAACCGGTATGGTAGGTGCGCCTGCATGTGGAGATGTAATGAAATTACAAATTCGTGTAAGTGATGCTGGAATTATCGAAGAAGCAAAATTTAAAACATATGGCTGCGGTTCAGCTATTGCTTCATCTTCATTGGTAACAGAGTGGTTGCGCGGAAAAAATATTGATGAAGCATTAGAAGTAAAAAATACTGCTATTGCTGAAGAGCTAGCGTTACCTCCAGTGAAAATTCATTGTTCAATTTTGGCTGAAGATGCTATTCGAGCGGCAGTTGCTGATTACAAATCCAAACAACAGCCTTTAAAATCAGTATCAGTTTAATCATCTACGATGATTAGCGTGTAAGACAGTTTGTAACGTAGGAGTATTAACATGGGTGTTTCTCTAACGGAATCCGCCGCTGTTCATGTGCAGAAAGCATTAGCAAAACGTGGCAAAGGTATTGGGCTACGTTTGGGAGTTAGAACATCAGGGTGCTCAGGATTTGCCTATAAAATAGAATATGTTGATGAGGTGAAACCTGATGACCAGTGTTTTGAATCTTATGGAGTTAATGTAGTTATCGATGCTAAAAGTTTGCCGTATTTAGAAGGTACACGATTAGATTTTACAAAAGAAGGTTTAAACGAAGGTTTTAAGTTTACGAATCCTAATGTAAAAGATGAATGTGGATGCGGAGAAAGTTTTACGGTATAAATTTCTATTCAAAATCGATGAATATTAATGCCTCGCTTTTTTTAGTAATTCAAACTATTTAATATGTTTATGATTGGCAACTGGTTAAAAATTCTGATCATAAGGCATATTAAATAATTTTAAATGATAATTAGGCTACCAACCATTTACATTACTGCATATTTTCAAATCACATTCTTATTTTTTGCATATTTATACTATTAAATTAATATGAAAAGACTAATAAGAAATCGAGATAAATATTTAAATATAAGGTTAGAAGTTACACAGTTGGGTTCTATCAAGGCATAGCAATGCAGACAGTACAAGCAGTACGGCAAATTGCTATAACGCGGGGCGTCCCACGCCGAGAGAACCCAACTGCGTAACTTCTAAAGGTAATACATTTAGTTTTTTAGGGCTGTTTCGTGGCAGATAATTTAGACAATGCATTTACTATTTTTGGGCTAGAGCCTCAATTTAATATTGATATAGCTGACTTGGAGCGGCGTTACCTTGAGCTTCAGGTTAACCATCATCCTGATCGTTTTGTTGTACAGTCAATCGATAAGCGTCAAGCGGCTACAGAGCAAGCAAGCGTGATTAATAACGCTTACCGGCAATTACGTTCACCTTTTGAGCGTGCAAAACTCCTGATTATATTAGAGTATGCTACAAAAACTAAATCATCTAGCTCTATTCATTTTGATCCTTTAGCCTCTAACTTACCTCTGCCTCCAGATTTTTTATTAGAACAAATGGAGCAAAGGGAGCTTTTGGAAGATGCTAAACTTATTCGTGATAGTGATGCTCTGCAGCGACTCCGCCAAATTTGGCAGCAACAGGCAGATATATTATGGCAATCAATTGAAGATGCGCTTGATGAAAAACATGATGTAGAAAGTGCTTCTCTTTACTTAAGACAATTAAAGTTTGTAATGACGCAGTTAGATGTTTTAGATGAAACGCTTTTTGAGTGGTCTTTATAAATAAGGGGAGGATGTGTCAATTATTATTTTACACATCAGAAATTATTGCCCCCTATTTTGTTAAGGAGGGTTTTAACATCAAAAGACACCCTTAGAAATTACGCAGTTGATTTTTATCAATGCATAGCAACGCAGGCAGTAAATTGAATACTGCAATTGCTATAACTAGAGTTCAACTGCATAAATTCTAACTGTATTAGATATAAACATTCTGAAGGAACACATACAATGGCATTGTTTCAAATTAGTGAACCCGATGCACCCGCGTTAGAGCGTGTGATTGGGATTGATTTAGGAACTACACATTCCTTAGTAGGAGTGGTTGAAAATGGTATTGCTAAAGTTCTTTTAGATGAAAAAGGTGAAGCACTTTTGCCTTCAGCAGTTTATGTTTCTGAAAATAAAGAAATTACCGTAGGAATAGCTGCACGCAATCATCCTTTATCGTTTACCTCATTTAAACGGTGGATAGGGCGTTCTACTCTTAATGCTGATGATCCAGCCACCCTCAAATTGAACAATGGGCAATTAGCCGTTGAAACCCCGCTAGGATTATTGACCGCAATAGATTTATCAGCCTATATTTTATTAGAACTTAAACAGAGGGCAGAAACCTATTTTGGAGATTCGGTTCAAGGGGCCATTATAACTGTTCCGGCTTATTTCGATGAGGCTCAACGGCAAGCCACTAAAAAGGCAGCTGAGCAGGCAGGTTTAAATGTTTTACGTCTATTAAACGAACCGACTGCTGCAGCTATTGCCTATGGGTTAGATGATAACCTTACCGGTACCTATGCAATATATGATTTAGGAGGCGGAACGTTTGATGTTTCTATTCTAAAACTTCATGCAGGTGTTTTTGAAGTGTTAGCTACCTCAGGAAATATTGCATTAGGCGGCGATGATTTTGATAGAGTATTAGCAGAGCATGTATTGCCTGATCTTGCTGAGAAGGGATTAAGTCAAGCGGCTTTACGTGCAATGAGACCTATTAAAGAGGCATTATCAGAACGCAAGAGAGTATCAGCAGGAATCTCTCTTCAGGTAGGTAAACCATTTACACGCATAGTTGTTGAAGCCGCTCAATTTCATCAATGGACTCGCCCTTTAATTGAAAAAACGTTTTCCCATATACAGCGAGCATTAAAAGACGCAGGGCTTGAGCGTGAAAATTTAGATGGAGTTGTTCTAGTAGGAGGGGCCACACGTATGCCTCATTTGCGAGCAGCTGTTGAGCGTTTTTTCGGAAGACGCCCTTTATTAAATTTAAATCCTGATCAAATTGTTGCTTTAGGAGCAGCGCGCCAAGCATTTCAGCTTATACAAGAAGAGCAAGATTGGCTATTACTCGATGTAACTCCTTTATCGCTTGGTATTGAAACCATGGGAGGGTTAGTCGAAAAAATTATTCCACGTAATACCACATTGCCTGTAAGCCGTATACAAGAGTTCACCACCTTTCAGGATGGGCAAACTGCCCTTAAATTGCATGTTTTACAAGGTGAGCGTGAGGCAGTAAAAGATTGCCGTTCCCTTGCACATTTTATATTAAAAGGCATTCCGCCTATGCCTGCAGGCATGGCCCGTATTCGTGTTACCTTCCAAATTGATGCAGATGGCTTATTAGCTGTATCAGCAAAGGAGCTTTCTCAAGGTATAGAAGCAAGTATTACAATAAGGCCTTCAGAAGGTTTAGAAACAGATGAAATAGAGCAGCGATTACAAGATGCTACTAAGCATGCAAAAGAGGATATGCAAGTAAGACGCCAGCAAGAAGCAAATGTCGATGCCCAACGAATCATATATGCGGTAGAGCAAGCGATTAATCAAGATGGCCATCGGTTAAGTATGGAGGAGCGAGCTACATTAGAGCATGTATTAACATTGTTAAAGCAGCAACTTACATTAGGCAAAAGTGAGGCTTCAGTAGAAGATTTGCATCATTTAACAAAAGCGTTAGATCAAGCCAGCCAAATTTTAGCTGCACGACGTATGGATGCAGCAATTTCAGCAAGATTAGAAGGAAAAGATATTGATGAACTTGCTTCATAGTATAAATATACATGAGCACATCAGTAAGATTAAAGGATTATTATTGTGCCGATAGTAAATGTTTTACCCCACCCAGAATTATGCCCTAACGGTATACAGTTACAGGCTGAAGAGGGGCAGTCGATCTGTAATATTTTACTGGCAGGTGGTGTTGAGATTGAACATGCATGCGAAAAAGTTTGTGCATGTACCACGTGCCACGTTATTGTAAAAGAAGGTTTAGATAGCCTTTCTCCTATAACAGACCAAGAAGAAGATATGCTAGATAAGGCATGGGGATTAACAGCCTTTTCGAGATTGTCTTGCCAAGCTAAAGTTCACCATCAAGTAGTCACGGTTGAGCTACCTCGATATACTATTAACCATGCTCGTGAATAAAATTTTAACCTTTAGAGCTTAAGGTTACTCTGTAGCGCTCTTTTGGCGTATTGCCGTGTATCATGCGCAGACTGCTTTGGCATGCCTTGAGTGATCAAAACTGTGTAATTTCTTACCTTATTAAGGAGCCTTTATCATATTTTTTAAATAGTCGATCTAAAGGATAAAACAAAAGTCTTAGGCAGTTACTTTTAAAACAATCCCTTATATTGATTTGTAGAGATATTTACGCATCTTTTCTAGGTTTTCCCTAGTTTATAGTGTATAAATCTCACCGTTACAGTCGTGAACCCTGTGATTTTTTAAAAGAAGATGTCATGCCATTTTCTATAATAAACGGTGTCTAACTTACTTTCTATTAAGCATGTGACACATTTATTTTTGATAATAGGTGTAAAGGCATATCATCAATTACGCAAGTGTGCTGGTAAAAATTTTCACAAACTGTTAAAGGTTACGCGGTTAAGTTGATTCAAAGCATGGCGACACAGCTAGTACAAGAAATACAGCAAGTTGTTATCAGGTTAAGCAACTCTAACGGCGTAACTTCTAATTGTATTGGAATCGAAGTAAAGTGAAAAATACAGCGTAGCCCCATCGCAATTGATAACATGCGTTGAGAAACATACTTTTTTTAAAAATAAGGGGAGTAAACTTTTGTTCCCTAAATGTTAAATTTAGTACGGAGTACATGAATGAAATGGACCGATGTCTTTGCAATTGCACGTCAGCTTGCTGAAACATATCCTGGCATAGATCCTATTAGTATTGGGCATGCAGATATGAAATCTTGGATTTTGAGATTTAACAGCTTTGGTGATGCTCCTGAACGATGTACAAGAAATACGCTGGAAGCAATACAATATGCTTGGATTGAGGAGTGTGGTAGCTTGGCATATTGATAGAGAAGTTGCATAATAAGATTAAGATCCTCTTGAAATATAGATCGGTTAACACCATGTAAGATCCATAAGAATTAAATGCTTATGGATCGTCTTAATCATGTATTAAAAGGAAATGTAAATTATGAGTACGCCTAAAACAGCATATGGATACTCTCCTTCTACAGGTTGGGAAACTGAGCAGCGCCGGGTTTTACAAAAGACGTATGGATTACTGGCACTTACCTTGTTACCCACCGTAGCAGGGGCTTATTTGGGAATGAGCAATTTAGAATTGTTCATGCCTTTATTTAAAGCAGGGTCATTAATAGCAGGATTAGTATTATTTGCTATTAGCTGGTTTCTTATTTCCTTAGTTGATCGTAACAGTGATTCTAAGGCAGGAATAGGATTCTTAGCGCTATTTACAGGGTTTTCAGGTTTTATTATTGCACCTCTTTTGGCGTCTGTATTGCATACTCCAAATGGAGCGCATATGGTTGGGATGGCCGCTGGCTCAACAGCAGCTATTTTTGCAACGATGGCTTTGCTAGCAAACTTTGTTAAGGCTGATGCTCAAAAGTGGATAGGTTTTATATTAGTAGGGTTTTGGGTAGTATTGGCTGTGAAAATAATAGGTGCTTTTTTCCCTGAAAATAGTGCCTTAATGCAGGCAGGCTGCGCAATGGCCATTATTCTTTTTAGTGCCTGGATATTTTTCGACATTAAAAATGTATTAACAGGTGCGCAAGGTAATTATATTCGTGCGACATTGAGTTTATATTTAAATATTTTTAATGTATTTATAAATATATTACAATTGATAACCTCATTTGGCGGCGGTTCACGTCGATAAAATGTAAACTCCCCACGAGTTGTTAATAGTGTCGAACAAAACCCCTAGCACATTGTTTTGCTAGGGGTTTTTAATATTGTAGTATTTTTAATATTGGTTTATAAGCAAAATCATTCTATTTGCTAATTCCAAACAATTATATGCTAATATCTTTATAGGTAGCGAATGTTGAATGTAATGTTGTAATGAATTAAAAAGGTCTATATATGGCAGAAGCAATAGTAATTGCAGCTAATTTGATGCAAACTGCGGTTCCCGTGCTATCGCTGATTGCTTATATACCACAATGGCTTAGATTAATAAAAACTAAATCCAGTGCTGATATTGCGTTATCATCCTGGACGATATGGATTATCTCTTCTTTTTTTAGTACATTTTATGCAGTGGTTCAATATCAGATTAATGGCAGAGGGCTTCCATTAATTATTTCTTCTTTATCAAATCTAGTATTTGTAATACTAACTGTTTCGCTCATTGCATTATTTAGGCGCCCTAAAAAGCTATCATAAGAATTATTTTTCTAAGCAGATCAGATAGGCGTGCATACAATTTAGCATTCGACGGAAAATGGTTATGTTATCCGTCGAGTCTTCTACAAAACAAACGTTAAGGTTTTTATTTACCAGTAATTTTCTACAGCTAAATGCCCTGGTTGTCCTCTTCTGCTAACAACCATTCCTTTTTCTTGTAACATAACCCGCGTTTGATCAACCATTTCAGGATTGCCGCAAATCATGATTCTTGAACGCTCTAGGCTAAATGGCACATCAACAGCTTTTTCGAGTTCCCCATTTTCGATAAGGGTGGTAACGCGTGCATGGAGAGTTCCGGGGATTTTTTCCCGTGTTACTGTTTTGATATATTTTAATTTATGGGCAAATTCACTGAAAAATTCGTGTTCTCTAAAGCTTTCGATCAACTCTTGATAAGCAAGCTCTTCGGGATGGCGAACGCTATGAACTAAAATTAAATTATCGTACTGTTCCCAGGTAGCGAAATCATACAAGATAGAAATAAAAGGTGCTAATCCTGTACCTGTTGATAGCATCCATAAGTCTTTACCATTTTCAAAACGATCTGTGGTTAGAAAGCCATAGTTCATTTTATCAACGAAAAGCTTATCGCCTATTTTAAGTTTTGAAAGTTCAGACGTGAACTCACCGCCTGGCACAACAATTGAATAAAACTCTAAAAGCTCATCATAGTTGGCAGAAACGATAGAGTAAGGCCGCCATGCAATTTTTCCATCAGATTTTGTAACGCCTAAACGTGCAAACTGCCCAGGAATAAAACGGTAGGCAGGACTACGTGTCGTTTTAAACGTGAAAAGATTGTCGGTCCAAACTTTAATTTCGAGAATTGTCTCCTCGGTATATTTATCACTTGCTGCCATGAATAAAACCATCCGCTATAACCAATTTTCTATAATCTAGCATAAATTAGGCTAAGTTGCCAAAGTTCCTCATAACAACTTATGATTAAAGCTGTTTATCTAAAGATAAAAATGGAATATGTGAGGCTAAAAAAGAGGGGAGCATAATCGTAATGCTCTTGGCCTAATATAATTAGGCGCCTGACTTCAGCAGTAACACGTATAGTAGAGCAACGACAAAATGCCAAAATAATGTTGCTAAAGTAATTTTGCGTAATATTTTATTAATGGTAAAAGGGTTTAAAAATGCCTAACGTAACACTTCATGACAAGGTTCCACTCTTTAGTGCTCCCATGGCAGAGAATGAAAGCTTTTGTTTAGAAAGCTATTTGGGGAAATGGATAGTATTATTTTTCTATCCTAAAGATAATACGCCTGGATGTACGCTAGAGGCACAGGCTTTTAGCCAAGCGCAAAGTGTTTTTAAACAACTAGGAGCAGATATTTTTGGAATTTCAAGAAATTCGTTAAAGTCTCATGCGAAATTTAGTCGTGAATGTGCGCTAACGATTCCCCTTATTAGCGATGAAGATGAGAGTGTGTGCAATTTATTTGGGGTGATGAAAGATAAAAAAATGTTCGGTAAGCCTGTTAGAGGTATTCAGCGTAGTACATTTATTATAAATCCAGCAGGCGTTCTAGTTACAGAGTGGCGAGGTGTAAAGGTTGAAGGGCATATAGAGGAAGTGTTAGCTTTTTTGAAAGCACAAATCAAAAATAATAATTAGAACTTAAAGTAAGTCATAAAAAAGCTTAAAAATGTATATGCCCTAGAGGTTTTAGAGGGCATATATATGAGAATGCGTAGTAGCTGGGCTATGAGTACGCTAAATAAATAAAGCTATGAGAGTTATGCTGTTACATATATTTTTATAAATAGAGTTGCAAGATAATATTTAGTTCGACTCTTTGCCGCGAGCAGGTAACATAGGTAATGGTTTAGTAACAGGAGCGGCATTAGGGATATTGCTTGAAGGCTTATGCAATTTAGCGTCAGAAATTTCTTTATAACGTTGTATTTCAGCTTTGTATCGCAAGTCTGTTTGTTCGCGTTCAGCTTTGCGCTTAATAAGAATTTCATTTAAATGCTTAACTTCTGTTGCCAGAGAGTCCCTTTCGGCAGACATCTTGATAAATTGCGGTTGAGCTACATTTTTTTGTAAAGCTTCATCTAGCGCAATTTTTTGTTTAGCGATTTCATTCAGTCTAACTTCTGTAACACTGATAGCATTATCAATTGACTCTAACGTTCTATCGCGAGCACGATAAATTTCCTCAATATTGTAATAAGTATCCATAAGAGATCTGTCACGGCGCAGCTGTTCTTCTTTCGCGCGCGAGGCTTCTTTCTGTTGATTAGCAAGTTGGCTTTGTTCGTGCTGCTCTGTATCAGTCAGGGCGCGATTTTTCTCTTTAACACGCACACCTTGTCCATTTAATTGAATAGATCCTCTTCCGCTGTATTCAGGAGGGATTTTATCTCCATAATGCACAACGCCACGCTCATCTACCCATCTTTGAATATCTGCATAAGCATCTAATGTTAGTAGAGCCAGTAAAAAGCCCCAAACAAAACGAATGGCTTTTTTCATGGTTGATATTCCTCCGTGGTTTAAACTTTTATTAAGGTGAGTAGAAGGCAGCGTTTATAAATGTATTCTTTCAAAATCAAAGTAATTTTTTGATAAATTAGACCGCGACAACACTATCTAATGAGTGTTGAAAAATTTTCATAATCTATCTTTGCACTTAATTAGCACTTGTTACTCCATACTCTGCTCGATAGTCTTCCACCGTATCGCGATACCTTACCCATTGAGCGTTACTACTTAAGTAATTCCATAAATCATCGAGGTTTGCAACCGCAATGACAGGAATTCCATAGGTATTTTGGATTTCTTGAGTGGCAGAAAGAGCATTTTGCCCTCGCTCCATTCTATCTAGGGCGATAAGTACGCCGGCTGGTAAGGCGCCTGCTTGCTTAATAAGCGCAACAGACTCTCTTACAGACATACCTGCTGTTACTACATCATCGACAATTAAAACTCGCCCCTGAAGAGGGGCTCCAATCAATACACCACCCTCACCATGATCTTTTACTTCTTTCCGATTAAAGGCAAAAGGAACCGATCGGCCTTCTTGGGCTAAGGCAATAGCTAAAGAAGATGCTAATGGAATACCTTTATAGGCAGGGCCAAAAAGCATATCAAACGCAATGCCTCCATGCATAAGAGCCTGAGCATAAAATTGCCCTAGCTTCATTAAGCTTTCACCATGATTAAAAAGCCCGGCGTTAAAAAAGTAAGGGGATTTTCGTCCAGATTTGGTGATAAACTCGCCAAACTGGAGAATATTTTCACTAATAACGTATTCGAGAAATTGATGTTGAAAAGGTGTATTCATAGCGATTCTTGAATAATTTTACGAAGTAAAAGGACATAGCATGCGAATCCTGAGTTTAAATGTCAATGGAATTCGATCAGCTCAGCGTAAAGGTGTATGGGAATGGCTAGGAAAAATACACTGGGATGTCTTATGTATTCAGGAAGTGCGAGCTGATGAGGTTGCTGCTCAATCTCCACTTGCAGGAGTCAAAAGCTATGTTTATTCTGCGGCTCGACCAGGGTATAGTGGAACAGCTATCTATTCACGAGTAGAGCCTCATAGTGTTACGCCAGGCATACAGGTAGACGAATTTGATACCGAAGGCCGTATTTTGATGGCGCAATGGGCTTCTTTAAGAGTTGTCAGTGCGTACTTTCCATCAGGTTCAAGTTCAGAAGATCGCCAAAAGGCAAAATTTCGATTTTTAGAGGCTGTCGAGCCTCAATTAGATGCATGGCGCAAAGACTCTTTGCCAACGGTTATTTGTGGAGATTTTAATATTGCGCATAAAGAGTTAGATCTTAAAAACTGGAAAGGAAATCAAAAAAATTCGGGCTTTTTGCCAGAAGAGCGCGCATGGGTAAGTGAACGTCTTGCTGAAGGATGGGAAGATACGCATCGTAAGCTGTATCCTGAGGTGCCTGGTTATACGTGGTGGTCAAATCGAGGGCAGGCGTATGCTAAAGATGTAGGCTGGCGTATTGACTATCAATGGGCGAATCCAGGTGCATCGGGAAGCGCTCATACTGTTTCTGTTTATAAAGATGAGCGATTCAGTGATCATGCTCCTCTAATTGTAGATTATGAGGGTATTAAGCTAAAGTAAATTGAAGGACGGTAAGGCGCAAAGAAAGGGCATAAATGTATAAGCTTGACGATAAGCAACGCAGACAGACAAGAAAATCTGCTGGTTATATCCTCATTTTTAGGTGTGATAAAGCACTAGTATAGTTTGCAATAACAAGTTCTTCATTCGTGGGAATAACCCATACAGAAATAGCGCTCGAACTTGTGCTTATTTGAAGTTGGTTCTTAGAGTTAGCATGTTCATCTAATTCGATAGGAAGCCAGTTAGATTGATGGCACACAGCCTCACGTATTAATGGGGAATGCTCACCAATCCCCGCTGTAAATACAAGTGCATCTAACCCTCCTAATGCAGCTACTAATGAGCCAATTTCCCGAACAATTCGGTATGTAAAAAATTGAATAGCTTCTTGAGCATGAGGATCAGCGCTGTTAAGAAGCGTAGACATATCGGAACTTATTCCTGAAATACCCAATAAGCCAGACTGCTTATAAAGTAAAGTCTCTATTTCTTTTGCACTCATTTGTTTTTCTTGTAACAAATAAAGCAGAATACCGGGGTCAATATTGCCGCATCGTGTTCCCATTGGTAAACCATCTAAAGCACTGAACCCCATTGTGCTTGCAATACTTTTACCTTTTGAGAGTGCGCATAGGCTAGCGCCATTTCCTAAGTGCGCAACAATGACTTTGCCTGTTGTTGCGCGAGGTTCATACTTTGAAAGCTCACCGATAATAAATTCATACGATAAGCCGTGAAACCCAAAGCGTTGAATACCCGTTTCACTTAATTCGCGAGGCAGGGCATAAAGGCGTGAGAGGCGGGGTGTATTATGGTGGAAAGCTGTATCAAAGCAGGCAATTTGTAATAAGTTAGGAAATTGTTCAGAAATAATTTCTATCGCAAGCAAATTATGAGCTTGATGAAGAGGTGCTAAAGGACAAAGCGATTTGAGGTTTTTTATGATCTGTGAATCAATAATAGTGGGTTTATCATAAAATAATCCTCCATGTACAACCCGATGACCAATAGCACAGAGTGTCATATGAGATAATTTTGTGCTTATCCAACCTATAAGTTTTTTAAGCGCATCCTCATAAGAAGTATCTTCCCATTTTTCTTGTTGGGTAGCATTTTGCTCTATATCACAAACATAAAATGTAGGGGTAGCCTGTTGATCAAGATGGCTGATTTCTCCTTTATAGACGGGTTTTAGTAAAGAGCCCTCATCTAAAAAGATAGAAAACTTAACGCTTGATGAACCTGCGTTAAGCGTGGCATATATTTTTTTCATGGTGTCGTTGTTTTTTGAAGCATTATTTTTGCTAAAGCACAGGAAGTCATGCGTGCAAGTACACCATCTGCACGGCTAGTTAGAATAATAGGAATCCTAGCTCCTAGTACAATACCGGCAACTTGAGCTTCTGCTAAATACTCTAGCTGTTTAGCAAGCATATTTCCTGACTCAAGATCTGGTACAACAAGTATATCAACATCGCCTGATATCACAGAGGTGAGACCTTTGGTTTGCGCGGCTATTTTTGATATGGCTGTGTCAAAAGCCAGGGGGCCATCTAGTATTCCGCCAGTGATTTGCCCTCGTTCTGCCATTTTACATAGGGCAGCAGCTTCTATCGTAGACGTAATTTTAGGGTAAACAGTTTCTATAGCTGAAAGTATAGCAACATGGGGGCACTTAATACCTAAAGCAATTGCTAAATCAATAGCATTCTGCACAATGTCACGCTTATCTTCTAACGAAGGGTAAACATTGATAGCGGCATCTGTTATTAATAAAGGTCGATTGTAAGTAGGTACATCAATAATAAATACATGACTGATACGTCGTGCAGTTAAAAGACCGGTTTCTTGACTTACAACCTCATGCATCAGCTCATCGGTATGAAGAGCGCCTTTCATAATTGCTTGAACATCGCCGGCGCGTGCAAGCTCTACTGCTTTAGCTGCTGCCGCATGGCTATGCAGTGTAGGTATAATTGTGTATGCCTCAATATTAATACCTGCTTCTTTAGCCGCATATTTAATTTTATGCTCAGGTCCAATGAGAATAGGAGTAATAAGATTCGCTTGGGCAGACTCAATAGCGCCTACTAAGGAAACAGAATCAACGGGGTGGACGACTGCGGTAATGATGGGGGAAGAAGATTGCGTTCTTGAAATAAGTTCTTGAAAAATTTTTCCTTTATCATGAAAATGAATTTGAGGAATTTCTTGCCGAGGGCGTGAAATTTTGATTTTAGGTGCAATAACGCGGGCAGTGCCTTCAATAGCGATAATATTTTTTTGAGTAACGACTTTACAACCAAATTGTATTATATTTTTTTTGTTATCTTTTTCGAGCGCAGTAAGCGTTACTGTAACAGTATCGTTTAAATAAATGGGATGTAAAAATTTTAAAGATTGTTCTAGATAAATAGTGCCAGGGCCTGGCAGTTGCGTACCTAAAACAGTCGAGATAAGAGATCCTCCCCACATCCCATGGGCAATAATTTCATGAAACATATCGTTTTGAGCAAACTCTTTATCTATATGCATCGGGTTAATATCACCTGACATAACAGCAAATAACTGAATATCTTTTTGTTCAAGTGTTTTGATGAGATGGGCGCTATCACCGATATTAATGTCATCAAAAAGTCGATTTTCGATGAGATTCATAGCTTCTCCTTAGATAAGTATTTTATAGAGCAGCGATTGAGAGAGTTTGAGTGATCCTGTAGAAAATAAGCAACATTATGCGTGCGAGGTTTAGCAATGCAATTTGCAGTAGAGCCAAGCGCCAGTGCTATTGGAGAGGTCTTGCATATGTTCTAGCTTATATCATAGTTGTACAGCATAAGTAATGTTTGTTAAGCATATGTAAGAGTTTTCATATATTTCTGATTAGCATTTACGCAAGCTTGTTGCGGCTAAGAGTAATATTGTTGTCAATATAGATAAATACTGTAAGTACACTGTAACGCTTGCTTGGAAAGTTTTGCGTAACTCCTATTAATGATATTTTATTTCTGTTTGGAGATAATGGTGATTGATTTAAAAGGTAAAAAAGGTTTGATTGTTGGTGTCGCTAATGAAGCAAGTATAGCGTATGGGTGTGCCAAGATGATGCATGCAGCAGGAGCAGAGTTGGCAATTACATATTTAAATGCTAAGGCTGAGCCTTATGTGCGCCCTTTGGCAGAAGCAATGAAAAGCCCAATCATTTTGCCATGTGACGTAGAAGTAGAAGGGCAATTAGAAGCGGTTTTTGAAACCATAGCTCGGCAATGGAAAACGTTAGATTTTGTTGTTCATTCTATCGCGTATGCGCCTAAAGAAGATCTGCATGGGCGTGTTGTAGATTGTTCGCGTGATGGTTTTTTACGAGCAATGGATGTGTCATGCCACTCATTTATTAAGATCAGTAAATTAGCAGAGCCTTTATTAGCAAAAGGGGGAACGTTAATTACGATGACGTTTCAAGGATCGCAGCGTGTTATTCCGCATTATGGATTAATGGGCCCCGTCAAGGCAGCCTTAGAGGCAGTGGTTAAATATGTAGCAGTAGAGTTAGGAGAGCAAGGGATTAGAGTTCATGCGATTTCTCCCGGCCCTTTAGAAACTCGGGCAGCCTCAGGAATTAGCAACTTTAATGATATGTTATATGAATCACGGCGACGTGCAGCATTACATCAAAAAATAAGTATTGATGATGTAGGGAATATCGCAACCATGCTAGTGTCAGATGAGGCTAACTCGTTAACTGGAAATATTATCTATGTAGATGGAGGCTATAATATTGTTTGATCAAAATATTAATGCTGAGCAGTAAGCCGATAAATGACAAATGTTGTTCTAAGATTGCCCTCGCGTAGGGCGGCTACTATAACGTTACTAGAGCTGCTTTGGGTAATTCCAGATTGATTAAGTATTAAATAAATGTGACGTTATAATAAGATTGCAGCATGATGATGTTAAGCGGTATGTATGCCTGAAAAACCCTCTATTTCGCATCTTAATTTTCTAGATAGCATTCGTGGATTTGCTGCACTATTTGTTATTGCTTCGCATTATGTATTGTCTTATGGTTTACCATGTAAAGACGCATTGTGCGACATGATATTAACAGAGAGCGCATTACACTTCTGGTGGGATGGTTATGCCGCCGTTTCAATGTTTTTTGTACTGAGTGGTTTTGTTCTAACCATTAAATTTTTTAAAGACAATAGTACAGTTACCATTAATAATTTTAATTTAAGTGAATACTGGATAGCGCGGTTTTTTAGAATCTGGCCTGCATATAGCATAGTGTTATGCTTGAGTTGGTGGCTTAAAAGTACAATGCCTCTAGCATATGATATTCGGTTGCTTCCTCAACAAGAGTGGATTTTTCGTTTTTGGCAAGAATTATTAACACCTTTAACAATAATAAAAGAAGTTTTACTTATTTTTCCTTCGCAAGAGTTAACGTTGCTGCCTCATGCCTGGACATTATCGATTGAACTATTGGTTTCTTTTGTGGTACCAGTCGGGGTCTTATTAGTTAATCGCAGCGTAAGTTGGTTAATTGCGCTTACTTTATTTGTAATAATTTTTATGGGTGCCTCGCCATTTATTTTACATTTTATGCTAGGGATTCTAATTGCTAAGTGGCATAAAAAAATAACAAGAGTTTTAGACGCACATTCATTATGGAAGTTATACACATTCGTAAGTGGAATATTTTTGTATGTCGGACGTTTTTCATGGATATTATTCATAAATAAGATTTTTAATATCGAAATGAATGATAATTTAATTTGGGCATTTACAGGTTTGGGTTCTACTTTAATTATTATCAGTGTATTGGTATCTACTCGCCTTAAAAGTTTTTTATCAAAACCACTATTTGTAGCATTGGGAAAAATATCATATAGTTTTTATTTACTACATTTTTGTGTGCTTATGTGTGTAACACCATGGGTTTTATCGTCAATGAACCTCGTCGAACCACTTGCTCTAAAATGGTTTTTAGGGTTAAGCATAACGATTGCAGTAACAATATTTTTTTCTTTTTTTATGTATAAATGTATTGAAATTCCGGGTATTTATTTAGGTAAATATCTTGCTAAACAAATCGTTTTAAAAAATTCATTTAATGATAAATGATATTAAGCCTTTTGTATTAACAGATGATTTATTAATATTGTGGTTGTATATTCAACCCGGGGCTACCCATACGGTTAGACAAGGATTGTATCAAGGGCGGATTAAATTGAAGGTGGCTGCACCGCCGATAGAAGGTAAAGCTAATACTATATTAATAGCCTGGCTTGCTGTTCAATTCGGGGTTTCTAAGAAAGCAGTTGAGCTTATACAGGGTGATACTACGCGTTATAAAAAAGTATTGATCTATAAACCTAAAAAGTTTCCAAGTGATTGGTCTTGGTAAAGTAAAGGTAAGAAGAGAGTGATAATGGGCGTCAAGTGAACCTTGAAACTCATTTTATCCATAGCCGAATGAGTGTAGAAAGTAATAGGCAGCTGATGACGCTGGCACCCCATAATCCTACAAACCATAATAAACGTTTCCATATCGACTGCGACTTTTCTTCATCATTCACGTTCATTTTTTAATGATATCCTTCCCCTACTTTACCCCTAAAAACCCAATAGGCATGGCCTGTATAAGCAAGAATCATCGGAATTAATATCCCTGTTCCAATCAACATAAATGTTTGGCTTGATTCTGGCGCAGCTGCTTGCCAAATAGTAATTTGATTAGGTACTACGTAGGGAAAAATACTGATACATAAGCCAATAAAACTAACTCCAAATAAGCTAAGGGCTATCAAAAATGGAGCAGATTCATGGCTTTGCCGTAAACTTCGAAAGAATAAGAAAGCCGCAATCGCTACTAAGAGTGGCACTTGAGCAGTCAGCAAAACACTTGGCCATGCAAACCAATGTTTATAATAAATACTGTTTAGAAAGGGGGTGGCAATGCTTACAGCGATAATGGCTGCAAGCACACCCCATCCTAGAAATTTTGCAAGGCGAAAAGCGCGTTGCAGCAATTCATCCTCTGTTTTCATAATAAGCCATGTAGCGCCTAATAAGGCATAGCCCACGACTAAGCTGATGCCTGTTAGTAGGCTGAAAGGGCTTAGCCAATCCCAGTTGCCCCCTGCATACTGTCTGCCTGAAACGGTAATGCCTTGCAAAATAGCCCCAAGCATAATGCCTTGCGATAATGCAGCTAGAAGCGAACCGCCTGCAAATGCTAGATCCCATAACCAGCGATTTAATTCAATTCTCCATCGATACTCAAAGGCAATCCCGCGAAAAACCAAACCTAATAGCATCATCATTAAAGGTGCATAAAGAGCCGGCATCATGACAGCATAAGCTAGAGGAAATGCAGCAAATAACCCGCCGCCTCCAAGTACTAGCCAGGTTTCATTGCCATCCCAAACAGGTGCAACAGAATTCATTGCATTATCGCGCTCTTTGCCTGGGGATAAAAATGGAAAAAGAATGCCAATACCTAAATCAAAGCCATCCATCACAACATAAGCAAACACAGCGAAAGCCAGGATGCCTGCCCAAATAATGGTCAAGTCCATAACACGTTCCTTATCGTTTGGGGCCTAAATGAGGGTGAGATGCCTCCACCTGTGCGGCTGGTGTAATACCGGCTGCGCGTAATGGCAAACTGTCATCTTGTAAGTCAGGTTCGTGAACAAGGGGAGGTTTTTGCATAAGCTGCAAAATATAAAGAATTCCCATCGAAAACACTAAAAAATACACGGCTATAAACGCAATGAGTGATGTACTTACAGCGGCTATTTTAATTGGAGAAAGCGAATCAGCGGTTCGAAGTACTCCATAAACAGTATATGGTTGCCTTCCTACTTCGGTCGTTATCCAGCCTGCCAAAACAGCCAGAAAACCTGCTGGCCCCATTGCTAAAGCATAGCGATGAAGCCAGCTGGAATCATATAGGCGATGACGAAAACGAGCGAATAGACTGCATAGTCCAAGCCCGATCATCAACATTCCTAATCCCACCATAATACGGAAAGACCAAAAAAGAATAGGAACGGAAGGCCATTCGCTTTTAGGTAACGTATTTAAACCTAAAAGAGGGGCATTTCGATCATGTTTGAGAATCAACGAAGATAATTGAGGAATTTGCACAGCATAGCGAATAGTGCCTGCCTGTTGATCGGGCAGTCCAAATAAAATTAGCGGTGCGCCCTTCGGGTGACTTTCAAAATGCCCTTCCATTGCCATAACCTTAGCAGGCTGATGGTGTAAGGTATTTAACCCATGCTGATCACCTACTAGTAATTGAAGAGGAGCAACGATAGCTGCCATCCACATCGCCATTGAAAACATAACGCGAGCACCTTTATTGTTGGGTGTGCGTAAAAGATGAAAGGCGCCAACACTACCTACTACTAAAGCTGTAGTTAAGTAGGCTGCGATAGTCATGTGAAGAAAACGATAAGGAAACGAAGGATTAAAAATAATATGTAACCAGTTTTCGGGAACAAATTGCCCTACTTTGTTTATTGAATAGCCTGCTGGTGTTTGCATCCAGCTATTTACCACTAATATCCAGAAGGCAGAAAATAAAGTACCGACAGCAACTGCTAAGGTGGCGCAAAAATGAAGCGCTTTGCCTACTCGTTTCATGCCAAATAGCATTACCCCGAGGAAGCCTGCTTCCAAGAAAAAAGCTGAGAGTACTTCGTAAGCCATTAGAGGCCCTAAAACAGGCCCAGTTTTATCTGAGAAAACTGACCAATTCGTGCCAAACTGGTACGACATAACAATGCCCGAAACAACACCCATTCCAAAAGCAATCGCAAAAATTTTCATCCAATATTTAAATAAATTTAGATAAACTTCTTTGTTCGTAGCTAACCACAAGCCTTCTAAAACGGCGAGATAGCTAGCCAGGCCAATAGAAAAAGCAGGAAAAATAATATGGAAGGCCATCGTGAATGCAAATTGAAAACGTGCAAGTATGAATACATCAATGCCTTCGAACATACGCTTTCCTCTTTACTTTGCGATGAGGCCTATAAGACTTTAGCGATATAAAAAATGATTCATATCGAATCAAGGGTGACTTGTGCAACCTAGAGTATACCTAAGCTACCTAGAGTACAGATATACATAAGACAATTATTTACTAAGCGCTAAGGAGAAAGCTAGAGGGGGAGGCTTCATTTGCGTGTTTATAGCTAACATTTTAGTGATGATTGATGTAAGTGCTTATCGAAAAAGTATGTAGATATTTTAGAGTATAAAAGTATTTATTAAAATTATATAAATGTTTAATTTTTAATTACAAAACTTTTAAAGCTAAATGTATTATCTAAAGAATAAAATTTGAATATCTATATAATGAAAGCGACTAAAAAAATATAAGAAAATTAGGTTTTTTTATTTGGATTATTTATGTATAATAAAAGAGCAGGAATAATTAAATAAAATCTAATTTGCGTTTATGTAAACGAATAGAATAAATTAAGTTATTTAAAACTTGATTATTAATACTTTAAATAACTGATTTATTCAAAAAGTAAACTAAAGCTGTTAAACATGTTTTCGCTAAAAAATTACCTGAAAAGTAATTATAAATAGGGTTGAATTTTAAAGTCGATAAAAAGTAGTTTTTCCCTCAAAGCTGTCCATAATCAAGGAGATACCCATGAGTTATTTAGATCGTGATACATACGGTATGTATAAAAATTATGATACAGCAACTTCTGAGCCTCGTTTGATGGGAGCCGATACATTAATTGGTGATGATGTATACAACCAATATGAAGAAGATTTAGGCGACATCAAAGAAATTATGATTGATGTAAGAACTGGAAGAATAAGCTACGCAGTATTATCATTTGGTGGCTTTTTAGGATTAGGCGAAAAGTTGTTTGCTGTGCCATGGAATGCATTAAAGCTAGATTATGAAAATAAACGTTTCGTTTTGAATATCGAAAAAGAACGTTTAGAAAATGCCCCAGGGTTTGATAAAGATAATTGGCCTAATATGGCTGATAAAACATGGGAAAATGAAATCCATAACTATTATGGTACCAAGCCATTTGCTGATGAAACCTATGATAATGTTACTGCTGCTGCCACCAGTAATATTCCGCAAGGAGCCGGAGTAGCAACTGCTGCAAATAGATCTACTCTTATCTAATTGTTAAATTTAGGTGGGTGTAAAAAAAGGGGGAAAGCTCAACGGCTTTTCCCTTTTTTTATTTTTTAATCGCTTCAGGTTTCATTCCTCGCAGTTTGATGCGGTCGTAATTGGTAGTGCCTTCGGTACTGTAAAACAAAGGTAAGCCGCGAAGCGTGGCTATCATAATGCAGTGAATACTTTGCTTCTCTGCGGCGAGTAAGTTTATTTACTCTATATGTTCATTTATAAGCTTAATAAGATCTTCGCCATAAGAGTCTAATTTTCTTTTTCCTAATCCACTGATATTGCTTAATTCAGCTAGTGAAGTGGGCTGGGCTTTTGCTAACTCACGCAAGGTAGCATCATGAAAAATAACATATGCTGGTACATTATGCTCATAAGCTACCTGGCGGCGCCACTCGCGTAATTCCATAAATAAGTTTTTTTCAGCGACTGAAAAATCAGCATCAATAGACTCATTAAATTGTTTACGGGCTTTATCTTTATCACGCGTTTTAGTTTTAATAGGTTTTTGGTAATGGCGTAATTGGATAGGGTTTTCGCCTCTTAAGGCAGATCGGGCGCGATCGGTAAGCTTTAACGCACTGAAAGCATCATGATCAATTGATACCAGCCCTAATGCAATACATTGACGCAAAATAGCACGCCATTCAGCCTCGCTCTGATCAACACCAATACCAAAAGTAGAAAGCTGATCATGATGCCACTGTTGAATTTTTTCTGAGCGAACCCCTTTAAGCATATCTATAACATGCCCAGCACCAAAGCGCTGTTGCACTCGATAAATAGCAGAAAGCAATTTTTGAACTAAAACAGTGCCGTCAAACGATTGAGGAGGGGTAATACAATTGTCGCAATTGCCGCATGGTGAGGCATTTTGTCCAAAATATTCCAATAGTCGTACACGGCGGCAAGCCAGCGTTTCACATAAGCCGAGCATGGCATCAAGCTTGGCTGTTTGTACGCGCTTAAACGCTATGTCAGCTTCAGATAGGTCAATTAAGCGGCGTTGCTGTACTACATCTTGTAAACCGTAAACCATCCATGCCGTAGCTTTGTTTCCATCGCGTCCTGCTCTTCCGGTTTCCTGATAATATCCTTCTATACTTTTAGGCATGTCTAAATGCGCCACAAAGCGTACATCAGGCTTATCGATGCCCATACCAAATGCGATGGTAGCGACCATGATGATATTTTCTTCACGCAGAAAACGTGCTTGATTTGCAGCACGTTGGGTATTATCCATTCCTGCATGATAAGCCAGAGCGGTTAAACCTTGTTTAGATAAAAATTCTGCGGTTTCTTCAACTTTTTTACGCGATAAACAATAAACAATTCCCGATTCATTTAAATGCTCATTTTTAATAAAATCAAAAAGCTGTTTGCGTCCATTGTCTTTATCAACAATGTGATAGCTAATATTGGGGCGATCAAAAGATGAAATAAAATGTTGCGCGTTTTCTAGCTTGAGACGTTTAGCAATCTCAGCGTGTGTAATCGGATCAGCCGTAGCAGTAAGAGCAATGCGAGGAACAGAGGGAAACTTTTCATGCAGAATAGAAAGCTGAATATACTCAGGTCGAAAATCATGCCCCCACTGTGATACGCAATGGGCTTCATCAATTGCGAAAAGCGCTAATCTAGAAGATTCTAATAGCTCCAGGCACCTAGGCATCATTAAGCGTTCAGGCGCGATATACAATATATCGAGTTCACCTTGCCGTACTTGGCGTTCAATACGGGCAGAGGCTTGAGCCGTTTGGCTAGAGTTCAGAAAAGCAGCGCGTACTCCAACTTCCTCAAGGGCGCTTACCTGATCTTGCATAAGGGCAATTAAGGGAGAGATAACAACGCCAATACCTTCGCGTAAAAGAGCGGGTATTTGATAACAAAGCGATTTACCTCCACCGGTAGGCATAAGCACCAATGCATCATTACCGCTTGCAACAAGCTCTATGATATCTGCTTGCTGTCCTCTAAAAGCTGGATACCCAAAAACAGTTTGCAAAACGTGAAGGGCTTGGGCAGTAAGAGAGGAAGAGAACATAGGCTTAGTGCGTACTCAACATTGAACTTTTAATGAAGGCTACAGAAAGGAGACTTCTGTAAGAAAATGGCGGAGAGGGTGGGATTCGAACCCACGGTACTCGCGAGAGTACAACAGATTTCGAGTCTGCCCCATTCGGCCACTCTGGCACCTCTCCGGGGGAAACAACACGGTGGTAGTGGTGGGCCTCCCGTGAGTCGAACACGGCACCAACGGATTATGAGTCCGCTGCTCTAACCAGCATGAGCTAGAGGCCCTAAGAACTGAGCTTAAGACTATGCTTATAGCACTTACTATTTTAACTACTCAACTATTTTAGTAAAACACGTTTTTTAACCCATACCGGCTTTTATAAAGAGTTTACTAAAATTATCATGCTAAAAATATAAGGTGTAAGACCTTTCTACATGACGACTAGCAGTATAAAGGGTTATTATCCTTTCATGCAAATTCTACGTTAAATAATGAGAGTAATAATGCAGTATATGATGCTACCAGATCCGCGCAAGTGGGCAAATAAACAGAGTAATTTAGTGACGATGAGTGAAATTTCCCTTTGGAAACTGGTCGAAAATTATATTACTGCGCCTACACAAGCTGAAAAAGATCTTTACGCTGAAAAAACTTATGCCATTTTCAGTGAACTGTGCGCCCAAAAAGTGATGTTGAACCCAGATGTATTATTAAACTCTGCACCCTCAAATGAAAGCGCGCGTACATTAGTACGATTGTTGCAGCAATGGGAAGTTCAGCCGCCACATGAAAATAACGTAGGCTTAAGATTTTTTGCATTGCCTGTCATCATAGTGGCAGGCGCAGAAAGAGTGCTTAGTTTAAGAGCGGTATTACGTGAGCGTGATAAGGTTGAAGCCATTCTTCGAGACAAACAGGTATTAGGTAACGCAGAGCAATGGGGGCTTTCAAACGCTTTATGTGGTGCTGACACCATTTCAGGCGAGGCATGGGGCGCCTGGATGCAGTTACAACAAACCAATTTTGAAGGTTTGGCATCATTGCAGAAGGTGCCTCCTCAAGATATAAATATTTCAATTCTCAATCAAGAGCAGGTTTTTTTACGATTTATGGTGGGTGCTACTCTCGTAAGTGCAAAAACCCAATGGCAGGAAGGTGCAAAAGTAGAGACATGGGGAATGCCCTTAACTGAATGTTTAAGTCAGCAGTTAGGAATGCCAGGAGCCACGACACTTGCTCTGCCAAGAGCGCCAAAATCTTTGTTGTTGGCGGTGCAAGGGGGAAGGCGCTTACAGCGCGAAGTAAGTTTACAGCTTTTTATGAGTAATGCAATTCGAGAGTGCCGTACTAAATTTGGGGAACCAAGCATTGTTTTATCTTCTCATCTGATGGAATCAGGTGGAGGTGAAATTCGTGTAAGTATTAGTTCAGAATTTTCTACTAAAGATGCTCAAGGTTTTCGTTGCCCATTGTTTCCTGATGATCGAGTTGTTGATGTGCAGAGAATGATAGAAACATTAGTACAAGAGTGCCAGGTAAGTAATCTAAGAATATTACAAAAGGTTTATGCAGATAAAGAGCCAGAAACAGGGTTAACATGGCTATTTAAACCAGAAGCTATTCCTGATGATGAATTATTATTTGTATAGCTAGTGCTTTATCACACCTAAAAATGAGCATATAACCCGCAGATTTTCTTGGCTGTCAGCGTTGCTTATCATTGCCATAGGCGGGAGGCCGCCCCGAAGGCTATGACGCCTCTTCGCGCCTTGTCATACAGGAAAATTTATTGCGTTCTACCCCCGTTTTTAGATGTGACAAAACGCTAACTCCTCCTATCGATAAACCTACTTTAGTCATAGATTGTGAAAGCACACGCTAGATGAGGTAGGCACCAACTTTAAAGACTAGGGCATAAAATGAAACATTGGAGGCGAGCCGCTGCAGTGATCTTAGGAAGCGCAACAGTCTTATCGTTTGCCCCTTTTAATTTAGCTTTTATGCCACTCATCAGTTTAGCTGTATGGGTATTTTTAATTGAGCAAGCATCGTCCTGGCGGTCAGCATCGTTAATAGGTTTTTGTTGGGGCCTAGGTTATTTTGGCTTGGGCGTGCAATGGGTTTATACCACTGTTCATACTGTGGGCGGAATGCCATGGGGCTTGGGGGTAATTATGCATGCCCTATTTGCAATTTATTTAAGTTTTTATCCGGCATGCGTTGCAGGCACGATGAAAGCTTTACTTAATCGCTATGGGGATAAAGCCCCTCTATCAAGAAAAGGTCATTCTTTTTTGCTTTGGAGCTTTATATTCCCAGCATTATGGGTAGCGTCTGAATGGCTAAGAGGAGAAGGGTATTTAGGGTTCAACTGGCTAACGTTAGGATATAGTCAGGCGGGAGTTACTCCAATAGCAGGCTGGGCGCGATTGATCGGTGTATACGGGGTTTCCTTTTGGTTGGTAGTGCTAGCAGGAGGGTTAGGAGTATTGTGTTTAAGGGTTGATAACCTAAAGTGGCGAAAAGGTTTTTTCCAATGGCTATTCGTGTTAGCGCTTATTATGATAAGTGGAAAGTGGTTCTTAGTTCACACTTGGACGTTTCCGAATCAAAAGATGAATGTAAGCTTAATACAAGGAAATGTAGCCCAAGAAAATAAATGGAATGAACAGTGGCAATACGATATTTTTAAGCGTTACACCCGGCTGTTGAATGAGGCCAAGGGAAAAATTGTTATTGTTCCTGAAACAGCCTTGCCTGTATTGCGTGAGCAATTGCCTCAGCAATGGGTTGATGAGCTAAGTGAGGTTTATAAGTTAGGAGATAGAACAGTTTTATTAGGCTTGGTAGATCGAGTAGAAGGACGCCATCAGTATTACAATAGTATATGGTTGTATGGTAAATATGCTGCTGATCAAGTTTACCATAAACGCCATCTTGTTCCCTTTGGTGAGTTTATTCCCGGTATGCAATGGCTAGGCTTTTTAGATCGCTGGTGGAATATGCCGTTATCTGCATTTAAGCGCGGTATAGATGATCCGTTGATATTAAGACTGAATGAAATAACATTTGCGCCCAGTATATGTTATGAAGATGGATTCTCTCGATTATTTAGAGGAAACGCACTGCAAGCGAATGTACTTTTAAATATAAGTAATGATGCCTGGTTTGGAAGCGGGGTCGCGATAGATCAGCATTTACAAATTGCTCAAATGCGTAGTATAGAATCAGCAAAGTTTATGGTTCGCTCAAATAATACAGCTGGAACAGCAATTATTGATGAAAAGGGCAATATTAGGCAAAAGCTTAAGCCTTTTAGCGAAGATATTTTAGAAGGCGAGGTTGTAGGTTACCAAGGGGTAACACCCTTTATGCGCTATGGAGAGCGAATGGTCTTATTGTTATGTAGTTTCAGCATAGCGATAGCATGGATACTATCTATGGTAAAAAACCTAAGAAAATAATTAAATTAGAAGTTACGCAGTTAGATTCTATCAAAGGATGGATGCCTCGCATAGCAACTCAGATAGTACACACAGTACGGCAAGTTGCTATAACGCGGGGCGTCCCACGCAGAGAGAACCAACTGCGTAACTTCAATAAATAAAGGATAAAAGGCTTACGCAAAATTGTTCTAAGGTTCAAAGTATATTGTTTTAAGATAAATGTTAAGGTCGCATAACATTATAATTAGAACAATTTTGCATCAATCTTAATAGGGAAAGTGTAGTAAAAATAAATGACACAAACACAAGTGAAGTGGCTGATAGGGGGAGTCTTAGGAGCGGTTTTAGGCGGGGCGGTTTTTTTATTTTCTCAACCAGCACCAAAAGCGCCTGTTTTTTCTGCCCAAGATTTAAATGGTAAGGTAATTTCATTAAAAACCTTAAAAGGAAAACCGATTCTCATTAATTTTTGGGCAACTAGTTGTCCAGGTTGCGTTCGAGAGATGCCAAATTGGGTCGATATTCATCGTAAGTATGCAGATAAAGGCCTCACTATCGTATCGGTTGCTATGGCCTATGATGATCCTGATTTTGTAAAAACATTTACGATAGAGCGGCAGTTACCATTTCCTGTTATTTATGATGCAGATGGTTCTATTGCAAAAGCCTACGGTGATGTTAGAGCAACGCCTACAGTCGCATGGATTGATCCATCAGGGCGTTGGGTAGAAACATCTTTAGGTGAGCCTCCTCGTAAGCGTTTAATAGCCTGGATAGAGAAAGAGTTATCTCAAGCGCAACCTGGCCAAAAAAGAGAAGTGCATTCCTAGGCAAAATGTTCAAAAATTGCAGTAAGCAAGCTTCAGGAAGTATCGCGTAAGTTCTAATAATAAGCAGGTAGCTGCTGAGTAAGCTCTCACGGCTAGCTACTAGAGGAGAAATGTATGGAGAATACAGTACGACTCGTTGTATTTATATTTATTCTGCTTACATTGATTGCGTGGATAGGTTATTTGTTTGCTGGTACCCCAGGCTTAGTTATTTTAGTATGCTTAGGAATTGTTCAAGCATTTATTATATATAAACAGGCTGATAACATTTTATTACGGGCATTCAATGCTCGAGAAGTGAATGCCAGTAGTTCTCCTTACTTGTATCAGGCTATTGCTGAGTTAGTCGAGCGCGCACACATTCCCATGCCAAATGTATATGAAATTAGTGTCGATCAGCCAAATGCGTTTGTATTGGGGCAAAGCTCTAGGCAAGCAGCTCTTATTGTAACAACACAATTACTTGCCTGTTTAGATGGACGAGAGCTAAGAGCTATATTAGCGCATGAAATCGCCCATATACAGCGTAATGATTGCGTAAACTCAATGATAGCATCGCTGATAGTGGGTAAAGTTACAGATTTTTCACAAAAAATAAATGATTTTTTTCCTGAAGAAAATTTTTTAAAAGTAAGTAAAAATCAAAATAGAAATAAAAATTTTAGTAAATCATTAAAAAATCTACTATTTGTATTTTCATGGATCGTTTCTATTATCGCAGCCATCATGTTACATATTATTATTTCGCGAAAACGTGAATATTTGGCTGATCAGAAAAGTGTTGAGTTATGCCAAGACCCAGAGGCATTAATAAAAGCGTTACAAAAAATACATCATTTAACACATTCAGTACATTTTGATTTTGCGCACTTTAATCTTGCCAGTAAGCATGCTTTAACAGTATATCCCGCTTACGATGAAGAGTTATATGCATTGTATCAAACACAGCCTACCGTAGAGCAGAGAGTAAAGAGCTTATTGGTTGCGCAAGGAAAAGCTGAGACTGCATAAATTTAACTTCCCACTCTTGATTTTTATTCACAGCCTTTTATATTTTATTTAAGGTACATGTTTATTAGTAATGCGATGCATTTCGTACTAAATACTAACTAGAGCAAACCCATCTTTTTTCAGTAGCGCTTAGTTTGTTAAAGATGAGTACCTTTAATCATTGATCTCCAGTTTTGTAGCCTTTTCTTCCTCAGTTTTAATCATACTTAAATCAAAGGTCGGTATCGACTTTTCAAAGATTATTACCAAATACGAATTATTATAAATAAAAAAAGACGCTTTTGTAATGCCTTAAAGAGGAGGCATGTATTTAAAAAATTAAATTGGAGAATTCAATATATGAAATTTGTAGTGCTGCGATATTTTAATTGTACTTAGCATGCTGATCTGAAGTATTCATAATCAAAGATAAACAAGGGAGCACGCCAAAAATCTATATAGATAAAATCAATCAATTTTTAGCTTGTAAAGTAAGCTAATTGTTTTTAGAGATTACGCAGTTGGGTTCTATCAAGGGATGGGATGCCCCGCATAGCAACGCAGATAGTACAAGCAGTACGGCAAGTTGTTATACCGCTGAGAGAACCCAACTGCGTAACTTCTAGTTTTAATAAAAAATTCGCTCTAGCCAGTTAGCTTAGCCTAATAAACTAGGACAAGAGCTAGATAAGGTATTTATTTAGATATGTAATAAAAATCGTTTTTTTAACTTTTATGAGGGTGTTATGCAGACTTACGTTATTTTTAACCAAAAAGGTGGCGTTGGAAAATCAACCGTTGCAACTAACCTTGCTGCTATAGCAGCACATAGAGGAAAAAAAGTTTTATTAGTTGATTTGGATGCTCAGGCAAATAGTACGCGCTATGTGTTGGGAAAAAATGCCGAGAGTGAAAAAAGTATTGCAGAGTTCTTCAGTCAAAGCTTACGGGTGTCGCTATATCCTCAGAACCTATCTCATTGGATTCATCAAACACCCTTCAATGGATTATATGTATTGCCTGCGCATGTTACGTTAGATGACCTGCACGATAAGCTTTCGGCAAAACATAAAATCTATAAATTGCGTGAGGCGTTTTCTACTTTAGATTTTGATGAAATATGGATCGACACTCCCCCTGTTATGAATTTCTACACGCTCTCAGCATTCATAGCAGCAAATGCGTGTTTAGTTCCTTTCGATGGCGATAGATTTTCTCTAGATGCGGCTATACAGGTTAGTAATCATATTCAAGAAGTTCGTGCCGATCATAATAATGACATACGCTTATTGGGAGCCGTTATGAATGGTTATCAAGTACGTGCGAAAGCGATTCAAGAGGGTATTGATAAGCTGAAAGAAGTTATGCCTGTATTGGAACCCTATTTACCTCATTCTGTTGTTGTCAAATCATCCAGATTAGCAGAAAAACCACTCGTTTTTTTTGATGCTTCTCATAAATTAACGCAAGCGTTCGAGTCATTGCTCGATTCAATTTATCTTAATAATAGTAAATTTAATATTAATTAGGAATTAAATTTATGCCTCTTGCCCAATTATTAATTCAATGCACACGAATAAAGGAAATAGCCCGCCTATTTCTCGTATTCGTATGGTGCTTTGTATTAGTAAATGGGCAGAGCGCATGGGCAGCAAATGGAACATGCAATAAAAATGATATAACGTTTAATTGGAACACCCAAAATTGCGGTACTAATCAATATAAACAATCAGATACTACGCTTAATAGCCAGGTTGGTGGCGTACAATCTCAAGAAAAAACTGCAACAAATAATCCTGATTATGTGAGTGTAGATCCTTTAAGAGCTAATTCTGAAAATAAAAAGGGATTAATTTTTGATTCACACACAGGTGCTTTAAATGCGCGCTCTTTGCATTGCACGGGAGGTACTGGAGGATGCCAGGGAGAGCAAAATGGTCTTGGTTCTTTTAGGCTGGCTTGTTTGAATGCTGATCCAGCGAGTGTGGAAGGTTGTAAAGATTATGATGTCAGTAAAACAGCAAACTTTGTAACTGATTCAGAGTTTCAAAATACAGAAGATGAAGATCCAGCTAAAAGTAGAAATACCGGCAGTAAAAAAGGAACAACAAACGTTCCGAAACAAAGTTTTCTTGATGATACATTTAATGCCTCAAGAAAAGCGCCTACAGCTAATGCTGCAACAGGTGATGACACTCCCTATTCACATACGTGTGGTAAGAATATGTTTGCCACAGCTGAAAATGGGGGCGGCATAGCTAAAGGATTATTAGATTGTATTTTAGCTATTTCTGATAAGGTAATTTATAAAAAGACAATTGGTTTTGCAAGAACATTATTTTGGTTGCTATGCAGTATTGAACTAGCCTGGGCCGCGGCTACTTGGGTTTTAGAAGGGCAAGAGTTAGATCAACTAACATCGGTCTTATTGAGAAAAATTCTTTTTATAGGGCTAATGCTTCAGTTTTTAAATGCGAACTCCATGAAAGATTCGTGGATATTAACTATTTTTACCAGCTTTACTCAGTTGGGCATTAGTGCCTATAACCAATCCATACATGAAACGAATGCCTCACTCTATAATCGTTTGGATGATATTAATAATAAGGCTAACGTTTTACAAGATTTAGAGGGTATTCACGATATTCCTCAAAAACTTTTTGAAGCAGGTTTAAAGTTGTCTTCAGAGGTCATGACAACAACGACCTTAAAAATGTTTGATTTTTCAGAGGGTACAGGGGATATCCTAGTGATGGGAACCGTCAACTTTATTATGGGGTTAGTGACGGGTAAAACCATTTTAATGGTAGCAATCGGAATACTCTTAATTGCTTGTGGGTTCATGATATTTATAGCGTTCTCGTATTCTGCCTTAAATATTATGCTAACACTTATAGAAGTTTATTTAGTGATGGCTTTGGGAGCGATATTTCTAGGGTTTTCAGGATCACGATGGACAGTTGATAATACGGCTCGTTATTTAAGCTATGGTATATCGGCTGGAATAAAAATGGTGGTAGTACTGTTTATTTCAGGAATATTAATAAGTATTGTTGATCAATGGAAAGGGGCCTTTCAAGCTGTAGCGACCATGTATTATTCCCCGTGTGCTGCTCCTCAGTATTATGCAGGTTTTTATAGCAAAAACTATGGTAAGTACGACGCTGACGATGAAGCTAATTATCCTGAGCTTAAAGGGTTAAGTGAGGTTTTGCATGAGATTGGCGACTATACAGACCGAGGTGCGGGAATTTGGGAGGAAAAAGATGATCATCGTAAAAATGGTAAGACCTTAAAATGGCCTTTAACTGGTCTAGAGCGTTGGTATAAGTGTTGGGGAATGATAGGCGGTAAGCAAGACATGATGAGGGAGCGGCTGCTAGGTTATGCTATTCCTGTAATGTCTTTTGCAAGCGTTATGCTGGTATTGGCTTACATGATGATGCAGGCGCCCAAAATTGCTATCACCATTTTGGCTGGACAAAGCTTAATGGGTAGTAATGATCTGACGCAATCTACAAGCGATATAGGGCATGCTGGTTTAGCATTCGCAGCAGAGGCAGCCAAAACAGCGTTTAGTAGTATAAAGTCAGTGGCGGGTGCTGCTAATAGGTCGCTTGCTGCTTCTATAGGTAGTAGCGGCGGTGGCGGTGGTGGCGGAAATGCTGCACATATGACGCCACCTGCTCCTCACCTAGGAGGGGCTGATGGCGGCGGACATTTGGGGGGCGGTACAGTCGACCCTCAAGCAATGGGTGCATTAATAGAGGCACTGTCAGGCGGCGCTGGGGGTGCTGGGGGGCTTAGTGCAGCCAAAGGTGCTGTTGGTGAATTTGGAGAGGTGGGCGGCGGCCAAACTAAAGGGATGGCGGTGCATCCTGCACCTGCGCTTGAAGATTCTGTAGGGGGCACTGGCGGAACTGGAGGTTTTTCTGCGGTACCTTCATCGGGTGATCACCACGACTCTGCTGCAAGCCCTAGCGCACCACACGCGGGTAACAGTGCATCAAGCTCAGGCCCAGTGGGGTCGAGTAGCGCTGAAAGTAGCAGTGCTAAATTATCGAGTGGTCAGGTAGGTGCAGGTAAAGGCAGTAAATCATCAGGAATGTTTGATGAAGATGGCGGAGCAATTCCAGGAGGTCGCTTTACAGCAAAAGAGGGAGAAGAAGAGCAATCGCCTCCTTCAGCTAAAGAGGGCGCAGAACTAGACGCAAGTTCGCAAGAATTAGCCGCTGGCCTTAAAGGTGAAGAGGAGTCGCCCGTCGTACCTCCTAAAGATGAAGAAAAATCAGAGCCTTTACAAGGTAATGGTGTTGTAGAAGAGCCTACCTTAGCAACAACAATGCCTCAAGTTGAAGCACCTGAAGCACCCCTCAGTGCAGGCGTGAGCGAAGGAGGCGGTAGTGGAGTAAATAGTGGTGCTTTATTAGAAAGCGGTGCTGATGTAAAAGAAGCTCTATCATTATCTAAGCAAACAGCAGGGTCAGCTGGCGTGAGTGAAGGAGGTGCACCCTCTTCAAAACAACCCCAAGATTCATCAGTTGCGTCTGACATGGCTGCACCTACAGGCAAATCTTTGAGTGCAGATAGTTTAAGTAGCTCTGCTGTTTCGGGCGGAAATGTAAAAGAAGTTGGTAAAGCGGGTGGAGGTGAAGTAAGCAGCGAAGCTTTATCATCTCCAAAACCAGTTTCTGCAGCACTAGGTGAGGCATCAATAGGAAGCGCATCGTTTGGTCAGCCTCAGCCTCATACAGGAGGTTTAGCCGATGCGGTATTGGCATCCCCTCAAGTAGAAAAATCAGGTGGTGGGTCTTCTTCCGTTTCCCTTTCAAATAGTGCAGCATCAAGCTCCAGTCATTCAACAAGTAACTCAGCAGGTGAGTTTAAATCTAAAGTTTTTGAAGCAGCTGCTAATCAATCATTAGGAGGAGGTGCGTTTGGTCAATCTCATGCAGGAGGTTTAGCCGATGCATTATTATCTCCTCAAGTAGAAAAATCGGGAATAGCTCCTTCATCTTTGTCTTCTTCAAAAAATACAGAGGCGAGCTTAAGTAATTCCACAAGTAATGCCACAAGCAGTTCAGCAGGTGATTTTAAAGCTAAAGTTCTTGAAGCATCTGCAACTCAATCGCTAGGTGTATCAGCGTTTGGTCAACCACACCCAGCAGGTTTAGCCGATGCATTATTATCTCCTCAAGTAGAAAAATCGGGAATAGCTGCTTCATCTCTACCTTTTTCAAAAAATGCAGAAGGCGGAGCAAGCCATTTAACGAGTGATTTTGGTGCAAAAGTTTTAGGGGCGGCTACAGGCCTATCAATCAATGGTGGCTTAAGTGAGCCTTCAGCAAGTGTGGCTAAACCAGAAAATCCAAATATTTCTCCTAACAATGGTGGTAGTGGCGCAGCCAAATTGCCAGAACCAAATGGAACTAGCACTGTTTCTTCACAATCCAAAGAAGGCAATGCAGTTTCAACATCTGCCTCTTTGTCGGGTGCAGCAAATAGTAGCGCATCGATTACGGGTGCAGGTTCTTTGGCGCATAACGGTACACCACTATCAGTCTCATCATCGGCGCAGTCTCATGTATTTGCCGCAGCAGAAGCAGCGGGAATAGACACAGGGCTTTCTTCTGCTAAGACACAAGCCAATGAGTCATCTCATGCAGCTTCGACAGCAGATGGATCAGTAAAAACAGCCGATATCCAATCTTCAGGAGGCGCACAAGTAGCGAATACACAAGCTGTAAATGTAAATAGCGCACACCTTACAGGAAGCAATGAAAGCCCATTAGCTGTAGGGGCAACTTCTAAATCAGGTGGTAAGCAAAGTGTACAAAGTGCTCAAGGAAGTAAAGTTATAGGGGGGCATAGTGAGAATGCTACACCAGCAAAGGGAGCAGCAAGCTTAGGTTTAGGAGCAGGATTATCAGGTGCTTTTAAATCAGATATGGGTAGTACAGCTTTTGGAGAAACAAACAAAAGCGCATCATCTTCATTTGGAGCATATGCAGCCGCAGTCAATGCAAATTTAATAGCTGCAGGAGGCCGCGAAGGAAAAAATTCAATAGGGCGTTCAAGCAATGCGAGCGAAAAAAATGCAGGAGCAAGCTCCAATAGCGGTCAAGAAAAAGCGATTGCTGAATTTATGGGCGGAATGTTCAGAAGCTTAGGCGATGAGCATACTTCTTCGCAATCTAACTCTAGGCAAGCAAAAGTTACAACTGATAATCCTGAAGAAAAAGCAAGAATTGAAGGAATATTAAAGAATAATTCTGCAAGTAGCGCAGATGTTACCAAAATTGAAGGTGAATTAAATAAGTCAGCCACATTTGAATTTAATTCAAATGGAGAAAAAATAAGCTTTTCTGTGAGCGGAAAAAGTGCGTTAAAAGGCTTGCCTAAACTAGGCGTTGCATTAGAAAGAGTATCGGGAAGCGAAAAAGAATGGTTACTGAAAAGTGGTGATCATCCTGAAGGAATAAAAGTTTCGTTCGCGGGAAGAGGCGATAACGGTTTTGCTGTATTGACGCAAGGTGGCGTTAAGTTTTCAGAATCTAAAAAGAGTGAACAACAAAAGAGCGAAAAACAGTTAGGTAATACAGATAACCCTGAAATAAAAGCGAGCATTGAAGGCATATTGAAAGATACCTCCGAAAATTCGGTAAATGCTAATCGAATTGAAGGAGAGTTAAGTAAATCAGCCACATTTGAATTTAATTCAAATGGAGAAAAAGTAAGCTTTTCAGTGAGCGGTAAAAAAGCGTTAAAGGGCTTGCCTAAGCTAGGCGTTGCATTAGAAAAAGTATCGGGAAGCAACAAAGAATGGTTGCTGAAAAGCGGTGATCATCCAGAAGGAATAAAAGTTTCATTTTCAGGTGCAAATGATAATGGTTTTGCGGTATTAACAAGTGGTGGCGTTAAGTTTTCTGAGCCTACAGGAGCAAAGTCATCCGATCATTCGCAAAGTAATGGGGCCAGACAGGTAGGCACTACTGATAATGCCGTTCAGGCAAAAGTTGAAGGAATAATAAAAGATACCTTAGAGAATAGTGCAAATGTTACAAAAATTGAAGGAAGTGTAAGGCAAGCGTCAGATTTTGAATTTATAAGTCCAACGGGTGAAAAAGTTAGTTTTTCGGTTGGTAAAAAAGTACAAAAAGGTGAAACTCCTAATTTAGGAATTGCCTTAGAAAGAGTGCCCGCACATAAAGGCGAATGGTTACTGAAAAGCAGCGATTATCCACATGGAATAGCAGTTTCCTTTTTAGGCGGAAACGGAGTACATGCATTTGCTGAACTCTCAAAAGATGGAATTAAATTTTCTGAGCCAAAAGAATTAAACTTGGCAAGCCATCAAGTAAATGATACAAAAATTAATAATGCAGATAATCTTGGTATAAAAGCAAACATAGAAGCCATATTAAACAATACATCAGCGAACAACATCAAACAAATTGAAGGAAAACTCCCAGGTACAGGAGAGTTTAAATTTACATCCAAGGATGGTAAGTTTACGTTTTCAGAAAGCGGTAAAAACGGGCAAGAGATTATATTCAAGAGAGATTCTGAAAATAATAATGAATGGCTTCTAATTAGTGGTGATCATCCTAAAGGTATGAGAGTTACACTATCTGCCAATGAAAAAGATAATCTATTAAATGCATTAATAGAAAAAGGTACTCAGTTTACAGATCCTACCTTAGATTCTCGCTCAGGTTCAGCTCAAAAACAACTATCTAGGGTAGATTCAGGTATAGGCGGAATAGATGAGGCTGAAACGTCTGCTACAGCAAATGC
The DNA here is from genome assembly GCA_040389065.1 of Pseudomonadota bacterium. GTDB lineage: Bacteria > Pseudomonadota > Gammaproteobacteria > Burkholderiales > Casimicrobiaceae > JAZKAR01. The sequence goes on along the minus strand of JAZKAR010000018.1, from coordinate 9,257 downwards.
AGTTACAAGAGAAATAGCTAAAGTTCAAAAATTTAAGCCAAAAGAAGAAAGAGGAGCAATAGAGGGTGTATTAGATACGTTCATAGAAATATTACGTGCAGAAGCGCAAAAAGAAGCGATGCGTTCAGGCCAGCAAGATGAAAGAGAAAATCTAGCTCAATTTTTATCAGATCCTAAATATATAACAGAAGGATTCCAAAAGTTAGGCGCAGCATTTAATCAGCACGAGCATCCCACTTCTCCAATAGGAATGGAGCTGGCATTAAATGTATTAATAGCATTAATGGGAACAGGTATTGCTTCAAGAAAATGGAGAGATATACGTGCCAAGAGCATAAAAGGTTTTAATACTTTAAGAGGTGGCACTGAATCGGGAGTTGTTATACTCCAAAGAAAAGAAGATAAAATGTTCATTCCTTTGTATTGGAGTGCAAAAGGCCAGTTAGAAGATAGATCAAATCCTCAACATATAAAACAGTATAGTAATAAACAATTATCTAAAAATTTTAATACAGATGATGGCAATCTTTGTATTAATTGGGAAGGTATTCATAAACCAGTATCTGATAAAACTCCTTCAAATAATGCACAAGAAAGTGTTACTAAACTAATTGAAAGCTGGTTGCGCACAAAGCAAAAATTCAGTAGAAAAGAAGATCAAGTTGTATTTGAGTCAACATTAGTAAGTGTAAAAGAGCTATTTAAAACTATCTGGGGTAAAGAGTTAAGTATTTCTCTAGAGGCAGCTTCTCAAAGTAAAAATGCCTATGTGAAAAAAGGTAGTTTGAAATATGGCATTAAATCTTCTAATCCTACAACGTTTACAACAACGAACGATAAAGAAGTAGGTGCGGTAGAGAAATTTAAACGCCAGCCTAGTAAAGCAATACAACCTTTTAATCATAAGCATGTTAATAAAACTACTAGATTAATTGGCGGTTTGTTAGGCGATAATGATAAAGCGCTTGAAGCCTTTAAAGCTCCTTCTAATATTGAGCGAGAGCACCCTTTAATTGAGCGGGCTGTTTTAGAATTATTATCAAAAGTATTTAAAGCCGATGTTAATCAGGTAGTAACATTACGCAAATCGTTAAATAAAATTTTAGCAGAAAGTAATCCTGGTCATTTAGATAATGGGGCTGAATCTTTAGATAGCTATTTAAACGTTCTAGATACCTGGCTGAAAAATAAAGACAACGGACATAGCCATACAGCTTACCGCCTTACAGATAAAATTGAAGGCGATAAGGTATTTAAATGGTTAAAGGGTGGCCATATTGGTTTAGCGCTTATAAAAGATCGCCCTCAAGAGAGTTTTCCTCAAGGAAAGTTAAGATGGATAGAGGTTAATGAAGAAAATGGCGATGTATATATTTGTTCTGAAGCAGCCGGTAAGACACAAAGAAAAGAGCTTAAAAAAGCAAATGATCTTACTGCGTTATTAAAATATGGTTCAGAATTATTTATAGTACCTAAGCATGATGAAAATTCGTTAGAAAAAATCATAAGTGGTACCACTACCCGTAAAAATGCTGATGGTTCCATTAGTATCATTCCTCAAATTGTAGGAATGCGAAGCCAGCCAGCATACGCCGAAATTAGAGCTTCGATAAAAGAAGGTAAATTAAAAGAATGGCAAGAGGTTGCTTCAAATGCTGTTGAAGTAAAATTAGAAGAGTCTCGCCCAGTAGGTGTAGTAGGAGATGCACGCCACGACGAAGGCGCACCTGTAAAATTTGAGCAGCCGCTTGAAAGGCAGCCTTATAGTAGCTTTGTAAAAGACAATGATGTAGTCACTACAATGTCTACAGAGCATGCAGAAAAAACTGAAAATAAAGATGTTTTATATTACAACCTAAGAAAAACACTGAATAGTATTAATAATATAAACGAGTTTAATGCTTTAGTAAGTCAAAACTTAGCTTGGCAATCATCATCAAAAATTAAAACCTTGATAGCCAGAAGAAGAGAGCAATTAAGTCAAAAACAAGAGTCTATTGAAATGCAAGAACATATCAATGAGGCTTTTAGTAGACTAGATGAAATAAATCTTTCAGATTCAACAAATTCTTCAGCAATTGCATTAGACAAATATGCTAAATCAATGTGTGAAGAATATACAGTAGATCGTAAAAACGCATTATTAACGCGTATATCTGCTGTTATATCAGAGTTTAAGAAATTTAATCTATCAGAAAGCGGTACTAGCAAAGCCTTAAGAGAAGAATATAACAATTTATTTAAATTAAAAACAGATGCTGAGATACAGCAAGCAGTAATGCTAAAAATCAAACCTTTGATTGAGAAAATTACTGATGAACTAATCGAAACCTTACCATCACAATCATCAAAACAATCGAAGTTGATAAAAGAATTAATCGATAAATTAAATTTTGCCAATGAAAATAATTGGTTTGTTTGGCAAATCGCTACCGTATCGAATGGAAAATGGTGGGCGCATGGTGATTTAAGAGCAGATCAGCGCATTGGTAACTGTGCTTACCATGCAATAGAGTCTTATTTACAATTTCTTAGCATAAGCTCCGGTGTTGAGATACCGCTGTATGGATATGATCGCTACGTAAAATTGAATTTATTAATTGCGCTTAAATCAGGAAAATCAGTAGAGCATGATCATACGTTAATGGCAGAAGCAACGGATGAAAGTATTATAGAAGCTATTCAAGCATTAACCGGCAAAGCATATCGTAAAGAAAGTATTTCAAATAGCGATAGCATTCCTGATGTTGATAAACCAAAAATGGTGCTTGACTCTCGTTACAAAAAAGATGCTACAAATATTGGTAAGACCTATACAAGTGGTCATATAGCCATTCAAGGTGTTCGCGAATTAAATGGAGATATTGTTGGCTACAATAGAGATTTATCAACCACTATCGCAGCGGGTGAGCATCTTGAATATAGAGCAGTAATAGTAGAGGATAAAGCAAGAAGTATTGGGCAGGTGCTTAATATTAGAGGGTTAGGGAAACAGCTAAAAAATAATAATTTTAACGATTTATTTTCTTTGAAAACTGCCTATACAAGAAAATCTAAACAGATTTATGATAAAACAAAAAATCAAACTTTAGAAAATAATGTTCAAGAATTATTAAAAGTTTTAAATAGTAAATTAAAAGCAAGATTAAATAGCGCGAAAAAAAATAATCTTATCAATAAAGATAATTTGCAAGATTATTATGCAATTAAAGACATAATGATAGTATCTGATTTGGTAATGAAATTAAATAAATTTTTAGATGGCTCTATAACATCAGAAGAAAGTGCTGATTTGCAATTAATCATCAATCATAAAGCACCTGCTAAATATGTATTAGATGATAAATGGTCTGAAGGGGTAGAGAAAGCATTATCGCTTCATGGAGACGATAAAGCACTTATTGTTGATATATTTAATAATATAAAAAATAAACAAAATTTTGCACAAAATTTAGTAAAAACAAATTATCGTGTTTCTTCTTTATTTTTAGGTGAATATTCAGCCGCTAAAAATCAGTCAGTTTTATATAAAAATGACAATAAATCTTTTTCAAATAAAAAGAGAGAAGCATTAACTGACGAAACGCTTAGTATAACAGGCGGTTACTATCTATTTGCCTTAGCGCTTCATGAGCAATTAATAAGTGCTAAGTTAAAAGATGCGCATAGTGAAGAAGCGCTCAATAGCTTCATCGCAAATCCTAATGTTACAGGCGAGTTGAGAAATAAAGCACATGAAGAGTTATATAAGCTAAAAATTCATGAAATGACGCATGAAGAAAGAACAGCTATTCATGAAAAAGCGTATGAGAGCCAAAATATTGATTTACTTGAAAGATATTCTGCTGCGTATCATGATGTGAATGAAAAAAACGAAGTTATTGAAAATGTAAAGCATGATTTGCTATTAAAAATAGATGCTTTGAAAAAATCAAAACAAGCTGAAATTGATCAAGATCGCATAGAGTTTAGAAAAGAGCAATCGTTAAGAAGTAATGAAAACCAACCATCGATTAATATTGATGCTGATGTGTATGAAAAAGTAAAAAATCAAAAATTAAAACAAAATGTCGATGATTTATTATCAATTTTAAATAATGATTTGAAAGAAACGATTAGAAAGTATGAAGCAAATGGTGGTTTTGAATCTGCAAACATTAACCAGGCTAACGAATCTAAACATATAATATTATTATCAGACCTAATTGTAAAATTAAGCAAATTTTTAGACGGATCAATAACGCTTGAAGAAAGTAGTAATTTATTATCTATTATTAATAATAAGACTCCTGCCACCTATAATATTAATGAGGAATGGTTTGCGACGTTAAGTAAAAGTAATCTTATCAAATATGAAGATAAAACTTCACTGTTAAAAATCCTCAGAAAAATAAATGCAGTGAACGCTGCTAGAAGTTCTGAAGATGTACAAGAGATTTATGCCTCTTTAATTAAAGAAAATTATACCGTTTCATCTTTATTGGTAAATAGTTACCCCACTAAAAAACAATCTAATGAAGCAGCGTATTATGGTTTCGCCTCTGCACTTTATGAGCAATTATCTGAAATGCTTAGGGTATCAGATGGTCTTAATCTAGTAAGAAATATTAATGAACCTAAATATAGCGAGTTTGTAGAAGATATTGCACAAGCAAGAGGGCTGCAAAAATCTCCACCCAGATTCATACCAGTTGTACCTACTCAAATTGCTAAAAAACAAGCGCTTAGACAAATTCATAATGCCTCTTTACTAGAGCTGCAAGAATTAGAAAGCAAATGGAAAAATGATTCCGAAATACTAATGGCAATTAAGGTGCAAGAGTTAAGTTTGCAAGTAAAGGCAGATGATACTTGGATGCAGTCTCTAGTAAATGATTGTATAGAAAACGTAAGTTTTCATATAGCACAATTAGTACATGGCGGTGAGCCAGACCCTATTCAGTTCAAAAAAGCATTATTTGAGCGCGCATGGGGCGGCGATATGCCCGCAGAAATACAAGTAGCGATGTATTTGAAAGCCAAACGTTCAAATACCAAATTAGGGTTAATTGAAGCAGAAGAAAAAATATTAAAGCATCTTGAACAATTAACAATCGTAAAAGATCATCCTTCAATAGAAGGTCATTTATTGCATGTTGCAACACTGCTTCTTAGAGAACAATCGAGCGATAAAGTAGAAGATCCAAATTCTAAAAACCCAGAAAAGCGTGTATCTGATCAAGAGCGCATGAAGCTTTACCAGTTTGAGAATGTAAGTGCCTTAGGCGAATCATTAAAAGGCATTCAGCTAATTGTGATGGCAGCAGGCTTAAATTCTGATGCGCAAGCTGAGATTTCTTTATTGTTAGGAAGAGAAGTTTCCTGGCCTACCAACGAGCATGCAGGGCATGCAATGAGTGCTGCAAAAGATGAAAGTGGCAACTGGGTTTGGCGTGGCGTAACCTATGAAAATGGCGAAACACTGAAATTAACTGAAGCTCAAATGTTAGCGCTTCTGGGTAAAAGTAAGCAAGGCTCTCTTGAGTTTGGGCTGTTATTAGATCATAGCCAGCCAGAGAGTCTAAGTAAACTTGCATTAAAAGAATGGAGTGGTGCTCAAGAAGGTGATTTGAATGAGCGCATGGGTGTTGGTAATTTCTTTCGTAGAAAAAAAGACGAGCGAAAAGAGTCAGAAGAGCCTTCCTCATCGCAGCGTTTAGGCTCTTCCTCAAGATTTAGAGATAATTTTACTAGGAGGCGCAATGAAGAGACAGGAGAGCCTTCCTCATCGCGGCCTGTACCAGAGCCAACAAGAATTATAGCTGGGCCTATAAATTTACCAGAAGAGCCTGGAAATCTTACCATACCCGTTATAAGAAATGGTGAGCGAGTACAAGAAGCACTTTATCAAGATGCACGAGGAAATATTACAAGTACTTTAAATGGAGTGCCAGGAGGGTTTTCATATCTTCGAGTATGGCGTTATAACGGTGGCTTACATTATGAAGCTCCAGCAAATCATAATGCTCCCTATGAATATCACTTAGTGAGTGATGCAACAGAAAGTGGATTACCACGAATAGACTATGAAGATGATAGACATGTCTTGATTAATAGAAATAGAGCATTACAGTTCTTGGCTGATCGGATGCGCCAGCGTGGCTGGACTGATTTTAATTATGATCAACCGTTAACAGAAGGCCAGATTAATCAACTGCATGAAAGTAATGCTCTTTTAGAATTTAATGGATATCTTACTAGTTATAGAATTTCTCTGTTTAGAAGTGGTTATAGCGGAAATTATCGAATAGACACATCTCCATATTTACAAAGCTTACAAAATCAGCATAATGCAAGAGATTTTCATATAAGTATGATTTCATTAATACTTAATGCATATGGATTAAGGTTAAGTGAAGATCGTACAAGAGTAGAGAGAGTAGCAGGAACAAATGCTTTATCTTGGGAGAGCCGACGAGCTTATTTAGTAAGATCAATAGAGTCGACAGAAGAGAATAGTAATCGCCAAGATCACATTGAAGGAGTAGGAACTGTTATTGAGATATTGCGCCGTTATAATTATGAACTTGGTGCTTCTTTATTAAATTTATTGAATGAGGAATTTATAACAGGCGCAAATCCTGTAGCGCCTAATAGTTTAGTTCGAAGAGCTTTTACGCAAGAAGGTACGGCGGAGACTAACTTTACAGATGGTTGGAATCAACGGCTTGGACATCCACCTTTTAGACCTACTCCTATTCCAAGCTTTAATCCAGCTCCAACAAACGCACGATCCATACTAGGAACAACATCAACTTCGCGTACACCACTAGCGCCATCGCGCCCCGTAGATCCATCAACTATTGTAATACCCCAACGGCAAGATGCTTCCCGCTTACCACCACCTCCTACTGCTCCTATTGACTCTGCAACTGCTATTCGAGCAGAAGCACTCAGCGTTGAAAATGTACAAGCGCAAAGGTCAGCAGCAGGGTGTGCTTTTGCTGTACTTCGCAATCTTGGGTTATCTCATAATGAAATTAGGGAAAATGGTATTCAAGAAGAAAATCTGTCGGCTTTTCCTCTTATTACAGTCGCTATAGATAATGCTAGAGGTAATGGTAGTACTGAAGACGTACGAGGAATCAGAGGACCGCTGATTCCACAGGGCCAGTTGCAAGCAGCATGGAGAGCCTGGCAGACATCAAATAGAGCGCCTTTTGATAGGGCAGTGTTTGAAGTAACAGGAAGCGAGGGGGCAGCACACTTTTTCTCTTTACGCTGGATGGGAGACGCTTGGTATTTAGTAGATTCTATTGGAGCAAGACCTTGGAAAGCGCCCATTGGTTGGCAACTACTGCGTGGGGGGGGGAGTCGTTATAGAATAGATAATCTAAATAATTTAGGCGCTGCAGTAGAAGCAGCTTATCCCGCACCCGGAAACCGCTATCGGATAACGATTGTTAGAGCAACAAATACAGCAGCAGAAAATACCACTTCTCTTTCCGCTGCTACTGCTTTTAGACCAACAGGCATACAAGAAAATACACCACCACCTGTTGATAGCACTTTAAATCAACCTGGGGTAGCTGCAAGAGCTGGAGCAAACTATCGAGATCAAGATCAAGCTACTTTTTTTACTACCTTAAGAGGTTTTTATAATCAGCCTTTCATAACCCCTCAGAATCAACCGACTGCCCAAACAATAACGATCGGTTCACACACCTATCATCCAGATCATTTACATGTTAATCAATATCAGCATATTGATGTGAATGATAGAAATGCGGTAGATAACGCCCGCAGACGCGGAATAGTATCAAATATATGGATGGAAGCTCATCACGATTTTATTCAACAATTATTCCCTACCAATACTCCAGGCGTGCTACGAAATGGCTTTTTACAGCCACTTGAAGAAAATCAGTTTTCAAATGCCATAGCAAGATCCAGGCAGCAACAATTCTTTGAGTTGATGTTACATTATTATGGATTCAGACTTAATAGGGTAGGAGATACTTATACAGTAGTACCGCAAGATGGTATAAATTTAGGTAATCAACCTTGGGTTCGAGGCACAGAGTCAGGCGGCAGGTATCATAATCTGAACAGAATCTCACGTATTCTTACTTCTTTAGAGTTATTCGGTAATGGTCACCTTGCTACGGCCTTTTTAGCAGCGCTCGAACAAGTAGATCATGAATTTGGTGCAACCTATCCTACTATACGTCAATCACTAACTAGCCATTGGCGTTTACATGTACAAGATTATCCAGCGATAACAAATCAAAGAATAACAGGGGTAAGGGGTTCAACAGAAGGTGTTGAGAGGCCTGCTCCTTTAAATGCTACTCAGTTTTCTGCTCCTCTAGCACCACCACCCGCTGCTTCTGAGAGTCAGCCAACTACTCATACCTTTCATATTCAGGGAATTGAACCCTTACATGATATACCGCCATCCACAAGTTCAAATCTCTCTTTTCCTCTTCGAATCTATCATGCAGATATAGCTACCTTACAACTTCGGGGAACTGCAGGCAGGCGTACAGCGGTTGTAAATGCTGCTAATCCACAATTAGGTAATGGTGGCGGAGTTGCAGGGGCATTGCACACTGCGGCAGGTGTTGATACTTTTTTTCCAGAGGGTGGGTCTTGCCCGGTAGGTGATGCAAGGCGTAGTAGTAGAAACAATATTGGAAGACTAGCAACGAATGTTACCGACGTTATTCATGCAGTAGGGCCTAATTTAGGACCTAGGAGTAATGGGGGCGATAACGTAACGACAATCGATCAAATAACACCTCAACATTACGTGCAATTAAGACGTGCTTATATACGTAGTTTAGAAGAAGCGCGCGATAATAACATAGGTTTTATAGTATTTCCGGCGCTTAGCGCTGATATATATGCGCCTACAGGAGTAGAGGCTCGTGCAGAATGGATTCGCCAAATACCGGGCCATGTTATAAGTGCGATTAATGAGTTTTTTCAAAGAAATCCAGGTGTACAAATTGAGGTCGCATTTACATTTTTTGATCCTAGACGACCAACTGTAGTACCCACACTAGCTACGCGTTATGAAAATGCTCTAAGAAGGAGCGTAGCTACAACAGCAGCTCCTACGCAACCACTTTTACCAACACCACCCTCACGTACTCATACACCAGAAGCCCGTGAGGCTCGTGAAGCTCGTGAAGCTCGTGAAGCTCGTGAGGCTCGTGAGGCTCGTGAGGCTCGTGAAGCTCGTGAAGCTCGTGAAGCTCGTGAAGCTCGTGAGG
>JAZKAR010000017.1:0-85554 GCA_040389065.1 Pseudomonadota bacterium | reverse complement strand
GATCAACTTTTTTCTGAGCACTTCGATTATGTTAATTTATAGTTGCTCGGCTATACTACCTGGGGTTGAACTATTGGGAAAACCTCGAGTACCTGTTATTTGGCCTAATTCATTAATGCTTGTTCCGTAACTATATACTGATCCTAAGTTATCAATATCAATCATGCCACTTTCAGGTTTATAGAGGTAAGCATGAGCTACGGGGCGAATAATGTTAGTTGCAGTGATGCCTGTTACATAGCCGCTAGAGTTAATATCATAGGCTTTACCGTTATTAATAATTCCTCCATTTAGTGATCCTGTATTGGTTACTCCGCTGCCAGGGGTATAAATGGCTGAACTAGTTGAATAAACTCCAGAAGGGGAAATTTTATAAGAAATTCCAGCTAGTTGCCCAAGATTGTTTAAACCTTCTCCACGATCAGAGCCTCGACTAAAAAGTGTAGGGAGGGAGGTAAAACCATTTTCTATCGAATATATAAACGCACGACCATTATTAAAATTTCCAGCTATTTGGCCTTTTTCATTAATAGTCATTCCTACAATGTTATCTATACCTAAATCAATAACATTGTAAGAAAATGCATGAGCGCTACTACATACATTAGAAAAAAAGAAAACACATATTCCGCCAATAACGCGGTACTTCCTTAATGAAAACATAAACACCTGTTATCTATTGAATTTTTATTTTTTTAAAAAGTAAATGAAACCGTGCCTTATTATATATAGAGGGCAAAAATCAAACCTGTAAATGTTTAACACAGCCCTGAATGGCGATAGCTATCCTTTATTTAAAAGTTAATTTCTGTAAACAAATATGAAGTTAGGTTTTTGATAAATTTCTAAGCTGTCAAGTAACGTAATGAACAAATAAAGCTTTTTCCTTTTGCAGGTTTTATGAGACTATCTATCAGGCAAAAATATAATGTGCCTTACTATTTTGATAACATCAAATAAAAACAATATCTTATTTTTTGTGTCGCATTCTATCGCCATGCTTGCTAAATAAAAATCATAGAGACAAGCGGCGATCCATTTCAACTTTATAAGTGCACATAAACATAAAGTCTATTGCTTAAATGTCTCAAAAGGAAAAACAATTTATATGGAAACCAGCATTTTTAACCCAAAAAGCTTAGTAGTATTAACGTTGGGCTGCATAATGATGATGGGCAGTGGGGTGGCTACTGCTGTAGAAGAGCTAAAGCCGATTAAGGCCATTGCTTCAGGCGTAGAAAGAATTGATTTAAGCGCTGATAAAGCTATCGATAAAAATATTGGTACACGTTGGTCAAGTGCTTTTAATGATCAGCAATGGATCTATTTTGATTTAGGTGCAACAGCAAGTATTTCGCGTGTAAGAATTATTTGGGAACAAGCCTACGCTTCAGACTACCAACTTCAAACCTCAAACGATGCCAAAACCTGGACAACTATTAAGTCGGTGACAGGTGGAAAAGGCAGTACTGAAGATATGATGGTATCGGGGAGCGGCAGATATTTAAGAATGAACGGTATTAAACGTGCTTCGCAGTATGGTTATTCGATGTATGAAATAGCGATGTGGGGCACTTCTAGCACAAATGCAGCAACTACTCCTTCAACTACTACTCCACAACCCACAACTTCACCACCTACCAGCACAACAACACCATCAGTAGCGGCAGTTGAGCTAAAGCCTATTAAAGCAGTGGCTACTACCTATGAAAATGCTGGGTTAAATGCTACGAATGCTATTGATAAAAATCTTGCCACACGTTGGTCAAGTGCGTTTCTTGATCCGCAATGGCTCTATTTAGATTTTGGCGCTACGGCAAAGTTTTCACGCGTAAAAATAAATTGGGATACTGCTTACGGAACAGACTATCAACTTCAGACGTCCAATGATGCAAGAAATTGGACAATCATTAAGTCGGTAGTTGGTGGAAAAGGCGGCGTAGAAGACATGGTGGTATCGGGTAGCGGGCGATACTTGCGTTTATATGGTACTAAACGTTCTTCTCCGTATGGGTATTCACTGTATGAAATTGCCGCCTGGGGTAATTTAATAAGTTCACCTACGCCTGCACCTGCGCCCACTACCTCTACTGCAACTCCAGGCGTAGTAACCGTGAATATCGCAGGCTCCAATGTAACGTATCTTCCCCTATTTGCGAATAACACACCAGTGACCGAGCAAATTCAATATAGCGAACCTGATGGAACACTTGTTACGCTGGCAGGTTTTCGGCCCACTAACCGACATGCGCGTGAAATAGGAGAACCTTGGGGGTCACCTGATACGGGGCCAGGTAATTACTTTAGCTTTCCTACCTGGTATTTCCAAAATCGTACCTTTGGTTTAATGATTCGCGATGGTATACCTGCAGGGCGCTCTATTATTGAGATATCAATGATTGTGAACGATGGCACGTTTATTGGTTCGGCTGTGAGTGCGTTTCGCCGCTTAGATGCGAATGTGGGTGCGTATGGCTGGATGATGAATGTGGGGCTTGAAAACCCTAAAGAGGGCGGCAAAACCATTTGTCGTTCAACATCAGCACCAGAAGATTGCATGGTAGTGATTACCAACAACTGGCGCGCGCCTCAACCTAACACTCTTTTAAAAGCAGGCGATTTAATCGAACTATCACCTGCAGCCTTTCTTGATCATATACCTGGCGGCGACAAAGCGTTAATTGATGGCGGCGGTATTCGCTACTATTCTTTTGAACAATTATACGTGGTGGGTAAGGGTATGCGCCCTTGGTATGGCGTTGCTCCTACACTTGATTCTCACCCGCTGCCTGATAGCGCCTTACTGGGCGGACAAGCCAGTGTTTCGTATAATTATTCTGAAGAACCCATGCGAGTTTTTCAGCAAATGGTGAATAATATTGGTATTGCCAACACAAAACGCTTTGTTGAAGGCCGCCGATTATTCCATACATCGTTTGCGGATGGAAAACATTCTGAAAGCCCAGATGTTAACCCCGTATTTAAGGAGCATATCAACCAACTAGGGCCACGTTTTAATAATGTAAGATGTATTGCCTGCCATGCACAAAATGGGCGCAGTTTGGTTTCTACCTTAGGTAATCGCTTAGATACCATGGCTATTTTTACTGCTGCATCAAGTACAACGGCATCGTTAATTCCTCATCCTACCTATGGGTTAAATATACAGCAGCAAGCGCTGACTGCCGGAGCACCTGATTATTCAGTGTCGGTAAGTTCATACGAAAAAACGCTGTATAAATTGCCCAGTGGCGAAACTGTAGAATTGCAAAAACCTGTGTATGGCTTTAAAGGGCCAGTACCTACGCAGTTTTCTGTAAGACAAGCACCTCAAGTGATTGGTATGGGGCTGCTAGAAGCCGTAGATGAATCATCCATTTTAAAATTAGCTGACCCTTATGATAATAATGGCGATGGAGTGAAGGGTGTTCCAAACTGGGTGATTAACCCAGAAAACAGCAAACGGCAGCTTGGGCGTTTTGGCTGGAAAGCGGGTAAGGCAAGCATACGACAGCAAGCAGCTGTAGCGCTTATGCAAGATATGGGTGTTACTTCTCCTGTTTTTCCGACACGAGCCTGCCAGCAAGATACAACCACCACAGCGTGCAAAACCACTCAAACTATTCCTGGTGTGAATGAAAAAGAACTTCAGCGCTTAACGCAATATCTGCAATTGGTAGGGGTACCCGCTCAACGTAATTTGCGCAGCGGCTACGTATCAGGGCTGCGTGTACCGCCTGAACATGATGTTAATCCTACGCGTATTGCGAATGGTGCCATGCTATTTAAACAAGCTAACTGTATAGCGTGCCATACAGCACAGATGACAACAGGCAATACGCATCCTTTTGCCGAACTACGCAATCAAGTCATTCATCCCTATACAGATTTATTGCTGCATGATATGGGGGCAGGGCTGGCTGATACCTTAACAGAAGGCAATGCCCAACCTAAAATGTGGCGTACTGCACCACTGTGGGGTATTGGTTCGTTACCGTATGTTCAAAAAAGTTTAGCTGAAATAAATGGGCCAAATATAGTACCCGGCGCTGTTTCAAGAGCGCGCTACTTGCATGATGGTAGGGCGCGCACATTAACCGAAGCTATTCTTTGGCACGATGGCGAAGCTAAAAATAGCCGTGTAATCTTTGAACGATTAAGCAAGACAGAGCGTGATGATGTATTAACGTTTTTGAATTCGCTGTAAAAGAAAGTGTGTTGAGCGTTCCTCTCCAAGTGGTAGTGGAGAGGAAGCGTTTATTTATTGTTCCTGCTTCTAGCAGGCTTAAGTTTTAATTGAACCCTAGGTAGAAGATACCGTTCATTTAACTGCGCTCGGATATTAAATTTATAATAAAATTATCGGCGATAGATGCATAGAATTATTAATATTAAGCAGTTTTCTGTTTGCGGCGAGTCATCGCACCGACTAACCCAAGCCCAGTAACCATTAAAGCATATGTTTCTGGTTCAGGGGCAGGAGACACTTGTACATTGGTAAATACAAAATTTTCGTCATTATAGTTGTAGTCAGAACCGGAGTTAAAATCTAAATCTTCAAACGCTACGCTAATTCCAGCAGGCACATCAGCATCACCCGCAAATGTGTTTGAATAAATATGATTACCGCCATCGGTATTAAGAGCCGCGTTAGAGAACCACTTTTCACCTGTTGTTAGAACGTTCAAACGGAAAACTAAATTGTCGCCTGCATTTACATTCCCAAAATCAATGGTTTGACCGTAGCTTGACGTATGGTTATTTAAGCTGCTAACACCTGTGTCGACACCGTTCACTAATAAGCTAAGATCACTTTCAAAAGAAGCGCCTGAGCCTGTGTAATAGGCAATTAAATTACCATTGCTTTGTGCAGTAAATGAATAAAGTGCAGCATTAGGTGTACCTGAATTGGGATAAAGATCAGGAGCAGCATTTGCGCTACTCATTAATGAAAAAGATGCTACTAAACTCGGTAGCAATAGTTTTTTGTATGAAATTCTTGACATTTTTACGCCTTGAAAAATAAATTTGCTTACGATAAAGTTCAATTGGCCGATTATTTTATAAAATAACAATAGGGAATACGCGATTTTTAGGCCGGAATCTATCATACATAAAAAAAGGTATTGAGTCATTAAGTTGATGATTTATATAAAACTAGTTTTGACTCAATAAAAGCGTATTGAAACGGTATTTTATTTGTATTAAATTTTATAAGGTGCCGGTTAGATGGAAAGTTTTCCATGCGTGCAGTAGGTTAGCTTAAATTAAGTATAAATCATTAAAAGCAACGTTCCTTAGTTTGCATATTAATAGGTTTACCATTTTTGCAGGTATCTCCTCCGCTATGCAGTGTTTCCGTTTCAGTTTGAAGATGCCAGCTGAAATAAATATGGCCTTGATACCAAGTTAAATAAAGGCTAAAAATTTTGTTGGGGAGTTTTCCTGGTTCTTGCTTTTTTACTGCTTCAATAGCTTCGTGGATAACATCTTGTGGAATGCGTGAAGCAATCATGACGCGTTGATGTTTAATGGGAGCATCATCTATTGCTTTTAGGCGTTGCTCTTTAGAGCGTGTATCGTTCTCAATTATAGGTATTTCACGCCAATAATATTCAATCCACTGAGGTAGGCTGTGATCATCAGAGTTACCGCCTCCTGTTGCACTACCATTCATTCTAAAGCTAGCAAAATGACTTTTATTTCCATTTGGGTAAATTGCATATTCAGGCCATATATATTCAATTTTATCATAGGTTTGCGTCGTAATAACCACTCCAGGCTCCGTAGGTTTAGAAACACTGCTGCCTATTTTATAAATAAATAAAATGAGTAGTATTAATATAGGAATTAATATTTTCCATGATTTTAAAAAATAATGAGCTATTTGCATAATTGGGCATCACCTCGATAATCAATCGTTAAGCTATAATTTTGATTTAACCAAAAGCTATAATCTCTCATGTTGACACCCCCAACGGCAGGGTTTTCACCATAGCGTGAGCCAGTATCGCAAAAGGTAGTGAGGTAACTTACAAAACTGCGCGCCGTGGTAGTGTTCATGCCATCGATAGGTGCTTTTGTTTGATCAAGTTTTTTTTCATTTATATTTGTATAAGTTACTTTGCGATCATCTCTGTAGGTTCCTTCTTTAGGAAAGAGGTTATTTGCGCTTTTATCATGAATGATAGGGTTAGTAACTTCATTCCATTCTGACTTACGAATAATTTCTTCATTAAATTTAATTCCTTGCGATTGTGCTTGTTGAATCATCCACATTAAAGCCACATCTGAGAGATCACCTGTACCGTAACCTCCTCCAATGTCTGCATGGCTGCCTACAAACCCTTTTTCAATACGGTGAGCTGTACTTTTCTGTTGCGAATTAGCAAAAATTGACCAGGTATTAAAATCTGTTGCACCCCCACGGTGCTCATTAACTGCCATTGCATGGGCTACATGAGTAATGGCAGGCGATATAGCGAAATTGTATTTTTCTTCGTTTCCATGAATAGAACCTAAATGCGGTACGGTATCCCACAGCCCCAGAAATCGTAAATTTAAGCAGCTCGATAGCTTTAGTGAGGTGCTATACATACCATTTTTCATTTTGCCGAGTAGCTGATTTGACCAAGCGCGCGCTTCAGCGGCACCACGTGAGAAACCTATAATATCAATATCTAGTGATTTGCTTTTATTAGCGTTAATATAGTCATCTAATGATTTAAAGCCTAAGTTGAGACGTTCTGCAAAACCATCTCCTGTTATAACGCTGCCTTTATAGGCCATACGTTCATCGGTTGTACCAATCCCTGTGATATAAAATTTTTTATCTATATATGCTTCATAAAATTTGTATACGTTAGACAGAGAGTCAAAAGCTGAAGGTGTTTTGCTATTCCCTGTTCCATCAAACGCAAACAGAATTAACCCTAACGGATCAGAGAAAATCATCGGATTCGCCTGTACATAAGCATACGGGTTCAGCCCTTGTGTTAAGCCCAAAGTACTTAATGGATCAGCACTCAGATAGCGACCTGTATCAGGGTTGTAATAACGAAAGTCATTATAATACAGCCCTGACTCCTCATCTTCCCATTGCCCTGGCAGCCGTAAATCCAGCTTAAATGATGCTTGATGACTAAAAATATCAGTCGTAAGTGAATGCGGTTGTGAAACGGTGTTGGTCGCTGGAAGAGAAGACAAACGTTTACCAAACGGTGCATATTCACTTTCCCAAATTACTTTGCCTTGCTGATTTGTAGCGAGAATAGGTGCGCCCAAATGATTACTGTGAATAAAGGTTTTGCTATCGGCTGGGCTCATTATTTGAGAGAAAAATTTACCAATAGTATTAAACGCCTGCAACAGTTTTTGCCATGCTGTTTGTGCGTGTGTGTCTTGAATAAGGGATTTAGGGGTAGGGAAGTCAATAACGGCGATGAGCTGGTCTGCTAGCCAAATATACTGGCGCTTTAGATGCCCCTCATCATCGAGCTCAGCGATACGTTGTCGATTTTCATAAAGGTAATGGGTTGTATGCGCGATGGGTGAAGCCGCTGAATCCTGATGGCTATAGGTGGTTTTGCTAATGCGTTCACCCCGATGGTTATAGCGATAGGTGGCTAATACACGCGGTTTGTTAGGTGCATGATTATGTATGTTTAAGGAGGGCTTTGTTTCAACGATAGTTTGTAATTGCCCTTGGCTATTCCATGTATAACGAAAGCCTAATTGTGTTGTCATGCGGCCTAGGCTATCCCATGAGGTTTCTGTATCGATAGTTTGATGCGTACCGGGTTGATAATTAAGCTTTAACGTAGCACCTAATTGCTCAATAGGCTGATTTTCTTGTGAAAGAACTCGATTGCCTAAGTTGTCGTGCCAGTAGCGCCAAACAGTTGAGGTATTAGAGTTCGAAGGGTTGCTAGTATGCGGTTGAGGCTGAGATTTAAAGGTTAAGGGGGAGGGTATTAACCTTCTATCTTGTATCAAATGGTTTAATGCATCGTAGCTAAAAGAGTGGTTAATAGCGGGTTGAGGTGACGATGAGCGAGTTAACGAAGCAGCAGCGCTCTGTGCTTCTTTTGAAGGCGCATACGCGCCCTGAAATACCATATTGCCCCGGTTATCAAAAAGATAACGAGCATCCCATAACGCATCAGGGTCTGTAGGAAGCGCTAATGCACCAGGGGGAGATGGCTTATTATTTGTATTAGAAGGTTTCGTTTGCTCGAATGGGGGTGCAGCATAAGCTGTCGGTAATAGTTTTGTGAGTGCGCTCAAAAAAGTATATTTAGGCGCTGAGGGGCGACGATAAACCAATCGGGCAAGAATCCCTTCAGGGCTGCGCTGCCAATGGGCTTCAATGCCATTACCATAAGTGAGTTGGCTAAGGCCCAATGCATCGCGTTGAATATTTTTAACCAGTGGGGAAGAGAAGCGCTGCATCACGTTTTGCGATGCATGGTTAAGTGCGATAACTTCTCCTTTAGTATTTCTCTCAAATCGAAGTTCACTGTTATCGGGCAATGTTTGGGCAATAAGTTCTTGGTTTTGATTGTAGCGATAATGTGTAGTGGTTTGAACGTGTTTGCCTGAGGCTAGCGTAAGGTCAATTGTTTTTTTTGTGAGCAACCCTTCGTCGGTGTAATCGAAATATTCACTTTGTTGCGGATGCGAAATTTTGATTAATCGATGAGGGGGCTGGCTAGCGTACTCAAAGCGGGTTTCTTCGCGTAGCGAATCATTTTTTTCTTTAACAGTTTTTAGAAGAAGCCGCCCATCGTGATCATATTGAAAGGCTATCTGGTTGTTATCAGCATCGCGCTGTTCAATGACACGATCTGCGGCATCATAGCGGCGAGTATATAAGCCAGAGTCGGGAGCGCGATGTGCTATCTCGCGCCCAAAGTCATCGTTATAAAACTGAGTGCGAACGGCATGGTTACCTTTTAGGGTAGTAGATGAAGTATTTTCGTTGAGTTCAATGAGGCGGTGGGCAGCATCATAGGCCGAATCAGTTTTAAGCGGCTGTAGCGTGTTGGCAGCTTGAGTGATCGAAGCAATATCATTGAGCGGTGTGTACTGATATTCAGTGCTGATGCCTGAAGGGTCAATTGTTTCGGTAGGTAAACCAGCTGCGTTATAGCGAATGAGATACTTAAGCCCAGCAGCGTCTAACGTTTCAATCACACGCCCTGCGGCATCATAACGGTATTGCTCTTCTTGCTTAAGAGGATGCGTTTTATCTAAACCAAATACCGTACTGCGAATAAGTTTACCTTCACTATCGTAGTGCGCTTGTTTGAGTTTTCCTGAGGTATTGGCTTCCCATAGCAAATGGTCTGCAAGATCATAACTCCATTTTTTTTGCGATGTCAGTACCTGATTAGGTTTTGTTTGGCTTTCGGTAAGATGGCCTAGCGCGTCATAGAGAAAACGTTGTTCGTCTGTACGTGCGGGGCTTTTATCATTTTTCAGAAAGGTGGTAGCAACGGCAAGAATATTACCTTCAGAGGTATATTCCCAACGCTTGACATAATTCGCTGTGGTCAGGCGGTTGAGCCTCCCTGTTGTGTCATCCTGCTCTAACAAAATACGCTCATTTCGCTTATTTCCATAAGCGCCAGCTTGAACAATAGCGGTCAAATAATTAGCGCGTTTATCCCACTCAACTGCGACTGAAGAGCCAGGGCTTTCTATTTTTTGTAATACACTGCGCCCATTAATAGAGGTATAGGTGTAATGCGTATTACGTTCAATAGGCTGTATGGCTGCATACGCGAGTGAGGAAAGTACTTGAGGGCTCCATCCGGTTTCTTTAAGGTGTGTAAGTTGCCCAAACGTATTGTAGCTAAACTGCCAACGGTGTTCTTTACCGGCAACAACACTGGGTACTGCAATAACGGAAGCGCGAAAGCTGTTTTCTGGGTATTCGTAGCGTAAGAGTGGTGTAATAACAGAAGGTTTAAGCATGGTGCTGAAAGGCTTAGGGTTGCCATTTTTACCATGTAAAGGAGAGGAATTAGTAAGTGTGCCATACGGTGTGCCATAGGTTATGCGTGTAATCGATGTGATGCGACCATAGGCATCAAAAGCGCGCTGAGTCGTATAAAGCGGGTTGCCTGAGTCATCTAGTTGAATAAGATCAGTGAGTCTGCCTAATGCATCATAACGATAGCGCTGATTCACTTCTCCGCATTGAGCGCAACCAGTACCACGTACTTCAAGTAAACGATGTTCTCCAGCAAGAATGGCATGCCGATAGAGTGTGCGTTGACCCAAACTGTTTGTGAGGGTAGTGATACCGGGCTGCGAGTAATCAAGCTCAATGCGTTCTAATTTGCTTTTGGCATTGCCTTTTACCGAAAGATTCGCTTGTTCTTTTTCGTTGTATGCCCAAGTTGATAGGCGCGTGTTGACTAATGCTCCATCAGAACCTTTTCCTGCAACTGAAATGCCAGTTAAAAGCAGAGGGTGGCGGGTATCTTCATAGTGATAATGCCGGCTGATAGCGCTAGAACTAACACCACGATTTGCGTAAGCATGCGCTTTCGTTGCCGGGTCGTAATAGGTAGGTAGGCCGACCTTAATAAGATTAGCCATCAAAGGATAGCTGGAAGTATTAAGCGCAGCATCCGCAGCACGTTTTGTTGGTGCCAAGGTAGCAATGGCAGCAGTGCTATCTTGGCTGCCATACTGGTAACTAAAGCGCCCCACGGGGCTATCAATCGTTTGAACGCCTGAAAAGCGTGTTTTAGCCTGAGCTTTATCGAGATATTTTAATTGCAGAGTACGGCCTTGAGGGTCAATTACCCTTACCAGCCAGCCAGTGGCATCATAAAGTAGCGAAACGAACTCACCTGTAGGCGCTTGAATACGTTCTAGTTTACCTTGAGCATTAAAATGAAGGCTTTTGCCAGTATTCCATCGCCAGTGATACATATTGCCCCGAGGGGTAGTTTCAATCGTCAGCGTGCCATGCGCAGGGTTAGTCGTGGCACACAGGCTAGGATTATTTGTATCTTGATTAAAAATAATCCTAGCGCCATCTGCTTGAACAATTTGTAAAGTGTGCCCGGTTTTATAAAGCGTAGTTTCATAGCTAAGTTTCCATCCTCTTCCCAAAATACCGGGGGGGACTGAGGTATGGGCATAGTGGCTATTATAGTGGCGAACAATTTCTAATCCTAAAACGCCAGGTAAAGCAGGCAGATCGTCTTCACGTTGGTATTTATTGCCATGAATAATATTAATAGGGTTACCTGCCCCTTGATTCGTGTCTGAGGTATTGCCAAGCGAAGCTATGCTATCGCAAGAAGCTTGAGTTTCACCACCTTTCGAAGGGCTACAGCTTTGCGAGTTGGTTGAGGCAGATGATAGGGCGGGGGGAGAAAGTGTTTGTAAGAAAGGAGACGAAGAGGGGGAAGAGGACACCAAATCACTAAAATTTTCATGGGCAATACACAGATTGTTGCTTAGCCCCATGATTACCATAGCACAAAATTTGATAAAAAAAGGCTTGAACACCTTTGAAATGCAAATGGTTTTTTGTAAAGAATAAGATAAAAAATGTGCAGGCGAGGTCATGCATCCATCGTTCCTGGAGGTAAGTACTATTGGTATGGAGTGCAATGAATAAATTGTCAATAAAACTAAATGTTTATAGCTTAATCAAGCTATGGAAGCAGCTGCGGTACTGGAGCAGTAACAGGAATAGCATTGGTCTAAAAGCAGCTGCTAGCTCCTATATAACAAGAATTAATTAAAAAATAGTGCGTGCAATGGGGAAAACCCCTGGATTTTTTTTGTTTTAGCGTACACAGTTATTAATAAGGGTCAATCAAGTGATTGATGTTTAATAACTTTTTGAGATGGGCTTATGATTTACTTTGCTTGTAATAATCCCGAGAAATGGGCGCTTTTAGATCAGCTTTCAATTCCTTATGAGGTATTGAAGATGCGATTAAGGCCCGAAGATCGATCAGATCTTAATGAAACACCCCTTAACGATGAGTCAGCTTCAACCTATGTGCAGCGGCTTGCGCTGAATAGAGCGCATGTAGCGTGGGATAGAGCGCATCAGCGGTTTATGTTTCCCCGCCCTGTGTTGTCGGCACATACAGCGCTTTCGTTTAAAAATATGATATTAGAGCGACCGGGAAGCGAAGTAGAAGCTTTTCGAATGCTTAAAATGTTATCGGGCCAAACCCATCAGGTTCTTACCGCAGTAGCACTTATCTATAAAGAGCATACAGCCTGTGTATTATCAGTAAGTGAGGTAAAGTTTCATGAATTAAGTGATGAGACGCTCTTTCATTATATTGAGAACGAAGAGGGCATTTTAGAAAAACGAGGTGCTTATGAAATGTCTGGGCTAGCAGCTTCATTTATTGAAAGTATTAATGGAAGTGATTCAGGTATTAAAGGCTTACCTTTATATGAAACGAGTCAGTTACTAGAAGGCTTAAAGCATTTTAATTTAACGCCCTCTGTTGGAGGGTTTGTTCTATATCAAAAAGCATTGGAGAAAGTTTGATTTTTATGTCCTTTAATCTTTCATTCAGTAAAAAAGCCCTAAATCAGTTTGGGGCTTTTTTTACGATAAAATTAAAATTTTTTTGAGTTTGGATGTTGAGTTTGGAGCCAGGAAACAATTCAACGAAAAAATAGCTTTAGTAAAACGGTACCATTGATAGTGCAAGAAAAGAAAATATTATGGTTAATTATGGTTTAATGCAACTATTGATAAGATCAGTTGAAACGCGATAAATGGATGCCATTTTTTCAGCTTCTAAAAGCTGAACATGTGTTTCTTGTAGGCGTTGATTCGTTGCCATCAACTCTTTTTGAAGCGCGATGCGCACGCGTGCCATCGTCAAATGCGTATGTACTCGCGCGAGTAGTTCCTGTGTTGTAAATGGTTTGACCAAATAATCATCCGCTCCGGTTCCAAGCCCGCAAAAAATAGCTTCTTCACCTGCTCGTGCAGAGAGTAATACAAATGGAATTGAGCTGGTTCTTGGGCTTGTACGCACTTCCCGAAGAAGTTCAAAACCATCTAGCAACGGCATCATCACATCGCTTAGAATTAAATCAGGTAAACGCTGTGCAATAGACGCAAGAGCAACTTCTCCATTTTCTACTGCTTTTACATTCCAATAAGTACTAAGAATGCCGCACAAATATTCACGCATATCTAGATTATCATCTACGACAAGAATATATCCGCGTGCATCCTGTGGTTCATCATTAGCGTTATCTAATGCTTCTTCATTTGAAAGGTTTCGGCTTTTCTCACGGCTTGCAAACCATTGAGATGTTTCGCCTAATATATAAGAAGAAAGTAAAGTTGTTTTAGGGGGTTCTGTATGGGTTGAGTCGGTAAGCACATCATTAAGCTGCTGTTCTACATGAATAGCCATGGCGGATAAATGTGCAGTACCTGTAGGAATAGATACTGCAAATGTACTCCCTTGTTTTTCTATACTTGTGACACTAATGTCTCCACCATGAAGTTTGACGAGTTCTTGAACAAGGGCTAGCCCTATGCCTGTTCCTTCAATGCTTCGGCCGCGTGTATTAGGGATACGATGAAAACGCTCAAAAATATGGTGAGTGTTACGTTCAGAAATACCAACCCCTGTATCACGCACAGCTAATTCAATATGATCTCCACACCAGGTTAGCGATACTGCGATTTCTCCTTCAAACGTAAATTTGAACGCATTTGAAAGCAAATTCAACACAATCTTTTCCCAGCATGAGCGATCAACATACACGGGTTCTGGTAAAGGAGGGCAATCCATACTAAACGTGATGCCAGCAGATTCTATCAATGAACGAAAAGCGCTTCCTACACCCGCTGTAAGCGTGGCAAGATCTGTAGGTTCAACTCTAGCCTGGTGGTATCCTGCTTCAATGCGGGTAAAATCGAGCACATTGTTTACTAATCGCAGCAATCGCAAGGCATTTCTATAAACAGCCTCAAGTGTTGCACCTTTCAACGCTTTTTCAGGATTGGAGATAGCTTCTTCAATAGGCCCTAAAATAAGTGTTAATGGTGTTCTAAATTCGTGGCTAACATTACTAAAAAAATCTGTTTTAGCACGATCCAATTCAGATAATTTTTCATTTGCATCACGCAGTTGTTGGTTAACTTCCTGCAATTGCTGAGCGCGATGGAAAACTTCGCTTTCCATCTCTTCGGTTTTAGCACGCAGCTCCTGCCTAAGCTCTTGCGTTAACGCATTGTTTTCCACATCACGCTTTTTCAATTGAATAAATTCTGTAACATCTTCAACTTTATGAATAATGTATTGAATTTCTTGATTCGCATTGAATACAGGAGCGTTAATAGGGCTCCAATACCGTTCTTCAAATCCTCCTCCCTCTGACTCAGGGCGCTGAATATCGTATTTTTGCACTGCCATCGCATCTGATCGCCCCTCTTTTAATACTCGAGTAAGGGAAGCCCTTAGATTTTGCGCGCCTGTTGCAGCAGGGTCATTAGGATTATCGGGGAAAACCTCAAACAGTCCTCTACCTAAAATATCTTGTCGTTGCGTCATCGTAGCTTCCAGGTAGGCATTACTTGCGGCTACGATTGTAAGATCAGGTTGAAGAACTAAATAAAGCCCTGGAATAACTTCGAAAAGGGTTTGAAAATCAGGTTCAGTCCCATGTAGCTGAGTCATGCTACTGCCTTTATCTTATTATTAATTCATAGAAATTCAGCATGGTGTGCGTGAACAAAATTATACAATCATGCTATGTGTGAAGCGGTGAAAAAATTGCCGAATGTAAAGAGCGCTATTAGCTAAAGTGATTATCATAAATACATTCATAGTTTCTGTCGCAAGAATTTAGAATTAATCTTTCAACGTTTGAAATCCTCCAACATAGCGCTTGAATATTCATTTGTAGATTCAAATGCCGTAAAAGCATTTTGCTACAGCTTTATTAGTTAAGAGAGCGAGTAGCATTACACGGAATGTTTTTTAATCAAAAGTAGAATCTACACATATACTTTATGCCGGGCGAGGAATACATGATAAAGATGGGCTGTATATTGAGATATGTTGTTTTATTTTTTCTTTTAATCGGTAAAGTTCTACATGCAGAGACTACGCCTGCAACGTGTGTTCAAAATTGTCCTGTTCCTTTTGTTAATAATGTGTTTTGGACAACGCAATATGGCCCTGCTGCAGCCAATATTGTATTATCACCTACTAATTTTTTATCCTGTTCTTCCAGCTCCTATGCACTGTGCTATTACTCTGGGCCAGATGCTGCTCCAACAGGTAAGCTTGGTAAGAGTTTACCCAGCTTACCCTGTAAAGTGTCTAAAAATAACCCTAATACTGCAGAGTGCCGCTGTTATGCTGAGTCAGGCGCTTCATATGTTGATATCCATTCAATTAGAAACACCGAAGCCTATGTCGAAACAGTTCGGGTATGTGGTCTAAATGGTGAAAAATGTACTAATATGGCTTCAGAGGCGGCTGGAAAGCTAGCTACTCAGCTTGGTAAAACGCCCCCAACCCTTGCTACAGCACCCGTTTGCAGTTATTTGCAAGCAGGCGCTAACGGAGTAGTGTCGATGGCTCCAAAAACTGAATTGGTTTCTACATTTAGTTTTGCTCAAGCAAAGAATTACGGCACTGAACAGACGAGTTGTACGAGCTCTTCAATGCCATATGCGGGTTGTATGACGGCTTCTTGTACGTTTGAGCGAGATAAGAACGGTAAGCAGACTAAGTTTGCAAATTGCAGTTGCCCGATTTATTCAGGCCCTTATCAGGTAGGGCAAGCAGGAGCGTCTTGTAATGCGGGTAGCGGCAATGTTTGGTCGGCGGCTTATGCTCCTCCTTCAAATGAATAAGCCAAATTTTTTGGGCATCATTGAAATGAATAGCAAGAAACGGGTAGCAAAAAACTGTTGTTTCAGCAAGAATTGAACATTAATTTCAACAGCAGGGCTTTGTATATGAAACAACGCATGGAGCAAGAATACGTTCTTGGTACTCATGACGAAGAAATCCAACGGCTTGGTCTTCAGCATCGTGTTTGGCGCTCCAAGGTTTTAGATTGCTGGCATCGTTCAGGAATTAGAGAGGGATCTCGTGTTCTGGATATCGGTGCAGGCCCCGGATACGCTACTTTGGATTTGGCTGAGATCGTGGGTTCATCTGGTCAAATAATTGCGGTAGAGCGTTCAAATCGCTTTGTTGAGTTCGCTCAAGCGGCTTGCCGCTCTCGAGGATTCAACAATGTTCAGCTCCATGAGCTAGACTTGATGAGCGACGACTCGCTACCCGCCGAAGGCGTAGATGCTGCTTGGTGTCGTTGGGTTGCCTCTTTTGTTTCGTCGCCAGCTACTCTGATAAAGAGGTTGGCTACTGCTATAAAGCCTGGTGGCGTTGCTATTTTTCATGAGTATGTTGATTACTCTACTTGGCGTCTTGCACCACCCAACCAAGCACTTGAGGAATTCGTTAATCAGGTGATGGAAAGCTGGCGATCATCGGGCGGTGAACCCAATATAGCGCTTCAGTTGCCTAGTCTTTTAGCAGAGGCTGGCTTTACAATTCGTTGCGCTACGCCCCAAATATTTTGTGCTTCACCAGCAGATTATGTGTGGCAGTGGCCTGCTAGCTTTATCAACATTAATCTTAAAAGATTATTAGAACTGGGCCGGGTTAGCGAGGCATGGGTAACTACTGTTCGGCATGAGTTTGCTGCGGCAGCTTCTAACCCTAGTTCACTGATGCTTACACCTATGGTTTTAGAGATCATTGCAGAGCGTAATGCACAGTAATAATATATATGTTAACTTTTTATTGGAAATTGCTTCTCTGAGCCATGCGATGGTTATAAAATCACTAAGTAGAAGGGTATGTTTGTTGATCGATCTAGCAATTCTACACTGACTAGAGTTTGCGGAAGAGTTCTTTCCAAAGGGTAACTGATAGCTAGTAATAAGCTTTTCATTTTAAAAATTTGGATCATAATTATTTTGTATCTGATGTTAGATTGCCGATATATAAATCGTAATGTACTGATTTTTTCCTGGCATGGAATAACATTAGTTGTATAAAAAAGATTTTTATCATGTGCGCTCACTCTAAAGCCCTAACACTCTGTCTATCTATTTTCATTTGCTCAAAATCTCCTTTAGATTTTGAAGTAGAGGACTTTCAACATCCTATTTAAGTAATAACAATAAATATAGGCGCTGAAAGTAAATAGATAAGAAGTCAATTATCCTAACTACTTTGTGTAGTTTCTATCACAGCCATCCAGGTATGTTATGGCGCTTCTCGACCCCCATTACTAGTCATAGTATTTAGCTAGGCTATTAAGCAAAGCTTGGACTGTAATTTCAATAAGAAAACATGATTCAATCGTGTATGGCAGTACGGGGAAGTAATAGAGTTAAATAGAAATTTAATGAAGCACTAAAGTATTGAGTAGGATAAATGACTATGACGCAATCAGAAAAAATCTGATTAGGGGAATAGATCATGAATAGATCATTTGTAAATAATATTTTTACCGATTTTAAAGAAGAGTCTTCTGCTTACCACTTTGACGGGTGTGAGATTACCAGCGATACAATGTTATCCAAAGTCGATACACTGATTATTGGCGGGGGCTTATTAGGTCTTTCAACTGCCTTAAGTCTAGCAGAGGCTGGGCAAGAAGTTCTGGTGACAGAAGCGCGTCATATTGGTCATGGGCCATCTGGGCGTAGCGGGGGGCAGCTATGGCCCGGATATGGGGCGTCTATTACTGAAATGTGCAGTCGGCTGGGTGAAAAATTAACTCTAAAGGCTTGGCAACTCACGCATCAAGCATTGTCTACGCTTCACCAGCGTGCTGCGACGCGGTCGGATTATTGCAATTTTCGGCCTGGCGTTTTATTGGCATCGAAAACAGTATCGCAATCTAAGCGTATTAAAAAAAAGATGCAGGCGTATCAAGAGTTAGGACTCAAATTCGCTCAGTATATGACTGCACCCCAAATTAAGCAGGAGCTTGTTCATACTGATTTTTTTCTGAACGGTATTTTATACAAAGGTGCAGAAAACGATGTTGAGTATGGGCATTTGAACCCTTTAAAACTTACCACAACGGTTGCTAGATTAGCTCAAGCGCATGGTGCAAAGCTGGTACAACACAACCCGGTTTTGGCTATCTATAAAAAAGACCAGCATGGCTATCTTGTTGTAACGCAGCAAGGAGACATAGAAGCAAACCATGTTGTGGTCGCCGCAGGTGCTAATTTTAGAAGGCCTGAAGGATTAGATAGAAAAAGTCTTCCGCGAACGTATTTGCCAGTACAAACCGTTATTTTAGCTACCGAACCCATTACGAATGCATTGGCTAAAGAACTGGTGCCGGGCGGCGTATCATTTTATGACTCTGCCAATACAGCGATGAATTACGGTCGAATTATTCCTGTTGAGGGCATGGAGGGCTATTCGCGCTTAACCTTAGGCGGAGCAGATGCAGCCGGACAGGTATTCCTTGCCTGGGATATCAGAAAAATCGAGCAAGAAATGCGTTTAATGTTCCCGCAGTTAGATCGTAATCATGTAAAAATAGAGCATGTGTGGGGAGGGAATTGCGATTTAAGCAGAAATGGCATACCTGTATTAGGTAACCCAACGCAAGGATTGTATTACTGTAGTAGTTTTGCAGGGCAGGGTATGCTGAATACCACAACGTATGGCTCAGCGATTGCAAAAAAGATTTTGGGGAACTCTCAAGAGTTTAATCTTCTTGCTCAAATTAGTTCTAGCTTATACGCTAATCATCCTTTAATTGCTTGGTTTCAAGCAGCTAAAATATTATTGCCACAATCGTTTGAAGATTATCAAGAAAGCTTTAAAAAGGCTTAATTAACTATAATTGTATAAGCTTTTAATAGGCTTCAGATAAGTCTCACAAAGGTCTAAGATAGGCGCTAGAAAATCCGTATTGCTTGGCATCGCTAGCAGGGTAAGGCTGTTTTCAACAAAGCAGCAGTTTATCTTTTTTAAGCTTTGTGCAATTTTTTAAAAATCTAAAGGTTAGATCATTCAAAAAATAAAATATTTGGTGGTTTTGTCTTTTGATTCTCACTGAGAAAGCCACTACCACCTTAAATTTATCTAACTAATTAATGTTAGCCTGAATAACCAGGGCGTTTAAACGAGAGATTGGTTTTTTTGAGGTTATCTGCACTGCATACCCCAGCTGGTACTTTGTATAAATGAGACACTAGCTCGAATACTGCACGCTCAGAAACCATACGAACAGCGCGTTGCACGGGCTCTTGCGCTTTATCTGCGGCGCTGATGTCAATAACATTATCAGAAAAGAAGCTGAAAAATCCTGCACGGAGTTCAGTTCCGATTACTTGCTTTTGAAAGCTTACTACGTCGGCAATTTCCAGGGTTTTGGTATTCACTAGGCGTAGATCAATCGTTAAATCTAATACAGCATAGCGACCGCTTGCACCTACGTGTTTGACAGTACCATCAAGGCTGCCACTGCGAATATTATAATTAACTTCAGTAATACCGCCAATAATATGGTAATCGGATCCTACTACGCTGCCAGCAAATGTTCGGCGCACGTTATTTTCAGCAGGAGCGTCAGCATCACCAATCAGTTTATTGTCAGTATATTTTAATTCCATTTCAGAGGTTGCAACGTCTAAGCGTTCGACAATAGGCAAACCTGTTTTCGATAAAGCAGAAATAACCATCAATGCCGTGCCTTGTGTCATACGGCGGCCATTGACCAAATCTTGCTTACCGGTGTAATCATCTACACGTCCTACTGCAAACCGAACAGGAACGACTTTTTTGCTTTTTAGATAATCGCCCAAGCAATCAAGCGATTCTGTATAAACTGTGGTGTTAGGTACAACTGAAGCACCATTCAGTGGGGTAACATAATTTGCAGCATTATTGCGTGGCAAACTTCCGCACGCAGAAAGAAGGGTGGTAATAGATACCCCAAGCATCAATTTTGAAACACATTGAGTAAATCTATTATTTTTAATTTGGGAAACGGTAGTCATAAATCATCCTATTACTGATCAAGAGAAACTGTTCTGTTAGCAGTTTCGTATGTTTGGCTAGAGGTATCGTTGCTATGGCTTAAAGGTGAAGCAATGGTTGTCGCCTTTTGTGAACCATAGTTAACTTGGGATGCATTTACGACAATCGTGTTATTTGAGCCTTGAGTGACTACGTTTACAAGATTTCCAATTGCACTGGCACTTGCCCCGAAATGAGGTGAATTTGTAACAACTTTATTAAAGTTTTCATCTCGTGTACTAGAAACCATCATCTCTGCTTGCGCGGCACTTTGCATACCAACTGGTGCTTCGAAAGTTAATGATAAAGAGTCTTCCATCGTTTGTGCGATCACGCTAAGTGGAGAAATAGCGATCAATAAGGCCGCCATCAATAAGGAACTACGAGTTAACATTTTTAAACTTCCAAACTACTTATCAAGTCCCTTTCAGCTGCTTACATAAAATCATTGCAAACAGCATGAAAGGGTGACACAACAGTTAATTACCGTGTTTTCACGCCGAACGAGAGGTTGTTACCAATCGCGGTTGTGCTGATTTGTATATTTGCTGCTGGATCTTGTCTGTAAGCAAGAACCGCAGTTACATCACCGGTATTGCACTGTTCTACTGAACCAACAAAGGTTCCTATATCATTCAAGCTACGAAGCGCGCCATCACGTTTTACATCGAAAGCGTTATCGCTAGGGTGCTTATCTGTTGTTAAATCCCAACCTACTGATGCATTGTTTCCAATTGCGCTGGTGGTTACTTCCATATTGCCGCCAACATGTGGGTGTAAAACAGCATTATCAGCAGTGATATCACCGCTATTTTTTTGTGCAATTGACAAATTAACACTCTTTAAGCCAATAAGTTCAGCTGAAACGTTATTACCAATGGCTGTTACACCAATTTTGACATCGCCTTTTTTCGTGGTGATAACATCATCTTGATAACCACGTGCATAAACATCGCCGCTGTTATTTTGACCAATGCTACCGACTGTTTGATAAACAGATTGCAAACGAAGTGCAGATTCAGCACTAGCGTTACTGAATGTTGTTGTAACAGTATTTTTAGTGTTGTTGATGGTGGTATTGGTAGTAGTGGTATTAATGGTGGTATCGCAACCGTTGGTGTCTACGCAATCTGTAGCGAATGCATATGACATTGCGCCAGTTAGTAACGTTGTGCTAATTGCGAAAAATAAAGTATTAACCTTCTGCATTTGTATTCCTAAGGTATTAAGCTAAAAAATAACAGTCAACGTTTCATACTTGAATCTCTTCGGGTTTTAGTGGCCCGTCGTTTCTTTGAGGTTTAGTTATGTAAGTGTTTGAAACTAAACAACATTATGAAGAAGCTGTTAGGTCGCCATTAAAGCACATAAAAAATTATGTTTCAAGTGTTAGTTGTTGATTTAATTGATATTTTTACATTTATTTGCAAAAAAAATAAAATTAGCTAGAAAAAAGAGAGGTAAAAATAGGCTCTAAGCCATATTTTATATAACATGTTGAATTTAAAGTAAATTTTTTATTTATTTTGTTTTTTTGTTATGTTTTTTGCAACATCTGAACATTTTGCTAAATGTCGTGTTATATTTTTTCATAAAACCTTTATAAAATCCTTGAAAGTGCTGGCTTTCTATATATCTATTTATATTTACAATGAGAAGAAGCCCAAACTATCTGCCTTCCGCTGATATGATAAAGTTTGAATGGTATGCGTTTTATCAGAAGAGAATTTTAAAAATAATTGATATTTTTAGGAGTTACGCAGTTGAGCGCTATCAAGGCATGGGATGCCCCGCATGGCAACGCAGACAGTACAAGTAGTACGGCAAGTTTCCAACACGCGGGGCGTCCCACGGAGAGAGGGCCAACTGCGTAACTTCTAATTTTAATAGGAATAAAACATGATCGTGTCAAGATGGGTTCCTTTGTTTCTAATATGCAGCCTGCCCGTGGCTATTCCTGTTGTTCAATCTGAGCCATTGTCAAAAAAATCTATGTTTAGCGCATCTCAACCCATTAGCCACTCAGCAGAATCTGTGCATAAATATGCTAACGGAGATTGGTATAAAGGCGTTTTAGTGCATGGAAAAAAAACAGGAAAAGGGGTGTATGGCTGGGCAAATGGTCACCACTATGAAGGGGATTTTGTAAACGATCGGCAAACGGGTAAAGGCGTATTTACCTGGGCGAATAGAGACCAATACAGAGGTGATTTTGTTGATGGAAAACCATCAGGCAAAGGCGTGTTTATATGGGCGAATGGCGATCATTATGAAGGCGATGTTGTTGAGATCGTTCCTGCTGATATGAAGCGTGATCAATTTGCTCATAAACATATTGATGACACCGTGTACATGAGCGGTAAAAGCGGGGTAATGATTTTTGCAAATGGGCGACGCGAAAAAGGCGTGGTGATCAATGGGCAATTTAAGAATGCTATAGAGTGATAGATGAAGAGTTTTATTCACATTTGAATTAGAAGTTAGGCAGTTGGCTCTCTCTGCGTGGGACGCCCCGCGTTATGCCAACTTGCCATCCTACCTTATACTGTCCGCGTTAGCATGCGGGGCATCCCATGCCTTGATAGTGCTTAACTGCCTAATTTCTATGAATATTAGGTTCGCCGAAAACACTCTGCCGAATGGTCATGAATAATGCCAACGGCCTGCATCCAGGCATACACAATCACTGGCCCCACAAATTTAAAACCTCGTCTTTTTAGCTCTTTCGAGATGCTTACTGAAAGATCGCTTTGCGCTAAAAAGATTTTGCCATCGCTTTTGATTACTTTACCTTTAGTAAATGACCAGCAAAATTCATTAAAATTTTCTCTGTTTGCAGCCATGTCGCAATAAATTTGTGCGCCTTTAATCGTGGCTTCGATTTTGGAGCGAGAGCGAATGATGCCTTCATTGTTCATTAATCGCTCTATATCTTTTTCTTCAAAACGAGCTACTTTTACGGGGTCAAAATTTGCGAACGCTTTACGAAAGGCTTCGCGTTTCTTCAATACTGTAATCCAAGCAAGGCCTGCTTGAAACCCCTCTAGCATTAACATTTCCCAAAGCATTCTTGAGTCATGCTGAGGGTTGCCCCATTCTTCATCGTGGTAGGCTTGCATCAAACTATCATTTTCGGCCCAGGCACAACGTTGGTGTTTCAAATGATTCATATTAGCGGTGCCTTTGTATTCAATATAATATCTGAGTAGCGCATTTCTTAATCTGCTACTGAAACTACTACCTCAGCCTATTATCAGCAATATGATAGTGAGGGTCTTTGTACTGATTCACTTCAATCATATTTTTAGCTTTTTCAAGCTGCTCCAAGCAATCTGAGCTTAGATGACGTAAGTGCAATGTTTTACCTGCTTACTGGTAGCGATTAGCTAAACCATCAATGGCTTCTATGGCTGATTGATATATAACCCGTGCATGGCGAAATTCGATGACTACATGAGCCGGGTCTTCTTTTGGAAAAAATAATGTTGAGAATTGGGATGTTAAAGCTATTTGCTCTGACTGCTTCGTTGCGCTCTCGCTTCTTTTCTTTTTACTTCGCCTTCAATGTACCCTAATGACCAGCTTAATGCCCCGGCACTACGCTTAGGATAAGGGTTTAATTCATCTGCATTTAAACCTGCGTTATACCCTCTATCAAAGGCTTCATGATCTTTTTCAAATGTTTGTTCCATTTTTGCTGCCTTTTTCATTTACAAAATATCTATTAGATGTGTATTGTCTCATTTATGTGCTACTAATGATGATGATTTATCTATTACTTCTCACGAGTGATTGAGCACTATCACGATAGCTTATAACAGAGGTTTGGAGTTCAGTAGTAGAGTAAGTGTGTGTTCGCCAATCCACTGGCTATAAAGCTCTTTATATTTCTGGCTTTTCAAGCCAACAGTGTAAGGAGAGTTTGTTTGAAAGTATGTCGATACTGCACGACGTTCATTGGCTGGAGGGTAGCGTCTCCAGGTTTTTCTTCAGAAAATTAATTTTGAAAGAACAAAATCTAAACTGTAATAAATTTGGTTTACTATCATGCATCGATTTAGAGGCTGAAATTGAACTGATTCGGCGAGATTCGCAAATCAACACAATGTCAGCAGCAAATGAGGCTCTGATTTTTGACACCTACTCTAGAGCCTGAAGCTAATTGTGTGTGCAAAATGCACATGCGGTAATACCTCCAACTGCTGAATTTAGGGGTAAATCAAAAATGGGTTTTTTTGATGCATTAGCGAGTTTATTTTCGTCGAGTCCCGATGACTCTGAAGAGGATTCTGACGACGATGGAGACGATTTTGAAGCCATCGCAGCGCAAGAGAATAGCCGTGCAATATGGCAAATGCTTTTTGGCGATAGTGACGAAATGGATTTTTTAGATTCTGATGAGTTATGGGAAGAAGGGTAGCGTATGAGTATTTGTTGCATTCACCCGTTGGGCTAAGGGAACTCTACACATCGTTTTGTAAAGCCTAAAAAGCCTAATAGGTAATCTATAAACCATAAATAGCCAAAAAAACGGTCTCGCATGCCCCATCTTCTAGACATCTACACTACTCCCCTCCAAGGTCACACGCTGATCGAAGCCAGCGCAGGCACGGGTAAAACTTGGACAATCTCAGGCCTCTACACCCGTCTGTTGTTAGATGAAACCTTAAACCTAAAAGTCTCCGAAATTCTAGTGGTTACCTTCACGCGCGCTGCAACTGCCGAATTACGCGAACGTATTCGCAAGCGCCTTTCAGATGTGCTCGATAGCTTTGAAATGAAGGAAGGTGTTGATGAGTTTTGCGCCCGCATGCTTGAGCATTTTACAGGTGATCGCGAACACGCCATTCGTAAACTTTCGCGGGCGGTAGCCAGTTTTGATGAAGCTGCTATTTTTACGATTGATGGTTTTTGCCAGCGAGTATTAGGCGAAGCTGCTTTTGAATCGCGTTCAGATTTTCGCTTTGAGCTACTGACCGATGAAAGTGACGTGTTGCAGGAGGTAGCCGAAGACTTTTGGCGTTTGCACATTCATGAAGCCAAAGGCGCATGGATGGAGTATTTACTAGCGGTGAAGGCTTCGCCTGAGCAATGGTTGAACCCATTAAAACCGTTTATTGCTAAAGTAAAACAATGCTGGCCTTTACCAAAACAACCTGACGTAACGAACCAAGAACAGGTATTCGAGGCTACGATAGAAACGCTGCAAACCCTATGGGAAAGTGAAGCCGAAACACTTAAGCAGCAACTTATCGAATCAAAAATAAATAAAACCACGCTCAAAGCCATACTAGGGCGATGGCAAAAGTTTGATACCTGGATGCAATTAGAAGAGTTTGCAAGCGCATTGTTAAAAGCTGCGGATGCAGGTAAGCCTGATGATTTTGTCTTTTTTACTTCAACAAAAGTAGCCACCAGCATGAATAAAGGGGCTGAACCTTTTCATCATGCCATTTTTGAGTGTATTGAAACCTTGCTGGCTGTAGCAATAGAGCTGGTTGCCGCCTACCAATTACGATTACGCCATGTTCGTGCTGCGCTGATGGAATGGATTCAACAAGAGTCTGCAAAACGAAAAGCCACGCGTCAGCAAATGACCTTTGATGATTTATTAATGCAGGTATGGAAAGCCTTGCAGGTTGAACATGCCTCAGAGGCAATCGCCGCCTCCGCCTATCCGGCTCATTCTGCTGACTCTGTGTTAGCAGGGCTGAAAGATTTTATTTGTAAGCGCTATCGTGCAGCGTTGATTGATGAGTTTCAAGATACTGACCCGATTCAAGCGTCTATTTTTCAAACGGTGTATGCAGATTCAGGCTTGCCTTTATATTATGTAGGTGATCCGAAACAGTCGATTTATGCTTTTCGCGGTGCTGATATTTTGGCGTATCTTGATGCAAAGAAATTGGTGAGTACGGAGGCGGTTAAAACCTTAGGTACAAATCAACGTTCGGCACCTCGGTTAATTGAGGCGGTGAATACGTTGTTTAGCCATTCATCTTGCCCATTTATTGATCCTGGTATTGCGTTTTATCCTGTACAGCCGTCAGAACGGGTACGTGATCAGTTGATCATTCATGATACGAGTGATGATGTAAAGTTCCCTGAATTACTTGATGATGGGGTTCCTTTTCGATTTTTGTTACTACCTGATTTACCAGCAGATGCCAAAGAAAAAAGCTGGAAAAAAGATGCAGCCATTGAACAAGCAACAGTAGGAGTGGCCAATGAAATTGCTCGGTTATTATTACTTTCCTCGCAGGGCAAGGCCTTATTAGAAGGCAGGGTGCTTCATGGGGGCGATATTGCAGTTTTAGTACAAGATTCGTGGAAGGGGAAAAAAATTCAAGATGCCTTGGCACGCCGAGGTGTTGCTAGTGTTCGCCGCACGCAAGAGAGCGTTTATGAATCGCTCGAAGCGCGAGAGCTGCTTTCTGTATTAACCGCCATCGTTTTTCATAAACGCTGGGATTTTATTCGTACCGCGCTAAGCACTGACCTGATGGGCTATTCCATGCAAAGTATTGTGAATCTTGCGAATATGCCTCAGGAATGGGAGAAAGTTTTAGATCATTTTACGGCATGGCATGCCTTATGGAATCAACATGGTTTTATGCGTGTATTTCGTGATTGGCTAAGTGCTGAAAGCGATGTGTTGGCCTTAGATATAGCCTTGGAAGTAGATAAAACAGATAATTCGGATAGAGAGGCTGAACCCCAGCGCTTAAGTGTTCCCGAACGGTTATTACAGTTTTCAGATGGCGAACGCCGCTTAACGAATCTGCTGCATTTATCTGAGTTGATCCAAGCTGAGAGCCAGCGCGCGTTAGGAATGGAATCATTGTTAGGCTGGTTAGCCAGAAAAATAGCCGACCCTTCCACGCAAAGTGAGAGTGATGCTACGTTAATGCGCTTAGAGTCAGATGCGAAACGTGTAAAAATTGTAACGATTCATGCCAGTAAAGGGCTAGAGTACCCTATTGTATTTTGTCCGTACTTATTTGATAGCCGATTGCGCGATAGCGATGAAGCTATTCTGGTGCATTACGATCAACAAACCTGGTTAGATGTAGGCAGTGAGCGCATGTTGCAGCATCGGCGCGAATCTGCTCAGAAATCACTGGAAGAAAATTTGCGATTGCTATACGTTGCGCTTACACGCGCTAAATATCGCTGCTATTGTGTATGGGGCAATATTAATGTGCTGGAGGAATCGAAAGAAACGCAGGGTAATACAGGTAATACGGCGAGTATGGGAGATGCGCTAAAAACAGGTTTTCATACAGCTGCGCTAAGTTGGTTACTGCACCCATGCCCAGATCAAGCCATGACCAATGACCCTATACGTTCAATGCGCCAATGGTGTGTGCGTTATAAAGATCGCCAAATTATTGAGGATGAGATTCAGGCGCTAGCAGGGGAAACGATCGATGCTGAAACTAAGATAAAAACTAAAGCAATCGGTGTGTATCCTTTACGAGAATTGTGGTGCCAAGCACCTGCACCCAGTGAAACCATGCCTCAACTTGCACCAGCTGTATTTAAGCGCAGCGCATTAAAATGGGGATGGAAAGTCGCCAGTTTTTCAGGGTTAACACGGCAGGCAAAAACCATGTATGTGGCAAAAGCTTCTTCATTAGTTGCTGTGAATGAAGCGCCTGATCGTGATGAAGATGTGCCACTGCCTGTGGAGGGGGCTGCTTTTTCTGCAGAAAACATTGAAGACTTTGAGCCATTCGTAAATGGCGTAGATGAAAAGGCAGAAGACGACATTCAAAGCGAACCTCAAAGTAACAGCCCTAGTATTTTTAACTATCCCTTACGTGAAATCAAAGCCAGCGTAGCGGGAACCTGTGTTCATAACATTTTAGAATGTTGGAACTGGAGCGGTGATCGTGCATTAGATGATTCGGCTGATCTCGCCGCCATTATTGAGCGTGAAAGCAAAAAATCAGGGTTAAAAGAGCATTGGCATCCTGTATTAGCTGAACTGGTTGAAAATACGGTGTATTGTGAATTAATGCCCGATCAAAGCGAATCAATACAATTAATGACGGTCCCTAAAAAACAGCGCTTGGCGGAAATGGAATTTACATTTCCCGTTTCTGCGTTGTCGGTCGATGCCATCATAGAGGTGTTATCTCACTCTGATTATGGGGTATCGCCTCACTATGTTGAAGCTGCCAGGCTGCTTGATTTTGAAACACTGCAAGGTTTTTTAAGAGGCTATATTGATTTAATTATTCAAGCCAATGATCGCTTTTATGTTCTCGATTATAAAACGAATCATTTGGGGAATCAGCTTGAAGATTATCATGCTGAAGCCTTAGAAGAAGCAGTCGCGCATCATCATTATTATCTTCAATATCTTTTGTATACCGTTGCTGTGCACCGCTACTTAGGTGAGCGTTTGCCAGATTACAGCTATGAAAGCCATTTTGGCGGTGTTTTATACTTATTTTTACGAGGGCTGGGGGATCGTAGCGGGCAGTATGGCGTACACCGAGATTATCCTTCACCTGAGTTAATTCAAGCTCTTTCGGATGCATTAAGTGGAGGCGCCACAAATGCCTAGCGAATCTGAGGGGATAGTGAATAAGGCAGGGGCAGCAAAATTAGGTGCTACGAGTACAGCATCAGGCGAGGCTGAAAAAGAGTACCTTAGCCTCGAATTACTGCGTACATTAACACGCTTACATGGCGAGCTTTTGCCTTCGGTAAAGTTAGCCATTGAATTAAGTACCCTAGCGCTGAATGAAGGGCATGTTTGTTTGCAGTTAGATAAATGGGCCGGGCATTTTTATAAAGGGCAGCACTTGCCTTCTTTAAGGCAGTGGCAAAGTGAACTCTATGCGTATGCAGCAGTGGGTAGGCCAGGAGATTATAAGCCTTTTATTTTAGATAACTCGCATCGTTTCTATTTCACACGCTACTGGCTATATGAGCAACGCTTAGCTCAAAAACTTCTCAATATTGTTCGTTCTCCGGTAAATGATTTGCCGATAGGGGCATTGCGTGAAGAGTTAAACCGTTTATTTACTGATGGATCTCAAAAAAACCAGCAATCTCAGCAAACACCTGATTGGCAAAAGGTAGCTGCCGCCAGTGCAGCAATACAGCGCCTTTGTATTATTACAGGCGGCCCAGGAACTGGCAAAACCACGACGGTAGTGAAGTTACTAGCTGCTTTGCAATATTTGTACGAGGGCAAGCTCAATATTTTACTTGCAGCGCCTACCGGAAAAGCCGCCGCGCGTATGAGTGAATCGATTCGAGACCGTAAACCTTCATTAGGTTTGTCTGAAGCGATTGCAAAGAGTATTCCTGAAACAGCCAGTACCTTGCATCGTTTGCTCAAAACCCGGCAGAACTCGCAACGTTTTTACCACGATGCTCAACATCCTTTGCCCTTAGATGTGCTTGTGATTGATGAAGCTTCAATGATTGATCTGGCGCTGATGGCAAAAGTAGTTGATGCCTTGCCAGAACATAGCCGATTAATTCTATTAGGTGATCAAGATCAATTAGATTCAGTTGAGGCAGGTGCGGTATTTGGTCAGTTATGCAGTTTAAAAGCGTATGATCAGGCAACAGTAAACGCTATTCACGCCATTACAGGTGTGGATTTGCCTGTGAGCCAACACCCGCCTTCAAAAATGAGTTCCACGATCATGGAGCTAAGTTATAGTTTTCGTTTTGGTGCTCAACCAGGTATTGGTCAGTTAGCTCAGTTAACTAATGCGGGAAAAGGCATAGAGGCAGTGGCATTGCTTCGTTCTGAACAGTATGCAGATATCGTATTAATGGATGAATCACATTTGGCTAAAAAGAGAGTGCCTGATGGTAAGTTGAAGGCAGGTCTTGAGGCACCTGCTTTTTTAATGCAACAATTTTTAGAGCGGGTAGGCGAAGGGTTTAAAGAGTATTGGTTAGCTGTACATGCCCATGATGCTGTGGCTGCCTTTAAAGCATTTTTAGATTTTCGGGTATTGGCTGCACACCGAAAAGGCGAATACGGAGTACATCAATTAAACGATAAAATTGAAGCGTACTTCAAATCGAAGCAGTATTTTAAGACGCTTTTGTCTTCTGGGGAGAAAGCGCATACTAAAGATTATTCAGCATATGCTGCTTATGCAGGCCGCCCTATTATGGTGACAGAAAACGATTATGCCTTGAACATTTTTAATGGCGATATTGGTTTATTTTTAGAATATGAAGGCGAGCTTAAAGTTGTTTTCGAAACAGAAGGGCAACAATTGCGTTGGATGAGTCCTGCACGTTTACCAGCCTACACCACCGCATTTGCAATGACTGTACATAAATCGCAAGGCTCAGAATTTAATACTGTAGCGCTGGTGCTGCCGCCACGCAAAACGGCATTGTTATCGCGTAATTTAATTTATACCGGCATTACCCGTGCGAAAAAGAAAATTGAAATTTGGGGTGAAGCATTACTATTAGTAGCAGCGATCGAAAGTGCGCCAGTGCGATATTCTGGGCTGGCGGATGCATTGAAGAAAGATGATAGTTTTTTAAAATAGATCATGTTTTTCCTTGAACCCATAATGATAGATTTTCACGACTCCGTGAACAAACAATAATTTTTCCATATCCTGAAAATCGTAAAACAAAGCCAGCTCCTGCAAGATAATTATTGACTACATTTCTAAAAAAACTATCTTCTGTTGTAGAAAGTGAAATAGAAAAGTCTACGGTATCTTCCCAGGCAATAACATGCTCATTGTGCATAATCAATGGGTGACCCGGGGTAACTTGTATTTCATGCAATGAGCCGTAACCAGCTACTGTTATTTGACCTAACCCTTCTGTTTCTAAGATAAAAAACCCACCCGTGCTGGCAAGAAAAGCTTTATCTATATCTTGAAAAACAGCACTTACACGAGCTTGACTTGAGGCTGCTAAAAAAGCTGATCCAACTACACTATATTGATTTTCACCGATATCAATTACATATAAGCTGCCAGGTGATAATGGTGCTATTAAACACTCGCCTGCACCGCGTTGGGCTACGATATTTTGGAAAAAAAAGGAAGTAGGGGTAAGCATTTTTCTAAATAGGGTTTTAGGAATATTTCCTTTTAATTGACCTTTTAAGTCAAGTGTTGCATCCATCATAACTGTACGGCCTGAAGCACAATAACAACTTTCTCCTTTATTTAAATATACTTTTAAACAGGGATCAACCTTTTCAAGAATTTCAAAATGTGACATGATTTTATAATGCTATTTTTTAATTGAATGAAAGCGTTTGTGATTATAAATTTGATTTATTGACGGTGGGGAACCTCGTTTTTTTGCAGTATAATGCATAAAGAAATCAAAAATACTATAAATCAATACAGCGAGTGCTAGGCCTGAAAAAAATAAATCAACCATGATTATTCCCTAGTAATTATTCGTTAAATCCAGGAACATTTTTTCTTTTTTCATCAAAATTTTTAGGAATAGAAGAAAAAATTCCACTGAGGAATATAAAAACAAAAAAACATATAACGATACCTAATATATATAAAATATTCATGGTTAAATTCTCGATTTAAATTAGATAAGTAAGTATCTATATTTATAATATATTTTTGCTAAAGAGAATCTTAAAAATTTTGATCGTTATATAAATAAGATATAAATTTTTTTATAGCTAAACCTGTCATTGCTGATCAACAAGATCAGCGTACATATGATAAATAAAGTCCAGGAGCATGCCTCAATAAATAGAGGATCAGCTATAAATAATAATACTGAAATAGGTTAGGGGTTATTTTATTGATAATATGTATAATTATTATTAAATATGATTAGGTGCAATGATAACAAACCATGGAAAATTTTTTTATAGCTGCGTTAATATAGAGATGTTAATGAATTGTCCGTGCATTAGGCTCTCCCTTATCGGAGAATATATATAACCATGCCACGCCAAGTAAAGCAGAAGCAATAGATGCAAGCAAGATACCCAGTTTGGCTTCTTCAATATGAATGGGATCATTAAACGCAAGCTGCCCAATAAATAGCGACATTGTGAAGCCAATGCCTCCTAGCCAAGCTGCACCTAATAAGTGTTTCCAATTGACCCCATTGGGTAAGCGCCCTACACCAAATTGGATAGCTAACCAGGAAAAAACACTGATACCTAAAAATTTCCCAATGACTAATCCAAATGTAACACCCAATGTAATAGGCTGTGCAAGTGCTTTTTCCCATTCGATAGCGCTTAAATCAATACCGGCATTCGATAGTGCAAAGATAGGAATAATCAAAAAGGTAACCCATGGGCTTAGGGTGTGTTCCATACGTTGAAGAGGGCTTTGCACGGCTTCTGCTGTACGCTCCATTGCACCAGCAATTGAGGCCATGCGATGATTGCTGAGGGCATCATGAGACGTATCTTCATGTTGCTCTTCGGCAAAAGCATCGCTTAATTCACTGATGCGTTGTTGGAATTGCTTAGGTTGATATGTTGAGAGGGCAGGAATAGCCATGGCAATTAAAATACCTGCCAGCGTGGCATGAATACCTGAGGTTAGTAAAGCATACCAAAGCAAAATGCCGATTACGGTATAGGGTAAAGAACGGCGAATACCCCCTTGGTTCAATAGCATTAAACCTACAAATAAAGCGCCTGCTATTCCTAGCGCATATAAATTTACATGGGAGGTATAAAACAACGCAATCACCAAAACCGCGCCTAAATCATCGGCAATCGCTAACGCTGTTAAAAAAATGATCAGGTTTTTAGGAATACGCTCGCCCAATAAAACAAGAATTCCGATGGCAAAAGCAATATCAGTAGCCATAGGAATGCCCCACCCTGAAGCAGTTGCAGTGCCAAGAGGGTTAAAGCCAGTATAAATAAGTGCTGGCACAATCATGCCACCCAAGGCTGCAATAACGGGTAAGGCTGCATCTTTTAATGAAGCTAGTTCGCCCACTAAAATTTCACGCTTGAGTTCGAGACCTACTAGTAAAAAGAAGAGAGTCATCAGCCCATCATTTACCCAGTGGTGCCAAGAAAGCTTAAGTTCAAACGCATTTTCTACTGAAAGTGCAAATGATTGATTCCAAAAATGATGAAATGTAGCGTTACCCATCACTGTAGCCAATAGCAAGGCAAGAAGCGTAGTGCCAATTAATACAAGGCCGCCAGAAGTGGTGCTGTGGAGAAAATTTTCAAAAGGGGAGAGAATGCGCCCGAATAAATTTTTTAGGGGGTAACGTTTTTTATTATTCATAATAGTACGTCCTAAAAATCTTTATTGAGGCGAAAAGACAGTGCCGATGTAAAGGTTTTTTAGATAGAAATTACGCAGTTGGATTCTATCAAGGCATGGGATGCCCCGCATAGCAACGCAGACAGTACACGCAGTACGGCAAGTTGCTAACATGCGGGGCGTCCCACGCAGAGAGAATCAACTGCGTAATTTCTATTAGAAATAACCTTCTTTTTTTCTAAGCTCCATCGAGGCTTCAGAGGTTTGATCATCTAAACGGGTAGCGCCGCGTTCTGTAATGCGCGTATTGGCAGTTTCTAGCAAAATAGCATCGAGCGTAGTTGCTTCTGATTCTACTGCTGCTGTACAGGTGGCATCGCCAATGGTTCTAAATCGTACCATACGTTCTTCGACCACTTCTCCTTCTTTTGCAGGTAAAAGATGTGTAATGGGTGCGGCTAAACCATTGCGAATTGCAATAGGGCGCTTATGGGCAAAATATAAAGAGGGGAGTTCTAATTTTTCTTTTTTGATATACGTCCACACATCCATTTCTGTCCAGTTAGAAATGGGAAAAACACGCATGTGTTCGCCATCGTGAACATAGGGATTATATAAGTGCCATAATTCAGGGCGCTGGTTTTTAGGATCCCATTGACCAAAATCATCACGGAAAGAAAAAATACGTTCTTTTGCACGTGCTTTTTCTTCATCGCGTCGCGCGCCGCCAATCAAGGCATCAAATTTAAATTCTTCAATGGCTTCTAACAGTGTCACCGATTGAAATACATTTCGGCTTTGAAGCGGATGCTTCAGAAGAATGGAGCCACGTTTAATACTATCTTCTAGCGAACGAACAATTAAACGCTCACCTAATTGATTGGCGCGGTAATCTCTGAATGTAATGACTTCAGGAAAATTGTGTGCGGTATCAATATGCATTAATGGAAAAGGAAAACGACAGGGCCGAAAGGCTTTTTCAGCTAAGCGCAGCATAACAACAGAGTCTTTTCCGCCGGAAAACAACATAACTGGGCGTTTACATTCAGCAGCAGTTTCTCTAAGAATGTGAATAGCTTCTGCTTCAAGTCGTTGGAGGTGATCGTGATGTTCCATTTCTTCGTCATGCCTTTCTAGCGCATTTTTGTTGCTATAGTGTGTTGCTATACATTCTAACTTTTTTAAAGTGGGCCGTTACAGTCGCTGAGGATTAACAAGGCCATAAGAGGCTGGCTATAAGC
The DNA here is from genome assembly GCA_040389065.1 of Pseudomonadota bacterium. Lineage (GTDB taxonomy): Bacteria > Pseudomonadota > Gammaproteobacteria > Burkholderiales > Casimicrobiaceae > JAZKAR01. The sequence continues at coordinate 50,985 of JAZKAR010000017.1, read as the reverse complement.
GCAGACATTCTGCAGTAAGGGCTCAGCGCCGAACCTCAATGTGACTCTCCTATTTAGGTTGAGCGTGGAGTCCGCACTCTTTCTGATCTGCAGATTCCCACCACCAACGGCCTGCCCGTATATCTTCGCCTGGTTGAATGGCCCGTGTGCAAGGCGCACAGCCAATACTAGGATACCCTTGATCATGCAGCGCATTGGTAGGAACATTATGTTCACGTACATAGCGCCACACATCATCGGTTGACCAATCGAGCAATGGATTAAATTTTAATAAACCAAAGCTTGTATCGTCTTCTTTCGTGCTTAAATCTTGTCGAGTAGGTGATTGCTCTCTGCGTAAACCCGTAATCCATGCTTTTAATGGCGCAAGCGCACGGCGTAGAGGCTCCACTTTACGTATTTCACAACAGCCTTTACGCTGGCCTATGCTTTCATAAAAACCGTTAATTCCATTGAGCCTAACAAACTGTTCAATAGCCGCTGCCTGAGGAAAAAATACGCGAATTTTAACTTTAGGATAACGTGTTGAAAGGCTTGCAAGCAGCGTATAACTCTCTTCATGTAAGCGCCCTGTATCTAATACAAATGCTTCTATTTTTGCACTTGGATTCGGTGCTGAAAGGGCAGGGGCATCGACTCCCGCCTGGGGTGCAGAAAGCGTTTGGTTGTAAGAATGAATAAAATCAAGCAGTACCATATCTTCAACGCCTAAGCTCAAGGCGAGCGAAACAGGTGCATGTGCACCTGCTTCACGAATTAAGTCTTGCGTTGCTTTTACGCGAGCTTCAAAACTCATGCAGCCGCTCCTGCTGTGGCCTTAACTGAAACCGCTGGTGCTAGTGCAGTAGCGGGCATTGCACCATGTAAATCAAGGGTACCATCTTGCTCAACACAGTACACCGCTGCTTCAGTAATCCATTGGTCACTGGTTTGGGCAAGCACTTTAGTCGTATTGATATCAGGATTAGCCGTAGCATCATCAAGAGCAGATAGCGCAGATGCATAGCCTGCTACTAACGACTCAGGTACTAAAGGTTGTAAGAGCGTTTGAAGTTCACGTAGGTTGTCAGGTTTGGCAGCTGCTTTGGCACCTTTAGCAGCTGGATTTTTTAGTGTATATAAACCCTGTGCAATCACTTTTAGTACCGATTCAGCACATTGAACAGCTTCAGTATATTTACGTTGAAAGTAAAGTGCATCACGGTATTGGCGTTCATGCCCGGCTTCATAAAAGGCAGCGCCAATTTGTACTTGCATTGCGCCGGCACACTCTCCGCCGCCAAGCTGCAATACTTTGAAATCATTTTCAGAACCATGATCGCGTAATACAGATAATAACTCAGTTTCATCTACTTTAATGATGTCATCTAGCAGAGTTGTGAAATGGTTTTCTGGTTGGCGGCGCGTCCAATTAAAAAAGTCTTCACCGTCAAAATGGGTGGCATTGAAGTTATCACGAACACGAGCAATAGCAGACTCAACACGCGCAGCAGGTACAGAAGGGCCTTTTAAGGCTAGGCCTTTGCCGTATAAGCCATCGCCGCCAAAATACATTTGGTAATGAGGAACCAGCTTACCGTGCATACGGCGGCCTTCACCATAAATACCAATATCAGCCATTTCAGGTTGAGCACATCCGTTATGGCAACCCGATACACGAATGCGTAAATCTGATTTTGCATGAATTTGCATTTTCATGATTTTAGGTGCTACCACAGGGCTAGAGGTGATTCCTAAGCGGCAAGTGGATGTTCCTGGGCAAGCCACGACATCATCACCTGATATTGGTAAGCTTAAGCCAATGGCTTCAATGCCAACTTTTAACGTTTCTACAAGTGAAGGATCAACATTTAGAAATAATAAGTTTTGATCTTGAACAGTACGCAGCATTAATTGATGTTCACGAGCCAGTTTAGCTAAGGCGTGCATTTGAATCGCGGTGAGGTTTCCCATAGGAACAGAAACAGGAAAAATCACTTTGGTGCTTTGTTTTTGCGAAAGAGGACGGCGAGGCGCGCTGGCACCTGGAGCAGGCTGTGTAGAATCACCTACACTCCATTCTCCTTTGGGCTGTTCATCTACCGCGAGTGCAGCACGGCTACGTTCAAATTCTTCGTTAAATTTTTCAATAAAACCTTCTACACCAAATTTTTCTACCAAAAATTTAATACGCGCTTTTGCACGCTTTACGCGATCAGAGTATTTGTTATGAAGCGTAATCACTGCTTCCATCGCTGCGATCAATTCATGTTCAGGGATAAAAGGAGCTACCACGATAGCTTCACGTGGTTTATGGCCTAATCCGCCGCCCGCTAGAATTTTAAAGCCAAAAGGGCCTTGCGGATGATCAGGTTGATGCACCGCAATTACACCTAAATCGTGCAGCATACCTTGTGCGCAATCTGTTTCACAGGCTGAAAAACTGATTTTAAATTTGCGTGGTAACTGCTGATTTAATGGGTTACGCAAGAAATGTAAAACGGCAGCTTGTTGATGTACGTTGATATCAGTATGCTCGCGGGGGCACACGCCAGCCAATGAGCAGGCGCTCATATTACGCACAGTATTGTTACACGCTTCACGGCTGGTAAGATTGGTTTTAGCCAACACTCTCATGGCGTCAGGTGTTTTTTCAAGAGGAACATAATGAACTTGAATCGCTTGACGGGTTGTGATGTGCGCAACATCATGCTGCGAAAAGCTGGAAAGCACATCGGCAATACTATCGAGTTGATCTGCATTTAAAAGACCGCCCGGTATTTTAATGCGAATCATATTTACGCCTGGTTGTCTTTGACCATAAATACCTTGTTGCAGGCGAATCGAGGTGAAGCGCTCTTCATCAATTTCATTGCGGAAAAAGGAATCCACAGCCGCCTGATAGCGGTTAATTTCTTCAATGTCAGTAAGCTCTGTAGCGCATGGTTGAATTGCCATGACAAATATCCTTTCAAAATCCTTTTTTTCAAAAACGTAAAACTAACAATCGTTTGTATGATTGCTAGAGTGCTGCGAAGAAAGACGTCGGGCAATCGAGCAGAAAGTTTGCTGCCTATCAATATTTCTGGCAGTGAGTTCCTAGGTGTGAGCCTATGAGCAAGGCATCTAAAACCGCCCAGTTATATGATCAAGGCTGACATAGTTAAGACACTGCTGCCAGTGTGGGTGGAACTGCATGCGCAATGTCAGAGCCAAACATTCTTACTATCGGAAGCGATGGGTTAGAGTATACAGTACCGTTACTCCAAGTGCCCTTGCACCTATGGAAGAAAGTATAGCGAGGATATCTAATTAGGCTTTAAATTAGATGACTAAATAACTAAAGCTAGATGACCTTAACAAGTATCATTCATATCGTGCGAAACACCCTTTTGATAGAGTGTTTCGTTTAAACCTAACTTTTACCTAAATAACTTTTTATTATTATCTCATAGTTTGATATTCTTTTTTAGCCTTTTTTGTGAGAATGGGAGAGGAATATTCTTTTGTTTTGAGGGCGTTTTATTCATCATCACCTTCAGAATTTTTTAATATAAGTGCTTGTTTATAAATGATGTCTCGAGGAAGGCCGGTTAGTTTTTGTACCCATTTCACTGCCGAGACTAATGAATTACTCATCAGCATGTCTTCAAGACATTCAAGGGCGCTAGAATCTAACCCTTCACTCGGTTCATTTTTGCATCCTTCAACAATCACAACGAGTTCTCCACGCTCAATATTAGGTTCACCTTGAGCATAGTCGATAAGCGCTTTCAGTTCTCCTCTGCTGATTGTTTCATAGTTCTTTGTGAGCTCACGTGTAATACAGGCTGTACGGTTGCCGAGCACCTCGAATAAATCATTCAGCATCTCTTTAATACGGTGAGGCGCTTCATAGAAGATGATAGGGAATGGATGGATGGCGAGTTCTGCTAATACAGTACGCCGAGCCTGAGTTTTAGGAGGAAGAAAACCATAAAAAAGAAACTGAGATTCTGTAAAGCCTGATGCGCTCCATGCCACCGTAGCAGAACAAGCACCAGGTAGCGGAACAACGGTTATGTTTTCACTAAGTGCTGTGCGAACGACCCAGCCGCCAGGGTCAGAAACACCGGGGGTTCCTGCATCACTGATCAATGCTAAATGATGGCCTTCCTTAAGAAGGGTGATTACGCGTTCGGCAGCAGCGTGCTCATTGCGTAAATGAATAGGTAATATAGATGTTTGAATACCTAAACATTGAGTTAGATGTTTAGCATGGCGAGTATCTTCAGCGACAATTGAATGCACTTCAGACAAAACTTTCTGTGCACGTTGGCTCATGTCTTGAAGATTGCCAATCGGTGTGGCGACTACAAAAAGCGTACCGTAAGCAGGGCTGCTGTTATCGGATGAGCTGGAAGCGCGTGATGCAGAAGCCTTAGCGCACGTTTGAGAAAAAATTTTAGAAGCCATGCATGCCGTATACGAAGTAGTAAAGAGATCTAACAATAGCACTCTTCAACACTATTTATATAGTTTTTTACATTCTTACCTTGCCAGTCTGCGATGGCGATTTATACTCAATTTATCGTGAGTCGATAATAGGGGTATATCTATGATACATAAGGCATCTTCTTTTTATAAGATGACTTGTTTTTTCTTGAGCATAGTCAGTATATGTAGTGTTCCGTTATGTGCTGATAGTGCAACTCGATCTCACGTAAAAAAACATGTGCGTAAATCTGTAAAGCCAGAACCTATTCTTCCTCAAGAGCCTCCTAGTTGGCAGTATTTACATACTTTGAAGTGGGGGGGAACGGTGTATATCGATGAAAATAATATTAGAGTGAATAAAGATACGCTAATTGTAAACTTACTTTATAACTTAAAAGAAAAACATATTGTAACAGTAGGCGAAGATATTAAAGACTATGCATCGTTAACGAACATGAAAAAAATGAACTGTAAAACAGGTGAGCAAGAAACGTTAAACGAAACGCATTATGAAGAGTTCATGGGAAGAGGCGAAAAAATTGCGGATACAACACGCTATCAGAATGATAACCCAATGTATCCCATGAAAACAGAAGCTTTTTGGTTACTTGAAAATGTTTGTAGGCAATATATCGATATGAATGTATTGGTTGATCCTAACGAAAAACCTGTTGTAGTTAAGGCTAAAAAGAAGCTTCGCCATAAAAAGCACGTGATTAAATCTAAAAAGCGTATAGGAGCCGGGGCAATGAGAATGGTGCCTCCTTTAATATGGAGACGCGCTTAAGGGGTAGTGTAGTAGTAGGTATAGAAATTACGCAGGTGTGGTGTATGCTGGCGTGTTGGCAACTTGCCATACTCAATATACTGTCTGTGTTACCGTGCATTAATAGAGGTCAAGGGCGTAACGTATAGAATTATTATTGTGTATGCGTTCCCTCTCCGTCTGCTAGGAGGGAACGCATACACATAGCGCGTGCGCAGTTATACGTGGAACATGGCACTAGGGCTTTCAGCGCCATCATGTGAGAGAACTTCTTCCATATCTAAAACCAACACTACAGAGCCATCACCAGAGAGCGTAGCGCCTGCAATACCTTTAGGTTTAATGGCTTCAAGGGGTTTGATAACAACGTCGTCACGCCCGATAAAATCATCAATGGCAAGAATAAAATTAGTAGAGGAGCTTTGCATGAGCACGCCAAACTGAGGCGCTTGAGTATGCGACCATCCTAATAAATGGCTTAATGAGCGAATGGGCAATACTTCATCGCGAACAACCATTGTTGCGCGCCCTGAAACTTCTTGAACATCTTCATGACGAAGGGGAATAATTTCTCGTACCATCGCTAAAGGTACTGCAAAGGGCTGGCTTTGAACGACAACGACAAGCACTGGCATGATAGCGAGTGTTAGCGGGAGAAGAATAGAGAATGTGGTTCCACCACCGCCTGGCACTGATTGAATATCTAACCGACCATTCAGTTTTTGAATGTTGGTTTTAACGACATCCATTCCTACCCCGCGCCCTGATACACTAGATATCTGGTCTTTGGTAGAAAAGCCGGGTAAGAAAATTAACTGTAAGGCTTGTTTGTCATCTAGGCTATTCGCCGTTTCAAGATCGATTAATCCTTTTTCAATGGCTTTGGTGCGTAGTTTATCAGCACTCATGCCACGTCCATCATCCGCTACTTCAATCACGATATGATCGCCAACTTGGTAGGCATCAAGGCGAATAATACCTTTTGAAGGCTTTTTAGAGGCTAAACGATCCGCAATCGATTCAATGCCATGATCAACTGCATTACGTACTAAATGCACGAGAGGATCGTTTAAATCCTCAATCATCGTTTTGTCGATTTCAGTTTCTTCACCGCTGATAATTAATTCAATATCTTTACCGAGTTGGCGTGCTAAGTCACGCGCCATACGTGGATATTTTTGAAACAATCGACCAATCGGCTGCATACGTGTTTTCATCACAGCGTTTTGAAGATCGCCCACTAGTAAATCAAGCTGGCTAACGGCCTCATCTAATGCACGTATGGTTCCTGCATCTGTTTTGCCTTGTAAAACTTCACTGCGTAGCGTCGTTAGGCGATTTTTAGTAAGGCCTATTTCACCCGAAAGATTAAGCACATGGTCAAGCCGATGTGTATCAACACGAATCGTATTTTCTTTTACTGTAATAGGCGCAGGGCCGCTATTTTGAGCAGATAAACTGCTTGCGCTTGCATTGGCTCCGGGCATAGCACCGGCAGGCGTAGCAATAGCAGGACTAGGAGATGCAGTAGGTGAGGGAGTATTCATTGCAACCGCAGATAGCGATGGCATTTCAACATGTGTTTGCGGTGCAAGCTCAAGTGCGGCAGAAAGTTCACTGGCTGATCCAGCAGCACGTTGTGGAGTTAAAGAGGGGGTAGATGAAGCCGATGCCGTAGTCGTTTCTTGGCCTGTAAGATGCTGATAAAGCGTTGACCAGTTATCGGTAGCAGCTGGTATGGGTACAGCGGCGGTATTAACGGTTGTTGCGGCGGGTGTAACTGCTTGAGTAACAGCTGGCCCATTTACTTCACCTGCTAAAATACGATCGAGTGCATCTAAAATATGGGCAGGAGCCGCTGTAGGCTGTTTGCCGCGATGAAGAGAGTCAAACATGGTTTTTACGACGCCTGTTGCACCCAAGACAGCATCGAGTACAAAAGGATTCATGGCGAGTTGACCATTACGTAATTTATCAAACAAGTTTTCAGTGCGATGGCATAAATTCACTAATTCATTTGCTGCCAGAAACCCTGCCCCACCTTTTATAGTATGGAAATTTCTAAATATTTCGTTCAGGAGATGTTTATCTCCAGGACGTTTTTCAAGATCCACAAGCTGATTGTCTACGCCAGCAAGAAGATCCGACGCTTCGAGCAAGAAGTCTTGTAGGATATCTTCCATTCCAGCAAAATCACTCATGGAGCCCTCCTGGGAATGCACTATTTAAAATATTTATCGGTATCATTTTGATTAGAAGCCTAAACTTGCAAGAAGATCATCAACTTGTTGTTGATCTGCAGCAATATCGGTTCTTCCTTCAGTATTAATTTGTGGTCCATGTAATAAGTCTACTTCGTCGCGCTTTTCGGCAGGTGTGTACTGCACTAACAGCTCAACCATTCGTACCTCAAGATCAGCAGCAGCGCTGATAATTTTTTTGATAACTTGCCCTGTTAAATCTTGAAAGTCTTGAGCCATCACAATATCCATTAGATATTTATTTGTTTGCTCAGTATCTGTATGAACCCGATTTAAAAACATTTGGGTAGATTCAACTAATGTTTTGAGTTGTTTTCCGCCATCTTGTGCATTCATTTGAGTGGTTAACAGCGTGTTCCAATTTGCGTTAAGAGCCGATGCATCTTTTGCGAGTTTATTTTGAATAGGCTGAGCACTATCGGTTGCATTTAATACCCGCTCTGCCGCTTGCTCAGTCATTTTGGCTACATAATTAAGACGATCACGGGCATCGGGTAGCTCTGTGGCGAGTTTCTCCATTGATTTATCAAACCCTAACTCACGCATGGTATCGTGAAGCTGTCGGGTTAAATGACCAATACTTTGGAACATGGCATCACCCCGAGCAGGATCTATACTGTTGGGGTCAACTTCAGCAAGTGCAGAGGTTGAAGGGGCTGCTTCGCCCATCATTGCTGCCATCATTGCTTCTTCGCTTAGCATATCGCTGCTGTCTGGCTCTGGAGAAGATGTTGTGCTGCTGGCAATGCTATCGAAGAGGGCTTCGAGTTCGTCGCTATCGCCGCTTTTATCCGTTTGGTTGTGATCTGCCATGGTCTATATCCCTTAGCCCATTTTGTCGAAAATTTTGCCCAGCTTTTCATCAAGAGTCGCTGCGGTAAACGGTTTAACGATATATCCATTGGCGCCTGCTTGAGCGGCTTCTATAATATTTTCTTTCTTAGCTTCAGCAGTTACCATTAATACAGGTAGTGTTCGCAATGTTGCTTCTGCGCGTATGGCTCTTAGCAACTGAATGCCAGTCATGTTAGGCATATTCCAATCAGTAATCACAAACTGAAAACTGCCCGAGCGTAATTTTTGCAACCCGACAGCACCATCTTCAGCTTCATCAACATTTGAAAAGCCGAGCTCTTTCAGGAGGTTTCTAATGATGCGTCGCATGGTAGAGAAATCATCGACTACCAGAAACTTAAGGTTTTTATCGACCATGATGATTATCCTAGCGGTTAAGGGTCGAGCGGATAGTGGAAGCTAAAATCTCAGGATCAAATTTGGCAACATAGGCATCAACGCCTACATTTTTACCCATTGCCCGGTTAGCTTCTGAAGAAAGTGATGAATGCATAATGATAGGAATACCTTGGAAACGTTGATCAGATTTAATTTGCTTGGTTAAAACATAACCATCCATTTCAGGCATTTCGGCATCTACAAGAATCAACTGAAGCGATTCTCGTAAGCTTTCCCCAGCACGCTGGGCGCGAGACGCTAAGCTATCCAATTTATTCCAGCCATCTAACCCATTATTAGCTTGGTGATAGCGAATTGAAAGTTGATCAAGCACACCGCTAATCATTTTACGAGCAACTGCAGAATCATCAACAAAAAATACAGTATAGTTTTCCCCATTAACAATAGGATCCATCGAGAAAATAGAGTCTTCGCCATAGGCATTGGCTAAAATTTGCTCAACATCTAAAATAGAGATTAACCGCCCATCGGGGAGTTCGGTAATCGCTGTTATTAAAGCATCGCTACCTGATAGCATACCTTCAGGCGATTTCACCATATCCCAGTCTACCCGAACAATGTGTTCGACCTGATGAACTAAAAAGCCTTGAGTATGACGGCTATATTCAGTAACGATCATAATGGCAGGGGGGGTATTGGGTATGTTATCAAGGTTCGCAAATTTTCCCAGATTAATAACAGGAATAATATTACCGCGAAGTGAAATAACGCCCTCAATACCTGCAGGCATATAGGGTGCTTTAGTAATTCTGGGTGTTTTACTGACTTCTCGTACTTTAAATACATTAATACCAAAAATTTCTTTTGTACCTAAAGAAAACAGCAGAATCTCCATTTTATTGGAACCCGCTAATTTGGTTCGTGCATCAATGTTGTCAATCAAACTATTTTTCATTTCCATCGCTTATGCTCCCTGTCCATTCGCATCGCTTTCCTTCAGCAAAAAGCGCGTCATAATTTCAGCGAGTTTTTGAGAGTCAAATTTAGCAACATAAGCGTCTGCACCAATAGCGAGACCGAGTTGTTGGTTTTGGTCACTAGAAAGAGAGGAGTGCATGACGACGGGAATATTGGTAAAACGACCATCGGCTTTAATCTTTTTAACCAACATAAAGCCGTCCATTTCTGGCATTTCTATATCTGTTAAAATGAGCTGAATAAAATCTGAGGTAGGGCGGCCTGCCGCTTCTGCAAAGTCAGCAATTTTGCTTAGTTCTTGCCAGGCGAGTTTTCCATTAATCGAAAATTGATATTTGATGCCAATCGCTTGAAGCGTTTTTTCAACCTGGCGGCGGGCAGTCGTTGAATCATCTGTAAAAAAGACAGTTTTATTAATGCCAATCGGCTTAAGGTTACGATATAAATATTCATCGTTATAGGTAGGAACCGTTTCAGATAGGATTTTTTCTACATCCATCATCATCACTAGCCGACCGTCGTGTAATTCAGTGACAGATGTAACCATGCCGCCCGTTTGATTAATCAGCATTTCAGGAGGCACACGCATGGCAGACCAATCTAATCGAAGAATGGTATCCACTGCCTCAACCAGAAAGCCTTGAGTATGCCCGTTATATTCAGTGACGATCATAATAGGTAAGCGATCTTCATGACTAATCCCGACCAACTTAGCTAAATCAATCACAGGAACCAGGCTGCCGCGTAAACTGACCATACCTTCAACAGAAGTAGGCATATCAGGAGCGCGTGTAATAGGGGGTACACGAAGCACTTCACGTACTTTAAATACATTAATGCCATAGGTTTCTTTGCGCTGTGTACGCGGGTCAAGCCCTAACGTAAATAGAAGAATCTCAAGCTTGTTTGTCCCCGCAAGCTTCGTGCGCGCTTCGATATTTTTCATCAATTGGGACGACATGTGCTTAATCTCCTTCTTTCCCAGCATTGCTTATTTTTTTAAATCTTTTTTTATCGCTAGAGAATCAAAGATGATACCGAGGTATGTTACATCTCTCTAAACTCTAGAGCATGAAAGCACGTACTGTTTAAAAAACACATACCGTTTCGAGGCTTTTACGTGGCATTCTAATCACTATCGGCAGAGTGAATGCGGAACTGAATAATCGTAAAGAAGTACACGAAATTGGTTTGTTAGCAAGGAGATATTGCAGCCTAATCGGTAAATAAGAGGCTAGATTTTTTCTTTAGGAGACTTACTTAGGTTACAAATATCTTTAATAAATTTTGAAATATTAGAACCTAACTGCACAGCTTCTAATATTTCAAAAGGCAGATGTTATATCTGCCTTTTTGGGTTTCTTTTACAGCTTTTTTAAACCGTAACATTCAGCGCAAGCATAACATCAGAGAATTGTTCAAACGGTAGATGATTAACGCCTAAAAATAGCAGTACCTGCCTGAACAGGGTCAAATACTCCAAGCGGTGGGCGGGCAAATGCTTCATCCAACAGTTGGTTGAGCAGATCAGAAAAACGAACTTTAGGTGCAGCTGCTTCCCATAAAAAATAACTTAAAGAGCCTGGGAATGTATTGACTTCATTCACCCATATAGCTTCAGAAGAGCTTTGCGCCAGAAAATCGATGCGTACTGTTCCTGTTAAATCGGTGGATTCGGCTATTGCTGTGGCGGCTTGCGTAATAATATTACGACGCGTTTCGCCTAGCTCACTAGGGTTCAGTGTGCGTGTTGCTGTTTGCATGCCTGCATTTTCACCTTGAGCCAGTTTATTGCCAAGTTTGTTATAAACATCACCGCCTGAAAGATATTTATCTTTAAAATCGAGAACGTTTGATTTACGTTCTGGCCGCTCTATGGCCGAAATGCGGGTTTCACCAAATGCACGGCTTACTGCAACATTATATTCCACCAGATCTTCGACAAAGGGCTCAAGCATTGCTGTATGGTCAATCTTGAAAACTTTTAATAGCGCTGTTTTAAGTTCATCAATATTGGCAGCTTTCGATACGCCCACACTGCTTCCTAAATTGCAGGGCTTGACGCAAAGTGGGAATTGTAAATCTTTAATCTGTGTTTCTAAGATATCCAGATTAACAGTTCGTGAGAGAGCAACGTACGGTAAGGTAGGTAATTGCAGTTGTAAAAAAATGGATTTGCTCATTTTTTTATTCATAAATAAAGCCGCCGGAAGAATATCGCACCCTAAAAAGGGAATGCCTAACCAACGCAGCAAGCCTTGAAAAGCGCCATCTTCGCCGCCAGTTCCATGAAAGGAAGGTAATACTGCATCGAAGGTATATTCATTTACCGCGCGTTTAAATAGCCCTGAAGGTTTGGTAGAAACCAATTTATATTGGCTGCCTAAGGTAGTAGCGCCAACAGGAAGCATAACGGTATCTAGGGTTTCAATTGTTTGGGAAGATAGCATATAGTTTTTACGCTGGCGTAATGCATCGCCTACATACCAGCGCCCATCAAGTGCCACATAAACAGGAAACGCTTCATAACGGGTAGGGTCAAGGGCTTCGAGAATTTGTAATCCAGTTAGTACGCTAACATCATGTTCGCAGGATAAACCACCAAAGAAAACGGCTATTTTTTTTTTCATCGTGTAGGCCTACTAAGTGCGGAAAAGGAAGAGATGCCTTCTATTGTAACGAAGTCTCTAAGATGCTTGGAGATAGATTAAGTTTTCTTTATAGGATACATGCAAAATTGCTTCAGCAAAGCCAGGTATTGCAAACGGCTTGTTAGGAATAAGGCAGACACTAGAACGCTGTTGAAGCGATGTTGTATGCCTGCTTATTTGAGTGAACCTTTGGCTTCATGCCGTAATCGCCTTCGTGTTTTAGGATCCATTGTTAAAGGACGATAAATTTCAATACGGTCTTGATCATGTAAGTTATAAGATAGCGCAACAGGGTGTCCAAAAATACCGACTGCTATTGTTTCTAACGAAAGCTCGGGGTATTGCGAGAAGAAGTTGGAGCGTTCTAATGCTATTTGAACTGTGCTGCCATCAGGCACGTTGATCACTATACGGGTACACCGTTCTGGCAGAGCATAAACGATTTCTATTTGAATAAGATGGAAATTAAAGGGTTCTGCCATAAATAGGTTTTCGAGAGTAGGGGTTTGCGTGCATACTAGTAAGTGCGCGTATAAAAATTTTTCATTAGTGTTGTGGCATCTCGCCATGCCATCTTGCGAATACCGTTATACATGTCGTAAGTGATTAAACTTTACGCAATATTGCCATGCTTTCTAGTACCTTGTCGCTATCATTTTGAAAGGTATCCATCGTATCTTTTCTCGTCTCGCTGGGTTGGTTGCTTAGCTGTAGCAATCGTTATGATGCCTCTTCATGCCTTGCCCTACAAAAAATATGTCGATTTCGATGCCTCAAAATTCCTAAATGATTGAGATAAGGTATTAGAACAATGTTGTATTAGTCTACTTATAATAATTAGAAGTTACGCAATTGAGTTTTCTCAACGTGTTAGCAACTTGCCAGCTTGCTATACATAGTGTCTGCGTTGCTATGCAGGGCAACGCATGCCTTGATAAAACTTAACTGCGTAACTTCTAAATGAGCCAAATGAGTCTACAGTTTAGAAAATAAAATGCTTACTGGAGGGGGAGTGCGATGATTATTGATTTGCATCTGTTTACGATGCGTGCTCTTATTGCGTTATTTTTAGGAACATTAATTGGGATTGAGCGGCAGTTCAGGCAATGTACAACGGGTTTGCGTACCAATGCGCTAGTATCGTTGGGCGCTGCTTTATTTGTATTGTCATGTGGTTTTGATTCAGGAATCTTGACACATCAAGGCCGTGTTATTGGGCAAATTGTATCAGGCATCGGTTTTGTTGGGGCTGGTGTTATTATGAAGGATGGCGCGAAAGTGCGCGGGCTAAGTACTGCAGCAACCTTATGGTGTTCTTCTGCTATTGGGGTATTGTGCGGTGTAGGTGAGGCTGATGCTGCTACCGTTGGTACCTTATTGATTTTATGTGCGAATATAGTGTTAAAGAATATTTCAGGTAGCATTAATCGTTTTATATCAAGAAGAACGCTATCAACAGCGCCTGTTACGTTAGCGAATGAAACGCCTGAAGAACCTGCTGTTGCGGGTGAGTTGTTTTATCAGGTGATATTGAGATGTAGAAAGCGTGAAGAACAACTGATTCGAAAATCAGTGTTAAATATGTTGGGAAATGTTCCTTTGATGTTGCGATCGCTGCATACTGAAAAAGATCTCGAAGATGCTAATTTTGTACGATTAAGCGCAATGTTAGTGACCTATAATCCTAAACCTTCTCAACTAGAATCCATTTCAAATCAGTTAGAACAGTTTGTGGGAAATATTAGTATTGAAAAAGGCGTGGCGTCGGCTAGCTGGCATACTCAGAATAATGACAATGAAAATGAAGAAGAAGTCTAATGTCTCAATATTATGGACAAGTAATTGCACGGCAAGGTAAACGAGCAAATGTTTGGTTGCCAGCATCGCAAGAAATTGTTTTGTGTCATGCGCGGCGTCAGCAGCTTCAAGTGGTATGCGGAGATTGGGTTGATATCTCCATTATTTCAGGTCTTGAAGGTGTAGTAGAAAAATGCCATCCTCGCAAGAACGTATTTTCACGCCGTGATGAAGTGCGTACTAAAACAATTGCAGCAAATGTTGATCAGGTATTTGGTGTATTAGCATGGGATCCATTGCCCAGTGAATCCTTACTCATGCGTTGGATACTGGTGGCGCACGTACAAAAAGTGAATTTTGTACTTATCGTTAATAAACGAGATTTAGCACAGCATTTACCTGAGCATCCTTTGTGGGAATGGATACCGCGTTATCGTAATCTCGGTATTACTGTGATAGAAGTCTCTGCACAAGATAGTGAAATTGAGGCAATTAGAGAGCCATTACAACATAAAACAACGGTTCTTATTGGGCAATCGGGCGCTGGTAAATCTTCTATTATTAATGCATTAATTCCAGGATTAAATCTCTCAACACGAGAGCTTTCTGAAGCAATGGGAAGCGGTCGGCATACAACGACAACAACACAGCTGTACTGGCTTGATGAAGCGCGCCAAACTGCGGTAATGGATTCTCCTGGTATGCAGACCTTTGGAGTAAAAGGGCTTTCTCAACAAGAAATACTTGCTTCCTGCCCTGATTTTGCCCCTTATTTAGGTAAATGCCGCTTCCGCAATTGCCAGCATGATCGTGAGCCAGATTGTGCTTTTACTGAAGCAATTAGCGCTGGAAAAATTACCGAAGAGCGCTGGGATATTATTCAGGAAATTATTGCTGAAGCTGAAGGCGCTGTTATCGCAGGGTAACTATTTTTACTGAAGTAAGTTACTAACTAAGGCTCGGCACTGGCGTATGCTGTTCCGAAAGGGTACTGTCTACGTTGGCCATGTTGGTGGTCATCCCATGTCTTGATAGCGCCCAACTGCGTAGCTTCTAATTATTATTAAAATCTGCTTCCATTGTTTATAGTATTTATACCTGGAATGATTACCAGGTATGCTAAAAATTTATAGTTCTTAAATAATGAAATACCGTTTGAGCCGCAATCGCTTCCTTGAAGTTTCCTTATTATGTCTCCAGAATGCTTAGCGCTAGTAGTTATAACCATAAATCTAATTTAAAGGTAAGGTGCTATAAGTGAGTAATAAGCGTGTTGCAGTTATTGGTGCAGGCCCTTCTGGTCTGGCTCAGTTAAGAGCTTTTCAATCAGCAAAAGCGAAGGGTTTAACTATTCCTGAAATAGTTTGTTTTGAAAAACAAAGTGATTGGGGCGGTCTTTGGAATTACACATGGCGTACAGGAACAGATGAATACGGCGAACCTGTTCATGGCAGCATGTATCGCTATCTTTGGTCAAATGGACCCAAGGAATGTTTAGAGTTTGCTGATTATACCTTTGAGGAACATTTTGGACAGGCAATAGCCTCTTATCCTCCTCGAGCAGTTTTATGGGATTATATTAAGGGACGCGTTGAAAAAGCAGGTGTTCGGAGTTGGTGTCGGTTTAATACACCTGTACGTATGGTTAACTATAATGAGCAAAGCGGCCTCTTTACAGTAACGGTACATGATTTAATTAAAGATCACGTTTATTCAGAAGAGTTTGATCATGTAATCGTAGCATCGGGGCATTTTTCAACGCCCAATATCCCTTATTTTGACGGATTTAGTACCTTTAATGGACGCATTTTGCATGCTCATGATTTCCGTGATGCAAGAGAGTTTAAAGATAAAAATGTTCTTTTGATTGGTACCAGCTATTCTTCTGAAGATATCGGTTCACAATGCTGGAAATATGGATGCAAATCGGTAACGGTTAGTTACCGTACAAAACCTATAGGGTTTGATTGGCCAGATAATTGGAAAGAAGTACCGCTGCTTCAAAAGATAGAAAATAAGACCTGCACATTTAAAGATGGTACTCAAAAAGAGATTGATGCAATTATTTTATGCACGGGTTACCTGCACAGCTTTCCTTTCCTGCCAGATAATCTCAGGTTAAAAACTGCAAATCGGCTATGGCCGTTGGGGCTTTACAAAGGGATAGCTTGGGAAGAGAATCCAAAGCTGTTTTATCTTGGTATGCAAGATCAATATTATACATTTAATATGTTTGATGCCCAAGCTTGGTATGCGCGTGATGTAATCATGGGGCAAATTAACCTGCCCTCAAAAGGCGAGATGCAGAAGCATTCTATGCAATGGCGCGAGCGTGAAGAAAAACTTCAAGATGCTTACGAGCAAATTTATTTTCAGGGTGATTATGTAAAAGATTTAATTGCCGCTACAGATTACCCTTCTTTTGATATTGACGCTGTGAATGAAACATTAGTTGAATGGAAGCATCATAAGCAGGAAGACATTATGGGCTTTCGCAATCATACCTATCGCTCAGTGATGACGGGTAATATGCAGCCTAAACATCATACGCCTTGGGTGAATGCAATGGATGACTCACTGGAAAGTTATCTTCAGATTGAGCCTCAGCCAGAAAGCATACTGCATATACCTCAACCTAAAACTCTAATGCGTGAAGCAGTAATGTAATGCTTTCTTATTGGATAACTCAAATTCCTCAATTAGCAGGAGCTGTGTTAATGCTGATTGCTTATGCATTATTGCAGCTACAAATATTAACCTCATCATCGTTTGCTTATCTTTTATTAAATTTGATAGGAGGAAGTACGCTGACTATGATTGCGTTTGATCAACACAATTGGGGTTTTTTTTTGCTGGAAGGCGCTTGGTCTATTATATCTTTTTGGGGGTTGGTTTCAACGAAAAAGCAGCCAAAAATTAACTTGAATTAAAAACTAAACTTATAATAGAGGCAAACTATTTATGCTGGCGCTACTAAAAAAAGAACAAAAAGAAGAACAGGTTATTCAACATATATTTTTGGCTTAATCAAAAATATTATTTTTAACTGACGTTAGTAGTTTTTTTGCGGTTGCTGAGTCACCTTCTAACGCGCCAGCTTTTATACCTGCCTGTAACCACTCGCCGTATCCTTTAATCAGCGTTGAATAAAGCGCTGATGCAGTAAGTTGGGGGATATTACATAACGCTGCAAAGTCGGTATTAGGCAACATACAGTTTTCAAGCGCTGATAAACTATGTAAAAAAGAAAAATCGTATTCAGTACTACTACTGCCTTTATGAAAAATAGTTCGTGGCGAGTCTGATGCTTGATGCACGGGTGTTTGATGCGTGCGTGTAACAGCCAGAAACTGTAAAAAAATAGGTTCATAGGAAGCCCAACGAAGCTGCCATTGAGCATAAGCATTATCATTGGCATCGTGAGATACCAAGCTGATCACCCAAGTGGGCCGTGCATCCTGACATAGCGTTGTTACGCTTCCCCCTTGGTTAGCAGGGTAAATATTTTTCCTGATTTCAGAAATGATTTGCCCATAATTTAAACGCGGATTAAATGTATTTCTTTTTATCCATTCTTGAATAACAGGTGCATTGGTAAGCGTATCAGGCGTGCAGAGTGTCTCCCAATTTACAGAGTTAAGCGAAATAAGCTGCTTTGCTGCAAGAAACACTTCAAACTCACCATTGTATTGAGCATGAGCTGCTAGCCCGGTGAAAAGTTTGAGTAGTTTTCCTATATCGCCCGATGCAAAAAAGGGTTCCATATATACACTGAAATCTATGATAACGATGAGGCGAAGACGTTTAGGCGTAATGTTGAACCTATCTAAATAAGGTACCGCAATCGAATAAAGTTCTTTAAGACCTTCAGGCATAGCTGTTTGATTAGGAAAAGAAACGTCTTGGGTAGTAGAAGAGTGAGGTTGAGTGTTTATAGAGGAAGAAGAAAAGGAAGCATCCTGAAAGGTAGGCGGAGTCATAATATTTTGATTATGGATATGAGGCGGTAAATTTAGTGTTTTACCTACAAAATGCACTCGCCAGGTATTGCGAAGCTTTTCGAGCACTAAGGGCTGAAAAGCAAGTGTATTAGTACACCCAATATCAGGAAACTGCCATTCCCAAGTTTGAAAACCGCAACGAATTTGTACGCTGCCTTTAGGCCAGCTCTTGAATTTTTCTGTGTCTGGAGTATTGACTCCAAATATTACCCATAATTTTTGGATGGCATCGGTTAGATATTGAGGCTCAATGACAAGGACTCGAGAGCCGGGTTTATCTCGGCGTGTTGTGGGTAACCATTCCATACCTGGTATAGCTGGGTTTGATTCTGCGTTAAGAGCTTGTGTCGTAATACAGAAACCTTCAACCCCATAATTACGCTGATCAATACCTATACACGATAATTCAAGGGCATTTGGATGAATAATATTGTTATCGAGAAAGCAATCAGACCATAACGTGTTAGGGTCAATATTTAAAATGATTTCAAAGCGTTCCTTTTTATCGTTAAGAGGTAGTGTCAGTGATTCATGAGGAAGAAGTACTTTATAGAACATGAATGCATCTACCTTTTCAAGCGTCTTTTCTTTTTATCGGCGTGTACCCATGATTATAAATAAGTGCCTCGATACGCTTTGATGCGTGGAGACTTGCAAAGGTGTAGTACTCTATTTAGTAAAGCTAATTTTAACGACTATTACAAGTATAAGAGCCGTATTGAATAGGCCTGGACTGAGATAACTGTTCAAGGCAACATTTCTTGCTAATGTCTAATCGATGATTTCTTGCGCTTACGCTAGGGCGTCTGCCCAGACTATGATTGTAACTCTTTTGTTTTATTTACATATAATTAGATGAAATGAAAAATATATAAATAAAATCAAATGCATAAAAATAGTAGTATTAATTCTATGTTTAATTAAATATAGTTAAGTTACAATGAAATCAAAGTATTATTTTATGGTTGATCATTATAAGTAAAAGTTTGAACTTTATAAATATTGTAACCATTTTTCAAAATTCGTTCACTCAATAATGAAAATTAAATATGATCTTATCAAATAATCAGATTAATACAATTAGAAAAAAAGCGATTGAATTTACATCAAATGAAATACATTTTTTTAATTCTATCGAATATTTAATTCCTCAGTTTGGTTACGAAGTTCAATTAAATGAGTTGTTTGTTGAAAAAAAATATCTAGGCAGTTACTTAACATGTAATAAACCTAAATCTATATTTAGCTATTTGCAAAAATGGTTACGTAAACCTAAGGCCTTGCTAGGTGTAATTCTGGCTGATTATGGAATGGGAAAAACCGTTACTACTTTAAAACTAGCACAAAATCTATTAAATTCAGAAAAATTTCCCTTACCTATTTATTTAGATTTAAGGTTAATTACTAACAAAAACAATTTAGATACCTTATCTTATCAAAGCATTATTGACTATTTACTTAAAGGAAGCGGCAATTTTGAACGTGAAAATCCAATAAGTGCAGAAGAAATTATCTACTTAGTACAACATGACCGTGCTTTAATTATTTTTGATGGTCTGGATGAAGTGCTTGTGCATTTGAATCGTAAGCAAGGGAAAGCATTTGTACAAAATTTATTAGGAATAGTTTTTTCAGCGCATCAAAAGTTTTTATCAACTCACGGGCGAGCTTTACTTACTTGCCGTACTCATTTTTTCAGAAACCATGAAGAGCAAGGAGTATTCTTATTACCAGATCATTTAAAGACATTGAAGGAATCAGTACATTATACTTTTTTTAAATTAAGCGCTTTAACGCTACCGCAAATTAAAAATTACTTAATACATTTAGTTCCTGATGAAGATATCGATGTTCTGTTATCATTGGTTCGTTCAGTTAATAATTTAGTAGAGATATCTAAGCGTCCCTATACCTTAAGTTTAATACCTCATTTAATACCTCATATCAAAGAATGGAATCAATCTCAATCGAAAATTCAAGGCATCACTATATATCGCCATTTAATTTTATCGTTACTTGAGCGTGATACAGGCAAACATAAATTATCAGTTGAACATAAACTTATATTATTAGAAAATTTTTCAGCGGATTTATGGCGTTCTGGTAAACAAGCTTGGACTTCGGATTATTTAGAGAAATGGTTCAAACAATGGATTGTTGAGAATAATGATTTAGCTATTCATTACGGTATAAATAATCGAGAAAATAATACTAATTCTATTGTTGAAATTTTGCTTGATGATCTAATGGTTGCAACTTTGTTAGTTCGCGTTAAGGACAGTAATTTTAGATTTGCTCATACGTCTATTTTAGAGTTTTTTCTAGCCTCTTATTTATATAAATCGCTAATAGAAAATAATCTGAAAAAGTGGATCCTACCTATAATTAGCCGTGAAACGTTTGATTTTTTAGGTCAATGGATAGTAGATGAAGATAATCCACAAGCTTTAATTAGTCTTCGTAGTATTTTAAATAACTACATAAATCAAGCAAGTGAGCTAGCATTTGCTTACTGTTTAAATGCTCACATTAAATTCTACCCTTATCCAAATACTGAATACATACATATGGATGGTGCTCAATTAAAAGATTGGGTAATTATGAGTAAAGACGATATAAATATTTTTAATTTACGAGGTGCATCATTTAAGTCAGCAAATTTGAATGGAACTATTATTAGACAAATCTTTCTAAATGAAGCAAATTTTTCTAATGCTTCTTGTGAGGCTGCAGAGATAGCTTCTTGTATGGCTCAAAAGGTTAAATTTTGTGATGCTAATTTAATGCATGGCTATTTTATAGATGTAAATCTAGAAGGTTCTGATTTTTCACATACTAACTTACATTACCGTGAATTTACCCGATGTGGTTTAGAAAATACAATAGCATTAGAACCTTCAATAGTTCATTCTTCTATTATTTTTGATCAATGTACTCCGTCTTCTACGTATGATGATAATCGTCATTTAATCGAAAGCACGCTTAATTTACCTCATCATCTTAGATTAATAGTTAGTTGCTCATCATCACCTTGCGATAATTATGTTTCTTCTTGCTCTCTCGATAATACCTTAAGAATATGGAATATTAACGAATTAAGTTGTATTAAAATTTTGGTGCACAGTCATTTGGTTTATGACAGCACATTTTCACAAGATAATGAACATATTTTATCTACAACTTCTGATAGTAATTTATATTTGTGGCATATTAAGTCAGGTAAATGTATTCAAACTATTAAAGGTCATACAAAAGGTATTAGAGGTTGTGATTATTCTTTTGATGGTAAATATTTTATTTCTTGCTCGGATGATTTAACTGCACGCGTATGGGATAGTGAAACACTAGAATGTATACACGTTTTAAGAGGGCATAAAGGAGCCATTAGGGATTGCAAATTTTCACCTGTAGGGTATCAATTTTTAACATGCTCAGATGATGAAACGGTGCGCATTTGGAATGCTAAAAATGGTGAGTGTTTACAAACTCTCAAAGGGCATAAAGGCATTATTAGAGATGGCACCTTCTCAATAGATGGCCGATTAGTGATTTCAGCTTCAGCTGATAAAACATTGAGAGTATGGAATGCTCAAACTGGCCAATGTTTGAACGTATTGAGAGGCCATACAGATAAAGTTAGGGCTTGCGATGTTTCACCAAACGGGCAATATATAGCTTCAGTTGCTTTTGATCAAACCATAAGAATTTGGAAAATAGATAGCAATAAATGTATAAAAATACTTACTGGTCATCATAATAAAATACGAGGGTGTATTTTTTTGAAAAATGGGACACTGGTTACTGCCTCAGATGATTTAACATTAAAATTGTGGAATATTGAATCAGGTATATGTAGTGGTACGTTAGGTAATACTGAATAAGCTGGGTGTTCATTCAGTTGGTGAATAGGTGCGGTTATCTAACCTATTTTTTTTAAAAGAAAATAATACATTTTTTACTGCATAATCTGGTGCTTAAAATCTATTTTTAGAAACAAAATTATTTTTTGCAACTAACTGTATAGCACTTCTATATTAACTTCCTGTCAAAGAATGCATCAATTTAAGCAATAACCGTTCAAGGGTCGCTTTTTCAGTTTCATCAAACACTTTAAAAATAGTTTCTATATGCGTTCTCAACTGCGGAATAATCGTTTCCAATACACTTATACCCTCGGGCGTTAGCGATATATCAATACGGCGCCGATCGGTTGCACTGGGAATTCGCAAAATAAGTTTTTGCTCAACTAATTCATCACATATACGCGTCATATTGGCACGGGTTTCTCCCGTACACACACAAATATCACAAGGGTTCGCTTGGTTATCAGGAGACGTATAAAGGCTAATTAGCACAAAATAGCTAATGCAATTTAAAGAGTATGCTTTTAGCGCATCGTTGAAGCAGTCTGAAAGCAGCCAGGTGTTGTGTTTTAGTAACAAATTAATGTTTACATCACCCAGCGCATCGCCTGTAGCACGTTGATGTGCTTGTGCGATTCGGCGTTGTGCTTCTTCATAATCAAATGTTTTAGAGTTTTTAGGTTGGTTCATATCTTAATAATACATTGCGTAACTAATTTTTAGCAAATACAATACAGCGATAATAAAAGTTTACAAAGGCTGATTATGCTATTTTTTGAAAATCATTCCAAAAGCAAACCTAGATTTAAATGGTCAGGGTTAGCGTATTTAACTGTGTCATTGTTGTTAAGTGCATGTGGTAGCGATGAAAAATCATCGGCGCCACATGGTGCTGCTGCAACGCCTCCTCCTGCAATCCCCGTTACTGTAACGGAAGCTATTCAAAAAACCATTCAGCCAGTAAGTGAGTGGACAGGGCGTTTTGAATCGCCTGAAAGTGTAGAAATTCGCTCGAGAGTATCAGGGGTAATTGAAAACCTGCATTTTAAAGCAGGGCAGAAGGTAAAAAAGGGCGATGTGCTTTATACCATAGATCCTGCACCTTTTGAAGCTGAGCTAGCGCGTGCTGCGGCACAGGTAGCAGCAGCTAAAGCCCAATTAGAGTTAAGTCGAACCGATGCATTGCGTTCAAAAAAGCTGTTTGAAGCGAAAGCGACTTCTCAGCAAGAAAATGAAACGTTACGTGCACAGCAAAATCAAGCCGAAGCAACGTTAAAAGGAGCAGAAGCTGCGTATCGACTGGCAAATCTTAATTTAAGTTATACAAAAATTCGCGCACCCATTGATGGGCGAGTTTCACGAGCGCTTATTACCGCGGGAAATTTAATCGGAGCAGGTACCTCGGTGCTTACCACCGTTGTATCGGTTGATCATATGCATGTTTATTTTGCGATGAGTGAGCAGTCGTATTTGAAATCAAGCGCTGTGTTTAGAAAAGGCCAAGCGGTTCCCGTAAAAATGCTGCTGTCTGACGATGGAGATAATACCTATGAAGGTAAGCTCGATTTTCTAGATAACCGGGTGAGCCCTTCAACGGGTACTGTTCAAGCACGCGCGGTATTTGAAAATACCTCGGGGCAATGGATGCCAGGTTTATTTGCACGTGTGAGTGTGCCAGAAGGTCTGCCTGTTGACGCCATATTGGTACCCGATAGAACGGTAAATGTAGATCAGTCGAAGAAAATTATATGGGTGGTTTCACCTGACAATAAAGCATTTCCGAAAGAAGTGAAATTGGGCTCATTACATGAGGGATTACGTGTGGTTCAGTCAGGCTTAAAAGCTGGAGACCTTGTCATCGTAGAAGGCGTTCAGCGTATACAGCCAGGCATGGTTGTAAAACCTGAAAAAGCGCCCGAAAAAGCGCCTGAAAAAGCCGAAAAATCTGAGCCTAAAGCTGCACCCGCTGCAGCTAAATCGTAGGCTACGAGAAGTAAAAACTTCTTAGGCCTAGTCCTTCAACGCAAAGGTTTTATAGCATGAATATTGCTCGTTTTTTTATTGATCGCCCTCGCTTTGCGACGGTGCTATCGTCGTTGATTTTTTTGTTGGGGGCGATGGCTATTTTTCGCTTGCCCATTTCAGAATACCCTGAAGTATCACCGCCTAATATTGTGGTGCGTGCGCAGTTTCCCGGGGCGAATCCTAGTGTAATTGCTGAAACAGTTGCCATGCCGCTGGAAGAGCAAATTAACGGGGTTGAAAATTTATTGTATGTAGATAGCCAAGCGACGGCAGATGGTACGCTGATGTTAACGGCTACCTTTAAAATTGGAACCAATCCTGAAGTGGCAGAAACGGCTATTCAAAACCGAATTAGCCGTGCTTTACCGCGCTTGCCAGATATTGTGCGCCAGATAGGTGTAACCACTGAAAAATCAGCGCCGAATCTTACAATGGTGGTGCATTTGGTTTCACCCAATAACCATTACGACGCTTTATATTTACGTAATTATGCGCAGCTTAATATAAAAAATGAGTTACTGCGAATATCAGGTATGGGGCAAGTGCTGTTATTCGGTGGTGGTGATTATGCCATGCGTTTATGGCTTGATCCTTCTAAATTAGCCGCCCGTAATCTAACTGCTACCGATGTAGCCAATGCGGTACGTGAACAGAATGCCCAAGTAGCAGCAGGGGTTATCGGTGCTTCACCTTCGCCCAAAGGCACAGATTTTGAATTATCTGTAAATACACAGGGCCGACTACAAACTGAAGAAGACTTTGCCAATATTATTTTAAAAAGCGATACACGTGATGGTTCCATGATTCGCGTGAAAGATGTTGGGCGTGTGGAATTGAGTGCAAATAGCTTTGCATTACGCAGCTTACTTAACAATAAAGAAGCCGCTGCAATAGCAGTGTTTCAAGCCCCTCAATCAAATGCGTTAGCGCTGGCTGATCAGGTGCGTTCCACCATGGAACGCCTTAAAAAGGATTTTCCTGAAGGCGTTGAGTACAGTATTGTGTATGACCCCACCCGTTTCGTGGATGCATCGATCAATAAAGTGATTCACACGCTGATTGAAGCTATTATTTTAGTGGTGATCGTTGTTATTTTGTTTTTACAAACCTGGCGCGCTTCGATTATTCCTTTATTAGCTGTTCCTGTTTCAGTGGTAGGAACCTTTGCAGTATTGTGGATGCTTGGCTTTTCGATAAACACGCTTACACTATTTGGATTGGTACTCGCCATTGGAATTGTGGTGGATGATGCCATTGTTGTGGTAGAAAACGTTGAGCGTAATATTGAACATGGTTTAAGCGCCTATGATGCCAGCGTAAAAGCAATGCGAGAAGTTTCAGGGCCGATTGTTGCGATTGCGTTAGTGTTATGTGCTGTATTTGTGCCTTTGGCTTTCGTAAGCGGTTTAAGCGGTCAATTTTATCGCCAGTTTGCAGTTACCATTGCGATCTCCACCGTTATTTCAGCCATTAATTCGTTAACACTTTCGCCTGCATTAGCCGCTTTATTATTGCGTGGGCATGATGCACCCAAGGATTGGTTAACCCGTCAGATGGATCGTTTTTGCGGCCCTTTTTTCAGAGGCTTTAACTGGTTATTTAATCGCACCTCAGATGCGTATGGAAGACGCGTTGAGAAAAGCGTAGCGCGTAAAGGCATGCCAATATTGATTTATCTCATTTTGGTCGTGTGTACTGTACTTTTATTCAATAAAATTCCTACTGGATTTGTGCCATCGCCTGATAAACAGTATTTGATTGGTATTGCACAGCTACCCGCAGGTTCATCGCTTGAGCGTACCGATGCAGTGATTCGCAGAATGAGCGATATTGCATTAAAAATACCTGGTATCGAAAATTCAATTGCTTTCCCTGGGTTATCGATTGCAGGCTTTTCAACAGCGCCTAACGAAGGAATTGTATTCTTTGGTTTATCTGCCTTTGAAAAACGCACAACTGGAGATCTTTCTAAAGAAGCTATTTTAGGAAAAGTGAACGGCGCTATTCAACAAATTCAGGGTGCTCGAATGTTTGTGGTACCTCCACCTGCGGTAGATGGTTTAGGAAATGCCGGTGGGTTTAAATTGCAGGTGCAAGATCGCAAAGGTTTAGGCGAGCAAGCTTTATTTGGAGCGGTATGGGGCGTATTAGGACAAGTGTATAGCAACCCTCAAAGCTCAATAGGTATGCCGTATTCAACCTATGATATTAATGTACCCCAACTGTTTGCAGATGTTGATCGTACAAAAGCTAAGCAAATGGGGGTAAGTTTGCGCGATGTGTATGACACGATGCAAATGTATCTAGGGTCTTTATACGTAAATGACTTTAACCGCTTTGGAAAAACATTTTCAGTAGTTATTCAAGCTGATGCACCTTACCGTGCAACCGCTGATGCAATGCTTCAATTAAAAACGCGTAATGAGCAAGGGGAAGGAGTTCCTTTAAGCTCTATGCTGACGGTTAAATCTAGCTTTGGGCCTACACGTGTTACACGGCATAATAGTTATCCTTCTGCTGATATTAATGGTAGCCCAAAGCCAGGATTTAGTTCAGGGCAGGCTCAGGCAGAAATTGAAGCTTTGTTGAAAAAAAGTCTGCCTCACGGTGTAGGGTATGAGTGGACAGAACTGGTTTATCAGGAAAAAATTGCGGGTAATACCATGATTTATATTTTCCCTCTATGTATCGTGCTGGTATTTTTTGTATTAGCCGCTACGTATGAGAGCTGGTCAATGCCTCTGGCTATTTTACTGATAGTGCCTTTATGTATTCTCAGTGCGATGATAGGGGTATGGATTAGTTCATTTCTTGGTCAGCCCGGTGATAATAATGTGTTCACACAAATAGCTTTGGTGGTCTTATTGGGCCTTGCCTGTAAAAACGCAATTTTAATTGTCGAGTTTGCAAGAGAGCTGGAGTTTCAAGGCCATTCGATTCAGCATGCAGTTGTCGAAGCGGCACGGTTACGATTGCGCCCCATTTTAATGACTTCTATCGCTTTTTGTGCTGGCGTGATTCCTTTAATATTAGGATCAGGCGCAGGTAGCGAAATGCGCCGGGCTATGGGAATTGCGGTGTTTAGTGGTATGGTGGGGGTTACTTTATTCGGTATATTTTTAACACCTGTGTTTTATGTGTTATTACGCCGCACACCTCTTAAAAGCAGCAAGCACTCAGCTCATCCTATTGAACAAAAAGGGGCAGTATCATAATGTTAACGATATGGCTAAACTCTAAATCGTACCATTCTAAATGGTCAACACGTAAACCTTCATCATCACTAGCCTTGAGTATCATAACGTTGGTACTGGCAGGCTGTGCAGCAGGCCCCGATTATAAAAAGCCTGAGATAAAAGTCGAGGAAGGTTTTTATAATGCTCCTGGGGCAACAGCGGTGGCAGAGGAGCCTATTGCTGAATTTTGGACAGCCTTTAATGATCCATTACTCAATCAATTGGTAAGCGCTGCGCTGAAGAATAATCCTGAAGTTAAAGTCGCTGTTGCTAATTTGCAGGCTGCTCGTGCGCAAGATCGCGGTGTGGAAGCGGAGTTTTTCCCTACTATAGGGGTAGACTATTCTGTTGAAAAAGCAGTAACAGGGCAAACATTAAAACCAGGTTCGCGTTCCGATAGAACCCAAACGACGCATGGCTTAGGGGTAGACATGAGCTGGGAAGCGAATTTGTTTGGGCGTTTTTTTCGCGCCAAACAGATGAGCGCTGCGTTAACGTCTGCTGAAGAGGCAGGTATTCACGCAGCCCAAGTAAGTGTAACCGCTGAAGTCGCAAGCCAATATTTTCAATTAAGAGGGCTTCAGGCACAAATAGCGCTATCACAAGAAACGTTAAAAAATCTTGAGGCATTACAAAGTGTCGTTAAAACCCGTTTTGATCTGGGGCGCAGCGGGCGTTTAGAGGTTGAGCAAGTATCTGAGTTGCTAGAAAGCACACGTGCTAATTTACCGCAACTAGAAAGTAGCCTTGAGCGTATTCGATACCGCCTAGCTAGGCTAACAGGGCAAATGCCATTAGCGTTAAATCAGACTTTGTCTAAGCCTCAGCCTTTACCAGGCTTGCCTGCGTTACAAAAAATTGGAACTCCTGCTTCATTATTGCGCCGCCGCCCTGATGTGCGCCAGGCTGAGCGTCGCTTAGCTGCAGCCACAGCCAATATTGGTTTTAATACCGCTGATTTATTCCCGACCGTTAACTTTACAGGTCGGCTCGGTTTAAATGCTGGAACCTTAGGGTTGCTTACCGATAGCCAGGCATTTTTATATAACTTAGGCGCTTCGATCGCTTGGACAGCCTTAGATTTTGGGCGTATTCGTTCGCGCATTGAAGGCAGTAAAGCACAGGCGAATGCTGCTTTAGCCGTGTATGAAGGTACCGTTTTAACCGCTCTAGAAGAAACAGAAGGTGCTTTAGTCAGTTATAGCCGTACAGCGCAACAAAGTGAATATTTATATAAAGCATTGCAATCTGCTCAAGAAATGAATCAGATTTCGCGCATCCGCTTTGAAGCAGGTGCTATTGATATATTGACAGTGTTAGATGCTGAGCGTCGCCGTATTACTGATCAATCGCAATTTACTCAGAGCCAAACAGCTATGGCAACTACCTTAGTGAGTATTTATAAAGCATTGGGGGGAGGGTGGAAACCTGTTTAGGTTATATCTGGAATAGAATACGCTCATAAAACTGATGGGTTTCTGCATCTACTAATCTACTAGGTACAGGTAAGCACCATCGTGCACTAGGGCAATCATGCCAGATGCAGAAATTGCAATGTGAAGAAACATTGTTTTAGTATGAAGCCTAGATTATAGCCCCTTAGGGTAAGTGCCGATAAAGATAAAGAATATCTCTAAAGCGAGTGATTAATGTCTTACTCTATTTTACCTATACATGATGCGCATTATATTAAGCGTCACATCCGTTTAGTACCTGATTGGCCTCAGCCAGGAGTGAGCTTTAGAGATATTACTCCGGTATTAAAACACCCCAAAACCTTTCGGGTGTTAATCGATTTATTTGTACATCGCTATATGGATCATGGTTTGACCTTAGTAGCAGGAATGGATGCGCGAGGTTTTATTCTAGGCAGTGTGATTGCGTATGAATTAAACCTTGGTTTTATTCCTATTCGGAAAAAAGGTAAGCTACCGTTTGATACGTTTGATGAAGAGTATGAATTAGAATATGGTAGTGCTACCATGGAATTACATGTAGATGCTTGCATGCCTGGTGATCGAGTGCTAATCATTGATGATTTAATTGCAACCGGTGGAACAATGATGGCTGGCGTAAAATTGTTACAACGAACAGGCGCCACGGTTGTTGAAGGGGCAGCAATTGTAAGTTTGCCTTCATTGGGTGGCTCAAAAAAATTAAAAGAAAATGGTGTGGAAACATTTGTAATCTGTGAGTTTTAAACACTTTTCATGCTTAAAAGCACCTATTAACAAAAAGTTAATCTGTGAGTTCAATATTTTTTAAAGCATAAGCATTTGAAGTTTAAATTTCCATTCCTAAGTAATTATTCTTCTTGCAGATGGATTAACCTATCTGACTATTATACTAATAAGCATTAGCAAGTTCTTTCAGGCTTATACATTTGGAAACTACTTGGAAATGATTTACTCTAATGAAAACATTTAATCTTTTACTTTAAATGTTGTAAAACACGAAAAGTATCACGCATGTAGAGAATACATGTTTTATGCATAGTAAAAGCACGCAGAAAATAGCTAAATAAGGTGCTAACGCTAATAACGCAAACGGTTGTGCTTGTTAATGACAATTCTATATTTTCTTATTCAACTTCTTAAACCAGCCGATATAAAAAGCTTAGGTAACAAGCAATCAAAAATAGCATTTATTTTCGTAAAAGTTTCAACATATATTGTTATGCATCTGACAGAAATTAGCTTTGTTGAGAAACGTAAGTGTAGTTAAATTTTGTTTAGTTACAATTGTTTAGTGTTGCTAAATCCTTAATTGCCTTCTATATTTAAAGATACAAGAAAAGGGTATTCCTTTTCGCTCTGCTTTTAGCTTTGTAAGCACGAAAGGTTTATATGCAAGTGTTAGTCAAAACATTTTCTAACATATTAGGAAGCCTCCTTTTTGTGTTACTTCCTGCTAGCGTTTGGGCGGTTACATTTGCAACCCGTCCTCTCTATATTCCTCTTGCCGCACCGCCTAATCTTCTACTTTCTTTATCGGTAGAGTTTCCTCTGGCAGGTACGGCTGCTTATAAAGCTTCAGAAAGCGATTTGAAGATAAACCATGAAGGGTACATGGCGCCAGGCCATGATCTTATGGTAGCAGCAGATACTGCATTTCAACCTGCAAAAGTATATGACGGTTATTTTGATTCGAACAAATGCTATCACTATATTAGTAACGGATCAGGTAATTCTTTGAATGATGAGTATTTTAAGCCCGCTGGTTATGCACCTGATGCCGGAAATAGTTATAGTTGTGAAAGAGGGCAAGGTAGGGCATGGAATGGCAATTTTTTAAATTGGCTGACGACATCATCTCTCGATGTGTTTAGAAAATACCTTACAGGGGGCACGCGTGATGTCGATAGCCCTACGGCAACCCGTATTGTTAGAAGTTGGATGGATGGTAAGGCATCTGAGTTAAGTTTTCCTGATGTTTGGCTATGCTCGGGCGTGGTAACAAAATATACGGCTATCACCCCATTTAATAAACCTTATATTGTTGCTCGAGGAGCGCCTTCTTCCTGGGGGCAGGGCGGCCTTGCTGAAGGGCATCCTGGTTGGTATTGGGGTTGCCGGTTTAACTCGTGTATGGATACGCCTACCGTTGCACATGCTGAACCTCATGGTGATCGTATGCGTATTATTGACCCTGCCGATACTGCTAACGAAGCTACAGGATTTAATTGGAGTACAATGCCTCGAAATAGATTTCCACGAATATCTGTAGCGGTTTGTGATGCAAGTAGCGGTATAGAAAGTAATTGCCAGCCTTATTCTAAAAATGGATCTAATCAATATTACAAACCTATTGGTTTAATTCAACAATATCAAAACAAAGCTAGATTTGGCGCTTATTCTTATGTAAATGTTGATTTTGCTACGCATCATGCAGGCGGAGTTATGCGTTCGCCGCTGAAAAGTATTAATGGGTCAATGCCTGATTCAAAAAAAGAAATTGATGACGCAACCGGTGTATTTATTTTTGATCCTGAAAGTTTTGCAGGGGGAAGTTCAAATACAGTGTACCAACCGCTAGGTCGTAAAAATAGCGGATTGATTAACTATATTAATCAATTTGGTAGTATTGCAGGGCCGTCGGGATGGCGCTATGTGCAGGGGGATACTACCGGAGAACTTTTATATGAAAGCCTGCGCTATCTTGCTCTGCCATACACGAAGTATCCTACCAAAATAGCAAATGCCACACCTGAGTTTATGAAAGATATTGCAACTTCTGCACCTTTTCAATCGATGAATACAGATGGTTTCCCTATTTTTTCTAGTTATAAAGATCCATTAATTAACGCATGTCAAAAAAATAATTTAGTGTTTATTGGTGATGCTAATCAGAATTGCGATGGAAGAATACCAGGAGGAGTATATTCACCTGATGCCGGAGAGGTTTGCACAAAACTTACGCCTAGTAACACAGTTCCAGGCTTGAATGTTAAAGCTTGGATTGATGTAATGAGTGCTTACGAAGGTGGTGATTTAATTAATAGCAATATTTTAAGATGCCCAGGCGGCGCTAGTAGTGACCGCGGTTGCTGGGGAGATATTACGCCCAATCTTGCTGGTTTAGCGTTTTGGGCACATGCGGGGGATATACGTTCAGATTTACCAGATAGACAATCTGTTGATATATTTACCTTAGATGTACATGAGCAATTATCACCTGGCCGCCTACAGAATGATCCTTCCATTCCTTTCGGAAGAGATCCTACGCCTTACTGGTTGGCTGCAAAATATGGCGGTTTTACGATTGATGAAAAAACGGCCCACCCTAATGCTCGGCGTGCCTCTTGGGATGCAAATAATGATGGCGTACCTGACAATTTTTTAATGGCAGACACGCCTTTTAATATTAAAAATGGTTTAAGTAAGATATTTACCCATGTTGATGACCAAACAAGAACGATTCAAAGCAACGGACACATTGCACTCAGTAAATCCTTAAATCCTTCAGCTGAAACGCAAGTCTATAAAACCCTTTATTACAATCAAGGCAATGCAATATGGCAAGGTAATTTAATGTATGCCCCCCCTACCTATACAACGAATAATGGGGTGGTTACATACAATTTGAATAATGCAATTGATTTTAATGTCGTTCTTAATAACACCAATCACGCGAATACTCCAAATGCTGCCAAATGGCTTTTAAATGCTACGGTAAATGGTAAACCTCGCCAAATTATTACTGCTAAACGTACAGCGGCAGGAGCAGCAATTAAAGGCTCACCTTTTACATGGAGCAGTATAGGTAATTATCTCCAAGGGAAAATGTTACAGACAGGCGATACGGCAACGATAGGTAATCAGCGTTTAGATTATGTGCGTGGCGATCGTTCCCATGAAGAAAGTAAGGCTGATATTAATGGTTTTCGTGCAAGAGGCACAACAGTATTAGGAGATATTATTGATAGTTCGCCAGTATATGTTGGTATCTCACAATCAGGGTTTAGCGCATCAGATTTTCCTAAGGGTACACCTTCTTTTGCAACGTTTGCAAAGAGTGTAGTTAATCGGCGCCCGCTTGTTTATGTAGGGGCTAATGATGGCATGCTGCATGGATTTGATGCCATAACGTTGCAAGAAGTATTTGCTTTTATACCAAATTCTGTTTTTTCAAAACTCAAATCTTTAAGCAGCCAAACGTATACCCATGATTTTTTTGTAAATGAAACACCCATCGTAACGGAAGTTGTTTTAAATGGAGCCTGGAGTACACAATTGATTGGTTTTCCAGGAGCCGGCGGCTCAGGAGTGTTTGCTCTCGATATTACTAGCCCTACTAAACTTGCAGCAGCAGAAACTAATGCCCAAAATATTGTTCTGTGGGAGCTTAATAGTGAAACAGATGGCGATATTGGCAATATTCTCAATCGTGGACAAGTCAATCGCAACCACGATGGTCTTTCCATGCAAGTGGCAAAAATGTCTAATAACCGTTGGGCTTTAATTACAGGCAATGGTTACAATGCGCCTAATAATAGTACCGCTTTGATCGTAGCGTATGTTGATGTTAGTGGGGGTACACCCAGCTATAAGAAAATATTAACAGGAACAACAGGGGGGCTTTCTACTCCTACACCTGTAGATATTGATTTAGATGGAAAAGTTGATTTTGCTTATGCAGGAGATCTGAACGGTAATCTTTGGCGTTTTGATTTGCGAGGAGATCCTGCTACATGGAGTGTGACTCGAATATTCAGAGCTGTAGATTCTGTAACGAATACTGCTCAATCTATTTCTACCGCGCCCAGCATCATGTATCATTGTACGAAAACAGGCGTTATTGTAGTGTTTGGAACGGGCCAGTATTTTGCACAAAACGATGGTGATACAACCCAAATTCAAAGTATGTATGGTATTTCGGATGATTTAACAAATCTTAATCTTCCCATTAACCGAAGCATGCTGCAATCGCAATCAATCTTAAGTACAGAGGAAGCTACACCTGGTACAAGTTCAAGTGCTGTTAGTAGCTTAATCGTCACATCAAATTCAACAGTAAATTGGAGTACACAACGCGGTTGGAGTCTTGACTTGGCAACAAACAGAGTCGTGGTACCACCTTATATCGTAAATGGTAATGTGTATTTTTATACGATGAAAGCAGATGCCAGTTCCTGTAATAAAAATCCTGTATGGTCTTCGTATTTATCTTTGAGCGCATGCACAGGCCAGAGGCCAGATGTAGGTGTGTTCGATATTAATTTTGATGGCAAAGTTGATAGCAATGATCAGCTTATGTATAACAATCAATCTATGTATGCAAGCGGTGCTAATCTAGGCGATACAGGAAGCGCAGTAGATTCTTCTGTTTGGATTAAACCTAAAGCATTTAAATGTGGTAATCCCCCTTGCTCACTATTGAAAACAGCCTACACTTCTCCTATTGGAGTGAATCTAAAAGCTACTCCTAATAAGCGTGTTTCGTGGAGAGAGGTGATATTAAGATAAGAAATTAAAGCTGAAACAGTTAAAGCTGCTTAGTAATAAACAGCTTTAACTATGTTATAAGCGGTTACAAACTTAATATATTTTGTTTAAGTAATATTTAGATGCTTGGCAATCAGTACTTAGCAATTAGTATTTGTCAGCACAAAACTGGCAACTAAAAATCAATTTAACTGTAATAGCGTAATACGTAATAGAGGCCTGTAGCAAATTCATGCCTCTATCACGTTATATTTGAGCAGTGGCTGGCACGTGTTTATAGTGTTATCAGTATCTAGACTTATTTTCCGGCAGAGTAATTAGCGGGAATCCAGGTGTAGCCTTTTTTCTCAGATCGTACATGACCGATACCTGGAAAAGACAAATGAGCAGCTGCTACCCAATAACCATTTTTATCTGCATCAAAAAAAGCTTTTTGGCGGTCAGCCACGGCTAGCTTCTGATCAGTATCAAATTGAATCGCAATAGTAGGCTCAGAAAATTGCAGCGCTCCAACATGAACAATATCACCCCATAAAACCAATTTTTGTTTTTGGTCTTCTATCTCATACAAAGTATGGCCTTTAGTATGCCCATGTGCTTTACGGGTTTTAATACCAGGGGTAAGTTCAGTTTCACCTGAAAAAGGTTTAAGCTTTCCTGTTTTAATATAGGGAGCTAATGATGACATTGCACCTTGAAAAAAAGCTTTTTGATCAGGCGCAGCATGTTCAAGATTTTCTTTACTTAGCCAAAAGTCTGCATCTTCTTGATCAACGCGAACGATCGCATTAGGAAAAGCTGCTTTTTCTCCATCTGCTAAACCGCCAATATGATCAGGGTGAATATGGGTAATATAAATTTCATCTATTTGGTCAGGTTGATAGCCTGCCGCTCTAAGATTATTAACTAGCTTTCCTAGCGTTGGCCCAAATAAGTTTCCTGCGCCAGTATCAACCAAAATAAGCTTAGAACCCGTATTAATTAAATAGCTATTTACAGAGGTTTCAAGAGGAAGTTTTAAGTAAGAACGTGAAAGTATTTTTTCAACGTGATTAGGGGTAGTATTGGTGAGTAATTTATCGACAGGAAGCTCCACGGTTCCATCAGACAACGCCGTTATCTCGAACTCGCCAAGCATCATACGATAATAGGCAGGGGCTTGCGTTTTAGCAAAGGGGGCAGCAGCCTGAACATTGATCATTGAAAACGAACTTATCAAACCTATGAGTGTAGTACGCCAAAAAATTGATTTCATAAAAAATCCTATAATAAAGCGTGTTATTTATGTTAGCGATAATCTTGTAAAATAAATATCTACTTGGCTGTGGAGATCAATTTTTAACTCTATAGCAACCTCATACAAAGCTATCGCTAAGCATTCATAACATAGCCTGGCTAACGTTTAAAATGAGTCAACATAATACCTTTAAATCTAAAATAAAAGATAGTTATTTAAAAATAAAATGATAAAATGTGGTAATAAAAATGATTTTAAAAGTATTTAAAAGCAATATATGAATAAATTGCCGCAAAGCTAATATATATATATTTTAGCTTTGCATAACAAAATATTAACAGGGAAAATTTATCCACATACAATGTAGGCTGTGATAATCATCTGTCCATAAAGGTATTGAATGCGGATGATCTAAGGAGTAAGCGTAAGGGTAATTTGAAATCATTTTTATCATCTTTTTATTAGACGATAAAATAACCCATTCGGAGTTAATTGTTGCATTAAGACGCTGTATAACTGAAAAATTTTTGATATTTACTTGGTTATAAATTCTTGTTTTATCAATAAAGGAAGCGCGTTGAGTAACAGGATTTTTAGAGGATAATACAATACCTTCCCATTTTAAAAATTTTTTTATTTCAGCGACTAAGGGCTTAAAATTAATATAGCGATTGCTTATATGTACAACTAAAATTCCGTTGGGATCTAAGTCTTTTATATAAAGTTCAAGAGCCTCTTTAGTTAGCAGATGAGATGGAATTGTATCTCCGCTAAACGCATCTAATATCAATATATTAAAACGAGGTGATTTACTATTTGATATGTTTTTAATTTCTTTTTCTAAGCTTAAGCGCGCATCGCCTTCTTTAATATCGAGTTTGACTCCTCGAGTAAGTGCTTCCTGAAGGTAATCGAAGTCAGTATAAGCAGAATTGATCACAGCAGGATTAATTTCATAAAAATGAACAGAATCATTTCTTTCCAGGTAAGAAGCTAACATACCTGCGCCCATACCACTAACGCCAAGATGAATATTGGTAAATTGTGTATGTAAAGTATCAAACACAATTCCTAAACCTTTTTCAGGTGCATAATACCCAGAAGGGGCATGGTAATTTTCGTTATCTATTAATTGGAAGCCGTGTACTATATTTCCATTTTTCATTACCCGTAACGGAAATTCATACCCTTTTTTTGAGCCGCCTTTCCATTGCGAAATATTCAAAGAACCATAAAAATTATGATAATTTTTTGACCATATAATATATGTTTGATGATTGTTATAAAAAAATATAACGATTAGTATTAAAAAGAATGATAAAAATTGCAATGTATCTTTTTTATATGAAAATGATTTTAATGAGGGATTTTCATTTGAAGTGTGATATTTATAAGAAATAAATAGTATTAAGAAAAGTGAAATACTAAAAGCCGAAATAGGTAAAATATTAGAAAACCCTATAGTAAGGGGGCTTATTATTCCTCCTATAAAACTTCCTAATGCGCCTCCCAATGACATAGTAAAATAAAAACGACTTAAATAAAGTGGTTCAGGGCGCAAGGTTACTAGCTCTGCATGGCAAATGTAAGCAATAGACCATAATAGAGCACATAACATAAATGCTATTATTATAATATTATTATCTTTAGGAAGAATTACCCATATAGTTAATATTTTAAATAACATTCCTTGCCATTTTAACGCCTTATAAGGTTTTTTTGCACCGAAAGAAATAATAAAGCTGGCTAAGTAAATAGTTAAAGGAAGTAGCCATAGAAGTGGAATTGGTAAAATTTCTTGCGTTAAATGATAGGTAGTGGTTGATAAAAATAATGAGGAGCACAGGCCTAATATCATCCATAATAGTTGTTTTTTTATAGAGGGGGGGCGAGAGTCTTGTAATGGAAGCGTATTTATTTTTGTAACAGAAGCCTGCTCGAAAAAAATAACTTTTAAAGAGAAAAATAACATTAGCCCTAAATAAATAAAAAAGGCATATTTCCATAACAATGTTCGATAAGATAATCCAAAATAGGGTTCAAATATAAAGGGATAACATAATAAAGCTAATAATGAAGCAGCATTTGATAAAGAATATAAACGATGCGTTGAATCAGAAGGCTTTTTTAAAAAATGATTTGCCCATGCCTGAATTAAGGAACTAGTGGTTGATAAAATAAAAAATGGAAGCGCAAATGTTTTAAGTAATGCTTCAAAAATATTAAGAATAGGATGTTGATGCTGTATTTGATTAAGCAGCTGATTATTGGGTGCGATAGGGAAGAAGAGTGTATAAAAGAAAATAGCTATTAAAATAATACTATGAAAAATTTTAGCTTGCTTTTTACGAGATCCAATATAGTCTGAGTAACCATAACCTAATAATAATAATGTTTGAAAAAATACTGTACAGGTTACCCATACAGAAGCTCCTCCGCCAAACCAAGGTAAAATATGTTGCGTAAAAAGAGGTTGAATAATAAATAATAAAAAAGCACCCAAAAAAAGCGGTAAGGCAGCAAATATCATTAAAAGCTCTCAGTATATATTTAAAGAATATTACTATAAAAAATGAAAGGGTACGCTAGACTATGGCATATAACGTATTGTAAGCAACGCTTAGTATAGTTTTATGCTTTTTTTATTTGAAAGATATAACGTGGAGAGTAAGTAAATTTTTATATAAGAATTTGTTTTTATTGGAAATAATGTTGATGTATATACTTTTATATAACATTTCGTCAGAAAGGAAAAATGTTGTGATTTTTATACAAGTCTATACTAAATTTCAGGGAAACTAACTCGATATTGAAGTGTTTCTGCTAGATGTAAGCAATAAAATGATAACTTATAAAGATGTTAATGTATTAAATGAATAAGATTTAAACATGTTAAAGTTCGTCAAGGTAGGCGTAATTTAAAATAAGGAGGATTAAATTCTATTTAAGAAAATATATTTTACAGCGATTATATTTATTAAAAAAATAGCTAAAAAAAGGGATATTTTAAAATATCCCTTTTTTGAATAATAAACTAGCAATTGTTTATTTATATTAGGTAGTACGGCGTGTAATAAGACCTACTATAATCATAAATACGGTAGAGCCGATAATAGACCAAATGATAGGGAATTGGTTACCAGCAACATTAATAACAAATAGCTCAGGTAAATGAAAATACTTAGATAAATAAACCCCTAATGCTGCTCCGATAAAACCAATAGCACAAGCAACAAGAAATCCTCCGCGAGAAAATCCAGCAATAGCTTGCCCGATTGAGCCTACAATACCTGAAACAACAAGTAAAATAATAAAATTAATAAGGGTCATAATAAAGCTTTCTAAAGTAAAAAATGGTTATGGTATGTTGTGTCATCATTTATGATTTGATATCTATACAATTCATCGAATCTTTTTTTATCGAGCAGCTAACTTGAAGAAATTTTTTGTGTATAGATTAAGGCTGCACCAAACGAGTAGACATTGTTAGATTTCTATCCCCACAATACAGCATATTCAAGCACAAAAATATTTCAAATTTTTCTAGATACGTTATCTTGTTAAGGAAAAGCAATAACAGTAGGGAGAATGCTAAATGTATTGAGAGTGTTTATCAATAATATATATGTTTTATAACACATTTACATTCCTTCCTTATCAATGACATAAATTACAATAATGTCGAAAACTTAAAACAGAGATTTATAGAGCAAAGGCACTGATCAATACAAAAATAAATTTAGCAGAAATTTTGCTTATTATTTAACCACCTTCTTATCGTTAAACCATTGATGACAAGGTGGCGCCGAACTGGAGCGGTTGCTATATCTATTGCTATACACGTTTAAGCTAATTTATACCGAGAAGGTAATTTTTTCAAAACTTTACTATTGTACGTAAGATTTTTTAAAAACGCTATTGAGGGTTATCCTTGATTTAGCAGTTCTTGATCACTATGAATTTGTATAATTTCTTTAAGCCGTTGCACTCCTGGGCCACTAAAGTCTGGGTCGGCTTCAATTAAATATAATTGTACCCATAACGCATTGCCTTCTTTTAAAGGAAGCGGTTTAAGTAGGCCTGCGGTGAGTTCATCTCGTATACGCGCTTCAGGAAACCATGCAAATCCATAACCGGCACAGGCTGCTTGAATCGAAGTAGCCATATGGCTGAATGTCCAGCGTTGTTCTACCTCAACTGTGCCTACCTTGCGAGTACGCTGGGTTCCTGAATCTCTGACAATAAGATGCCGGTAGGCTTTTAGGTCACGATGGCTAAGTAAATGCGTAGATTGGTGCAGAGGGTGAGCTGGGTGGGCAACGGGAATTAATTTTAAACGCAAAAGAGGGCTGCCTAAAAAACCTGAGGGAATGGTAGGCGTGATAGCGAGATCTGCTTGCCCTTGTAAAAGTGCTTCTGCTGTTCCGCCTATAACAGACTCAATGATCTCAATACGTGTATGCGGGCTTTCTTTTGAAAATTGCGCAAGACTTTTGAATAGTAGTTGGTTGGGATACAAAATTTCTACGGCGATTTTAATTTCAGGTTCCCAGCCTGCAGAAAGACTTTTTGTAGCTTGCTCAATCTTTTTGGCTTCATCTAGAAGTAGTTGAGCTCTACGGTAAAGCATGTTTCCTGTGGCTGTAATAATCGCTTTACGCCCTTGAATTTCAAACACTTTGATGTTCAGTAAAGCTTCTATTTTTTGAACAGCATAAGTAATTGCCGATTGGCTCTTATGAAGTT
Organism: Pseudomonadota bacterium; assembly: GCA_040389065.1. GTDB lineage: Bacteria > Pseudomonadota > Gammaproteobacteria > Burkholderiales > Casimicrobiaceae > JAZKAR01. The sequence continues at coordinate 10,831 of JAZKAR010000017.1, read as the reverse complement.
TTTCTGCCGCACAGGCATAGCTGCCAAAATCTACCACAGCGACTAATGCACGCCACTGATCTAAAGTAATGCTGGGGGCAGATAACATTGAATTGATCTAATTTTTAGATAAATAAGCATTATATTTTGTACTTTTTAATTGGTTTTGTAAATGGTTTAATTAAAGCATGTAGTTTAATCCACATAGAAGTTACGCAGTTGAGCTCTGTTAAGGCATAGCAACACACACTGTATAAAGCATATGAAGCTAACCCACTTAGAAAATTCAACTGTGTATCTTCTAACTAATGTTATATGTAAAGGAATTAGATCATGACAAAACTTCTTCAGTTAAATACCAGTATTTTTTCAGATCATGGGCAATCGACCCAACTAGCAAATGAATTTGTGACTCGGTGGAAAGAGAGGCATGAAACACATGAAATCGTGATACGCAATCTAGCAAATGAACCTGTTCCGCATTTAGATGCAACACGTTTTAACGCATTTATTACGTTGCCCGAAGCGCGTACTGCTGAACAAAACGTGATAGTAAAATATTCAGATGCATTGATAAATGAACTTAAAGACGCAGATATCATTGTATTGGGTTTGCCTATGTATAACTTTGGCGTACCTTCGACTTTAAAAGCGTATTTTGATCATATTGCACGTGCAGGCGTAACATTTCGGTATACAGAAAAAGGGCCCGTTGGCTTAATTCATCATAAAAAAGTATATGTTTTCGCAACGCGAGGCGGGTTATATGAAGGTAATGCTTTAGATACACAAACGCATTATGTTCGCGATTTTTTACGCTTTCTTGGAGTCGAAGATGTGGAGTTTATTTATGCCGAAGGTTTAAGCATGGGTAACGAAATTAAACAAGCAGCTTTAGAAAAAGCGCATGAGGCTTTGGTAGGTGTATTACAAAACACTTAATAGACACACTTTTCTAGGCAAGTTGGTATTAGGAGAAATAGCAGCGTAAGTGCTAAAGATTTGCACATATAAAAGAAAGGATATGCATTATGAGCATACGATACTTAGAAAAAATTATTCCTGGTTTATCGACTTCTGATGGAGCTGGTGTTCGTTTGCGAAGGAGTATAGGGCAAAACTCAACAATGCGCTTAGATCCATTTTTAATGCTAGATGAGTTCTCGTCTGATCAACCAGATGAGTATATTTCAGGTTTTCCTGCACATCCCCATCGCGGATTTGAAACCGTAACGTACATGTTAGATGGGCACATGCTGCATGAAGATCATATGGGGAATAAAGGGCATTTAAAAAACGGCGATGTGCAGTGGATGACAGCAGGGCGAGGAATTATCCATTCTGAAATGCCCCAGCAAGATCACGGTTTAATGAGAGGGTTTCAGTTATGGATTAATCTTCCGGCTAAGGAAAAAATGAAACCAGCCAGTTATCGTGATATTCCATCTGCACACATTCCTGTTGCAGAGTATAGCAATGGCGTAAAGGTAAAAGTAATCGCAGGAACTTTACTCGATGAAGCTAAGAATACGATAGAAGGTGTGATCACAGGGTTATTAACCGAGCCTGTTTATCTTGATATTCATCTTCCTGCAAATCAGCCATTTCATTATGGTTTACCTGAAGGGCATAATGCTTTTGTTTATGTGTATGAGGGTAGCGTTCAAGTAGGTGATGTTTCTTCTGTTGAAAGCGGTCAGCTGATAAAAAAGGATTTTAAATCATTGATCTTATCGCATCAGGCAGGTGTGCTTTCAAAAGGAACGTTGATAACGTTAAGCGCACTCGATCAAGATTCTCGCTTATTGCTGCTAGCAGGCAAGCCATTAAATGAGCCTATTGCTCAGCGAGGGCCTTTTGTAATGAATACAGTAGAAGAAATTCAGCAAGCAATGCTAGATTATCAACGAGGAGAATTAGTAGAGTTAAGATAATAGTTAGAGGTTACGCAGTTCTCTCGGCGTGGGACGCCCCGCGTTATGTCAACTTACAGTACTGCCTGTACTGCTATGCGGGGCATCCTATGCCTTGATAGAACCCAACTGTGCAACCTCTAGTCATATTAAATGCAATTAACAAGTAAGCCATGGGCAGATATCCTCCGGCTTACGTCTTCTTACTAGTTAAGAATAAATCATATAAGGCGCTTCAAGCTTTATGTGATGAAGGGGAATAGAAAAACATTGCTCTTGAATATCATTCTGATACGCGTTATACATACGCTTATAAATCTCTCCGGGGCGGCCATTACCTACAGGTGCTTCATCTAAGGTGGTTACCGCAACAATTTCACGCGCAGTCGATGAGCTAATCCAAATTTCATCAGCTGTTCGTACATCGTTTTCGCTGAGCGCTTCATATCGAATAGGAATATCGATGGAGGGGGCAAGCTCAATGATTGCATCCATCGTAATACCATATAAAACAAGATTACTTTTGGGCGGTACAATAATGGAACCTTCTCTTACAACAATAACGTTGGTTAATGCACCTTCCGTTAAAAAACCGTTTCTAAATAATATGGCTTCTACCGCCTCATGTGCTAATGCGTTTTGGAATGCAAGAATATTACCCAATAAGGAAGTGGTTTTATAATTACAATGCAGCCATCGCTGGTCTTCCATAGTAATTGCTTTAACGCCATAAGCTACTTGCTCAGGGGAAGGGCGACGTAGCGGGTTTCCCATCATGACAACGGTTGGCGTTACTTTTTCAGGGAACCCTGCTCCTCTAGGTGCAACGCCTCGGGTGACTTGAATATACACAGATTGATTATCTAAATGATGCTGAGTAATTCCTTCATGAATATGATCAACCCATTCGTCGTTTGTATAAGGGTTGGGAATGCTTAAACCATCGAGGCAATATTGTAAGCGATTTAAATGTTGCTGTAAGCGGTAAGGCTTGCGTTCGTAAACAGGCACCACTTCATAAACACCATCACCAAACATAAAGCCACGATCTAATACAGAAACTTTAGCGTTTTCTATAGGACACCACTGACCGTTTAAAAAAACTAATGACATAAATATTTCCTATTGCAAAATAGTATTTGGTAAATAAAACAAAAGGTTTCTATACGCATTGCCTACATTAAATATATGTATTCGTACATGCCTTAAGAAGCTTTGTTGGATGAAAACGCCCATCAGCTGTGACAGCTCAATAGAGAAAAAATTACATATTTACAGCGTAGCTGGGCTGAGATTCAGAGGGCAAAAGTAGAGCTAATAATTCATGCATTGAATGAAAAACATGAGCACCTGCTTCGCGAAGTTTTTGAGCATCTTGATCTGCGGCATATCCATAAACTTTCATGCCTGCTGCACATGCGGCTTGAACGCCTAAAGGAGAATCTTCCACAACAATGCACGTACTTGGATCAACGCCCATAGAGGCTGCTGCATATAAAAATATATCAGGTGAGGGCTTAGGTTTGGCGACCATTGATGCACTATAAATATGCTTATCAAAATATTGTTCAAGCCCTGTAACGTGTAGAGAAAGTTGAATTCTAGGCAATTGAGATTGAGAGGCGACTCCAATAAGATGCCCTCGCTTTTTTAAAGTATCCAGAAGCGCTTGAATGCCTGAGACAGGTTGCAACTCTCGAATAAAACCATTCGCAATAGAAATAGCCCATTGATAAATCCATTCTGGAGGAACATCGCGTTTTGTGCGTTCAGTAATCATTTGAACAATATCTTTTACTGCTTTACCGAGAATATCATCATAAGAAACATTAAGACCAAGGCTTAAAAATTGTTCCATAGCAATACGATGTGCAAGACGCTCGCTATCAACCAGAACACCGTCACAATCAAAGATAAAAGGTACTAAAAAAGGTGAGGATATATTCATAAGGTTTGCTCTTTAAATCTTAAGATCAAGTAAAAATAAAAGGGGGCTGCCAAGCATTAAGATGCTAAAAAAGGATAGTCTGTATATCCTTTTGAGCCTTGGGTATAAAACGTTGCGGGGTCAGGAGCATTCAACGTAGCCTGATGTTTCAATCGTAATGGAAGATCAGGGTTAGCAATAAACGCTTTACCAAACGCTACTGCATCAGCTTCTCCTGAAGCAAGCAATTGTTCGGCAGTCTGTTGATTAAACTTCTCATTAGCAATGTAAATGCCACCAAAGTTTTTTTTGATATAAGGGCCTAAACGATCTTCTCCTAAACATTCACGCGCGCAAATAAATGCTAGGGCGCGTTTTCCTAACTCTTGTGCTAAATAACCAAAAGTAGCCTTAGGGTTAGAGTCGCCCATGCTATGAGAATCACAGCGGGGGGCAAGATGAATACCAACGCTACTTGCTCCCCATATTGAGATGGCAGCATCTACAACCTCTAACATTAGCCGTGCACGATTTTCGATAGATCCTCCATATCTATCTGTTCGGTGATTAGCGTTATCTTGCAAAAATTGATCAAGAAGATAGCCATTAGCACCATGAATTTCAACGCCATCAAAACCCGCTAAATAGGCATTTTCTGCACCTTTTCGGAAGGCCTCAATAATTGCTGGAATCTCATCGCTCTCTAATGCACGAGGTATGCCATAGGATCGTACTGGTCGAACAAGCCTAATATGGCCTAGTGGTGCGATCGCACTAGGCGCAATAGGCAATGCTCCATTCAAGTAAATAGGATCTGAGAATCTTCCTACATGCCAAAGCTGTAAAAAAATACGGCCTCCTGCTTCGTGCACAGCGTCTGTTATTGCTTTCCATCCTTCTACTTGTTTAGATGACCAGATACCAGGCGTATTAGGATAGCCAATACCCATGGGGCTTACTACCGTCGCTTCAGAAATGATTAATCCTGCAGAAGAGCGCTGAACGTAATAGTCACGCATTAAAGAAGTGGGTACAAAATCAGCATTATCTACGCGGCAGCGAGTAAGGGGAGCCATGATAATGCGATTAGGAAGTTCTAATGACCCAAGGGTAAGGGGTTTAAATAAAAATGACATAATAGAACTTAATTATTATTAAAAAGAAATTTGAGTTCTGCTTTACGGTTAGTGTGAGCAGTGATGAATAACATTTTCTAACATGGTTCGCTCTGTCCAGGTAACAACTTCTGCTTTACCTAGCTTTTTTAAAAGAATAAGTCTGAGCCGACCATTTTCGACTTTTTTGTCATTTTGCATAAGTTCCAGGTAGCGTTGTGACCCTAGTCGAGGGCCGCGAATAGGAAGCCGCGCTAAATGCATTAACGACTCTACGTGCTTCACATCATCAGAAGAAATCCATCCTGCGCGCTGAGAAAGATGAGCAGCCATCACTGTACCTGCGCCGACAGCTTCGCCATGTAACCATTCGCCATACCCCATAGCAGTTTCAATCGCATGACCAAATGTATGCCCAATATTCAATAATAGACGCGGGCCGGTTTCTGCTTCATCTTGGCTGGTAGCCTCGGCTTTATAGCAACAACTACGGTAAATAGCTTCTGTTAAAGCTTCTGAGTCATGCTTCCATAGGCGGTGCATATTAGTTTCAAGCCAATGTAAGAAACTCGCATCTTGAATTAGCCCAAATTTAATGACTTCTGCTAGGCCTGAGCTGATTTCACGCTCTGATAATGTTTGAAGAGTATCAGGATCAATAATCACAGCTTTAGGCTGATGAAGTGCCCCAATCATATTTTTACTGTAAGGGTGATTAACGCCAGTTTTTCCACCAACAGAGGCGTCAGCCTGAGAAAGTAATGTAGTAGGTATCTGAATTAATGGAATGCCTCGAAGGTAAATGGCTGCAGCGAAGCCTGCCAAATCGCCAATAACGCCCCCTCCTAATGCTATTAGTGTGGTTTTTCTCTCAATTTTTAACTCTAATAAACGATCAAGAATAAGGCTAACCGTTTCGAGATTTTTGTAAGATTCTCCTGTAGGAATCACAATAGTTTCAAAGTTAATGCCTTGATTATCTAAAGCGTTTGTTAATGTAGATAAATAAAGGGGAGCAACTGTATCATCTGTAACGATAATAGCTGAGGGCTGTTGTAATAAAGATTGGTAGTCAGCTTTAGCTAATAGACCAGGGCCGATATGAATAGGGTAATTGCCTTGGGATAATTTCACGTAGACAGTTTTCATTATGTTTCCTTTTTTTAAAGTAATTAACATATGTAATAGGAGACTACTTGAAAATTAAACGTTATCACCGAAATTTAAACGAAATTGATCATAGCAACATAAAAAAAGAATGTCTACTAAAATTTACCGAATTTAGTCATTGAAATGTATTCAATGTGAATGAAGTAAAGCTCGGAGTAAGGAAATGATTTTATGTTTGTAGGGATATCCTTACGTTCGTTTGAAAAGTAATATTAGTTAGATAAAAAAGTAAAGAAGCTATTAAATAAAAAAATGTAAATCGTTTCTATAAATAGAAATTTACAGAAGTGTTGCTTTGCAGATTGGGTGAAATAATGAACTTATTTTTGATATCGTTAGCCAGTAATAATATTGGTAAATAAGACGAGTTCTGTTTATATCTATAAATAGAACTGTGCTAGTTAAAAATGCTAAAGATGTGTAAGAAATTGAATGAAGATCAGAGAATGCTAAAAGGTTTTTTAGAGAAGAAGGATGATTGCTATGAATCGTACTAAGGCAGCAGCTATTCATTTGGGTTTAAGCATTTTAATAGGGGCTATAGTATTTTTATGGTTACATAGAGTTTGGTACCCTAGTGGGCTTTTTACATTAACAGGTGGGATTTCTCTGCTTAAAATTTTATTAAGTGTAGATATAGTGTTAGGGCCATTAATTACCCTTATCATTTTTAATACCCAAAAGAAAAGTCTTAGGTTTGATTTAAGCTGTATAGCTATTTTGCAAATGGCTGCATTAGCGTATGGAGTATATACCATGTGGTTGGCACGCCCAGTTTGGATAGCTTATGTAAATGAACATTTCGAAGTGGTTTCAGTTCCTAAAATTATTGGAAACATTAAAGGCTCTGCTATGCATCAAAAGCTTCCAATATGGGGGCCTAAGCTCATTGGTGTTATTCCTGAAAAAAAATTGAGAGGTCAATTTGATGTGGAAGTAGGGCTAGGAGCAGGTGCATTGCTTTCATCTTTTACTCAAGGATGGCAACCCTATGAAAAAGTGAAAAATGAGGTGATGCAAAAAGGACAAAGTTTAAAAGAGTTGTCTAAAAAACAAGCCTCTTTATCGCAAAAGCTTCAACAGCGTTATGGTGGCAACGCTTCAACATTGCGTGTTTTCCCTTTATTAGGCGGCCTAAATGATGCGCTGATCCTTATTGATTCAACTTCAGGAGAATGGGTAGAGATTATTAACTTATAAGTTATGCAGTTGAATTTTCTAAACATGCTGGCAATCTTTTGTGCTTTTTGTAGAGTTTTAGTTGCCATGCCTTGAGTAAACACAACTGCATAATTGTTAACGTTCTAAAGATCGAGGCGATGCTCAAAGACTTTTAAAACATCTCTCCAGCTTAATATTCCAATGGGTATAAATTGAATGTTTACAATAGGAATACAAGAAATATTATGGGTGTTAAAAATTTTGATTGCATCGCTAAGGGTATTATCTGCATATAAGATAATAGGATGGCGTGACATAATCTGATGTACCCGCTTATTAAGCGTAGCTAAATCTTTAAGTGTTTCTCCCATGGTTCCTATATTAGGGCTTAAGGCTTTTAAAAGATCTCGGTCTGAAACAACGCCATAAAGTTTTTTATCTTCTACTACTAAAAGATGATGAAATTTAAGCGTATCAAAAATATGTTTTACGGTTTCAAGGGAGTCATCAAATTCTACTGTTACGACTTTAGAACTCATAATGTTATGAATTTTTGTAGTCATTATTTTTTTTCTAAGGTGGCTGAATAGTTAGAAGAAGTATTTTCTTTTATGCTAAGCGGAATGCCTACTGCCCCGGCGTAAAAAACAAGAATTTTTACAGGTTTTTTACCAATGTTTTTTCCTGAGTGAAGAGTATTGGCTACTTCAGCAAGTGAATCGCCTTCATGCATAATGAGTGTGCGTCCATCTTTAAGCGTTACTTCCAGTGTACCTTCTAATAGCATGCCAAAAGAAGGTACGGGATGCAAATGCCAGCCTGTTGTACCATCAGGAGCAATTTCAACCAGCATTCCGCTAATTTCTGCTTGGCCTTCAGGGTATTTAAGTAATGTTCCATTCCAACTGGTTGTGGTTTTTAGCACGGGAGTAACTTTTACGCTTGCGCTATTTTCAATAGCATAAGTATCGAATGAAAAAAATAATAAAAAGGAAGTTAGAACTTTAATGGTTGTCATTCGTAATGTAGATGTACGAGTGATAGAGAGCATGGCACGCATCCTAATAAATTAAAAAGGGGCTGTAGTAGATAAGGATTAATAACACCACTTTTTTAATATAAACAATTGCTGTTTTGGTGTTCCATAATTGAATCTAAACTCGCACTCTTTTAGGAACAGATGAAAGTGGTGTTTAGGAATACCATTATACTTTCTAAGCACTCTTTTGGCTTGATTCCAGAAATTCTCAATGCCGTTAATATGATTGATCTTTTCTTCAGCAAAATGAGTAGAGTGGTTAATACGATAGTGATAAAACTCTGATACGTCTAAGGCATTATAGCTTCGGTAAGTGTCTGTATAAACAATACTATCCGGTACTACTTTAGCTCGAAAAATAGGCATTAACGTATCAGTTTTTGTATTTTCAATCACTTTGGTAAACACTTTTCCTTTGCGTTTAAGCAGTCCAAAAACAATCATTTTTCCTGCTGCACCACGCCCTCTTTTGCCTTTTCTAGCACCTCCGAAATAGGAGTCATCTAATTTAATTTCGCCGGAAAAGACTTCATTAGCTTCTATTTCAAGATGGTAAGCGATAATGTCTCTTACTTTTTTATAGAATAAAGCCGCAGAATTAGGCTGAATTTCAAGGATATTTGCAGCGGCGCGGGCAGTCACTTCTAGAACAAAAAATTCTAGAAGTTTATACTGTACTTTCTTACTTAATTTACAATGCTTTAAGTTCATTATAGTAGCCTAGCATATTAGCTAATCTGCTACAGCCCCTAAAATTAAGTTGCCAATTTATTCATCTATGCATTGTCTTAAACACTGTTGCACTTTAATGTTGAAACTACGTATATACATTTTCACGATGTTCAGATAAAAGCGTTTAAACGTTTTTGAGCGTACCTGATGAAATAAAATGGTTAAGGTCATGATTTCAGAGAGACTGGCTCCCGCTTCTTTTAACCTTTTGTGCTCCCTGCTAGTTAAAAGGGCATTTTTCCATTTAGGTTAAAAATCTTTGCAGAAATCGTCCCCCAGACAAAACGTTTCTGTTAAGCATTTCTATGAATGCTCTCCCATTTCGTTATTTTATGTGGCCTTGAGAACCTTTAATTTAACTGATGGTTGAGCATTCTTTCTACTGCTTCATACTTTCCTTTTATCTTTCTTCATAAAATCAAATAATATTATCCATATCTCAGGTTAAGAAGCTAATCATTACAATTTGCAGGAATGGTTTTTTAAATTGATGATTTAATAAATTTTTTTATGTGTTGGCGCCCCTTGCTATTTTATGAATTTCTCACATCCTCAATTAATTGCATAAGAAAAACTAAAAAATTTTAAAGGATGGGCACATAAAAAAGCGATGTTTTTGATAATAATCATATTTTTTGTGCCGCAGCATTAAACCTATGCACTGTATTATCAAATTTAGCATTTTTTTGTATGTTTATCGTTCAGCCTGGTTAATTAATAGTTAATTGATAGTTAGTGAATAACTATCAATTAGGGAGTGGCAATATGAAATTAAAGTTTATGTTTCTTGCTTTGAGTATAGGTATTTTATCTACTCAACTGCCTAGCATTGTCTTTGCCGATGATGGCAGTAATTCTGCTGCAGGAACCTATTATTATATTAAAAGTCGTTGGAATCAAAGCTATCTTTATGATGCCGGGGATCAGTTAGGCTACAGTGCTAAAAGCCAGAATGAAACAGATGAAGCTTACCAATGGGCGATTGAAATGGTGCCAGGTACATCATTTATGCGTTTTAAAAACAGAAAAACTGGCGATTATATTAATAATGAACAATCGGTAGAGTATCTTCAAAGTAATTTTCAGCCTGCAGATCATACAAGTTCTACATGGTTAGGAGAAAGATCAGCTGGTCAATATATATACCTTAAAAATGGATGGCATTCTAATCAATATATGCATATTGAAAGTCTTAAAGGGTATGTGCAATACGGAGAAATTCTGCCTATTTGGTATAGCGCTCAGTGGCAGCTAGTGCAAGTTGCCGAACCTACTTTTTATTATATTAAAAATCGCTGGAATCAAGGATATCTCTATGATGCAGGAGAGCAATTAGCGTATAGCAACAAAAATCAAAAAGAAACAGCAGATGCCTATTTATGGGCGCTTGAAACACGTACTGGTTCGAATGTATTAAGATTCAAAAACAAAAAAACAGGCGACTATATTAATAACGAGCAATCGGTTGAGTATTTACAAAGCAATGCACAGCCTGTAGAAAATACAAGCACGACATGGTTAGTAGAAAATGCAAATGATCAATATATTTACTTGAGAAATGGATGGCATTCTAATCAATATATGCATATTGAAAATCTTAAAGGGTTTGTTCAATATGGTGAAATAGTACCTATTTGGTATAGCGCACAATGGCAATTAGTCTTGCCAAGTAAAGATATAAACAGCCCAGCTACAAATGTTGATTCTCAAGCTACTGCACCGACTCCGACTCCGGTTCCAACGCCAACGCCAACGCCAACGCCAACGCCAACGCCAACGCCAACGCCAACGCCAA
>JAZKAR010000016.1:135146-331020 GCA_040389065.1 Pseudomonadota bacterium | reverse complement strand
AACTTGGGCGCACCGTATCAACCGCATAATTTCCGCTGGTCGCATTGCCCGTTCCTGCATTACCTGCCAGATCGGCGATGCCGGTATTATCTAAGGTCAGCACATTGGAGGCGGCTGTGGCACTGGCATTGGGGGTTAGCGTACTTGTCCAGGTAACTCCACCATCACTTGTTGATAGATTCGATAACACTCCATTCGGCACCGTTACATCGGCTATCGTGAATCCACTCACAGCCTCGGTAAAGGTAAACGCTACCGTGGCGGTATCGCCTATCTTCAGTGCAGTATCGGAAATCGTGATTGATGAAGCTAAACTTGGACGCACGGTATCAACAGCATAGTTTCCGCTCGTTACATTGCCCGATCCGACATTACCTGCCAGATCGGTTACGCCGGTATTATCTAAGGTCAATACATTGGAGGCAGCTGCGGCACTGGCATTGGGGGTTAGTGTGGCTGTCCAGGTAATGCCGCCATCACCAGTAGTTAGATTCGATAGCACTCCATTGGGTACGGTCACATCCGCCGTCGTAAAGCTACTCACCGCTTCAGTGAAGGTAAACGTTACCGTGGCGGCATCTCCAATTTTTAGCGCTGTATCAGAAATCGTGATTGAGGACGCCAAACTTGGGCGCACGGTATCAACAGCATAATTTCCGCTGGTATCACTGCCACTTCCGGCATTACCCGCCAGATCCGTGATGCCGGTATAGTCCAATGTCAGTACATTAGAGGCTGCTGTAGTGCTTGCATCGGGAGTCAGCGTTGCTGTCCAAGTAATACCGCCATCGCCAGTGGTCAGATTGGATAACACTCCATTCGGCACTGTTACATCGGCTATCGTAAATCCACTCACCGCTTCAGTAAACGTAAACGTGACAGTAGCGGTATCGCCAATTTTAAGTGCAGTATCAGATAGGGTAATGCTGGAAGCAAGGCTGGGGCGCGAAGTATCCACAGAATAATTGCCGCTGGTATCACTGCCTAACCCTGCATTACCTGCCGGATCGGTAATGCCCGTCTTGTCGAGTGTCAGAATATTAGTAGTGTCGCTTGTGCTGACGCTAGGTGTCAGAGTAGCCGTCCAAGTAATTCCACCATCAGAAGTGGTGAGGTTAGACAGTACCCCATTATCCACCGTGACATCGGCGGTAGTAAATCCAGTGACGGCTTCAGTGAAGGTAACCGTAACCGTCGCAGTATCGCCTATCTTGAGAGCGGTATCAGAAACGGTGATACTGGACGCTAAATCAGGCCGTACGCTATCAATCGCGTAATTAGGTGAATCCACCGTACCCGTACCAGCATTGCCGGCATTATCTGTAATGCCCGTATAATCAAGCGTAATGATATTAGTAGCGTCGGTAACGCTGGCACTAGGCGTAAGCGTTCCCGTCCAAGTAATGCCGCCATCACTGGTCTTCAGATTCGACACGGCACCATGGTCAACAGTTAAATCGGCAATGGTAAAGCCGTTGATGGCTTCATTGAATGTGAAGGTCACCGTAGCCGTTTCACCAATAGCCAGATTGGTATCGGAAATGGTAATACTGGATGCTAAACTGGGGCGTAGTGTATCAACCGCATAATTACCGCTGGTGTCGTTACCACTCCCCGCATTACCACTCAGATCTTGCACTCCGGTAAGATCAAGGGTGAGGACATTGGTGCCAGCTTGCGCACTGGCATTAGGCGTCAGCGTTGCTGTCCAGGTGATGCCGCCATCGCCTGTGGTCAGATTCGACAATACGCCATTGGGCACGGTTACATCCGCTGCTGTAAACCCAGTAATGGCTTCGGTAAAGACGAACGTTACCGTCGCAGTATCGCCAATTTTTAGCGCTGTATCACTAATCGTAATCGCAGAAGCCAGACTTGGGCGCACCGTATCAATGGCGTAATTCGGCGAGTTGCTGGTACCAACACCGGCATTGCCTGCCACATCTGTGTAGCCTGTGTTATCCAGAGTAATCATATTCGTCGTATCAGTAATACTGGCAGTAGGTGTCAGCGTACCTGTCCAGGTAATGCCGCCATCGGAAGAACTTAAGCTCGTCACCTTACCATTTTCCACCTTCAAGTCGGCAGTGGTAAAGCCGCTTATGGCTTCAGTGAATTTAAAGGTAGCCGTCGCGGTATCGCCGATTTTCAAGGCCGTATCAGAAATTGTGATCGCCGATTTCAAGGCGGGTGCGGTAGTGTCTATAACAACTTTGGTGGCCGTAGATTTGCTACTAACATTGCCAGCCTTATCCGTCGCAACAACGGTTATATTATGAGTACCCGCAAGCGGCAGCGTCGTAATAGGATCTTGCGTCACAGTAACCGACCAATTACCCAGGCTGTCAGCTGTGGTAGTACCTAGAACCGTTTTACCATTCGTATCAAACAGATTGACATTGGCATAGGCTTCGAGGGTACCCGTAAAGGTAGGCTGATTAACATTGGTGATGCTATCAGAGCTTGAGACACCTGAATCGCTGACTGTATCCACGGTAAGTGCAGCAGTCGTAGGTACCGTCGTATCGATCATCACGCTCAAAGCGCTGGAAGCAGAGCTGACATTGCCCGCCACATCAGTCGTTTTGATCGAAACAGTGTGCGTTCCCTCACTAAGCTTAGAACTGGTAATTGCCCAGTTGCCTGAACCATCAGCCGTAGCAGTACCAAGGAGTGTGCTGCCATCCGTATCATATAATTTCACAGCACTGCCCACTTCTGCCTTGCCACTGAAGCCGGGCGTAGTTGAGCTCGTGATGTCATCGCTGTTTGAGCGCCCGCTATCGCTACCTGAATTTAGATCAGGAGCACTCGCCGTAGGTGCTGTGGTATCGATGCTTATCTCTAGATCGCTTGAGGCAACACTGGTATTGCCTGCTGTATCACTGGCTTTTGCTACCAAGATATGCGCACCTTCAGAAAGCGTGTCGCTGGTGATGCTCCAGTTGCCGCTACCATCGGCGGTCGTCGTACCGAGTACGGTTGTACCGTCGGTATCATAAAGGGTAAGGCTGGCATTCGCTTCAGAGGTGCCGCTGATAACCGGAGTAACCGTTTTAGTGATGCTATCGCTATTAGACGTGCCGGTGTCGCTGCTACTATCTAAGGCTGTAGTCGGTGCGCTAGGCGCAGATTGATCTAAAACATAGGCTTGGGAAGCGACGGTTCCGCTATTACCAGCGCTATCAACCACCCGAACTTTGAGTGTATTGCTACTACTGAGTGTGACACCAGACAGGCTCCAGGTTTTTTGACCAGAAGCAGCGGTAGCATCTTGCCAAGTAGAGCCATTATCAATCGAAACCTGTACCGTTTCATCGTTGGCTAAATTAGTGTCCACGGTACCGGAAATCGTTTGCGCAGCCGTTTTGGTGATGAAATCAGTGCTGGAACTGCCAGTATCGTTGGAAAACTTCAGGGTATCCACCAGCACGGTAGGCGCCGTCATGTCTATCGTCACCGTCAGAGCGCTGGAGGCATTACTTACATTGCCCGCCAGATCGGTCGCTTTCACCGTCACCGTATGCGTAGCTTCGCTCATCGTCGAGGCGGTAATGCTCCAATTGCCGCTGCCGTCCGCCGTGGTACTGCCGATTTCGGTGGTGCCATCGCTATCATAGAGTTTGATGGCGGCATTGTCTTCAGCAACACCGGTGAACGTTGGTGTGGCGGTGCTGGTGATATCGTCGGAATTAGAACTGCCAGTGTCGCTGCCGCTGGTCAGGTCAGGTGCATTCGGTGTGTTGGGTGCAGTGGTATCGACGGCAACGGTCAGGCTGCTCGATTTGATCGGGTTCGCATTACCTGCCAGATCGAAGGCTTTGACGATAATCGCGTAGGTGCCTTCACTGAGGCCGTTCACGCTGGTTTCCCAGGAACCGCTACCATACTCTTGTGTTGTGGCCAGTAGGTTATTGCCCTCATATATCTGAACATAGCCACCTGTTTCCAGATCAGTACCACTGAGCGTTGGCGAGGTTTCATAGGTGATGCCATCACTGTTCGAATTGCCGCTGTCAGAGGATGAATCAAGCACCGGTGTGACAGGCGTGCCGCTTGGCGCGGTGGTGTCCACCGTAACTTTCAACGACGATGAGGCCTTGCTGGCATTGCCTGCTATATCTATCGCTTTTACCGTGAGCGTATGCTCCGCTTCGCTCATCGTGTTGGTGGTGATGCTCCACTTGCCGGAATTATTCGTGGTAGCGGTACCTGCTACCGTAGTTCCATCGGTGTCATACATCTTTACGGTGGCATTGGCTTCGGCCTTGCCGTTAATAACCAGCGTCGTTTTATTCGTTACGTTATCGCTGTTGCTATAGCCACTATCAGAACCCGCTGCCAAATCCACACCTGTCGGCGCGCTGGGTGCGGTGGTATCTATCGTAATCAATTGGCTGGCGAAGCCACTAACATTACCAGCCGCATCGGTAACTGTGGTTTTAACGGTATGGTCGCCTTCACTAAGCTTGCTGGAGGTAATGCTCCAGATGCCACTACCATCTGCTGTAGTGGTGCCCAACGAAGTTGTACCATCGGTATCATATAGCGTAACTGTAGAATTCGCTTCTGCGGTGCCGGTAAAGTCGGGCGTGGTGTCATTGGTGATATCGTCACTGCTGGACGAACCGCTATCGCTGCCGGAAGTCATATCTGGTGTCGAGCTGCTTGGTGCAGTGGTGTCAATAATTACGCTAGAGAGTTCTCCCAGCGAATTCCCACTGGCTAACCCCGGTAGCGTCAAGGTGGCATTGACTAAGTTGTCACTTGTTGCTGTGAGGGTACCGAAGTTCAGTTCGAATGAACTGGTATCAAAATATTGTAAATCGCTACTGGTATCACCCACCCCCACCACGTAGGAAAAGCTCAGAATCTTGCCACCCGAGCCTGCGGTGTAATCCGCATATTGATCGTTGTCGCCGGTTTCGAGCAAGATACGCGGTGTGCCATTATCTACATTGACGGTAACGTTTTGGTCAAAATACACATCAAACGTGACCGTATCGCCCGCTTTATAATAGCCGTTGCCGGAAGTTTGCACCGCCTTGGTGACGCTCGGTGCTGGTGTGGTTACTGTTACAGTGGCAGTGGTATCTGCTATATCGGTATCATTGATATCGCTATTCCAATCGTCTTCCGCCTCTAGGTTATAGGTCACATTGTCGGAAGCTTTGGTACCGTTTTTATTCAAAATCGCCGCAAGACCCGCAATATCGGTTGAATTAAGCGTGATTGAGAAACTGGTAGCGCTAGTGATATCGACATCATTGCTCGTCAGGGTATAGGTGCTATTCCCCAAGCCCTTCAATGTCATTGTGCTGATAATAATATCGTTATTGCTGCCGACTGTGGCAACCAGATTTGTTCCTGTTACGTTGAGCACACCGGTCACGTTGTTATAAGTGGCGGAGGTAATTGTTGGTGTTTGAATATTGCTGGCGGTGATGCCGTTGGTAGTATCTGCACTGGCTAGCGCGGTATCCCAGCCGCTGGAAGCAGAGATATTGTAGGTAGTGGAATCGACCGCTTTGGTACCGGTTTTGTTCACCAAGCCATTGATAAAGGTCTTATCTACTGCATTCAGTGCTACCGTAAACTGGGTGGCGCTACCAAGCTCTACATCACTGGAAGTAAGCGTGTACGTATTGCCATTTTCACCCTTCAAGGTCAGATTACCGACCGTAATATCATTGGTGGCACCCACTTTTCCGACAAAGTTTGTTCCTGTAACCACCAATGTGCCTGTGTTGGCGTTATAAGTTGCCGAGCTGACTACTGGCCCGGTAACATTGCTAACCGTAATGGCATTGCTGGTATCAGCGCTGGCAAGGGCTGAATCCCAGCCGGTAGCAGCAGCGATGTTGTAGGTGGTTGAATCGAGGGATGAGCCGCCGTTTTGATTGAGCAGACCATTCACAGCAACTTGATCAACTGCATTCAGCGTAACGCTAAAACTGGTCGGGCTTGATGCTTCAACATTGCTTGAAGTTAGCGTATGCGTACCACCGCCCTGACCCTTAAGCGTAAGGTTCGATACCGTAATATCATTCGGTGAACCGCTGGTGGCAACAAAGCCAGAACCTGTTACAGTCAGTACGCCCGTTGAGGCATCATAGTCGGCTGTCGACACGACAGGTGAGGATACGCTAGAAACGGTGATCAGATTCGTGCTGTCAGCCGGTGCCGAAGAGGCGTCGGAATCCCAGCCGCTGGCAGCTGACAGGTTGAATGTGGTGCCGCTGCTATTGGACAATGTTCCTGTTTTATTGAGCAGACCTTCCACTGCAAGCTGATCATCAGCATTCAGTGTGATCGAGAAAGCAGTAGCGCTGCTAGCGGTGACACTACTTGAGGTTAAGATGTAGGTATTGTCGTTTTCGCCTTTGATGGTCAATTTGCTCGGCAAAATCGTATCGCCGGTGGTCATGTCGGCGGCAGTAACGGAAAGTACATTAGTGCTGGCGTTATAGGTAGCACTGCTGATCGTTGGATCAGTGACTGCCATTTTAATATTGCTCATCGCAATATTATCAAACTGGAAAAAGCGTAGCGTGCCGCTATTACTGGTAGCAGTAATTTTCAGTGTGCTAACATCGGTAAAGCCGGTTAACGAGACGGAATTGCTTTGGGTATAAGCGCTTAAGCTTACATTCTGAGTTTTGATGGCGGTCGTACCATCTGCTGCAAACCCAGTAAACACCAAGGATTGTGCCTTGCTACCGGAATTATCAATATCTAATCCCGTTGGCGTAAATATTTGACCTTTAACAAAGTTTAAGGCGATCGCTGTTTCAGTTTTATAAGCGTTATAGGGATCAAATTGTACATAACTATTTTTATAAACATTATTTCTTGCGTACTCCATCCCCGTTTTCGTGCCGCTGATCACAAACTTATAGTTACTATCGCCATTTACTTGGTAGGTAATATCCTGAGTTGAATATTTATGCCCGCCCCCATCAAGAATATCGGCCGCACTCTCAAAAGTAACCGTGGTACTGTTAATGCTAAGCACATCCATATACAAGCCTGCTACCTCAGGCGTAACCACCGACTGCGCTTCCACATTCCCATGCTTGACCTCCAAATTCCAGTCTGCAGAAAACTTTGCATTACCAGTCAAATTATTCGAAGCCGCAGTGTCGGCTCCTGTTACCAAAGCCAATTTATCAATGAAAGAAGCACCTAGATTAGTGGCTGCAATATCGCAGCCATACAATAAAATATCACCACCAGCTTTTAAGCTGCGTCCAACCATCTGTAAATCAGCGGCATGGGCATCAATATTTGAGTTACCTAATGTTAATGCGCCAAAATTAACTGAGGCATTAGAGCCGTGTGAAATAATGTGTACAGCATCAATATTGGCACGCCCTGCCAATATTGATGCCATTTGATGTAAACCATCTTTTGCAGCATCTAATATATAAACTTCTTTGCTTGAATCAATGCTCTGTATGAAGAGCTGAATATCCGGTACATTACTTTCTATAAAAACAACCTCGGTACGATGGCTTAATGTCAGGTTTATAGTCTCATGCTGAGTGCCAGCAGAAATATTAGAAGGTTTATGTGCATTGTCTTGAGAAGTAGCAGCACTTAATGAACGCGCATCAACAGCAGAATTTGTCTTAACAAAAAGATCAAAATCGCTAACCGCTCCTATGGCGCCATGTTGTTGACTTGAATGATCAGCAGTCTCATATTGATGTGCAATTTCTGCTGCTGCCGTCACAGCAGCGCCATCAAACATAATGCGCGGCTCTACTGCCATCATGAGTGAAGTAGGTTTAAGCTTAAAGGGGGTAGCTGGAGGTGTATTAGTAGTATTGGGTGTTGATCGGTTAAAAAACTGCATAAATACTCCGCTACACACGATATAAGGCCTAACTCTTTATATCGGCTTAGCGCGCATATTGATTTACCTTTTCGCAAAAATAGTGTTTATAAACGATTCTCACACTTATACTAATAACGACTACTGAAAAAAACCTTCTTTTTTCTTGGATTATGGATAAATGACTACGCAAAAGTTTCATTTTATTTCAGGATTACCGCGCGCAGGATCAACATTATTAGCGGCTCTTTTATTGCAAAATCCCCGCTTTCATGCAGGCATGACAAGCCCAATAGGCTCACTACTTAGCGCTGTGCTTGCACAGGTAAGTGCTGGTAGTGAGTTTTCGCAAGCGATCGATAAAGAACAGCGGCAAGCGTTACTGCAAGGTTTATTTGAATCCTTTTATAAAAAAGAAAAAGACAAAAATGTTATTTTTGACACCAATCGCTTATGGTGCGCAAAGCTATCCACCGTATTAGATCTTTTTCCTGATGCAAAAATTATTGCTTGTGTACGAAACGTAGCATGGATCATGGACAGTATCGAGCGACGGTATCGCGCCAACCCGTATGAAAACACCCTCTTGTTCGGCAGCAATATGGGGCGCAGTACGGTTTATACTCGGTTAGAGGGATTAGCCAAACATGATCAGTTAGTAGGATTTGCATGGTCTGCACTACGGGAAGCATTTTATGGTGATCAAGCACGCTCACTATTAATAGTAGACTATGAATTATTAGCACACGCGCCTCATAAAGTGATGCCACTTATCTATGATTTTATTGGTGAGCCACACTTTGCTCATGACTTTGATAATGTTGAATATGATGCCCCTGATTTTGATTGGCAACTAGGTATGCCAGGGCTACATCGTGTACAACCAAAAGTAGAATTTAAACCTCGGCCTACGATTATCCCCCCCGATTTATTTGAAAAGTATTCACAAATGTCTTTCTGGAATGATACGGCGGGAAGCGCCGCTCACGTTATTTCAAAAAAAAATTAGTAGGCAAAACGAAGCGCTCGCAATAACACAAACATAGAGCCGATGCGCTACAACAATTCGATTCCCTTACCTCTATAGATAGTATTATATCTCCGTAAAAACAGGTTAATCATGAGTTACACAGCCAGCATTTACCTTAAAGGTTTTTTATGTCAGATACAGATTGGACTGCCGGCTATGTCGCCGACATCGGATACACCTATGGCTACTATACGCAGCTTAATCCCCTTCTTATTAAGCTTGCCTTCCTGAATGCAGGTCTGACATTTCCTAACGTCGGTACAGCCTGTGAATTAGGCTTCGGGCAGGGAGTCAGCACCAACATTCATGCCGCCGCTTCTGTTACATCCTGGTATGGCACAGACTTTAACCCTTCACAGGCAAGCTTTGCTCAAGAACTCGCTACAACTTCAGGCGCTGATGTACATCTGTTTGACCAAAGCTTTGCTGAGTTTTGCACGCGCCCCGACCTACCTGACTTTGATTTTATTGGCCTGCACGGCATTTGGAGTTGGATATCAGACGACAACCGCGCCGTGATTATTGATTTCCTGCGCCGCAAACTTAAGGTAGGAGGCGTACTTTACATTAGCTACAACACACTGCCTGGCTGGTCTACCTTTGCACCCATGCGGCATCTGCTCACTCAACATGCACAGATCATAGGTGCTGAAGGGCATGGCATTGTAAACCGTATTAACGGTGCACTTGATTTTGCAGATAAACTGCTGGAAGCTAAACCTCGATTTGGCCTTCAAAATCCTCAAATCGAAAAACGCCTTGAGCAACTCCGATCACATAACCGCCATTATCTTGCCCATGAATATTTTAATCGCGACTGGTTGCCCATGCATTTTGCTACGATGGCCGAGTGGCTGGAACCCGCCAAATTAACGTATGCATGTTCAGCGAATTATACCGATCATCTTGATGTCATCAACTTTACCCCGGAACAGAACAGTCTCTTGAATGACATTTCTGATCCCATCTTAAAAGAAACCGTTAGAGACTTTATCGTTAATCAGCAATTCAGAAAAGATTACTGGATCAAGGGCGCACGCAAACTCAGCAACCTGGAGCGCACTGAAGCACTACAGGAACAACGTATCATTCTGATAACTCCACGAGACACCATTGCCCTTCAAATCAGCTTAGGAGGAGGCAAAGCAGATTTGAATGAGTCGATTTACTCACCAATTCTGGACATACTCGCTGATCACACACCCCGAAGCATCAGCCAACTTACAGACGCAATTCAAGGGCACAATATTGGCTCATCTCAACTTCTGCAATCGCTAATGATTTTAATCGGCAAAGGCGATGTAACACTGATGCAAGACGAAGAAGCCAGTAGCAAAGCCAGAGCGCATACGGATAAACTCAACCGATTTCTGATAAACAGAGCACGCAGCAACAATGAAATTACCACGCTTGCGAGTCCATTAACAGCCGGAGGCATCCCCATCAATCGCTTTGAGCAACTGTTTTTACTTGCGAGGATAAAAGGCCAGCATGAACCAGAAGCATGGGCACAATTTGCATGGAATACGCTATCAAGTCAGGGACAAAAACTGATTGTAAATGAAAAAACACTAGAATCAGCAGAAGAAAATCTTACTCTGCTCAAACAGTACGCTCAAAATTTCAATACGAAAAAGTTGCCTACCTTAATTGCACTACAAATTGCGTAAACCACACAATATGGATAGCGGCTTAATTTGTATTGACTGATACACCAGCTATTCGTATTGGGTTAGCATTAGATTGATAAACTGTGCTTAATTAGATCACTACCAAGCCATGCATTACCTACCTGGTAGAGATCTTATATGTTTAACAATTACAAGCCTTACTAGTTAAGCTGCTGGAAGATGGCAGCGCTCTTTACGGCGCTGCTCCAACTGCTTACTAAAAGCCACAGCAACTTTTGCAGGCTCTTGTGCAATGTTGGTAGACGCAGTTACCAAATGCTCATAGAGCTGCTCAACATCGCCTACCATATTTACCATCGCACTTACATAATCTGGCTGATGTTGAAAGGAAGATGTCGATGAAGTTACAGCGTGGCTTTTTTCAGTTGGTGCTATTTCTCCCGGTGCTATAGCAATAGCCTCTTGAGATATATCTTTATCTATATCCTCTTGTACCGAGAACAATGAGAAGGGTGATAAATCGTTATTAAGAAACTCTGCCTCCTGCGTGAAACTATTATCAGCCATGCCATTTCGCTGAGCTAATTGCTCGGATGCATGCCGCGCATCTCTGGCAGCTTCTAATACAAACTGACCCGGCACACTCACTTCATGCTGGCGCAAGGTTTCCGATTGAATTTCACCTGATCGGGCAATATCCAATACAGATGTGGTCGCCACACTCAGCTCTTGCTGAATATCTGCTACGGCTGCTGATACAAACTGCCCTGGCGTAAAACGTTGGTTTATTGCTTCATGTAACGCACCTGGCAAATCAATATGAATAGGAATAACCATTGACTCAGGCATAATGGTTGGATTCGTTGTCGGCATAACAGTGACCGTTAAGGCCTGAGTTGCTATTCCACCCTTACCATCACTTACCGTCACAATCACGTTATAGCGATTATTCGTATCGCTATCCGTCGGGCTTTCTACATTTTGGGCAGCAATAAATGTGAGTTCACCGGTTGTGCTATTAATGGCAAACTTACTTTGATCTGCCCCACCGGTGATGACATAACTCATTACATCATGATCGTCATCAGTTGCGCTAATGGTCGAAATCTTCTGCGTGGTTTCGGCTATTTCAAGCGCAACGGCTGCTTGCCCATTATGGCTCGTGATGCTTGGCGCATCATTAGGTAAAGCTAAAAATACAGGATCATCAATTACCCCTAACGCTGCATTAGTATCGCCAACTCCATTATCCGTAATAGTTAAAATAATACGATCAATGCGCCCATCATGATTGGTATCAATCAATTGTCCGCCATCAACATCACCGCTGGTCGCTGTATAGTCAAACGTGCTGCCATCAGCACGTACTTTAATCACACGTGTTGCCGCAACACCTTCACTTCCTAAATTAATGGTAAAGCGTACTTGAGTGCCTGCACGATGTGTGTCAGCATCGATAAATCCCTCAACATCAGGCTCTTGTGTATGGTGAGCATTCGCCACTGCAGTGAAGTTAATAATATCGGTTGCCGCTCCTAAGCCTTGCGAAACTATACTTTGCAGAACTGCGCTTCCTCTGCCTGAAGACTCTACCGCTGGTGTCACCAAAATATTACGCAGCTGTATGCTGCCTGCATGTGCAGGCACACCCGTTCCTGCATTATCGCCCGCTACTATTGCACCATAGGTTACGCCGTTTGAATTACCGGTACTGGCTTGTGTAAAGTCTTTGGCTTTTACTAACGGTGTAGTCGCTACATCGCTTTGCAGAGAATCACTAATACCATCTTCGTTGAAATCGCCCCCGCCTCCATTTTCGGTAGCAGGCGTTATACCGTCGAAGTCAGTTACAAAGCTAACGATGGTAGTGTCATGAACCGGATCACTCGCTGATACATTTCCTGCCGCGTCAATTAATACACTTCGGAACGTAACAGGACGCTGATCAGGGAAAGTACTCGCATTCACTGCAAGTGAAACAGAGCCTGCAAGAATATCGGTTGTGCTAAGCGTAATCGGTGTTGCAACGGTTGTTTCATAACTGCCATTCCCATCTAAATCGGCATTCAATACCAAACGATCACCTGCATTCGCCCCTATTGGTAAGCTCACGTTAAAATTAACGTCTAGCAGTGTTGTGCGATGATCGCCTAAAGGTGCTGAATCTGATGCAGGGTCAAGAATAAGTGAAATGGGGCTAGGGGGAGGTGTTGTATCTAGCACGATGGATAACGTAACCGCCTCACTGATTCCACCTTGCTTATTTGTGGCTTGGGCAGATAAGGTATACACGCCGCCGGGAGCTGGGTCATTCGCATTATCAATTAAGCGATCAAGGTCGATTCCGCTTATCGTCCACTGACCATTTTGTCCAGCGACTACGGTTCCTAAAGCAGTACCGCGATTACTGAGCGTTACTGTAGAACCTGCTTCTGCTGTACCTGTTAGTGTAATTACAGGGGTATTGATAATATTATCGTTATCGGAACTACCTGTATCGCTACCCGCTACCAAGCGCAATGTTGGCGTAACTGTGCTGATAACCTCTACTACATCGTTAACCGTAACATTCAGCGTTTGTCTGTCGGTTCCGCCTTGACCATCAGCAACTTCCACAATGACTTGATAAGTATTATCTTGCCCCGTATCGCGAGGCGTTTCAAAATCAGGCGACGCAACAAAATACAGGGCACCTGTTATAGGATTGATTGCAAATAAAGATTGATCGGCGCCTCCCACCACACTAAATATTTTACTATCGCCTAAATCGCTATCTATTGCTGTTACAAAGGCAACAGTCGTTGTGTTTTCAGCGATAGAAACTGATGCCGCTTCTCCTGCTCCATTTGAGGTAATGACTGGTGCAGTATTAACCGATGTAGCAACTACTGTCGTAATGCTATCTACTGTTGCAACGGCTACGCCATCATTTACACTGACCGTAAAGGTCGTAATATCGGTAATACCTGGATTTACCCGATTGGGTGCTGGCGTAAAGACTAACGCTCGAATCGCAGCTTGTGCCTGGCTGGCAGTTCCCGTAAAACTATAGGTTCCGTTATTTGCCGTATAGCTACCGCCCGAGAGATTAGATAATGCTCCTTTTGCAGCAATATCAAGAGTAACTGTTAACGTTTGAACTTGTGTGCCATCAGTATCTTCAATGATAAAAGAAGCAAAGGGATTCAACGGTGTATTGTCATTGGTAAATTGATGCGCAACACTGCCGCTTAAGGTTGGCGCCGTATGGCTAACCGTAACATTGTTTCCTGTTAAATCAGCTACTGAGATACTAGCATCTGCGCCCTTTGCCCAATCTTCAGCGGCTGCCAGGTTATAAAGCCCAGCGTTAGAGGAAGCTTGACCATCCTTATGAAGAATGCGGTTTACGGCTGCTTTATCTGCGTTATTCAGCGCTACTGTAAAACTTGTACCATTGGTAATTTCTACATTTGAACTGGTTAAGGTATAGGTATTGCTGCCTGCGCCGCTTAACGTGAGTTTTGACACATCAATATCGTTAGCTGAGCCTGCTAATTTCAAAAAGTTGACTCCGGTAACTACCAAAGAGCCTTCACGTGCATTGTAGATAGCACTTGAAATAGTAGGCACAGCCACGTTACTAACGGTTACATTATTACCAACTAAATCAGCGACCACTACGTTTGCATCTGCTCCTGCTGCCCAATCCTCCGCAGCAGCAAGATTATAGGTCGTGCTACTGGTTGAGTTGCTGCCATTCTTGTTCAATATCTGATTCAGCGCCGCTTTGTCAGTTGTATTCAGTACTACCGTAAAGCTTGTACCATTCGTTATTTCAACATTCGAACTCGTCAGCGTATAGGTGCTGCCGCCTTCTCCGGTTAATGATAGTTTTGAGACATCAATATCGTTAGTTGCTCCTGTAAGCTTTAAGAAACCTGCTCCGGTTACCACTAAGCTTCCTGTGCTGGCATTGTAAGTAGCGCTAGCGATTACCGGGGTAGTAACATTACTGACAGTCACACCATTGCTGGTTAAATCGGCTACTGTAACTGCTGCATCTGCTCCGGCTGCCCAGTCTTCTGCACCCGCTAGATTGTATGTCGTGCTACTGGTTGAGCTACTGCCATTCTTGTTCAGTACCTGACTCAGCGCTACTTTGTCGGTTGCATTCAGTATTACCGTAAAGCTTGTATCATCAGTTATCTCAACATTAGAACTCGTCAGGGTATACGCGCTGCTGCCCTCTCCAGTCAATGTCAGTTTTGAGATATCAATATCATTCATCGCACCAGACAACTTCAGAAAACCAGCTCCCGTCACCACCAGGCTACCTGTATCAGCATCGTAGGTCGCACTACTTATTGTCGGTGTAACAACGTTACTGACGGTAACAGCATTTGTCGCATCCACGACGGTGACCGCTGCATCCGCTCCAATCGCCCAATCTTCCGCAGCAGAAAGATTATAGGCTGTGGCGGTCGTCGAACTGCTACCGTTTTTATTCAAGATCTGATGAAGAGCCGCTTGATCCGTGCTATTTAAGAGGATCGAGAAACTCGTGCCGCTGCTGATTTCTACATTTGAGGTGGTCAGCGTGTAGCTACTGCCACCCTCTCCCGTCAACGTTAGTTTCGAAACATCAATATCATTCGTCGCACCCGACAATTTCAGGAAGCCACTGCCCGTCACCACCAGGCCGCCTGTGCCAACATCGTAAGTGGCGCTGCTTATCGTCGGTGCGGCAACATTGCTGACCGTTATAGTATTCGCATATAAATCAGCGACCACTACGCCTGCATCGGCTCCCGCTGCCCAATTTTCTGCCACAGCAAGATTATAATTCGTGCCACCGGTGGAACTACTGCCATTCATGCTTATAATCTGGTACAAGTGCGCTTTTTCTGTTTCACTCAATCTTACTGTGACACTTATGCCGTTGATAATTTCAACACTCGAACTGCTTGGGGTATTCGTAAAAAAAGTCAGATTAGCGTCCATAGCAGAACCGGTAAAATAAATACCTGCTGCATTCAAAGAAGCAGTTCTTATTGCTAAGAATGAATCAAACACCGCATGACTAGGATTATAAACTGGGGTGCCACTGTTCTTGTTTAAAATCTGATTCAGCGCAGATTTGTCTGCTGCATTCAAGCTTACTGTAAAACTTGTGCCATTCGTAATATCAACGTTTGAACTGGTCAGCGTATATGTCTCGTCACCTTCACCTGTCAGCGTTAGCTTCGAAACATCAATATCGTTAGCAACGCCATTCAATTTAACGAAATCCATTCCGGTAACCGTCAGTACACCCGTATTCGCATCATAGGCCGCACTGCTAATCGCGGGAGTGGCCACATTCGAAACAGGCAGCCCATTTCCAGTTAAATCAGCGACCACTACCGATGTATTCGCTCCGGCAGCCCAATCTTCAGCAGCGGCAAGATTATAGGTCGTGGCGCTTGTCGAACTGTTACCATTTTTGTTCAGAATAAGCTTGAGAGCTGTCTGGTCTGTTCCATTTAAGCTCACTGAGAAACTGGTGCCGTTGGTGATTTCCACACTCGGTGACGTCAGCGTATAGGTTTCACCACCCTCTCCCGTCAACGTCAATTTCGACACATCAATGTCATTCGTCGCGCCTGACAACTTCAGGAAACCGCTGCCTGACACCACCAGGCTGCCTGTTTCAACATCGTAGGTCGCACTGCTAATCGTCGGTACGGCAACATTGCTGACGGTAAAAGCATTCGTTGTATCCACGACGGTAACCGCTGCATCCGCTCCAGCTGCCCAATCTTCGGCAGCGGAAAGGTTATAAGTCGTAGCACTCGTCGAACTGCTACCGTTTTTATTCAGTACCTGATGAAGAACCGCCTGATCGGTACTATTTAAGATGATCGAGAAACTAGTGCCGCTGCTGATTTCCACATTTGAGGTGGTCAGCGTGTAGGTACTGCCCCCCTCTCCCGTCAACGTCAGTTTCGACACATCAATGTCATTCGTCGCACCGGTCAGCTTCAAGAAACCGCTTCCTGACACCACCAAACTACCTGTTTCAACATCGTAGGTCGCACTGCTAATCGTCGGTACGGCAACATTGCTAACGGTGATAGCATTCGTTGTATCCACGATGGTAATCGCTGCATCCGCTCCTGCTGCCCAATCTTCGGCAGCAGAAAGGTTATAGGTTGTCGCACTCGTCGAACTACTACCGTTTTTATTCAGGATCTGATGAAGAGCCGCCTGATCCGTACTATTTAAGAGAATTGAGAAACTCGTGCCGCTGCTAATCTCTACATTCGACGTCGTTAGCGTGTAGGTGCTGCCACCTTCTCCCGTCAGCGTCAGTTTCGACACATCAATATCATTTGTCGCTCCTGACAATTTCAGGAGGCCACTGCCTGACACCACAAGGCTGCCTGTTCCAACATCGTAGGTCGCACTGCTGATTGTCGGTATAGCAACATTGCTGACGGTAAGAGCATTCGTTGTATCCACGATCGTGACCGCTGCATCCGCTCCAGCCGCCCAATCTTCGGCAGCAGACAAGTTATAGGCCGTGGAAGTCGTGGAGCTGGTACCGTTTTTATTCAATATCTGATGAAGAGCCGCCTGATCGGTGCTATTTAAGAAGATTGAGAAACTCGTGCCATTGGTGATCTCAACATTCGACGTCGTCAAGGTGTAGGTGCTACCGCCTTCTCCTGTCAACGTCAGTTTGGAAACATCAATATCATTTGTCGCTCCTGACAATCTCAGGAAGCCACTGCCTGAGACCACCAGGCTGCCTGCTCCAACGTCATAAGTCGCACTGCTGATTGTCGGTACGGCAACATTGCTGACAGTAATCGCATTTGTCGTATCCACGACGGTAACCGCTGCATCCGCCCCTGCTGCCCAATCTTCGGCAGCGGAAAGGTTATAGGCTGTCGCGGTTGTCGAACTACTACCGTTTTTATTCAATATCTGATGAAGAGCTGCCTGATCGGTGCTATTTAAGAGAATCGAGAAACTCGTGCCATTGGTGATCTCTACATTCGACGTGGTTAGCGTGTAGGTACTGCCACCTTCTCCCGTCAACGTCAGTTTCGACACATCAATATCATTCGTCGCACCCGACAACTTCAGGAAACCAGTTCCTGTAACAACCAAGCTGCCTGTAGCAACATCATAGGTCGCGCTGTCAATCGTTGGCGCAGCAACATTGCTGACCGTAATGGTATTTGTCGCATCAGAGGTATCGTTAAATGTAACGTTACTGTCCCAATCATCAGCCGCTGCCAAATTAAAGGGTGTACTGTTGGTTGAACTGGTACCGTTTTTGTTCATGATTTGGTTCAGCGCTGCACGATCTGTCGCATTCAAAGTCACTTCAAAGGCAGTGCTACTGCTGGCCGTCACATTTGAACTGGTTAAGGTATAGGTGCTTCCTCCTTCGCCCGTCAATGTTAACTTAGAAAGATTGATCGTATCGCTTGCACTAATGCTATTTCCGGTTACAGATAACACACCGGTACCAGCATCATAGGTTGCTGAAGTAATTGAGGGTAATGCGGTTAAAGTGAAATCGTTGCCGCTGCTTCCCGTATAACTTGCATTGAATTTCAAACCGCTCACAGTGACAGCACTATTTTCTGCTAAACCGTTAAATGTTCCCGTAATCGCTTCTGAAGCATCATTGCTAATCAAGGTATAGCTATCCGCAGCAGGCGTATAACCTAAGCTCACAGATAAGGTAGCTGAACTAACATCTACAGCGCCCGTCACTGCAATCTGATCGTATGCCGTTGCGCCGTTAATATCAACGGCCAAAGTACTGCCAGACGCCATGCTCAGACCTTGGTTTAAGGTCAGCGTGCCTACGCCACCCACACCCGGCGACAAGGTACCGCCGCTGGCGATATTCACCGCCCCGTTCGCGGTTCCAGTTCCCGCCAAGGTGGCGCCCGAACCTACAGTAATGCTGTTAAGATTTCCCGTCAGTGAAAGTGTACCGGCCGATACCGTTGTATTGCCGCTGGTTGTATTCGAGCTATTCGATACCGTAAGCGTGCCGGTTCCGTCCTTCGTCAGCGTACTAGAACCGCTGATGACACCCGATAAGCTTAGCGCTGCGCTATTCGAAACTGTGGCGTTTCCAGTTAAGGCAATCGCTTGGGTCAGGTTTGTTGCGCCGGTAATATTCAGCGTAGTTCCTGATGCCAGCGTCATCGCCCCACTGCTCAGATTGCTGGCGGCCGCTGCACTCAGTGTACCGGCTGAAATAATGGTTGCACCAGTAGCAGTATTAGCACCTGCCAGGCTTAAGGTGCCGCCTCCTAATTTTGTGAAGTCACCCGATCCATCAAAGGCACCCGTTAAGGTGACAGCATCGTTAACGCTAATACTTCCATCATTTACTAAGATACCAATAGCATTATCGATTGTGCCTGCACCAGTCACACTTAAGGTTCCACCATTCAGTACGATCGTATCGCTGCCAAGGTTAGCATCGCCTGCGACACTCAAAGTGCCACCGCGAATCTGCGTGACACCGGTATGTGTTTGAGTACCCGTTAAGGTTAATGTTCCAGTGCCTTCCTTCAGAAGCTCACTGCTACCCGAGATAACGCCAGACAAGGTTGCTGCTACATCAGTTCGAACCCATGAATCACCGGTTATAGCAATCGCATTATCAACCGTGGTAGCGCCTGTAATGTCCAGTTCGCCATTGGCTAAAGTAAGCGTTCCACTGCCGAGGTTAGCATCTGAAGCAATGCTTAATGTACCGCCGCCTGAAAGCGTGGTTCCGCCGTAGGTGTTGCTGCCGGTTAAGGTCAGCACAGCTCCACCTGCTTTAGTCAGATTATTACCGCTGATAATCCCTGATAAGCTAACATCAACGCTATTATTGATCGTACCGTTGTTAACACCCAGTGTAATGGCGTTAGTAAATGTAATGGCCCCTGTAAACGTTAGACCACCGCCATTAAGGGTTACTGCACTGCTGCTGTGTAAAGTATTAGCCGCACCTATACTAATGTTGCCGCCGTTAACGGTTGTGGCTCCCGTATATGTATTTACACCAGAAAGCGTGAGTGTACCGGTTCCCTCTTTAGTAAGCGCGCCGGTACCTGAAATGACACCTGAATAGCTTGTATCGGAAGATTGATTGACTGTAAGCGTATTCGCACCCAGTGCAATACTGCTGTTTCCTACACTTGTTAAAGCACCAATCGTTTCACTGCTTGAGAGCGTCAGGGTCGTTGTATCTCCCAAATGGACTGTGCCGCTATCTGCAATGGCAGAGCCTCCGCTGAGGATGATCTCTCCATTAGAAAGCGTGGTTATACCGGTATAGGTATTTGTGCCGGAAAGCGTGAGTGTTCCGGTACCTGTTTTAACTAATCCACCCGTTCCTGTAATCGCTCCGGAGAATGCGGAAGATGAATGATCTACACCGGTAGTTAAAGTATTTGCGCCAAGAGATACAGTACCTGCACCCGTGAATGCAGAAACAACTTCATCCGCACCTAACGCTAAGGTTGCGCCGCTTGAGACTGTGATTGAACCGATATCAGCAACCGCATGGCCTCCATTGAGTGCCAGCGTTCCGGCAGATACTGTGGTTGTGCCGCTATAGGTATTGGTGGCTGATAACGTTAGCGTGCCCGTACCTATCTTCGTCAAATTATTACTGCCGCTGATAATGCCTGAAAGCGTTACCGCGTTTGAGCCTGTATCGATAGTGCCATGATTGACACCTAGAGCAATGAGATTATCAATCGTCGTTGCACTTGTAAGCGTCAGCGTACCGCCATTTAGCGTTAATGTTCCGCTGCCGAGATTGGAATCACCTTCAACGCTCAGCGTACCGCCATTTCTGACTTCAGTAGTCCCCGTGAAGCCACTGCTATTGGTACCTGAAAGTATCAGCGTGCCTGTACCGTTTTTGGTCAAACTACCACTACTGCTGAACGCTCCTGAGAAGGTGGTAGAGGTATTATTGTTGCCAATATATAAGGCGTTTGCACCCCACGAAACTGAACCGGCACCTGTGAGTGAACCCAAGGATAGTGACGCTATAGAGGAACTTAATGTTGCGCCTGAAGCCACGGTAACTGCGCTGCCGCTACCTGCCGTTCCACTACCGCTGACAGCAAGTGTACCGGTTAAAACCGTTGTTGCACCTGTATAAGTATTGGCGCCAGAAAAAGTCTGGATCGCATTGCCGTCTTTGGTGATGCCGCCACTGCCAGAGATCACACCCGCAAACGTAGCGTCGCTGCCCCCCACAAACGTTAATGTGTTGGCACCAAGCGTCACACCGCTGCTCGTGCTGCTGGAGATAAGCATGCCGATTGTTTCGTTCGCCGCAAGTTCCAGATTAGCTGAGTTAGTCAATGTTACCGAAGTGCCGTCGCCAATCGCAGAACCGCCTGAAACAGCCAGCGTGCCCGATGTCGCCGTAACATTACCTGTATACGTATTCGTTCCCGAAAGAGTCAGTTTAGCGAGCGTTCCATTTGTTACTGTCAGTGCGCCTGATCCAGATAACACACCACTCACTCTGACATCGCCGCCTGTGCCACTCACGCTATAGCTGGCAGCGAGCGTTGCTGCCCCGGCAATGTTAATAGCATTGTCTACCGTAGTTGTAGCCGAACCGTTGATTTCCAGCCCTGCTCCATCATTCAGTGTGAGTGCTCCTGCGGTCAGACCTTCATCGTTCGCAACAACAATAACAGCGTTATTTATTGATAGCGCACCCACCCAGAATTGCTCGTTACCACCGTTGGTTAATGTCAGTTTTTCGGGGTCTCCGCTGACTACACCGCTCACCGTAAGTCCGTTGCTGCCAGCAAGCTGCCCGTTAAGAGTAACCTGTGAACCATTGCCCAGGCTGATAGCGCTATCCGCTGATAGCACAATAGCGTTAGACAGCGTAGTTGAATCATTGAACTCCAGCGTGCCGCCACCCAGCGTCACCGTGCCAGTACCTATATTGTCACTGCTGGAAATAGTGAGCTTCCCTTGGTTTATCGCACTGGCGAAGCTGCTGCCTGAATTACTGGTACTGCTCAAAATCAAGGTACCAGCACCCGTCTTAGTCAAGGATGAAGAGCCGCTGATTTGACCCGTTACGCTCACTGTGATGCCATTGTTTATGTCAACAGTAGCGTTGCCAGTTAGGGTAATAGCGTTGTCGATAGTAGTCGCACCCGTTAGCTTAAGAGTCGTGTCGGCCGCCAGCGTGACAGCGCCAGAACCTAATCCGCTATCTGCGGCTACCGAGAGCGTTCCCACTGATAATATGGTGGCACCTGTATAGGTATTGGTGCCTGAGAGCGTGAGGGTACTACTCCCCGTTTTGGTGAGCGCATGACTTCCAGAAATCACCCCTGACAAGGTTGCATCGGCTGTTGTTTGAACAGTAGAGTCGCTGTTTAGCACCACACTATTATCAATGGTGCTTGTTCCTGTAATGGCTAATACACCGCCATCCAAAGTCAACGCTCCACTTCCTACATTTTCATCAGCGGCAATACTCAGCATACCTGCTGCAATCGTGGTATTCCCTGTATGGGTTTGAATACCAATCAGCCTTAAGTTCCCTGCGCCTGTTTTCACTAAGGTGTTATTGTTACCTGATACCACACCCGATAAGGTCACTGCATTCGCATTTCGGATTGTTTCTGTTGCAGAAGCGCCTTCTCCACTTTCCAGTGAGATGGCGTTAATGAGAGTCACATCGCTTCCCGTCACCTCAAGCGTACCCGTATTTAGAATGCCTAGAGTACCTGTTCCTACATTGGAACCATCCGTTACACTCAGTGTTCCGCCTCCACCCGTATACGTTCCACCCGTGTGCGTATTGGTACCGGAAAGCGTCATCGTACCCGTACCAAACTTGTAGAACGTACCACTACCTGACATCACACCGCTAAAGGTCGTGCTGGTATTATTGAAACCGGCAAACAGAATAGTGGAGCTGCCTAATGTCACGTTCCCTGCACCGGCTAAAGAACCAATCGATTCAGACGTCGATATCGCCAACGTAGCACCACTGCCTACCGTTACGGCAGAGCTATCAGCAATCGCTGCTCCCCCGCTTAGGCTAAGTGTACCGCTCGTAATAGTCGTGGAACCGGTATAGGTATTCGTGCCAGACAAGCTAAACGTACCGCTACCTGTCTTGGTAAAACCACTACCGCTGCCGGAAATAACTCCAGAGAATGTCGTACTGGTATCGTCACCGCCAAGGGTCAGGCGATACGAGCCAAGCACAACGTTACCCGCTCCCGCTAATGATCCGATGGTTTCGGCTCCACCGGACAAGGTCAGGGTAGCGCCACTGGATACCGTTACTGCGCTGGTATCACTAATATTGCTTCCGCCATTTAGCGTGAGTCCACCGGCTGACACCGCAGTCGCTCCGGTATAGGTGTTGGTACCTGTTAGTGTAAGTGTGCCTGCGCCGCTCTTCGTCAATCCGAACGAACCGCTAATTACACCCGACAAAGTAGCGGCGGCGCTATTCGAAATAGTAGCAGCTCCCGTCAAGATAATCGCGTTCGATAAGGTCATTGTGCTACTTAGTGTGAGCTGTGCGCCAGCGGCCAGCGTTATCGATGCACTGCTTATATTAGTGCTGCTGCTGATCATAACAGCACCGGCATTGATCGTTGTTGTACCCGTATAGGTATTGGTTCCTGAAAGCGTAACCGATGAACCGCCGGTTTTAATAAGATTGCCCGTACCTGAGATCACTCCCGATAAGGCCATACCATAATCGTTATTGATCGTGCCATGACTCGAACCTAGAACAATGTCGTTATCGATGGTTATACCGGGCGCAGCTACTGACAAGGCACCGCCATCTAATGTTACTGTACCCGCCACCAAGGCATTATCATCCGTTACCGCCAGTGTTCCGGCCAATACGGTGACGCCGCTAGTTAATCCTGCTTCGTTGCTGGTATTCGATAGCGTCAGCGTCCCGATTCCTGTTTTGGTTAGCGCCCGTGCGCCACCTGAGAGCGCCCCTGAAAGCGTAACGGCTGCATCGGCCTGAATCGTCGCTCCACCACTCAGCGCGATAGCATTGTCGATAGTGGTCACACCTGTGATCTGAAGTTTTGTACCCGCTGCTAATGTCAAGGCGCCACTGCCAAGATTACTATCGGAGGCAATCGATAAGGTTCCGCCAGAAACCGTTGTGCTACCAGCATAGGTATTGCTGCCGGTTAACGTAAGGGTTCCCGCGCCCAGCTTCGTTAGTGACTCACTGCCTGAGATAACACCCGAAAGCGTTACAGCGTTAGCGTTATTCACTATGCCACCATCGCCATCATTTACAATGGCGTTGTCGATCGTTCCTGTTCCTGTAACCGTCAGCGTTGAAAAAAACAAGGTAATGGTTCCAGTACCCAGATTAGAATCCCCATCAACGCTCAACGTACCCGTATCCGAGATATCGGTAGCACCTGTGAAGCTACTACTATTGGTGCCTGAAAGTATGAGTGTACCTGTACCTTTTTTAATGAAACGACCACTTCCGTTTAGCGTTCCAGAGAAAGTTGTAGAGGTATTATTGTTGCCAGCATATAAGAGGTTTGCCCCCCATGAGACTGAACCTTCACCTGCGAGTGAGCCCAACGTCAATGAGGCTGCAGAAGAACTTAAACTTGCGCCTGAAGCCACCGTTACTGCACTGGAGAAACCAACTTGTCCACTTCCCGTCACCGCTAAAGTACCATTACTAATTTGGGTGCTGCCTGTATAGCTATTCGCGCCAGACAACGTGAAGGTACCGCTACCGGTCTTGGTCAAACCACTACCGCTGCCGGAAATCACCCCAGAAAATGTGGTACTGGTATTGTCGCCACCCAGTGTCAGACGATACGAACCAAGCGCTACGTTACCCGCTCCAGCCAGTGAGCCTATCGTTTCGCCGCCACCTGACAACGTCAGAGTAGCGCCGCCGGATACCGACACCGCGCTGGTGTCGGCAATGTTGTTTCCGCCATTCACCGATAACCCGCCTGCCGACACTGTCGTGGTACCCGTAAACGTGTTGGCGCCGGTCAGAGTCGTCGTACCTGAACCCGCTTTGGTGAAGCCACCGGTACCGCTCATTACACCGCTGAAGCTCGTCGAGGTATTAGCCCCCCCCGCCGTCAGGATATAGGAGCTAAGCGATACATTACCGGCACCCGCTAAGGAAGCAATCGTTTCCGCTGCTCCAAGGCTCAACGTCGCACCACTGCTAACCGTCACCGCACTGGTATCGGTAATCGCGCTGCCACCGCTTGTTGCCAATGTTCCAGCCGATACACTCGTCGTGCCGGTGTAGGTGTTGGTTCCCGATAAAGTCAGCGTTCCCGCCCCATCCTTGGTTAGCCCACCGCTGCCAGAGAGGATCCCCGACAGGGTAAGGACATGCGCGTTGCTGATAGTCCCGCCTCCCGTGCCGAAGGACATGGCATTGGCTAGCGTAACGGGATTGGTATCCGTCACCGTCAACGTACCGCCAGCCAGGGTGATGGTACCGGTACCTATATTACTGGCATTGGTGATGGAGATCATGCCGGTATGGCTGGCGGCTGTCGCGATGCCACCGGTCCAGTTGCTCGCCGCGCCCGACAGCTTGATCGTTCCGTCCCAAGCATTGGTTAGCGTGTATCCATTCCCGCCATCGCTAACGCCCCCTGAGAATTCCAGCGTATTGTTGCCGGGATCGACCAGGGTATTGGCGGTCAGGGTCACAGCTCCTGTAAAGGCGATGTCGCCGGAAGCAAAACCCGCCTGGATCGCCCCCCAACCCACGCCAGTGCCGCCCATGATGAGGGGATTGGCGATTGGAACCGCATAGTTGAAGTCGAGATGCGCACCGGTACTGATAGTGACGGTCCCGTAAGCGTTGTTGTTACCCGCGTCGGGACCGCCCAGCGTGGCGCTGTCGCTGTTGATGATGATGGAACCGGCACTTAGGTTGGTGGCACCCGTATAGGTGTTGGCGGAGTCCAGCATCAGGTTGCCGACGCCGGTCTTGGTCAGCGATCCGCTGCCACTGATGACGCCGGTGAGCCTGGCATAGACGTTCGATGCCGTTTGGATAGTGCTGTTGCTGTTCAGAACAATGTTATTGCTGATCGGGTTGTTGGAGAAAAGATTGCCGCCGCTCGCCAGCAGCAGTGTGCCGCCGCTCAGCGTGAAATCGCTGCCTGTCAGATTATTGTTGGTAGCAATGCTTAAGGTACCTGCTGAAACAGACAAACCGGTATCGGCTGCACTGTTATCAGCACTCAGCGTCAGCGTACCCGTTCCGGTTTTCGTAAGCGTATAAGCACCGGATAAGGTGCCGGAAAACGTAACTGCTGCATCTGCCTGAAGGCTCGCTCCACCACTCAGTGCGATGGCATTATCAATCGTCGTCGCACCTGTGATCTGAAGTGTTGTACCTGCAGCTAATGTCAGCGTGCCGCTGCCAAGATTACTATCGGAGGCAATCGATAAGGTTCCGCTGGAGAGCGTTGTACTGCCGCTATAGGTATTGGTGCCAGTTAATGTAAGGGTTCCCGCACCTTGCTTCGTTAGTGCATAGCTTCCTGAGATAACGCCAGAAAGTGTCACGGCATCAGCATTGCTCACCGTAGCACCATCAAAACCGGTCGCAATAGCATTGTCGATGGTACCTGTTCCTGTAACGGTCAATGTACCGCCATTCAGCGTTAATGTTCCGCTACCGAGGTTGGAATCTCCCTCGACGCTCAACACACCACCATCTCTCACTGTCGTGGTGCCGGTGAATGTGTTGGAGCCCGACAGCGACAGCGTACCGGTACCCGTCTTGATCAGGTTTTGTGCACCGTCGATGCCGTCCTCAATAATGCCAGAGTACGTGGTCGAGGTATTGTCGCCACCGACCGTCAGGCTGCCGCCGTTTAGCGTAACCGTACCCTCTCCTGTAAGAGAGCCGATCGTCTCGTCGTTGTCTTGCAGGAACAGTGTGGCGCCACTTGCCACCGTCACCGCAGTGCTGTCCGCCAACGACGCCCCACCCTCTAGGGTCAACTGGCCTGCCGATACCGTGGTCGTACCCGTATACGTATTTGTACCCGATAATGTCAGTTTGCTTGAGCCTGTTTTAGTCAGGTTGCCTGAACCGGAGATGACGCCTGATACAGTCGCATCTTCAGCCATCTCCAAAATGCCGCCACTGGCTCCTAGCGTTATTGCATTACTCAGTGTAAACGCTCCGGTGGCTCTTATCCCACCGCCATTTAGCGTTATTGATGAACTACTACTTAAATTGTTAGCAGCAGATAGAAGAATTCTGCCGCCAGTCACTGTAGTAGCGCCAGTATACGTATTGGCTCCCGATAAACTAAACCACCCTGTTCCTCCCTTGGTTATTCCACCCGTACCGGAGATAACCCCTGAAAAACCAGTATCATTGTTAGAGGTAAACGTTAGCGTATTAGCCCCAAGCACAATAAAGCGGGAACTACCACCTGAAACCCAACCAATGGTTTCGTTTGCAGAAAGAGTAAGCGTGGTATTGGCACTACTTAGACTCACTAAAACAGTATCCTCAATCGCTGAACCGCCGCTTAAGGTTAGTCCCCCTCCCGATACCTCAGCATTACCCGTAAAGGTATTCGTACCCGATAATGTCAGAGTCCCTGTTCCAGTTTTGGTAACTCCAGCAGTACCGCTGATTACCCCAGAAAATGTGGTAGAGCTATTATCGCCTCCCGCTGTTAATGTGTAGGAAGCTAAAGTAATACTACCTGCTCCAGACAGCGAACCAATTGTTTCACTCGCTCCTAAGCCGAGTGTTGCGCCGCTGCTAACCGTTACTGCGCTGGTATCCGTGATAGCGTTACCGCCGCTCGTTGCCAGCCTTCCCGCTGATACGCCAGTCGTGCCACTATAGGTGTTAGTTCCTGATAAAGTCAGTGTACCCGCCCCTGCTTTAGCCAAATTACCTGATCCATCTACCACGCTGCTAATCGTCGCCGTCTTGCCGCTGCTATTCGTAATCGTATCTGTTCCCGAAGCCAGCGATAGGGTGCTTCCTGTAATCGTCAGGCCGTTTGCGCTATCAAGATTGAGTGTATCGCCGCCGCCAAGTGTCGCGGCACTACCTAGGGTAATCGTAGAATTGTTACTCAGTACCACTTTGACGGTATCGGCTCCGCCCTGCGTTACCGAACGTGCCAAGGCTTCGCGGAAGGAAAAACCATCGGCGGCATCGCCCTGGCTATCTGCATCCGTTGTTGAATCCGCATAGATAGTCGAACTAGTGACAGTGACGTCGGCGGTGGAAGCCGTAATTCCATTCGACAATGAGAATCGAATCGTCGTATTGCCATAGGGCGTGTCATTGCGATAGGCGATGCTTCTTAGAACCGCCTGCACCAATGCCGTACTCGGAGTCTGATTGAAGTCGCCATCGCCCGACGCGGTTGTACCAAAATCAACAACCAGTGTGCCAGTCGCATAGGTATATGACCAGCGGGCGAACCAACCACCATTTGCGGTATCGTTCAGTGCCCCAGTGACATTCTGCCCAAGCGTTTGAGCATTCTCGATAGCTTGCTCGAAACTGCCAGCTGCAGTCGGATAGTTTGTGCGTGAGTTGCCGTCTTGCAGCGTAAACGCGCTATTATCTATGAACTTGAACAGGTCTTTGGTTGTACCATCGGCGGCACCACCGGTCTTGACGCGGCTGATGGTCAACGTCGCCCCGTTCCAATCCCCATTACCGGAATTCAACGCGCTCAGTACGGTGTCGGAGAGGGTGAGAGCGGTCGCCGAGTCGAGCGTGACATAGTTGCCCACTCCGGCCCAGGCGACTGTGTCAGTATCTAAATTAGTGATCACTGGAGGAGTACTGGTAGGTGCAGTCAGCGTAAAGTCGTTACCGGTGCCGCCAATGTAGCTGGCAGTCAGCACAGTACTGTTTCCACCTGCAGTCGTTGTGCCGCCTTCCGCCAGACCAGAAAAAGTTCCAGTAATAGCATCGGCGGCGTCATTTGCGATGATCGTGTAGGCATCACCAATGCCCGCTGTGTAACTATGCGTGACCGAAAGCGTTGCACTGCTAACGTCTACTGTACCGGCAACATCCACTTGATCATAATCGGTTCCGGCAGTCGTAGCGCCGTTGATATCAACAGCCAGCGTTCCACCCGATGCGATAGCCAGATTGCCTCGAACGGTTAATTTTCCTACACCCGACACACCAGGTGACAGTGTTCCACCACTTGATACGGTCAAGGTATTCGTGGAACTGGAGGCAAAAATAGTTCCTGTACCAGTTAGTGTTGCGCCGGAAGAAACCGTCAGACCTGACGTAGCATTTAAAGTACCGGTAACGTTTAAGGTTCCTGCCGACACTGTAGTAGTACCGCTATAGGTGTTTGTGGCTGAAAGCGTAATCGTACCGCTCCCTACTTTGTTGAAAGAGCGTGCACCTGATACTACGCCACTCATGGTTAACGTACCTGCTGTCGCCCCCACATAGGAATTTCCCGCCAAAGTCACATTTCCAGACAGCGTATTGGTGCCACTTGCATTCACCAGTGCCCCAGCGCTCGAGACTCCGGTTCCTGAAATGCTGAGAGCTTCAGCGATGGTAACATTACCACTTAAACCCAATGTAGCACCGCCTGATACTGTTGTGCTTCCGCCTGTAGTGCCTAATGCCGTAGCATTCGCCGCCACCAGCGTACCTGCCGAGACGGTAGTCGATCCGGTATAGGTATTTGCTCCAGTAAAGGTTACCGTGCCTGAACTGTACTTGATGACTGCACCACCGGCGCCACTGATCACCCCTGCATAGGTACCATCCGTGCTCTGATCAAACACAACAAAATTTCCAATCGCAGCAATATCCCCCTGCAAGCTAGTTGTTGTACCCGTCAGTGTACCCGCCGATATTGTTGTACCGCCTGAATAGGTATTCGCGCCAGAAAAAGTGACGTTGCCAGTACCCAACTTGGTCACTGAGCCCGAACCACTGATTACACCAGCATAGGTACCAGTCGTGTTCTGACTGAATGCAAGCGCTGCGTTATCAGTAATATCACCTTGCAAGCTGCTGGTAGTACCCGTTAGCGTGCCTGCTGTCACCGTGGTACCGCCTGAATAGGTGCTTACTCCAGATAAAGTCAGATTGCCGCTACCTAGCTTGGTCAATGAACCTGTACCGCTCATCGAACCGGAAAACGTTGTATTCGTAGTTTGGCTCACCGTCAACGCATTAGCACCCAGAGACACCGTTCCCGAGTTACTCAGCGCACCAATGGTCTCAGTTGCTGATGACAAGCTCAGTGTACCCGCCACCGACACCGCGCTACTGTCTGACAAAGCCGTACCACTGCTGTTATTCAGCGCCAGCGTACCGGCTGATACCGTCGTAGCACCTGTATAGGTGTTGACTCCGGTTAAGGTCTGAGTTCCGCTACCAGCCTTAGTCAGTCCGCCTGTGCCGCTCAACACACCATCGAAGCTGGTAGATGTATTGTCGCCGCCGGCACTCAGCGTATTAGATCCCAGATCAATAGTACCTGATCCAGCCAGAGACCCAATGGTTTCATTTGCGCCCAGAACAAGTCCTCGGTTACTATTATTTATTCCAGTTGAATTAACTGTCAGAGCACCTGTATCAGCCAATGCACTTCCGCCACTCAGCGTGAGCCAGCCAGTGGTCACTGTGGTACCGCCGCTATAAGTATTAGTGCCCGATAGCGTCAAACCATAACCCTGGAGTTTGGTCAGACTACCGCTACCAGAAATATTAGCGGAGATCGTCAAATCAGAAGAATTACCGACCGAAACGGTGCTAGCTCCTGCAAGGGCGAGCCCTCCTCCACTACTACCCGCAATGATCAGAGTTTGACTATTCCCAAGTGCACTCAGCGTGTCACCCGCTCCCAGAGTCGCTGTACTGCCACTCAACGTCAGAGTAGTGCTCAGATTTCTAAGATTGACTATATTAGCTTCAGCTTGCGCCACCGAGCGCGTCAATGCTTCGCGTAAACTGAATCCATCGGCAGCATCGTTGCCACTATCGTCGGTTGTTTGATCAACATAAATTGTCGAACTGGTCACGGTCACATCTGCATTGGTACTACCGCCATGCCCATCCGTCAGTGCAAAGCGGATTGTGGCATCACCATAAGGTGTAGAGTTGTCATAACGCACACCACGCATCACTGCCTGCACTAATGCATTTGTGGCATCAGTTCCACCATTAGCAAAGGTAATGGTTAATACACCACCCGTATTAGTAAACGTCGCGAAGGTTTGCCCGCTCGATTGCAAATTTGCCCCGCTAACGCTAAAACCTGTTTCATTAAAACTAAAGCCATCGTTTGATGTTGCATCGGCTGAACCACCGGTAACGCGCTTTACCGTTAGCGTTGCGCTATTCCAGTTGGCCAAATCATTTTCTGTATCGCTAACTGTAAGATTACTGCTGGCATCTAATTGAACGCCGCTTGCCAGAGCGACACTATCGCCATTCAGGTTGCTGATCGTAGGCGCGGTATTGGGAACATAATTCGTGTCCAGCGTCCCGCCCACATTTAAAACCGTGTCTGTATTTCCTCCACTAGCCCCAGCGGTATTGGTACCACCTGTGGCTGTTCCACCGCTACCTCCTACACCTTTATTGCCTGTAGATAAACTCGTATTTGTTGTACTGTCGATTCTAACTGTTCCACCTGCATTCCAAATTCCGCCAACGCCTCGTCCGCCGTCACCCCCATTACCTGTATTGGAAAAGTAAGTAGATCCACCACCACCACCACCACCACCGGCAGCAATGTTATTAGTAATACTGCTATTTGTAATAGTCATAGTACCCGTTGACGTATTATAAATACCAGCGCCAGCATTACCACCTTGACCACCCGTGCCTTTAGTTCCTGTGCCGCCGCCGCCGCCGCCAATTCCAATGCTGCCATTATTCGCAGTAGCCCCGTTTCCACCTGGCGTGTATCCTGATCCAGAATAGGTTGACCCAGCTCCAAATGTGGCGCTACCACCTTTACCTGCCGAGCCAGCAGCACCGCCGCCACCCTTACCACCTGTAATACCTGATGCAGCGCTCCCAGCCGCATAGGAACCATTCGGGCTACCATCACCGCCATCACCGCCAGACCCCGAACCAAAACCACCACCACCACCACCACCACCCGCATAATTAGAGCCTGTGCTTGCACCGCCGCCGCCGCCGCCTGATGCCTTATTAGCCGTAATAATACTGTTAGTAATAGTCAGAGTACCCGCATTCCTGATACCCGCACCCAAAGAGTCTCCGCCTGTACCTGCTGCGCCACCTGCGCCACCTGCGCCACCATCACCCGCTAACTTGCCATTGGTAATCGTTAAATGATCAATGACTACCGCCCCCCCCTGAACATCTAGCACTCGCGCATAATTACCGCCACTCAATGTAAAATCACCACCTACGATGGTCATCGTATGGCCATCGGTTACATTGATCGTGATGGCCTCGGATGCATTGGCAAATGAAATATTGCCCGTTATCGTAATCGTATCGTCTAAATTATCCGTGTTACCTGTCGTAATGGCTGCTTGTAGTTGCGCCGCTGAATTAACATTCGCGGTATGAAGAACATGATCGTAGTTAGCCAAGCGAGTTACAGCTAACATTGAGGCCGCCTCAATACTTCCCGTTGCTATTTCCAGATCCCAATCACCGCCTCGGCTGGCGGTTCCTGTTGCATTTGTTGAGGCCGCAATATCAGCGCCCGTCAGTTGAGCAAGCTGATTGATAAAGGTTTGTCCTGTTTCACCCTCGCCTACACTACAACCATAAAGACGAATATCGCCTGTAGACGTCAGCGCATGCCCAATCGTACTTAATTCCGCTGCGTACTGATCCACATTGCCGCTGAATAAAGGCCCACTGCCTAGCAACAACATGCCATTGTCACCATGTGACACAATGCTAATGGAATCCACACTCGTTCTATTTTTCAGCGCTTCGGCAATCTGTTTCACACCATTTGAGTGTGTATCTATTACGATGATTTCTACACTGGGAGACGCTGCATCAATAATTTTCTGGTATTCGGGAATGCGGCTATCTACAAATAAAATGTTTTTTTCGGAATGACGTGTAGCTTGAATAGCCTCAACAATAGGGCTTTTGTTCGTTTGGGCAATTGATTGGTTTTCAGCG
Source organism: Pseudomonadota bacterium (assembly GCA_040389065.1). Taxonomy (GTDB): domain Bacteria; phylum Pseudomonadota; class Gammaproteobacteria; order Burkholderiales; family Casimicrobiaceae; genus JAZKAR01. The sequence continues at coordinate 298,333 of JAZKAR010000016.1, read as the reverse complement.
CTAGGTTCTAGTATTGTTTTACTAGTATTAGCAGGAACAACAAGCTCAGCAGAGCTTGCCTTAGAGATTGAGGATGCATCATTCGCGGGTGCAAAAGATTTTACCAAGTTTGATTGTGCAAAAAGTGCTTCTCGATGAACAACTTCAGCAGTATTAGCCACATCTAAAGAATGCATTAAAGATAAATCGACTGCATGCGAAGCCAACTCATTGGCTCCAGTGGCTGCCCCAGCACCATCAAACATGACGCGGGGTTCTACTGCCATCATCAAAGAAGTCGGTTTCAGTTTAAAAGGCGCAACGTTAGACTGATTATTAGCTGACTGCTTAAAAAATTTCATCTCATAACTCCGCGACACAGAAGGTAGAACCCATTTTGTCTTATCGGAGTCAAATCAGTACCTATAAAGAGCAGCACATCATCTTAGCGTTGCTTGCTAAGTACAGAAATCTTGAACATTTTGTTTTTAAAATTAATTCCACAAAATAAATTAATTTATTATTTTGAGCCAACTGATAGTAACAAGCTTAACAAGCTCTACTATTACCCAAACAAAACTTCATAATCCGGCGTAACAGGCAAACCAGAAGCAGAGGCTGTCATTTCTGGCAGTATAGGGGCAAGACACCAAATATGGCTTCCAAGTTCAGGATGGCTAATCTGATAATTATCCTGATTCAGAATTACTGTTTCAGGCCCACGAAAAATTAATGAAAGTGGTGTTCTAAATGCTGCTGGCAATCCTCTTCTATTCAGCTCTTTAGCCTCTGTTAACACCAGTTCAACCTGACCCTCACTAGTCTGAGCCATAAAGCGGCTACCAATAAGAGGAGAGATATATTCAAGGGTAATAGTCATAATTTTTTCCTTAACTATCGACAAAAGGTTCGGCATGATAACAAATTGATCATTTTTTATCAGCCTAATACATCGGCTGAATATTTTCTTAAAAACACCGTAAACAGGGTCTTAGTTCCAAGATTTCTTTTCGTTTAACTGTTGCCTCGACAAACTTTAAAAAGGAAGATTACATGGATGCATTTATGGGAACCATTATGCCTGTGGGCTTTAACTACCCTCCTCGCGGATGGTTATTTTGTAATGGGCAAACGGTACCGATTCAACAGAACTCAGCGATGTTCGCACTGTTAGGTACGATGTATGGCGGAGATGGTCAAAACACATTTGGCATCCCCGATTTGCGAGGCCGTGTCGTTGTAGGCTCGCAAGCCCAAGGCCCAGGTTTAGCCAACGTTGCGCAAGGTGAAAAAGGCGGCAGTAACAATGCCACCATTATTTCTAACGGAACAGCAACAATCTCCCTGACAACAGCAAATATGCCATCTCACACCCATACAGCAACGCTAAGCTTGTCAGGGTTAAGTGCAACCACGAATATCAGCGTAGGCACAGGCACAAACGGTGCCGTAGGCGCTCAAGCTGGAAGTAATTTAACCAGTACTGCATCAGGCTCAGGACCTGCGGCAGCTATTTATCTTCCTACGGGTACCGCACCTACAGCCCCTGTTCTTTTAGGTGGCGTTACAACCAATGTCACAGGTACTGGTACAGTCGCTAATTCGAATACCGGCAGTGGTACTCCCCTTACTGTTCCCGTTGTATCCTCAGCGACCATCAGCAATATGCAGCCCTATTTAGGTTTGAATTTTATCATCGCTATGGAAGGCATCTTCCCTTCCAGAAATTAGGCACTGCTCGACCTAGTGTCAAACCTAAAACTTTAAAGAAAAGGCTCTAGTTGGCAACCTACTCTGTAAATGAAGGTTGCCAACCATTCTTAGCTTTGATCTCTTATGGAACTTATATGCTAACTGGCAACGCTTCTCTGCCAATAGGGCTTTCACTTCGCCCAGCCTTGGCAAATGATACCCCTTTCCTTGAAAAACTCTTCCGAGATGCACGTCAGGATCTGCTAAATATTGAAGGCGAAGAAGAATTTATACAAACCATCATGGAACAACAATACAGCGTTCTCCAAGAGGGGGCAGGACAGCAGTATCCTAATGCCATGCATTTTGTCATTGAGAAAACACAAGAATGTATTGGTGGCCTCATTATCGATTTCGGCCCAAACGAAGCACGCGTCATCTACCTTGCTTTTATCAAAGCAGCCCAGGGAAAAGGCTATGGTAAAGGCATATTACATGGGCTTCAGCTGACAGCAACTAAAGCAGGTACGCCGCTATCGCTAGTCGTATTTAATACGCATTTCAATGCTATTCGTCTGTATCTAAGCATGGGATTTCAAGCCGTTCAACAAAATTTTACTCATACACTTATGCTTTGGCTTCCGCCTCAGCAGCAAATAGCCGTTGGCGTTTAGGAAAACAGATGATTCCAGTTCAACAACGTACCCGTTATCTCAAGTTGTCTTTAAATTTTGATATTGATCGACTTAAACTAGAACTGGACAATGTTTTTTCTTCAGAATGGATTAATCATTTCAACACCCGCGACTATGAAAATGGCTGGTCGTGTGTACCGCTGCGTTCAGTTGATGGGCGGTTAGATCATATTATGTCTGTACCCGATCAAAATTTCCTTGATACCGATATATTAAAACGTTGCGCGTATTTTCAAGAAGTATTAAATACCTTTGAGTGTGAAAAAACCTCTGTCCGGCTAATGTCTCTTGAACCAGGAGGCATTATTAAACCCCATACTGATCTGGGAACGAGCTTTGAAGATGGCTTAGCACGCCTGCATATTCCTATAGTAACTGACCCAATGATCATGTTTGTTATTGATGGCGAACTCATACATTTTTCTCGTGGAGCGACATGGTATTTAAATGCTTCTTGCGTACACTCTGTCACCAACGTTAGCAGCTTTCCCAGAATTCACCTCATGCTAGATTGCATTCCTAACCCTTGGCTACAACAGCTATTTGATAAAGCTGACTTCATTCCTAATGCTAAGCCTAAATATCATGATGCCTCTATTAACGATGATAATGTAGTTGATGTCATCAAACATTTACGCGCAATGGGAAACCCCACTAGCCTTCATTTAGCAGATGAATTGAGCAAAATTCATTCCCAACAAAAAATAGTCAAAAATATAAATCACTAGCTTAAATACGATATGCATAAGATTTTCATTACTATCATTCTAATAAAATACAATTTATCTTAAAGAGACTGAGGCGATTAATGAGCGATTTCGCTGCTTTTGCTGTTGAAGAGCGTACCTTGATTCGCGGAAAGCCCATTCACTATCAAAAATTAAATTCTCTACAAAATTGGTTCCCCATTGCATTAACTCCTACGCTTGAAGGAATTTGGTGGCGTCACCTTGGCAATAGGCGCTTTACTGAATCTTTCTTTTCCGATACATTAGCTTACATCCATCCTGAAGAGCGCTTAAGCTGTTACACGCCATTAGAAGCATTAGAAAATCTGCCCTCATACGTTGCCCCTACAGCCTTTATTTTTCATATATCGCGTTGCGGTTCTACCCTACTCACCCAGATGTTAGCAACGCTGCCGCAATGCATTGTAATGTCTGAACCACCGGTTATTGATTCTTTATTAAGAATGCCAGATTTAAGCGAAGCATCAGCTAAAAAGATGCTGAGCGGATTGATCAACGCATTGGGCCAACAACGTTTTCATGAAGAGCAAAAATTTTTTATCAAATTTGATAGCTGGCACCTTTGTCATTTGCCCTTAATCCGTAGTATTTTCCCTACCGTCCCCTGCATCCTTTTATATCGCCAGCCCATAGAAGTGCTGAACTCTCACCGGCGCCATCGTGGGCCTCAAATGATACCTGGCTGGATGAATGCCACACGCTTGAATCTAGACACCAGACCGTTAGCGCCAGGAGATTTTGATGGTTATTGCGCCATAGTATTAGAAAGTTATTTTAAGTGCGCCCTTAATAGTCTACTATCTCAACCGCTCATTTTGCTTAATTACCAACAATTGCCTGCAATTTTTTTCTCGCATCTAGTAGATTTTTTTTCAATTGATTGCTCAGCGAAGGAGTTAGAAACAATTCAAACGCGCTCCTTATTTAATGCCAAGCATAAAAATGATGTGTTTACTGGCGATCCTTTTATTGCTTCGAGTCAAGCTGATATTATTTTAAAAGAACGAGTCGCCCCTTATTACGAGCAGTTAGAGCAAGCACGGCTTAAACAAAATATTTTTTAACTTGGCTGGCTTAATAATCAATTTTTGCCGTTTATATTTAATGTGCGAATATTAAAGCTTTACGTTCCATAACCTTATTTCAAGCCTCAATAATAAGTTTTAACTGTGACTTTAACTCATCATCAACACTATGATAATTATTTTTATAATCTACTCAGCCATTTATTTAGTTCATCAAAATTTTGATCTGCAGTAAACTCAAAGCCTACTTTAAATCCCTTTACCTTATTCTCTAAATAACAGTAAGCAACTTTTGCTAATAATGTAATAGCACGGTTTTGGTCATTATTAAATACTAATTTAAAACAATGGCCTCTTAAAAGCTCTTTATCAGATGCTACGCAAATTCCTCTAATAGAAATATCCAACATCTGACCATTAAAATAAGATGACTCGTTATTACCATCAATAATTCTTATAGGCTGCTGAACTGCTATTCTTTGATCTTTTCTTTTCATCTTATCCGCTTGCTGATGAAAATGAAAACGCTGTACAACAGACTGAAGTTTTTCAGCAGTCTCTGTAATAGCAGTTGAGCTATAATTGAAAAGTTCTGTACTCGCTGCATTTTCTTTTGCAAGGTTGCTTGTTTCTTCAATATTTTTTACAATTTGTGTTGTATCATTCATATGTTTTTGGGTTACCCCTGATATTTTGGAGGCCAGCTCTGATACATTATCAACCTCGGTTAAAATATCGCTTAACACTACACTTGTTATTTTATTTAGTTCCGCACCTAATGATACCTCATGCTTAACTGAACTCATGATTTGAATACTTTCAGAGTTTCTATTTTGAACAATGGCTACTCTACTAGCGATATCTTCGGTGTTATGCATCGTGCGCTCTGCTAATTTCCGAACTTCATCAGCTACTACAGCAAATCCACGCCCATATTCCCCTGCTCTTGCTGCTTCAATAGCTGCATTTAGTGCTAATAAATTCGTTTGGTCAGCTACTTCTTTAATAAATCCAGAAATTTCCCCAATTTTCTGAACGGCTTCATTTAATAAACCCATAGATTCACTTGAATTATTCACTGTACTAATTATCATCAAACTATTTTTTGCATTTTTATCGTTTGAGTCAGAAGCTTTATGAGCAACGTCTTTAGCTTGAATTGCACTTGTAGACACGGCTTGTGCATTATTATTTATATTAATCATTGAGAGTGAAACTTCTTCTAAAGAATTGCTTAACGCTACAAGCTGAACAAATTGATCGCTGGCTCTTTTTTGAATAGCTCCTGTTTCGCTACGCAGTTTTTTTGATTCCATCATAATATTATCTACTGCATTAATGACCCCTTTAATAATATCAATCAAAGAATCATCCATACGTTTAATAGATTTTACCAAACTCCCCATTTCGCCCGATATGGAAGTATCTATATATGATCCTAAATTTCCTTTTGCTATATGATCAGCTATTGCAATAACTGAATTTAAAGGGTTAATAATGCTTTTAATTGTTCTATAGCAATAAATAAAACCCATTAACGTTGAAACAACCAAAACCAATAAGATATTTTGAGCATATTGATTAGATAATGCGATATTTTTATTTAACGATTGCTCTAAAACATTTTTTTGCTCGAGCACTAATTTAGAGGTAGCGCTATCTATCACATTCACAATAGGTTTAATCGCAATTAATTTTTGCGTATCAGATGTATCTTGAAGATCACTTTTAATTTTCTCTAAAGCACTTCCTATTTTATTATTTGTAACAACACTTGACTTCATTAACTTTAACTGACTATTTATAACAACTACTTCACTTAGCTTATCGTTAATTTTACTATTGAATCTTCCCGATTCTATAGCATCTGATACGAGAGACAAAAACTCTAAGTTTTTTGAATTTTGATTACTTGATAAGTTATACAATGAATAATCATTTGTTAAATTTTTAGTATTTGCATTACTTTCATAAATATAAATCATCACAATGGCTAGCAAAGGAATTAAATTCATCAATATCATTAAATAAAGACGTTGAGAAATTGTCATTTCTTTTAAAAAAAATATTTTTCTGAAATTCGCTGCCCACATTCTTGTGTGCCTTTCATGCAATTTTTTGTTCTATCTACTTTTTAAATAAATAGGGCAACTACACGCCATGATAATGGTTAGTTAGAAAAACTCACACTTTAATGCTTAATTTCAAAAAAGCATCTATTTAACATTGACTTAAAAGCATTTATTTTAATGAAACTATTTTACAGGCTAAGATTAACTTATTTAATGTAAGGCTTTTTGTTACTTAGTGTAGTAATCTAAATATTTTTCCATAACCATAAAATCATGATATAGCATTTAAAATAGCTTAATCAAAAAAAATTTAGACACGTTACGTTATTTTTATAACGCACCACTAAACCTAATTTTAATAAAACTAAAGATACACCTTAGCTAAAATTAACGGTAAAAAATAAATAATTTATAGAAACTCGACAAAAAAATATGACACTTTAAAAGTAATCATACAACTATTATTAACGACGCTTGCCTTAACCTAAACTGATAATATGTTGAAACAACAACTAAGCTCTATTATTAACACTCATAAACTTTAGATGAGCTGGTTCAATAACCAAGTGCAACACCAAAAGAGAGTAAGGTGTTGTGATGAGAAAAAGCTATGAACAATTAAGTGCTGAAGAGCGAGCCTACATTATGCTGAAGCGACTTGAGCATAAAGGAGTTGGTGAAATTTCGAGAGACCTATCGAGATCTGCCAGTACTATAAGCCGGGAAATAAAGCGTGGTTTGGTAGACGGAAAGTACAATGCAAGTTATGCAGGTAAGCATTCTAAATCATTGCGTTACAATCCAAGGACTGTGAAGAAGCTGCATCCTGATTCTGTTTTATATCAAGTGGTTCATGCATTGCTGAAAGTATACTGCTCTCCCGAACAAATAGCTGGCGTACTCAAAGATATGCACCCTGGTGATTCAAGATCTTGCGTGTCGCATGAAACGATCTATTCTGCGATTTATGTTATGCCCCGGGGTGAACTCAAAAGTGAATTGATCGCCTGCCTTCGGCATGGGCGCGGAACGCGCAGACCCCGGAGCGGAGGCACTGATCGACGAGGCCAAATTCCTGATATGACGAGTATTCATGTCCGTCCTCCTGAGGTTGAAGATAGGCAGGTTGCAGGACATTGGGAAGGGGATTTGATTAAAGGCACCGCTAATCGCTCTTCTGTCGGAACATTAGTTGAGAGGACGAGTGGTTTGGTTCTTCTGGCAAAAATGGAAGATGGAACAGCGCAATCCGCTGTAATAGGTTTTAGTACGGTGCTTCAACGAATAGAAGTAGGTATGCGTAAAACCTTAACCTATGATCGCGGTAAAGAAATGAGCCAACATAAGCAGCTTACGGAGCAAACGGGGATGGCGGTTTATTTTGCTGATCCGCATAGTCCATGGCAACGAGGTTCAAATGAAAATACGAATGGCTTACTACGGCAGTATATGCCTAAAGGCACTGATCTTTCTTTGCTTTCCCAGAATGACCTTGATCTGATAGCTCATAGCCTCAATACCAGGCCGCGAAAACGGCATGGATTTAAAACCCCTATTGAAATTTACCTTCAGATATCCGTTTTAGAACGCTTCAATGACGGCGCTATTCATTAACCGTTGCACTTGGTATTTGAAACCGCCATGTTAATAATATTTGATCTGAATCAAACAGTAAAAAGAGGATACACCCTGTACTTTTTAGTGAGAAAAAAGGCTTTATTATGAAAGAATGGTCAATACTGTATGGCTTATGGGAACGTATATGCGCGGCCTCTCATTGTAATACTACCTCTTACACAGCATCAGATAACTGGGCGCTAGAAGTTAAAGCGCTTTCTTCAATGAATATTAGCTTCGAGACAACTCTTCATTATTTATATCAGGAATGCCCTTCTGCTGAAGCCTTCAAAACATGGCTTTTACAACGCCAAATTAAAACAACTGATGAACAAGAAGAATTTTTGAATGAAGTGTTGTCCTCTGATGACATCCTTTTTTGGCAAACTAACGGCTACATCGTTTTAAAAGAAGCTATACCAAAACAACAATGCCTAGATGCACAGCAAGCTATTTGGAATTTTTTAGGTGCATCTCCCGATGTTCCCGCTTCGTGGTATACCTCTCACGAAAAGAAAAGTGGCCTGATGCTGCAATTTTTTGACCACCCTGCATTAAATATTAATCGCCAATCTAAACGTATTCAAAAGGCCTACGAGCAACTATACGGCACTACTAATATCTATAAAACAATTGATAAGGTTAGCTTTAATCCACCAGAAACGTCTGATTTTCATTTTAAAGGGAATAGTTTACATTGGGATGTAAGCCTAGCGTTACCGATTCCTAATCAATATCAAGGATTACTTTATTTAACAGATTGCGAAGAAAATGATGGGGCTTTTCACTGTGTGCCTGGCTTTCATCGCACACTAGAACACTGGCTCAATACCCTTCCTGCTGATGTTAATCCTCGTGATATAGCACCCTCAATGCTTAAACCCCAACCTGTCACTGGTAAAGCTGGTGATTTTATAATATGGCATCAGGCTCTTCCGCATTGTGCAACATCCAATCATGGCATTAGACCCCGATTGGTACAATATCTTACTTATATCAATGAAAATATAATTGCGCATACAGAATGGAAATAACCAACAGGTAAAACTACTCTTATAGTGTTATGGTATATTTTATGGAGTTACCCTATTACCTGACTTGCTAGTAATTAGAGGTACCCTCACCAAAGCCTTATTAAAACAATTTTGCTTGAACTCCTGCATGCTTATCATAGAGGGCAACATGCATTCTCTTTTTTACTCGGCTTCACCCTTCACAGTATGGTTTACGGGTTTATCAGGCGCAGGAAAATCAACGCTTGCTGAAAAGCTGCAGTCTACGCTTTCAGACAAAGGCCGTATAGCCATGATCTTAGATGGTGATGTAATACGCAAAGGTATCTCGCAAGATTTAGGTTTTGATGCTTCATCGCGTGCTGAAAATTTACGCCGCATTGCCCACATGGCGAAACTATTAAATAGGCAAGGCGTTGATGTTATCTGCGCAACCATTTCCCCCTTAACGAGTGATCGATTACTCGCACAATCTATTATTGGATCTTCGTATATTGAAATTTATGTTAGCACTCCTTTAGAAACATGCGAACAACGTGATCCTAAGGGCTTATATAAACTTGCTAGGGCAGGAAAAATTAAAGAATTTACGGGAATTTCTGCGCCCTACGACCCACCCTTAGATGCAATCAATATTAATACCGTAACAACCACTGCTTCTGAGGCAATACAAAACATAATAAGAGCACTCGACCCATTTTTAAACGGAGTCTAACTGATGAAACCTCGTTATCACTTTATTTCTGGTTTACCTCGCTCAGGCTCTACATTACTAGCAGCCCTATTACTGCAAAATCCTCGTTTTCATGCTGGTATGACAAGCCCTGTAGGCAATTTATTCAGTAGTATGCTGACTCAGTTTGGGGCAGGCAGTGAGTTCGGCTCTGTCATTACCAAAGACCAACGCCGCCGATTAGTGCGAGGGTTATTTGATTCCTATTACGCTGATCATGATGATAAAGAAGTTATCTTTAATACCAATCGCTTGTGGTCATCTAAAATGCCTGTGTTGATGAATGAATAATAGCCAGCTCAAAATTTAAAGCTTCCCCTATTTACAACACAAGGCTTTAAATTCTTTTAATGCCGCTATATAAGCTTCAGGCGCTATCGCCCATATATCATTGTGGTGCGCATTATCTATCCAAAGCGGCACTTCTGCTTGATTGGTATCCTTAAGTTTAGCAAACAACTGCTCTCCATGATAAAAAGGAATTACTTCATCCAGCTTGCCATGAATCACTAATACCTTGCTCTTAATATTTTTTAGCTTTGCATAGGTATTAAACGCATCAAATGGGTACAAAGAAAATCGGGTCATAACTCGGTAAGCTGATAAAAATGTACTCTCCAATATCAGCCCACCCACCTCATGCCGAGAGGCAAGATCAGCAGCTACCCCGCCACCTAATGAACGCCCATGCGCAATAATCGATTGAGGCGATAACTTTAAATCGTGAATTAAATAATGATAGGCAGCATCTACAGCAGCATAAGCACCTTTTTCCGATACTTTTCCCGTACTGCTCCCATAACCAGGGTAATCATAAGATAGAACAGAAAATCCTATATTTCTTAAAATTTGTAAAAACGGCCCTACTGTTTCTAAATCTTCTGCGTTTCCATGACTAAATAAAAGCGTATGCGTCGCTAAAGGATTCAATAAATACACAGCAGAAATACTAGAGCCATCCGCTGAGGTTAACTTTAGTCTCGCTGAATTCGCTATTTCACGATAAGAGGAAGGGCGAGGTTGAAAAATCAACCCTTCAGAAAAAAATAGCCCATATAAACCTAATGCTATATAGAACAAAAGTACTTCAAGCAAAACAGTACGCATGATAGTTGCTTCCCTTAGCCTCTCACGTTCAAACCGACGATGATGATGAAAAACTTATAAAACATTCCCGTGCGGTCGCACATAGTTTAGCTACAGCTACATGTTTAATACGTCGCTCAGGGGAAATTGCAAAAAACTCTTCATGCAAATCAGGTGTGCTTCCAATGGGGAGCAGCCCATACTCAGCTTTAACTTCATTGGTGATAACTGAAGGAGCAACACATAAACCTAAGCCTGCCCTGCCAAATGTTTTTAATAATGCACTATCTTCAATTTCAGCCATTATATCTGGATAAATCTGTTGTTTTTCAAACCATTGATCTAAACGAGTACGTATAGCGCTATTCGTCGTAGGTAAAATCATGGGTGCACCATGCAAGCTTTGGGGAAAATTCGTTTTATACTTTTCTACATGTTCCATAGTACCAAAAAAAGTAAGATCGCTTTCGCCTAAAAAATGGCTATAAAGTAATAAATTACGGCTGGTTGCAATGGATCGATCTGTCAAAATAATATCGAGTTTATGCATTAACAAATCTGAAAGTAAAGACTCAAATTTTCCCTCATAACACACTAACCTAACGGGCTCCTCGAGATTTAAAACAGCTTCAAGTAAGCGGTAAACCATTAGCTTAGGCAAAACATCTGCGATACCTACCGTTAAACGCAAAGTCCGCTTAGGTTGACTACGCAATACATCGCGTAGCTGTTTTCCTAATAAGAAAATCTCATCAGCATAATTTAAGGCAATTTTTCCTTCCTCTGTTAACTCCAAGCGCCGCCCTACTAGCGTAAATAATGAAACACCTAACGATTCTTCCAGCGTTCCTAACTGAACACTAATTGTTTGAACTGCAAGGTCGAGTACCTGGCTGGCTTTTGTCATACTTCCTTCTTTAGCCACTACCCAAAAATAATATAAATGCTTGTAATTTAATCTGGAATTATCCATAAAACCCTATCAATAAACATCTTTTAGCAGTGCCCAATCATCATGAAGCTCTTTTCTGCAATTACCCTAATCACGCCTACGCAACAGAGCAACACGATTACTCTAACTCTAAGGGATCGTGCCATATCTTCTTCGCTCTGTGAAGCCGCCACTATTACTGTACATACAGCGTCTTATACTAAATGCTCAAATGAACTTATTATCCGTTGATAAATTGAGCATAAAGATCAAAACATGTAGATAAATGAAGACTCTTATTACAGCAAATATTCCTAACGCTTTTACTGACTATACAAAAAAATTGGAATAAACCGCTTTAACGTTGCATATATATAAGATACGTATATGTTTTGCAGAATTGCAAAGACTTCGAAGGCGATAAATAGGCACTTACTTACAGCAAAGTATAAGCGCAAAAAAACTCTTTACGTTTTTTTTACATAAGCTGAAAAAATAGCCGAAAACATATTTATCTTCTATTACTTGCTTTTATCAAAAAAAGGGTCAGAGCATGGGGCATAAACTACTCCGCTTAGTTATCTATTCAACGCTTATGAGCCTATCCGCATTCACTCAAGCGCAATCTGTGTTTCGTTGGGTTGATGGCGCAGGCAAAGTGCATTACACCGACCGACCTCCTCAAGAAACTGTCAAACAAATTCAAGAAAAAAAAATGACTTACAGCATGATTCAAACAAGCGGAGATAATTATGCGCTGCAAGTCGCTACCCGTAAGTTTCCGGCTACCTTTTTTACGTCTGGCGACTGTATTGAAATTTGTACAAAAGCCAAAGCGTTTTTAGATAAACGCGGTATTCCTTATACCGAGGTTGACGTAAATACTCAGGCAGAAAAACTTATACGCGTAACTGGTAATACAAAAGTACCTGTTCTAACGCTCGGGCCTACCACCATTATTCATGGATGGGAAGAAAATCGCTGGGCAAATGCTCTTGAGCAGGCAGGCTATCCTAGAGCAATAAGTGCCAGTGCCACTAACGCAGCAAAAGCCGCTGCTAATCCCACACCTGCCAATAAGCCTGACTCCTACTCTCAAGTGGATCAATAATATGAATATCGACACTGCTGCTCATCGTACTGCTCGAACTTATCTAGCCATTAAACAGGCTCGGCTTGAATCAGCAGCACGCGTTCACGCAGCAAAAGCAGCAGCGCATCGTCAACTTGCAGAACCTTGTTTTAGTAAACTTGAGCCTTATGCACCGGCACTTACCCAGCATGTACAACATCATATTGGTCTTTTTTTACGTGAGCAGATGCAAATCATTTCAAAAAATGCGATTGTAAATGCTTTATGGTTAGCTCCGCTGAATCAACTGGCCACTCATTTAAGCTGGATTTGTTTTTCTGTTATTTTTCTTCTTATCAGTGCTGAAGAACATGTATCTGCTTTAGTTATTTATATCGTTATGTTTTTTATTGCTAGCTATTTAGATGCCATTTTAAAACTACGCCCAGTTTTAAGCGCATTAGAAGCCCTTTCTGAAGTGCAATGCTATGGCTTTCATCTTATTCGTAACTCAAATGAAGCCAGAAAACATGATGTTTATCTTGGCCCGAAAGAAAATCAAACACCTTCAGTATGGATAAAAGATGGCTCGCTTTATATCAAAAGATCTCGGCTGAGCGCTCCTTTTCAAGGCATAGCTCTTTATATAAAAAGCACACCCCTACTAGCTTGGGCCTGGAACGAAACCGATCAGCCAGGTGATCTTATTATTCTTGAATCTGATACAACGATTGCACCTGAACTCTATAAGCCTATATGGAAAAATCTTTTTAGCAGCCTATCGCTCACTTCGCTTAGCCATGCGCTCAATCCCCTCGGGCAAATCGCTCGCTGCTATACAAAAGCTGAAAATGAAGAAGAGGCACAACGAAAAGCTGAAGAACGTTTGAAACAAATTAAAGAAGCTTATTTATGCTGGCAAGAAATTGCCATTGAGCCTGAATTGCGCGATATGCTTTCTCAACAGGTAGATTTATTCTTAAATCGCGACCCTTCTGCACCCAATGGAATTTTGATGTACGGTTCACCAGGAAGCGGAAAAACAACCCTAGCAAAAACCTTAGCAAAAGCAGCACATTGCCCCATGATTTTTGCTGCGTTATCAGATCTCAAAGGTGAATTTATTGGTCAAACTGCCTCACGTGTAAAAGAAACGTGGAAAAAGGTACGCAACGATAGCCCATGTATTTTCTTTATTGATGAGTGTGAAGGTATTTTTTCTAAGCGCGGCAGCATTGGTTCTGATAACTTTAGCAATGAATTGGTACAAACATTTTTGGCAGAATGGGATTACGCCATTCAACAAAAAACGCAGGTTTTATTAATCGGTGCCACCAATCGCCGTGAAAATCTTGACGAAGCAGCTTTATCACGCTTTACGCATGTTATTGAAATTCCACTTCCTAATGCAGTGGCTCGCAAACATTTACTTGAAAATGCATTTCGTGAGCGCGGCTTAAGCTTGCCAATTCCTCCTTATGTTATTAAAGAAACAGGCGGAATGTCAGGCCGGGATGTCATGACACTTGCTAGCACAGCCAAAACTGAGTTTCCTCAAAACTCTAATTTAGATAAAGAACAATGGCTTCAAGTTATACAACGCCAACGCAGTAAACACTCCACCGATGTAGAAGTAGGATTAACCTGGGATAACCTTATCCTGCCCGAAAAGCTCAAGCAAGAGCTTAAATTGCTAGGATCAGAGATTCGTTATGCTGAAATTTTTAGAGCACGCGGGCTTTCTGTACCTCGCAGTATGTTGCTCTATGGCCCTCCCGGTACCGGAAAAACACAAATTGCTCGCGTTATCGCCACCCAATCAGGTATCGCGTTTGTTGCAGCCGCAACGGCTGATATGAAGGCAGGATTCATGGGTCAATCAGGGCAAAAAGTGAAAGAAATTTTTGAGCGCGCCCGTTCACAAGCGCCTTGTATTTTATTTATTGATGAAATTGATATCATTGCTCCTAGCCGCCAAAAAAATAATACCGACTCGGCGGTACAAGAAATTTTAGGACAGCTTTTGCAAGAAATGGATGGCGTGAAACGCGCCTCTAGCGCCCAAGTGTTTATTATTGGCGCCAGCAACTGCCCCGACCATCTAGACCAAGCGATTGCTTCACGCTTCGAAAGAAAAATTGAAGTCGCCCTCCCCGATAAGGCAGCTCGGCTTGAAATGATAAAAATGCTATTTAGCAAAAAACCTTATCGCTTTAATATCGAAGAAATAGCTAGCATGATTGCAAGCCATACCGAAGGTTATTCTGGCCGCAGCATTCTTTCAATTATTAGCCGAACAGAACGCTATGCTATTCGGCGCAGTATTCTTCAAGATGCACCTGAAACAGCAACCTTAATTCGTAGCGATATTATTAATGGATTAAGAGATGAACGTGCTGAATTATTAAAGCAACGGCAGCATGAAGAAAAACAATCAGAAAATACGTTTAGTACCGCATTAAAACGCGTGCAAGACTCCATAGAAACACGCATTCCTCGTTTTAAACCGAATAACGCACTATCACCAAACGAATCTTCTGAAAAAAGCCAAGCCAAAATATTGCTACCCGCTTCAATGCGAAAAAAATAAATGTAAAAAAAGGAACGATCAACTTATCAACACGCCCATTATTTTTAATAAAATTAACGCCTTATTCTGAATGGAATAGCATTTTTCCGCTAAAAATACCCTATTAAAACTTGAGTAACATTTTAAAAATCAAAATTTAGGGTAATCGAGTGTCAAAAATAAAATAGTTTGTTTGATGGTTACTTATGGGCCTAATTAATACACAACAACATAAATGCTAACTATATTAATAAGGCAAATGGTATTTATAACAATGAGTAAAGCACTAACAAAAAAAGACTTATAGGCAATATTATGAAGCAGATGCACCAACTTACTCTCGACGATTTAAAATTAAATCAGCCTTTACAGTGGGATGTATATGATGCGAACGGAAAGCTTCTTTTATGTAAAGGCTATTTAGTTACTCGAGACTCTCAGTTAGATTCGATTATTGCACGAGGCATGTTCGTAGAATCTACTGCTTTCATAAAAAGCTCTTCTCAATCAGCCCAATCCGCTCAACCAACTCAAAAATTTAATCCATTTTGGTTATGGGATGATATTCAATCTAAACTCACGCGCTGTTTAAGAAATATGGCGAAAGAAGAGAATGTTGCATTCCAAATTGAAAGTATTGCATCGCTTGTTCAATTTTTAAGTGAAAAAGATGCTGATGTTGGCATTAGTGTAATGATGATGCAAGATACGATAAAAACCCCCATGCCTCATACCATCCATGTTGCCATTGTCTGTGAACTAATTGGCAAACGATTAGGGTGGGAACTTCATAAACGAATTAGCAGTGTGTGCGCAGCCCTTACGATGAATGTAAGCATGCTTGAAACACACGTAAGGCTTCTTCATCAAAATACACCTCTGCTCCCTCATCAGCTTGAAGAGATTCGCTCTCACCCTATTCGCAGTTATGAAATGCTTCAAGCTGCTGGTATCACCAATGAAGATTGGCTAAATGCGGTTCGAGATCATCATGAAAATAAAAATGGAACAGGTTACCCTCGCGAAATAAAAGACAGCTCTGATATAGCAGAGCTTATTCATATAGCCGATGTGTTTTGTGCAAAAGTTGCCCCGCGCGCCCATCGAAAAGCGATTGCACCTAATCAGGCAGCACGAGAACTTTTTCTTGAAAATGGCGATCAGAGTACGAATCAGATTCCTATGCTTCTTATTAAAGAAGTTGGTATTTATCCACCTGGCGCTTTTGTTATTCTCGTAAATAAAGAAATAGCCATTGTTCTTCGCCGGGGAGAATCAGCTAACACTCCATTGGTATATAGCTTAACTGACCCTACAGGAACGCCCTATGCTGGCGGCTTAAAACGCGATACCAGTAAAAAAGAATTTGCAATTGCTAGTGTAATTCCCCGTGAAAAAATTACCGTTCGTATCAACCTGCCACGGATATGGGGATATGAATAGTTTTAGCTGGAATCGTTTCTTCTTCATCCTCCTCCATAAATAGCGAGGCTGAAGTACTGCAAGGCTCACTATCGAATGCAATATCGCCCTCTATTCCTTCAGGCATCGTATGACGCGAAAGATTGGCAAAGGGAAATAAGCTAAGATCAGCCAAATGAGAAGGCACAATGTTTTGTACTGCCCTGAACATACTCTCTAAGCGCCCAGGAAACTGCTTATCCCATGTCTGCATCATGCCTTTAATCGCTTGTCTCTGTAGATCAGGCTGAGAGCCGCATAAATTACAAGGAATAATCGGAAACTGTTTTAATTGAGCATAGTTAGCTAAATCTTTTTCTCGGCAATATGCCAGCGGGCGAATTAATACATGCTCGCCATTATCACTGACGAGTTTAGGCGACATCGCCTTCATTTTCCCGCCGTAAAACATATTTAAAAATAATGTTTCTAAAATATCATCACGATGATGGCCTAATGCGATTTTGGTGCACCCTAACTCTTTTGCCACGCGATAAATAATGCCTCGGCGTAATCGAGAACATAAGCCGCAGGTCGTTTTACCATCAGGCACCACGCGCTTTACAATACTGTAGGTATCTTGCTCTTCTATATGAAAAGGCACACCCTTTGAGCTTAAGTAATTGGGTAATACTTCTGGTGGAAAACCAGGTTGTTTTTGATCTAAGTTAAAAGCAATAACCTCATAATGAATGGGTGCATTTTCTCGTAAGGCTAAAAGCATATCTAATAACGTATAGCTATCTTTTCCACCTGAGAGGCATACCATTACCTTATCGCCATCTTCAATCATATTAAAGTCGCCAATCGCCTTACCTGTTGCACTACGCAACCGCTTTGTCAGCTTATTACCCTCATACTCAGACTTACGCAACCTATTTGCTGGCACTTTATGTTCAGATAATTTTTCAGAGTTTGCTGGCTCCCGCTCTAAGGGTTCACCCATCTTTGTGTCTGATTCAGAAAAAACCTGCATACTTCCCCCATGCATAAAACCTTGTTCCAAAGCTGCTGATCATCATGACTCAACTAAAAGATTTGGAACAAGGTTTATAAAAAAGCCTTTGGTATAACTACCAAAGGCTTTATTTTACTACTCTTTTAGATAAACCTTTTATTTCTTATTCAAGATACAAGTAAAATCAAAAATTTTTACTCTACTCTACTATCTTGTTAAAATTTTTGGCATCTAAAAAACTACGTAGCTTTAAAAATTAATTTTTGCTTTGATCAACCAAGCGGTTTTTCTTGATCCAAGGCATCATATCGCGCAATTTTTCACCAACTTGCTCAATAGGATGCTCTGCATTCAAACGGCGGCGCGCTGTTAATGTGGGTGCACCTGCTTGATTTTCAAGAATAAAGCTCTTGGCATACTCACCAGTTTGAATATCTTTTAACGCTTTACGCATTGCGTTTTTAGTGTCTTCAGTGATAACGCGAGGGCCAGTTACATACTCACCATATTCAGCATTATTTGAAATCGAGTAGTTCATGTTGGCAATACCGCCCTCATACATAAGATCTACAATCAACTTCAATTCATGCAAACATTCAAAGTAAGCCATTTCAGGCGCATAACCTGCTTCAGTAAGCACTTCAAAGCCTGCTTTAACCAGCTCAACAGCACCACCACAGAGTACCGCTTGTTCACCGAATAAATCGGTTTCGGTTTCTTCACGGAAGTTAGTTTGAATAACCCCGCCTTTAGTACCGCCATTTGCTGCCGCATACGCCAACGCTACATCACGAGCATGGCCTGATTTATCTTGATACACTGCGATCAAGGTAGGAACGCCGCCGCCTTTTAAATACTCAGAGCGCACTGTATGACCAGGGCCTTTTGGTGCAATCATCACAACATCGATATCGTCACGGGGAACAATTTGACCATAATGAATGTTAAAACCGTGCGCAAACGCAAGCGTTGCATTCGCTTTTAAATTAGGTGCAATTTGCTCGCGATATACTTTAGCCTGACTTTCATCAGGCAATAAAATCATGATGAAATCAGCATTTTTTACAGCTTCATCGACTTCTGCTACTTTAATGCCAGCTGCTTCAGCTTTTTTCCAGGAAGCACCTGTTTTACGCAAACCAACGGTAACGTCTACACCTGAATCCCGTAAGTTTTGTGCATGAGCGTGACCTTGGGAACCGAAACCAATAATAGCTACTTTTTTAGCTTTAATCAGTGACAAATTTGCGTCCTGATCGTAAAAAACCTTCATGACTTACCTTTCTTTAAAATTTCTTTTAACTTTTTTACTAACTATAATTAATATCTATCAAAACCTTCAAACTCTAAGAAAGACAAGGCGGCATTAAAAAATTTTGACGCCGTATATATTTATATATCTAGCCAAGGCATGTATAAACTTGGTCTAGTCTGCCCGTTAATCGTTTCCGCTTTGCGGGTACGATTAACGGGGTAACATAAACCTTAATCATATATACCTGAATAAGGAAAAATTTTTAATACCAACGCTGTATTTCAACGAATTTGGAGGTTTTAAATCTTCAGCATTCTATCACCGCGCCCAATTCCACATGCTCCTGTTCTAGCGGTTTCTAGAATAAGCGCTGGGTCAATCGCTTTTATAAAAGCATCTATTTTTTCACTTGTACCTGTTAGTTCAATAGTATAAGACTTTTCAGTTACATCTAAGATGCGACCACGAAAAATATCTACCATACGCTTCATTTCTTCACGGTCTTTGCCACACGCACGTACCTTCACAAGCATGAGCTCACGCTCAATATGATCGCCCTGAGTCAAATCAACAATTTTCACTACTTCAATTAATTTATTAAGCTGCTTTGTAATTTGCTCAATAATATCATCTGACCCACTTGTGACTAGGGTCATACGTGAAAGTGTAGGGTCTTCGGTAGGCGCTACGGTTAAAGATTCAATGTTGTATCCACGTGCAGAGAATAAACCTGCCACCCGTGAAAGCGCACCAAACTCATTTTCTAATAGTACAGAGAGAATATGTCGCATGGTGTACCTTTATAAATCTTCAGCTAAAATCATTTCGGATAAACCTTTACCCGCCGCTACCATAGGAAAAACATTTTCAGTTTGATCAGTGATAATGTCTAAGAATACCAAACGGTCTTTTAACGCAAACGCTTGGCGCAAAGCATCTTCAACATCTTCAGGTTTAGTCACCCGCATTCCCACATGACCATACGCCTCTGCGAGACGCACAAAATCAGGCAGTGCCTCCATGTAAGACTCTGAATGGCGGTTTCCGTAAAAGAATTCCTGCCACTGCCTTACCATTCCCATATAGCGATTATTTAAGGTAATAATTTTTAAAGGTAAATGGTATTGCTTGCATGTAGAAAGCTCCTGAATACACATCTGAATACTGGCTTCACCTGTAATACAAGCTACCTGTGCATCAGGATGGGCCATCTGCACACCTATCGCAGCGGGAAGACCAAAGCCCATTGTTCCCAAACCGCCTGAATTAATCCAGCGACGTGGCTCATCAAACTTATAAAATTGCGCCGCCCACATTTGATGCTGACCTACATCGGAGGTCACAAATGCTTGCCCTTGGGTAATTTCCCATAGTTTGTCTACAACAAACTGCGGCTTGATAGGCCCGTTTGGTGTTTGGTTATAACGTAAACAGTCTTTGCTGCGCCATTGTTCAATCTGCTCCCACCATCCTTTAACGGCTGGGTTAGAAACGAGAGATTCCTGCTCAACATGTTTGAGCATTTCATCAAGCACTTCTTTTACATACCCTACAATAGGCACATCAACTTTAACGCGCTTTGAAATGGAGGAAGGATCAACATCAATATGGATAATTTTACGATGTTCGCGGTAAAAATGCGTAGGATTACCAATCACCCGGTCATCAAAGCGTGCACCTACTGCCAGCAAAACATCACATTCTTGCATGGCCATATTCGCTTCGTATGTACCGTGCATTCCCAACATACCTAAAAATTGGTCGTCAGTAGCAGGATACCCACCCAGCCCCATTAACGTACTCGTACAAGGGAAACCCAAACGGCGAACTAATGCCGCTAATTCAGGTGCTGCATTATTTAAAATAACGCCTCCGCCCGTATAAATCATTGGGCGTTTAGCTTCAATTAATAATTGTACAGCTTTACGAATTTGCCCAGGATGCCCCTTACGAATAGGGTTATAAGAACGCATTTCAATTTTTTCAGGGTATTCAAATACCCCTTTATGCTGAGTAATATCTTTAGGAATATCTACTAGCACAGGCCCAGGCCGACCCGTAGCCGCAATATAAAAAGCTTTTTTAATAGCGGTAGCAATATCTTTAACATCTTTTACAAGAATATTATGCTTTACACATGGGCGTGTAATACCGATGGTATCGCATTCTTGGAATGCATCTAAACCAATCGCGTGAGTTGGCACTTGCCCGCTCAAAATAACAATCGGTATAGAATCCATATAGGCCGTAGCAATACCTGTTACAGCATTGGTAGCCCCTGGGCCTGATGTCACAAGGCACACACCAACTTTTCCGGTAGAACGAGAATACGCATCAGCAGCATGCACGGCTGCCTGCTCATGCCGCACCAAAATATGCTTTACTTTATCTTGTTTAAAAATTTCATCATAGATATTCAGGACAGCACCGCCTGGATACCCAAAAAGATGCTCTACGCCTTCTTCTTGAAGGCAACGGATAACAATTTCTGCGCCCGTTAACGTGGGGTGGGTCATTTTTATATGTCCTCAGTGTGTTTACAACGGTCAACGCTGCAAAACTCCTGTTCTGCAAAAATGCGGATCAGCATCTAGCAGGCTACTAGCGTGGTGGGTAAATCCAAAAAAAGAGAGTTAGAACAAGGTTATTAGTAATGGGTGACTACAAATTCCAATAATTCCAACGAGTTTTCAGCACAAGTGTTAAGCATAAAAGGATTTGTCGAGTAGGGTCAAGCTATAACCTCAAATTAGAACAGAAGTCGTCTCTATTACTGGTTATAAAATCATTAAAAATAACTATAAGCACCACTATACGCTATACAAAAAAATATTTAATTCGCCTTTTATTATCTTGAAACTCTAAGTAAGATATATTTTTAAACTGACTCTTATATCACTACAATCCTTTAAAAACAGCAACTTAAATTAGAGCATTAAGAAGCATAGTATCTTTATATCGCATAGAATGCAGAGCCTCCAGCAAGCAGCCTCCCATTTACTTTGGTGATTATCTGATATGAGGCATTCATAGCATCTCTCAAAGGAATAAACATGTCGCCCTCCCTCTACATGGTTCTTAGCTATTTTCCTTCCCCTGAAAAAGCAGCAGACGTTGTGCAGGTATTGCTTGAAAAAAAACTGATTGCCTGCGCTAACATTGCCCCGCCTGTTAGCTCTCATTACACCTGGGAAGATAAGCTTTGTAGTGAAACAGAAACCCCTGTATGGATGAAAACAAATCAAACTCAGCTGATAGAGGTAGAAAATATCATTAAGAGCCTACATACTTATGAGGTACCCGCTATTTTAAAATGGGCAATTGAGGCTAATGCTGACTATACTCACTGGGCAAATGCGTCGATAATACCCTTAACCATTCATACAAAAGAGTAATTCCATGAAAAAAAATTCACGTAATGTGTCATATACGTTATTTTTTAGCCTTTTCGGCTCACTCTGTATCAATGCGACTGCTGCTTTAGACACACAAAATGTTTTACCTGCAGAACAAGCGTTTCAGGTTCAGGCAACGCCTCATCCTCAAGCAGCCAATAGTTTACTGCTCCGTTTTGTTATTGCTCCTGGTTACTATTTATATCGAGATAAAATTCATTTTGAATCGAATAACGTTAATCTTCCACCCATTAGTTTGCCATCAGGCGAAACAAAAACTGATGCTGTTTTTGGAAAAATAGCTATTTTCCGTAACGTGTTATCTATTCCTGTTCAATTTCCGCAAAAGCTTAATCCCAATGCTACGCTAACTTTGCGCCTTCAGGGGTGTGCGGATATTGGCGTGTGCTATCCGCCTGCGACACATACTGTTTCTATTGCATCAGCGCTTAAAGGTGAAAAAATAAAGCTATCCGCCGAATCTTCCTCTGAACAACCCTCGAAAGGGTCTAGCAACTCGGTTCTCAATAAGTTTTTATCTAATTAGAATCGAAGGCTGCCTCGTTGAGCTTTTATTACACATCTTAGCTATGCCTCTTGCCTGCTTTAAAATAAACGTGTTGACTAATACCTTAACCTAACGCTTATTTTTAAAGATTTCTAACAGCAGTTTATACGCAAAACATATGCAAAACTGCTCGCCAAACTGCCTAAAAATCGAATGACTAATGAACCGTTACCTCTATTGGATGTGCCTTTTTATAGTTGCAATAGCGGCTTTCTACATAGGCATTAAAACGTATACAGCAGGTAGCCCTGTTATTAAAAAAAACAATATCACTGCCGCTCATCAAACATTTCTTTCCGCCTCGCTTAAAGATAGTAAAGACAAGACGCATTCTCTAAAAGAGTGGAAAGGAAAAACCATTGTGGTTAATTTTTGGGCTACATGGTGCGCGCCATGCAAAAAAGAAATTCCTGATTTAAATTTAATGCGTCAAAAATGGAAATCGCGCGATGTAGAATTTATTGGCATTGCTATCGACTACCCTGAAGATGTAGCACGCTTTTTAATATCGACGCCTATCACCTACCCTTCTTTTGTAGCTCCCGATCAAGGGCTTCAATTTATGCAATTATTTGGTAATACACAAGGCGTACTTCCCTTTTCTATCATCATGAATAAGCAACAAAGTTCTTTTGAAACGATTGTTGGAACCCTGCATCCAGAAGACCTAAACACACGTTTGACAAAATTTAGCACTGAAGATAACTAGACAAGTTAGGGGTGATAATGCAAACTGTCGGCTTCTTCGTGTATCGCGGTGTTTTTTGGTCGTGAAAAAGCCCTTTCGTCCTGTTACCCCCACGAGTCGCAATCATAATGGACTCCCTAAAATTTTAGTGCTGCATGGCCCTAATCTTAATCTGTTAGGGTTAAGAGAACCGGATATTTATGGCGCGCATACTCTAGCTAATATCGATGATAGGCTAGGGCAACTTGCTATTCAATCTGGTGCTATGGCACTTTCTTTTCAAAGCAACCATGAAGGCGAACTTATTGATCGCGTTCATCAAACTATTCATGAGGGCATTGACTTTATTATATGTAACCCTGCAGGATTAACGCATACAAGCGTTGCGCTTCGTGATGCTTTGCTTGCTGTTGCAATTCCTTTTATTGAGGTACATCTCTCTAATATTTATGCACGCGAACCTTTCCGACATCACTCCTACTTTTCAGATGTTGCTGTAGGTTGTATTACCGGGCTTGGCGTACATGGTTACGAACTTGCTCTGGCTTACGCTCTTACCTGCCTTGCTTCGTATAGGAACCTAGAACATGGATTTACGCAAAATCAAGACACTGATTGATCTCGTAGAGCAATCAGATATCGCTGAGCTGGAAATCACCGAAGGTGAAGAAAAAGTTAGAATAGCCCGGCTTATTCCAGCAAGCCATACTCCATTTTCTGGCAACCCTCATATGGTCGTCCCTTACCCTACCTATGCGGCGGCGCCTCATCATTATGCGCATGCCCCTCAGCCCTATGCACCTTCACCACATTCTGCACCTCATGCTGCTGGTTCTGCTCCCGCAGCAGCAGAAACACCCCCAGTCTTAGATGAAGGCATCCCTATCAAATCACCGATGGTTGGTACTTTTTATCGCGCAGCTTCGCCTGGTGCAAAACCTTTTGCTGAAATTGGGCAAACTATTAAGGTTGGCGATGTACTATGCATTATTGAAGCCATGAAGCTAATGAATGAGATTGAAGCTGAAACCAGCGGTGTCATTAAAAGTATTCTTATTGAAAATGGACAACCCGTTGAATATGGTCAGCCTCTCTTTTTGATTGGATAAATCAGGCATGTTTGAAAAAATTTTAATTGCTAACCGGGGTGAGATAGCGTTACGTATTCAGCGCGCTTGTCGTGAAATGGGTATTCGTACCGTTGTAGTGCATTCCGAAGCAGATGCTGATGCTAAATATGTAAAGCTTGCAGATGAGTCTGTTTGTATCGGGCCTGCGCCCTCAGCACAAAGTTATCTTAATATTCCTGCCATTTTAAGTGCCGCAGAAGTAACCGAAGCTGAAGCAATTCATCCTGGATATGGTTTTTTGTCTGAGAATGCTGATTTCTCTGAAAAAGTGGAGTCGTGCGGTTTTGTATTTATTGGCCCTAGAGCTGAGACCATCAGAATCATGGGCGATAAAGTAAAAGCAAAAGAAGCAATGAGAGCAACGGGGGTACCGTGTGTACCAGGCAGCGAAGGCGCTCTCCCTGAAGACCCTGAGGTCATTCTTAAAGCAGCGCGTGATATTGGTTACCCAGTTATTATCAAAGCAGCAGGCGGCGGCGGCGGTCGCGGCATGCGAGTGGTGCATGAGGAATCAACCTTATTACAATCTGTAACCTTAACGCGCTCTGAAGCGGGTGCTGCATTTGGCAACCCAGCTGTTTACATGGAAAAGTTCTTACAAAATCCTCGTCATATTGAAATTCAAGTTCTTGCTGATGAACACGGAAGTGCTGTTTATCTTGGTGAGCGTGATTGCTCAATGCAAAGACGTCATCAAAAAATTATAGAAGAAGCCCCTGCCCCCGGCATTGATCGTAAACACATTGAAATGATTGGCGAGCGATGTGCTGAAGCTTGCCGCGTTTTAGGATACCGCGGAGCGGGTACGTTTGAGTTTTTATATGAAAATGATGAGTTTTATTTTATTGAAATGAATACACGGGTTCAGGTTGAACATCCTGTTACCGAACAAATTACCGGCGTTGATATTGTTCAGGAACAAATTTACATTGCTGCTGGTCACCCGCTTCGTTTGACGCAAGATAAAGTTACGTTTAACGGTCATTCCTTAGAATGCCGCGTTAACGCAGAAGACCCTTATTCATTTATTCCCTCCCCTGGGCGCATTACTTCTTATCATACCCCTGGTGGCCCAGGCGTTCGTGTTGACTCACATGCGTATCAAGGTTATTTTGTACCGCCCTACTATGATTCAATGATCGGCAAAGTCATTATTCATGCACCCACACGTGAGCAAGCGATTGCCCGTATGTCTGTGGCGCTTTCAGAAATGGTGATCGAAGGCATTAAAACAAATATACCGCTTCATCAAAAAATTATGCATGACCCAGCGTTTATCCAAGGTGGATTATCTATTCACTATCTTGAACATCATCTTACAGAACTTCGCGCACAAAAATGAATGATTGGATAAAACTTTCGATTGATATCGATCCCAGCCACGTTGATATTTGGTCAGATACCTTTCTTGATCAGGGCGCCGCATGTGTAGATGTTGCCGATGCAAGCGAGGGTAGCGCTGACGAAGTTCCTATTTTTGGAGAACCAGGCGAAGACCATCAATTTTTTTGGCACACGACTCGCGTCTCAGCTCTTTTTGAACCAGCCCCCAATAAAGATTGGTCAGAATGGTTACGTAAACAAGCCTCAAGATTAGATTTGCCAGCTCCGCATTGCACGTTGGCTTTTGTAGATAACCAAGACTGGGTAACTCTGACTCAAGCACAGTTCCAGCCTATACGCATTAGCTCAAGACTATGGATTATTCCTTCATGGCACCAGCCTGCGCACCCAGAAGCGATTAATTTGATTGTCGATCCGGGTATGGCGTTCGGTACCGGCACTCACCCTACTACGCAATTATGCTTACGTTGGCTAGATCAAAATATCCAGCCTCATCAAACTGTATTAGACTATGGTTGTGGCTCAGGAATTTTAGCCATTGCAGCAGCCAAACTGGGAGCAAAAGAGATTAAAGGGGTAGATATAGACCCCACGTCTTTAGTCGTAGCCCAACAAAATGCTCAAGCGAATCAGGTTTCTTTAGAAACTTTACTACCTGAACAACTTCCACTCAATAGTGTTTTTGATTGTGTGGTAGCAAATATTTTGGCTAACCCGCTACGTGCCCTGGCCCCTCTTTTAAGTCAGCATGTTGCTCCACATGGAACATTGCTTCTTTCAGGATTATGGCGAGAACAAGCAGGTGAAATTGCAGAGCACTATAAGACTTACGGATTTGACCTTAAACTTACGGATAGTGAAGAAGGATGGGCCTTGCTTGTTGGCACCAAGAATAATTTAAGTAGCAGCGTTATAAAATAGTATGAGTACTCCTACACATCTTCTGCCCCAAAGTGCCGGGCGAAAACTACTGGCTAATGTTGCTTTTACATTAGCCCTATTGCAGCTAATATTATTAACGCATCAATGGTGGCAACCTTATCTTGCACAAACACAATGGGGAAGCCGCTTACTTTCGTTAGAGCATATAGGGCTTCAAAGCGCGACACCATTAACGATTACTGTTCGCGAAATTAATCAGCATCCTACTAAGCTGACCTACTGGAATATAAAGCTTGATATTGAAAATAAAACTAAAACATGGGTAAGCTTCCCTCATTTAGTGCTTTCTTTCTTAAATGAGAAAAAAACAGTTGTTTTAAGAAACCAGTGGTCACCACAAGAATATTTAAATAATTCAGCTCAAAAAGCCATTAAGCCCAACGAAAAATTACAACTCAGCTTATGGTTGATATTGCCTGAGCATATTCCTAGTGAATATAACCTTGATTATTTTTATCCTTATTAGGAAAATTTTTTAGTTTAATGCTTAGCTTTCACCCCTTCATCCCTTTACCAGCTTTACAACCTATTCAATAATAATTATCCTAAATTTAATATGCAGATACCGCTGAGTAGCAAATCTGCGGTGTAATGCCGCGGCTTCATACATTAATTTATGTACATATCATTTTAGTTCCTATTTTCCCTCTCAAGAGACAAGCAATCCATTACAGAACTTAGGATAATATGTACCACTGCTTTCTAAAATAAATAATGAGTGTAAATGATGCCAAACACCGCGATTATTGCAGATATTGGGGGTACAAATGCCCGTTTCGCTTTAGTAGATCATCAAGGGTGCCACGATGTTCTTTATTTAGAATGTAAGCAATTTCCTGACCCTGTAGCAGCGGCTGAAGCCTATCTAAAAGAAGTCGGCGCCTTTACACATCCCAAACGCCCCACAGTTGGGCTTTTCGCAGTGGCTGGCCCAGTTATGAGCGATTGGGTTCACTTTACCAATCTTTCATGGAACTTTAGCATTTCAGAAGTTGGGCAGACCTTAAAGCTCGCTCATTTTGATGTCATCAATGATTTTAAAGCGGTGGCATTAGCGATACCAGGAATTAAGCCTGAATTAGCACATCGAATAGGAGGCAATGCGCCTCTCGAGCATTATCCTAAAGGTATTATTGGCCCAGGTACAGGGCTAGGCGTTGCTGCCTTATTTTGGGGTGAAACACGTTATCTGGCTAATGCTTGTGAAGGAAGCCATGTCACTATGCCTTTTATTAATGCACGCGAATTTGCAATTTATGAACAATTGCGCAGCAAATATAATCATATTTCTGCAGAGCGCGTATGTTCAGGAATCGGGCTTGAAGATCTTTATCACACAATTCGTATGATTGATGGAAAAGAACAAACTACTCCAACACTTAGCGCGCAACAAATTAGTGAAAAAGCGCTAAATAATAGTTGTTTGCTCTGTAAAGAAGCCCTTGATCTTTTCCTAGCTTTTCTAGGAAGAATAGCCGGAAATCTCGCTTTAACGCTCAATGCATGGGGTGGAACCTATATTGCAGGAGGTATTCCTACAAAATTGGGCAACTATTTTTTAACATCACAATTTTTATCAGAATTTCAAACAAAAGGCCGAATGAGCGAGCATGTAAAGCAAATGCCAGTTTTTTTGATTCAACATGAAGCTTTAGGCATGCTTGGTTTAGAACAAGAAGTACAATACCTATTAAAATAGCGAAATGAATGACATGCCCTTACTTAATTTTCGGGCGGAATAGAATAATAGGCAATCTATAAAAAAGGGGTCTCTATGATGTTTGAATGGTGGCGTGGCTGTGTTATTTACCAAGTTTACCCTCGTAGTTTTCAAGATTCGAATGGAGATGGTATAGGCGATTTATTTGGTATTTACGAACGACTAGATTACATTGCCCGCCTTGGAGTCGATGCCATTTGGATTTCACCTTTTTTTAAATCCCCTATGAAAGATTTTGGATACGATATATCTGACTACAAAGATGTAGACCCCGTATTTGGTTCACTAGAAGATTTTAAAAAACTGCTAGAAAAAGCCCATTCATTGGGAATAAAAGTATTAATAGATCAAGTATGGTCACATACCTCTGATCAACATGCATGGTTTAAAGAAAGCCGCCAAGATATCCAAAATAATAGAAAAGATTGGTATGTATGGGCAGAGGCAAAAGCCGATGGAACACCTCCTAATAACTGGCTTTCTTATTTTGGCGGCCCCGCTTGGACATGGGATGCCCGCAGGCAACAGTATTACCTGCATCATTTCCTGAAAGAACAGCCGACCCTAAACCTTTGGCATCCAGAAGTGCGAAATGCGATTAAAGACATCGCTGCATTTTGGCTAGATATGGGCGTAGATGGATTCCGCTTAGATGTAGCCCATGCCTATCTTTATGATCAAGCATTACGTGATAATCCTGCCAGAAAAAAAGGCGAGCCTTATCCTTCCGATTTACCCTCTAGCAATCCCATGACACGGCAAGTACGTTTATACAGCATGAATGTTCCTGAAAATCTTCAGTGGATTGAAGAATTACGAGGCTTTATCAATGCCTCCTGGCCTGATCGATGCTTATTAGGTGAAGCTGGCGGTGATGACTCTGAAAAAGAAGCTGTCGTTTACACACAAACAGGAAAACGTTTTAATCTTGCTTACTCTTTCGGTTTGGTGGGTTCCCCAATGAGTAAGAATGATATTGTCAAAACAGTATCTAGAGTTGAATCTTTGCTAGAGGATGGATGGGTATGTTGGGCAACCAATAATCATGATTTTAAACGTGCGGTTAGCCGTATTCCAGGTGAAACAGCGAATATTATTAAAGCACGCTTCAATGCAATTTTAGGTCTCTCACTTAGAGGCAATTATTGTATGTTTCAAGGAGAAGAACTTGGTTTGCCCCAGGCAGAACTTAGCTTTGAAGACCTTCAAGACCCTTATGACAAATCTTTGTATCCTGAGCATGTAGGCCGTGATGGTTGCCGTACTCCTATTCCTTGGCAGCACGATATTTTTCATGCGGGATTCAGCACCAGCATTAAATCTTGGCTGCCTGTTTGCTCTGCTCACGTAACGTTAGCCGTAGATTTACAAGAAAATGATGAATCTTCTACTTTAAAGTTTTATCAGAAATTTTTAGCATTTAGAAAAACTTCTCTCGCCCTAAGGGTGGGTTATTTTGCGCTGTTAAATACGCCTGACCCTATTGTTAGCTGGATTCGGTTTTATGACAAAGAGCAGTTTATGTTTATTTTTAATGTATCAACAGAAGAAACGAACTACGTATTCGAAGAGTTTGTATTTAACCCAATTGCAGAATTCTGTGAGTCAGTAAAAATAGAAGGCAATACGATGACACTGTCACCGTATGGATTTGCTATTTTACAAAAAGCTTAACGCTTACAAAATCTTATACAAGATATAGTTTTTTTCACTTAGCATGCATAGCATTACCTACCGATAGAGAGCAGTGTCATCTACTTTAGCCCTGCTCTCTAATTCCACCCATCGCTAATCCCATAGTAGAGATATCAGCGAACATAATTTATACTAATCTCTCTTTAAGAATAATACTTAGAAGTAAGCAGTTAAGCTTTATCAAGACATGGCAATGCAGAAGTCACATAGTACGGCAAGGTTGGCATAATGCGGGGCATCCCACGCAGAGAGAGCCAACTGCGTAACTTCTAGTACTGTTAAAATTATTTGTTTTTATGACTCTTTATTAAGCCTTAATTGCAACATCAATGCATTTCTTCTTTTCAAAATAAATATTTTTGATAATAAAAAAATATTGTTTACACACTACTGGTTAATATATTTTCGATATATTTTAACCATTATTTAATACAACCATACATTATAATAAATACATTCTTAATAACATAAATCATATATTTGTATATTAAATAACACACGTAATTATAATTACTTTGCAGTAAGTATAATTACAACGTAACATAATATTTCCAATATTTTACTTTAAATTATTACGCTATTAATGGTACTTACTTAGATACGGATATGACAATAAAAAATACGGTATTATTAGTAGGTGGCGGCCCTATGGCATTAATGACCGCATTAGAATTTATTCGAAACGCTCCTGAAAAAATCACAGATAAAATAACAAAGTTAATTATTGTTTCTCGCGAAAAAAAACAAAAATTAGGCTGGGGCGATATTATAGATACGCTGCATCCAGAAGTAATTTTTAATGTTACTGCTGCAAATATGTCTATGGATCCTCGTAATCCAGATCAGCTTATACAATATTTAACATGCAATCCTTTAACTGAATGTTTACAAAAAAAAGTTAATGAATTAAATACTAGCGCGTTATTATCACAGCAATATTTACCACGCCAAATACTGCAGCAAGTTGCCCAAAAATTGGCTATTCAGTTAGAATTGGAAGCAGACGAAAAAGGTATTTTTTATGAATTCATTCATGGTGAAGTGATTAATATTCACGATAATATATTAGAAGACCAGCGTACTGAGCAAAAAAGTGAAGCGATTGTCACGATTGTTCAATTACAAGATTCAGGAAAAATAGTTCAAAAAGAAATTACAGCCACTGTTGTTGCGCTTGCATTTGGTGCTCCGAAATCACTGTTACAAGATGAAGAATTGCTGGCCGAAGTACCCGGTTTTATAAGTGACCCTCACCACCCTAGCCCTTCAAATAGCCTTTATCCCGATTTTAATTTTGATACACTTCAAGATGATCACATTATAGGTATTACTGGTAGTAAGTTAACTGCTGTTGATATTGCATTGATATATCATGCAAGAGGCTATTTTAAACATCCCAACAGAAAGCTTTATTTTATTTCGCCTAGTGGCGAATTTCCCTACCCGCAAGCAGCAGGCAATTCAAATGCTGATGGTAGCTATCAAGATGCATCCTTTACAAAAAACTTGTCCCTTCCTGCATCGTTACGCCACCCTGTGACTGCACAAGATTTAGCTGATGTAATGATATTGAGTTGCCTTTATGCAGCGGGTTTAACCTATGATGGCAATATTTTATCGATCCCGAAACATGTGCAAGATACTGGCTCGGTACTGCATAACTTAAGCCATAAGGGTCAAGAAGTTTTAAAACGTAAAGCGATCACTGATCCTACTTTAGTAGAAAAATTTCATACTGCTAGAAAAAGAGTATACGACTGGCAACTTGCTATTGACTGCGACTTTCGCCCCCATATGGAAACGATATGGTCACGCTTTGATGCTCGTGAAAAGAAAATATGGAACAGAGATTTTGAAAGCTTGTGGAATAAACTTCGGCATCGGGTTCCTGTTAATGTTTACCATTTATTAGTTAAGCTTCAATCGAGTGGTCATATTGTTATGATGCGTGGCAAAGTTACTTCTATGCGTGAAGAAGGTAACCGCATTAGCCTGTTTTGCAATAATCAAGATGAGGTTCCTATCTTGCAAGCTGAGGAAGTTATTAAAGCAACTGGCTGGGAACAAAGCAGACCAATAGATGCATTACCTATGCTACGCATGGCAAGACGGCATTATATTGTTCATATGGAAAACAGTACAAATTTAGGCGTGGTTGTCAGCAATTGTAACCAGCATAATGTCATTATTATTGGTCAGCTCGAATGGATAAAGCGTAAAGAAATTAGTGGCTTTCAACAATTACGCCAACGTGCTATTACTGCGGGGGTTGAACTATGGCAGATGGTGAATGCACAAGAAAAAGAAATACACGCATCACTACAGGCTAAACGAGGCATGCTAGCAATCAAAGCTTTTGCTCATTAACATGTGAAGTGAAGGTTAGCCAGAGAAATATTTTAAACAGTCAAAAGGTTCTACAATTTTAGAGGGAATTGAGCTATAAATAATAAAGTTACCCAACAGCGTTAAGCCTTCATTTTTTTGTAATCGTACTTTGCAAAAATAAGCGCAGTAGGGAAAATTACGGTATTATAAATGTGTCATTGGGGAGTAGCCTCACCCTACAAATGGCTTACGTCAACATACTTGATTCAATCGCGAATCATGGCGTAAGCGGCTTTCAGGTTTGATTATTTTATAGTGCAGTGAACGACAATGGTTAGTTATGTAACCATTCAGCGCATTAACAATCATCAAGCCTTCAGCTTGGCAAGACCTTTGACTCTAATGCTTTCTATTTGGTCGGAGAAGCGCATTAGAGTCATTCGTCTGTTTCCCGGCCAAGGAGTACTCCTATGGAAGCCTTTTTAATCTCAACTGGCATTGTTTCTCTCGCTGAAATTGGCGATAAAACTCAACTTCTTGCCTTTGTTCTTGCAGCCAAATTCCGCAATCCACTTCCCATTATTTTTGGTATTTTCACTGCTACGTTATTTAATCATGCAGGTGCAGGTGCTTTAGGCACTTGGATAACGTCACTTGTTAACCCTGACACGCTAAGATGGGCATTGGGGCTTTCTTGTTTAGCAATGGCTATCTGGACGCTTATTCCCGATACGTTCGATGATAAATATCTCAAAATAAGTTCATTAGGTGTATTTACTTCTACTCTTATCGCATTCTTCTTGGCTGAAATGGGCGATAAAACCCAAATTGCCACTATCGTATTAGCTGCAAAATACCATCAGTTTTTTTCTGTCGTATTAGGTACTACATTAGGAATGATGATTGCTAACGTTCCTGCTGTACTCTTAGGAGACAAAATAGCTAACAAAATTTCTATTCGGTTAGTGCATACCGTTGCTGCCATCATTTTTGCGATATTAGGAATCAGTATTTTGCTTGGATCAGCTCGTCATTTAATGATGTAAAATCTGATGCTTACTGAGATTTAGTCGGCCGTTAAAAGTGAATGACCGAGATTTCATCAAGCACTTTTTTTAATACATCGATATTAATAGGTTTAACTAAATGATGAGAAAAACCAGCTTCTTTTGAACGGTCTAAATGTTCCTGCTGCCCCCAACCTGTCTGCGCAATAAAAACGGTATGGCTTAAGAGAGGTTGGCGGCGCATTTCTTTACACACTTCATAGCCATTCATTCCAGGAAGTCCTATATCAAGCAGAACGACATCAGGAATAAACGAAAGGCTTGCCTGAAGCGCTGAAGGGCCATCATGAGCCAGTTGAATTTGATGACCTAATATTTCGAGCGTCCAACCCATTGTCTTAGCGGAAGCATCGTTATCATCAACAACAAGAATTTTCAGGCTATTTAGAGGCGAAGTATCATGTGTCATAGGCTTTTTCATATCCTGATTTATTTTTACTTCTTCTACTCTTGGAAGACGTAAAATGAATTCACTGCCTTTACCTTTACCATCACTAAAGGCTCTTATATTTCCCTGATGCATTTCTACAATATTTTTAACCAATGTTAACCCTATTCCTAGGCCGCCATAGGCACGCTCCATAGAGCTATCAACCTGTTCAAACATATCGAAAATGCAATACAGCATCTGTGCAGGAATACCGATACCATTATCTTTGATTCTTATTAAAATTTCATCCTCTTCAGCGCAAACGGTAACAATAATGTGTCCTTCATGACCACTATATTTCCCAGCATTATTTAGAAGATTAGTAAACACTTGCGCTAAACGGGTGATATCGCCATGAATGATGCAGGGGGTTAAAGGCAAGTTGATTTCTACATGATGCCTTCTTTCATTCATTAAGGGCTTCGTTGCTTCAACAGCGATCTTGATTGCTTCTGATATATCAAGGGTATTGAGGCGAAGCTCTATTTTCCCCCTGGTAATACGAGCAATATCTAGCAAATCTTCCAGCAAGTGCGTCATTTGATCAATTTGTTTACTAACAAGGCTAGCGGCTTCACTCCGAATCGTCTCATTCACAGACGGCGATTTCAATAAATGCAGTGCATTACTAATAGGCGCTAACGGATTTCTAAGCTCATGCGCCAAAATAGCGAGAAACTCGTCCTTCTTCCGATCATTACTTTTAAGATCTTCATATAGCTCTGCCGTGCCAATCGCCGATGCTGCCAAATTTGATAGCGCTGTTGCGATGGAAACTTCTATCTCAGAGAAATGGTGTTTCACGCGGTAATAAAAAACTAGCGTACCGCTATATAACCCTCTAATTTTTAATGGAATAGCCATGAGGCTTAAAATACCCTCATGCTCATAGATATTTTTACGTTCTTGCAACCGCTCTGTTGCCAGCACATCTTCAGCAATTAAAGGTTTTTCTAGCCTATTAGAGGCAGTAGCCAGCACTTTAATAGCATCATTTCGATAGCGTTCGGATAAATTTGCAGAATGGCCAATAGACCAATGCCCAGAAGCAGTATCAAGCCGCCAGATTGCATAAGCATCTGCAGCAATCATACGAATAGATAAATTAAGAATAGCTTCTAATACAGAGGCTAAATCAAGCGATACACTCAAACTCCCTGAAGCATCTACCAGCAACGATAATTGTTGCTGCATCATACGTTGCTCTTTAAGAGCCTCTTGTTGTTTAGCCGCAAGTTCCTGGCTTTCATAAAAAAGCCTAGCATTATCTACCGCTAGAGCCGCTCGCGCAGCCAACTCAAGTGCAAGCTCCAAATCATGGTGGTCATAAGAATAACCTGACTCTGCTGATATTAAACTCATTACTCCTAGTATATTATCGCGTGCTACCAGCGGCACAATCATGACCGACTTCAACCCTAGCAAGCGGATTAATCTTAAATGAGTTTCATCTTTAGCATACTTTACAAGTAACGCATCGGTTATTACTGGATAAAGCTGGGGCTGACCAGTACGCAACACCTCCATAAGACCGCTTTTATCATTCATTTGATGCGGATACCGGCGGCGATATTCATGAGCAAGCTTAATTTTCTCAGGGTCTTTATGCGCAATTTCGATGCGCTTGATCTGCTTATCTTCAGTCAAAAGATCAAGCGAGCACCAATCAGCAAATTTTGGCACAACCAATTGGCACACGGCTGAGAGCGTATGCTCGTAATCAAGAGAAGAACCTAAAATACGGCCTGCCTCTGCAAATAATGCATGTCGCTCTTCAGTACGTTTGCGCTGAGTAATATCACGTGCGATTTTCGAGATGCCAATGATGGCGCCAGCATGATCTATTATGGGAGATACACTGATGGAAAGATTAACTTTTTCGCCACTTTTGGTTTGCCGTATGGCTTCATAGTGATCTATTTGTTTGCCTTGCATTAGGCTCACTATCATCTTTTCTTCTTCGCCCACATCCTCTGAGGGAATAATAAGGCTTATAGGCTGACCAATAGCCTCTTTTTCACTATAGCCCAATAATCGTTCTGCCGACTTGTTCCACGAGGTAATAATTCCGTCTAAATTCTTACTAATAATGGCGTCAGCAGAAGAATCTACAATCGCTGCTAAATACGCTCTCACCATATCGGAACTATCTACTTCTTTCATACTTTACCCTGCTTTATTTACTTTCGCTCCCACAATTACAGCGTATAACGATGGTACAACAACAATTGTTAATAACGTTGCAATAGTAATCCCACCCATCATAGCAACTGCCATAGGCCCAAAAAAATCACTTCGACTAAGCGGAATTAAACCTAACACTGCAGCCAACGCTGTTAAGCAAATGGGTCTAAAACGCCGTATCGTTGCCTCAATAATAGCATCGAAGGTAGAAGCTCCACCCATGATATCGTTATCAATCTGATCCACCAAAATGAGCGTATTACGCATAATAATGCCTGATAGCGCAATAGTACCTAACATTGCCACAAAACCAAATGGCTTACCAAATAATAATAATGCTAAGCTAACGCCTACTAGACCAAGCGGTGCGGTTACCAGCACCATAAAAACACGTGAAAACCGATTAAGTTGAAACATTAATAAAGCCACCACGAGTGCAAGCATGAGAGGGAAGCCAGCCGCGATAGAATCTTGGCCTTTACTGCTATCTTCTATTACACCGCCTATATCAATACGATACCCTAACGGTAAGTCTTTACGGAAAGCCTGTACTGACTGATCAATTTCTTTAGCCGCATCAGCGCCTTGCACTCCATCAACAACATCAGCCCGAACAGTAAAGGTTGGCAGACGATCTCGCCGCCAAATAACCGCTTCTTCTAACACAGCTTCAATTTGCGCTAAGCTTTTAAGAGCCACACGTTGACCGGTAGGGGTAGGAATCATCAAATAAGGTAATTTCTCGATATGCACACGTTCATGCTCATATGCTCGAATCAATACCTCAGGGGATTCAATTCCTTCTCTTAAGGTTGTTACACGTAACCCTTGAAAAGCTCCTTGAATGAAGTCACCCAGATACTCAGGTGTTAAGCCTAAGCGTTGCAAAGCCACATGATCTAAACGAATATGTAACGCTTTCATGGGTTCATCCCAATCTAGTTGAACATTTCGTGCTAGGGGCGAGTGCCGAACGGTATCTGCTACCTGATTCGCCAGTGCTCGTGTTTGTAACGCATCTCGGCCTGATACCCGAAATTGAACAGGAAACCCCACTGGAGGCCCATTTTCTAACCGCGATACACGCCCTCTTAACTCTTGAAAATGTGTGGTCAATTCTTGGGTAATCGCTAGCCTTAAACGCTCTCTTTCTTCTTTATTTGTCGTCAACAATACACATTGCGCAAAATTAGGGCTGGGCATTTGTTGATCAAGCGGAAGATAAAAACGAGGTGACCCATTGCCTACATAACAGGTACGATTTTCAAGCCCTGTTTGATTTTTCAACCATCCTTCAAAACGCTCAACCACAAGACGTGTGGCTGCATAGCTAGAACCATCTGATAATTTTAAGTCAACTAATAACTCAGGGCGGCTTGAATCAGGAAAAAACTGTTGAGGAACCAACTTGAAAAGTACAATACTGCCTAAAAACACAATGAGAGTGACGAGTAGGGTAGTTTTTCGATACGTTACACACTGTGTAACTTTATGTCTTAGCCCCACATAAAAAGCACTTTGATATAAAACATGTTGATGTACAGTTTTTGTAGCACTATTGTCAGTGCGATTTTCTTCATCTGGTGAAGATTCAGCTCCATTCTCTTGAGAAGATGACCTGTCTTGCGTTGCATCTTTTTTGAGAGAAACTTCTTCTTTGGAGCGTTCAATACCAAATAACCACATAAGAAAATGTTTAAACCGTTGCGTAAAGGTTTTTTGGTGGGGATTTTTAGGTTGCGGTTTAGGTTTTGGTATAAGGTAATAGCCCAAATAAGGAATCACAATAACAGCTACTAACCACGATAGTAATAACGCGATTGCTGTCACCTGAAAAATAGAACGCGTATATTCACCCGTTGCCGATTTAGCCATAGCAATTGGCAAAAAACCTACCACCGTCACTAACGTACCTATCAACATAGGAAACGCTGTGTTGGTATAAGCATAGCCTGCTGCTGCCACACGATCCCAACCTTCTTCTATTTTTACCAGCATACTTTCAACAGCAATAATGGCATCGTCTACTAGTAGCCCTAGCGATAAAATTAATGCTCCTAACGAGATTTTATGTAGCCCGATATCAAATACATCCATCAATGCAAAACTGCCAGCCAGAACAATTGGTATAGACATCATTACAATCGTACCTGTTCGCAAGC
Source organism: Pseudomonadota bacterium (assembly GCA_040389065.1). GTDB lineage: Bacteria > Pseudomonadota > Gammaproteobacteria > Burkholderiales > Casimicrobiaceae > JAZKAR01. The sequence continues at coordinate 259,773 of JAZKAR010000016.1, read as the reverse complement.
CAAGCGATAATAGACTTACAGCTAACACAATCGCAATGGCTTCAATTAATGAATGCAAAAATTCCGTTATTGATCGCCCAACAGCATTTGACATACTGGTGACTATTTCTAAACTGAAACCTACAGGAAGCTGCTTTTTAAGCGAGGCATGACGTTCATCTAAATGTTTGCCCAACGTCATCACGTTATAGCCTGGCAACATCACAACGCCCAACCCTATCACAGGCTCCCCTTGAAAATGCATTGTCCAATTAGGAGGATCGCTATACCCTCGCTTGATAGTCGCAATATCTTTCAATTTCAGCATTCGTTGATGATCTGTGCCATAAAAAACCAAATCCCCAATATTTTCCCACGTATTCACCCCTTGCAGACGCACTACAACGCGTTCAGAGCCATTTTGGATCATCGTATGTGCTGGCAGTGCCAAATGCTTCTGTATGCCTCCTAGCAGTTGTTCTACGGTTAATCCCAGCGTTGCTAATCGAGTATTGGATAACTCAATATAAACTTTCTCATCTTGCTCGCCTAACATGTCGATTTTGGCAATACCAGGCAATCTTAGAAGATCTCCTTTTACGCGCTCTGCATAATCTTTCAATGTTGCCATATCAACGCCCTTACCTGAGAGCGCAAAAATATGAACATACGTATCGCCAAACTCATCATTGAAAAAAGGCCCTTGCGTGCCTTGCGGTAATGTATCGTGAATATCACCCAACTTTTTACGTACCTGATACCAGGTTTCACTTACTTTTTCGGGAGGTGCAGAATCTTTAATCGCCAAAAAAATTAATGATTCCCCCGGTTTTGAATAACTGCGAATCCAATCCAGATAAGCCACGTCTTGCAATTTTTTTTCTAAGCGATCGGTGAGTTGCACCTCCACATCATGTGCAGAAGCCCCTGAAAGGTAGCTTCTGATGATCATTACTTTAAATGTAAAAGGAGGGTCTTCTGATTGACCTAATTTGAAATACGCAAATGATCCCATTAACAAAATGGCTAAACTAAAAAATAAGACTAAAGGCTGTTTTCTAAGCGCCCATAAAGAAAGATTAAACGTAGAAGGCTCTCGAGGTTCCGTCATGATTATTTCCTCACGACTACGTGAGGTGCATTTAAGCCTGCTGCTTCATTTGAAGCAGAGTGAGCCGCCATCCATTGAAGCCATAGCTCGGGATGAATACGCTGACCATCTCTAAGCAAATGGGCGCCGACCCCCACAATAAAGGTGTTTTGAGCAAATTTTGTTTCAACGATGGCACCTGAAGGGTAATACCCTACTAGCTTAACGGGTTGAGGTGCGATGCGTTGCTGATCTACCACTACCCAAACAATCGTTTCACCTTTTAACTGGTACACAGCACCCATGGGTACCTTGTATCGCTTTGTATCATTTGGTTCAATACGCGCTACTTTAACGCTTGCTCCGAGAGAGAAGGCTTTTTTATCTTCAGCAGCAATCGCTACTTTAGCAATGTAACTACGTGTTATCGGATCAGCTTGCGGGCTTAGCTCACGCACACGCCCTGATCGACGTGCATTAGAGCTATCTGACAACAGGGTATACATGACTGAGGTGCCAACTGACCACTGAGCGAGATCTTGCTCTGGAATAGAGAGGACAATATCCCATCCGCTATTTTCTGCTAAATACACAACGGGTTGCCCGGCAGCTAAACTTTGCCCAGTTTCGGCAGCAGTTGCTACCACGATGCCGGTAAAGGGTGCATGTAATTCGGTATCTTTAAGATTTTTATGGGCGAGAGCACGTTCAGCAATGGCACGTTCTACACCTGCCTGCGTACTATCTTGTTGGGATTTGAGCTTTTCAAAGAATGCTGGGCTAACAAATTGTTCGCTTAATAATTGCTTAGCGCGATCAGCATCTTTCATGGCTAAATGTAATCCTGCATTTTGCAACTTTACATTTGCACTGGCAGCTTGATGTTGGAATTGAAAGACTTGAGGATCTAAACGTGCAATGAGAGCGCCCGATTTAACAATTTGGCCTACACGGGCAAAACGTTCAATGAGACGACCCGCTAAAGGAAAACCTACAGGAAGCTGGCGGGAAGCTTCAATCGTGCCAGGATACACAGAGACATTCCCCACCCCTTCTGGAGCTGGAGATACCACAAGTGCAGTATGGCTTTCATCTTCTGCTTTTACTTCAGGCGCAGAAGGTGTGTCTTGAGGGTTATTCTGACACCCTATTAAAGCCATAGAAGCTATAGAAAATAGCCCTATGGCGAATAGGGATTTTAAAGAGTTAGTGCGTGTGTTCTTCTGTACCGTCGTGAATATGTTCATGATCGATTTCTTCCTGGGTTGCAGGACGTATTTCGAGCACTTCGCACTCAAACTGAATAGTCATTCCAGAAAGTGGGTGATTTCCGTCTAAAACAATTTGCTGTGCTTCTTTATCAATTTCAACAACAGTGTAAATTAAACCATCATCTTGCGACTCAAAACGCATCCCTGCTTCGATATCCTCAGGAAAACTATCTCTAGGCTCTACACGAATAAGTTCATCATCATAATCACCAAAAGCATCTTCAGGTGTTAATGTTAATTTGGTTTTGAATCCTTCTGATTGCCCGTCAAGAGCTTTTTCTACAGCGGGGAAGATACCATCATAACCACCGTGCAGATAGCTCATTGGCTCATCAGATGCCTCGATCATTTGGCCTTGCTCATCGTATAATGAATATTTAAGGGTTACTACGGTATCTTTTTGAATGGGCATAATGCCTTCCTCTTTATAAATAGGTCAAGGAACTCCTAGGATAACACGCCTTCATGCAATCACACTCACCCGCTACAACTTTTCGCATCATCTTATGTCGTTCGAGTCATCCAGGCAACATCGGTGCTGCCGCACGCGCTATTAAAAACATGGGGCTGCACCAACTAATTCTGGTTAATCCTTTATGTAAAGTCAATGACGAAGCGTATGCACGCGCTTCAGGCGCTACCGATATTCTTGATCAAGCACGTATCTGCAACTCGTTAGAAGAAGCATTGGCTGATTCGGTAGAAAGCTATGCATTTACATCGCGCCGCAGAGATCGAATCGCTCGCCTATTGCCGCTAAGGGAAGCGGTACAGGATGCCTACCAAAACGCTATACATGGCAAAGTCGCGTTTGTATTTGGAAATGAAACAAATGGTTTAAATACTGAAGAGCTTTCTGCCTGTAAAACGATGGTTTATATACCGGCAAACCCTGATTATGCTTCATTAAATCTTGCTGCTGCTGTGCAATTATTAAGCTATGAAGTTTATGTTGCTCAAACGCATATACCTACCATTAATTATATTCAGCCCGAAGCTGCCCCTGCGCAACACCATCAAGTTGTTCGAATGATACAAAGTTTTGAACAGGTGTTAATTAGCTCAGGTTATCTTGACCCTAATAACCCGAAACAGCTTATGCCGCGATTACAACGTTTCTTTCATCGCGCTCGCGTAGAAGAAGAGGAAGTACATTTATTAACAGGGATTTTTGAAACGATACGTAAAAAATTATCCTAAGTATGCATTACATGCACTTTATCACGTGCAAAATATAAAAAATTTTATTGGAATAAAAAATATTTATATTTCAATCTTTCCCTTATTTTTTATGGCATTAAGCTTCAATAGGTTAATTAAATTATATTAATCTAGCTAAAAACAATGACACCACCGCCATTAAAATAATTAGTTTTACTTCTTATACAATGGCCCAATTAAGTCTAAAAAATGTAAATAGCAGCTTTACGGTTTTTTTAAATTTAATTAATACTTAGGCTATTATCAACAGCTAATTAATAATTTAAAAAGCAGCCTATTTTAGAAATTATATAAATTTAAAAAATATTTTGTTACTATCTCAATAAGCATGATTATTGTTATTTATTATGCTTTTAAAATGATTTAAATAGGGTATTAAGAAATTAATACCCTATTTTATGAGAAGGCTATTTTTGAACTTCTAGCTAGAAGTTCCTTGCCTCATATATTAACTATTTTTTAATAAATCAAAATAAGCTTAATAATTACTGCTATAACCTAAACATTATTTAAGGTGCAGGAGAGGGTGCTGGCGCCGCTGGTTTTTCCCCCACAGGAACATGCCCAACTGCTCCTACTTTCATGCGGCGATCATGATGGGCACCAGGATGGTGGTGCATTTTTCTGCAAAACTCATCAACTTTTTTCTGTTGTTCAGGTGTTAACGTTGCATAAAAGCTTTTAAATTCTTCAAGATTTTGCGTAGCTTCTTTTGAATGTTCATTTAAACGCGCCACATGCTGTTCCATCATTTGAACTGCTGTTAGTGATTTGTAATCTTGTTTTTTCCACTCTTCGTGATGAAGCTTGATTTTGTCTGCTTGCTCTTCATAACGTTTCATTAACTTATCATAAGCAGCTGTTTGTGTAGGGTTAAGCTTTAACTCTTGCTTAAGTTGTTTAAAATGCTCAGCAATTTTATCAAAATGATGCTGCATCATGCCTTGATGAGAAGGCTCACCCTTATCGGCACCAGCCTGATGATCAGCCCATACAGGCATCGCAATAGGTAAAGCAATTGCCATTGAAAAAGCTAACAATGTTGAAAGAAATCGCGCCATGGTGTTTCTCCTTAAAAAAATAGTTATCCAATACGTTGTCATGCTAGGCAGATGCTGCCTTTAAATCTTAACATTCATTAGAGGTTGCGCAGTTGGGTTCTATTAAGGCATGGGATACCCCGCATGGCAACGCAGACCGTACATGGAGTACAGCAAGTGGCCAACATGACGAGAGAACCCAACTGCGTAATCTCTAATTCATATAACCTCTTTCTTTAACGCATTACTTTCTTTAAAGAGGACTTACACAAGTAAAGGTTTGTAAAATGACAAAAGCAGCTTTCTTAAGAACTAAATTACTTATTATGCTAGTAATAAAGCTCAAGAAAGCTGCTTTGATTGAATAGTTTCAAAAAATTAACGCAAATTAATTAGGGCGTGCCATCAATTACTAACTACGGCTTGCTGCAAACAAGGATTCCTGCGCTTCCGCTCCTCATGTACTTTATGTACACTCCGGGGCGGTTCTCGTAAAACCTTGTTTTCGCTAACCCGTAGCGTAATTGATGACACGCCCTAGCGTAAATAGATTGCTAACGGCAAACATCAGGCGTGAATACCCCTGCTATCGCGTTATTCATCATTTACTTTGCATCAGCCTTTTTTTCTTTAGTTTTTGTTTCTAAATCTTCAAAAATTTTCTCTATTCCCTCTTTCTCTAGTGCTCCGGGAACAACTTTTCCATTCATGAAGAGCAAGGTAGGAGTAGCTCTTACTTTAAATTTTTTCTGAAGTTTTGACCATACTTCTTCAGGCGCTTTACATAAAGGATTTAATGTAGGCAGCGGATCATTTTGACGCATATAACCATTCCATGCTTTCAAGCGATCTTCAGCACACCATATAGCACGTGATTTACGAGGGGAATCAGGATGAAGCTCAGGCAAAGGGGTTAAAAATGTATAAACTGTTACGTTATCAAGCCCTTGAATAGATTGCTCAACCTTACGACAAAATGGACAATCAGGATCTGAAAATAAAATTAAGGTACGTTTTCCATTGCCCCTAACCTCTTTGATCGCACTTTCATAAGGCAATTTTTTCATCGCCTGCTCAATTTGTTTCTGCTGAGCTTTTTCAGTGAGATTAGTACGAGACTTTATATCAAGAAGCTGGCCTATCAGTACATATTTAGCTGAAGGATCCATATACACAGTATCTTCATCTGTTTGCACTTCAAAAATACCAGGAAACCCTTCTATTGCCGTTACACTTTGAACTTCCATCGTAGGAAAGTTTTTATGCAAGGCTGTTTTAATATTTTCTATCGATTTTTCGGGATTTGAAGCAGCTGTTGCCTGCGGCGTGGTTGAGCCTGATTGGCAAGCACCCAAAAGTGCTGCTACGCCCGCAAAGAGCGCGAATCGTGTTGCGCGTTTCATAGTACCCTTTCACTTTCGCCGTATTGTGACCATTGAGAGACCATTCGTTTAAGCATGCCCGATTGATGAAAGGCTTGCCATCCTAAACCGATTAATTTTTTTGCCGGCTCAGGCAAACGTCCAGGTTGGTTTAAACGCCACAGGGTATCGACCCCCCACGGCAAAATTTTTTGCATAAGTGATTCTTTCTGACTAATTGCAGAACGAATCCAGGGATGCCCAGGATCATTGAAGGGAAATGTTTCTATCGCCTTCACTACATGCTGCGCTTCTACTAACCCAAGGTTCACCCCTTGCCCTGCTAACGGATGTATACGCTGTCGTGCATCACCTACTAACATAATGCGTTCGGGCAGTATTCCTTTTAAAGATTGGTGCATTAATGGAAATATTGCTAGTCCACCCAGATAACGCCATTCTCCTAAACGTTTATGCCCACTCTGACTCAATTCATCGGCTATGGCCTGCGGATCATGAAGCATTTCCTTACAAGAAGTTTCAAACGTCGAAGATGACCACACCACGCCTACTCCTTCAGGCATAGGCAACCAAGCCATTACATCACCATTTTCTTTAAACCACTGGTAAGCAATTCCACCATGAGGGTATTCTGTTTCAAAACAACCAACTAATGCTTTATGTGAATAGGATTGTGTTTGAATAGCAATCCCTGTTTGCTCACGCACCCAAGAATGTACACCATCTGCCCCAATCACCAGCTTTGTTTCGACTTCAATGGCATGGCCTTCATGCTCAAGTTGCACATAGGCAGCCTGGGCCGAATACTTAATCTGCTGCAAAACTACTTTCGACCACACCCCCTGAGGATAAATCTGCGCCTGACTGATACCTTGAGCGAAAGGTGTATCATAAATAGCCTGAGCTAGTGCTATACATAATTTATCATGACGTACCATCCAAGCCAGATAAGGCTCTCTTAGCTGATGGGCTGAAAGCTCAAAAAAAGCTTTGCCTGCCTCATAGACAACATGCATAGCTTCCATAGGAGTGCCCGCTTGCATCATGGCATCTGAGAGCCCTAAGGTGTTTAGCCACTCAATATTTTGAGGCGCTAATGCATAATTTCTGGCATCCCACTCTTGCTCTTGAGGAATCAATGCGTCAGCACGATCTAGCAATAGCACCCGTTTATTTAGCTTTGCAAAAGCCAAATACAGAGATAACCCTACGGGCCCAGCCCCTACAATGACAATATCGGTTTTTAAAGTTCTCATTCAGGCCTAACCAATAACATTAACGCCAGCAAATTTACGTAAGCTCCAAATCAATAGGACTGCCGCAAACCTGCTCTAGCAAGGCATGGCAACGCAGAGACAGTACATAGAGAGTACCGCAAGATGCCATAACGCCGCTAGAGCAGGTTTGCGGCAGTCCTATTATCCTGTTGAGAGTTGAATATCAGCAGGCTCCCCCAAAATAATATCACCTATCGGTGATAACACCGTACATTGCCCGATATTCGGTAAACATACAGCCTGCGCAAATGGTAAAACACGCTGTGGCGCTATCCAAATATGCGATTGAGGAAAAGGACTTTGCACTTGAAACGCCAATGCCTTTTCAGACAAGGCCTTAGGGGGAGACCAATCGGTGTTATTCCAACGCTGCGCCTTCGCTTCCCATTGCCAGCGTACCCATTTTAGTTGAGGAGACGGTATTAACTCAATCCAAACCTCTTGAGTTCTTGCTTCTACCTGGGCAGCTTTCAACGCATTCATCCATTGCACTTCTGGGCGATACGTATTTTCCCATGTTGGTAACGTAGGCAGCACCGCTCGCGTAGCGATAGCAATAATAAATAAAACGACTAATACTTCAATTAGCGTAAACGCTAAAAAACGACAATAAGCCTGTGGCTTATTATTGCCAAGAGGTAACATCGGCCCCATCACCTTCACCGCCAGTTTGATTATCTGCACCCATACTCCAAACATCAATTTCCCCATGCAAACCGGGTTGATGATATTGGTATGGATTTCCCCAAGGATCAGCTGGCAATTTTTCTAAATAACCGCCAGTTTTCCAATTTTGTGGAATAGGCTCAGTGGTGGGTTTCGTCACCAATGCTTGTAAACCTTGGCTCTCAGCGGGGTAACGTAAATTATCAAGTTTATATAATTTTAGCGCTTGCATTAAACTCGTTATATCTTGTTGCGCAGCTACTTTACGCGCATCGTCTGTACGGCTAATAATTTTGGGAGCAATAAGGGCTGCCAGAATTCCAATAATTACCATGACCACCATGATTTCAATTAACGTAAAACCATGGGCAGCCGGGTGTTTAGCTGTTTTTTTAGCTATACGTCTGTGTTTTGAACATTGAAAATAACTTGGCATCATCATTACATTAATCCTCTCGAATCACTACTGGAGTATAAACTGGCACGGCATCAAACAACTCGATAATGTCACGATTACGCATTCTAATACAGCCTTTTGAAGCTGGCTCACCTCCTAAAGGGGTGCTATCAGGGGTGCCATGTAAATAAATGTAACGGCGCATTGTATCGCATGAACCTAAACGATTTTTACCAATCTCGCAACCCGAAAGCCACAAAATACGCGTTAAAATCCAATCTTTACCTGGGTAAAGCTTATGAAGTTCAGGCGTATAAAGCTCGCCTGTAAAACGACGAGCAACTAATATCGCATTTTCGGGTAGACCGGCACCTATTTTTGCCCTTATTTTATGTAGCCCACGGGGAGTTTGATAACTTCCTTCTTGCTCGCCAACGCCATTCAGCCCTGAGGAAATAGGATAGCACGCCAATACCTCGCCGCTTTTTCCCCTATATTCAAGCACTTGGTTTTTGATACTGATATCAATAAGTTCTGGCATAAGGACACTCCTATAAGACGCGCCTTTAGAATAGATATATTTTGATGGTCGAACTAGGAACTAACAGTTTTTTTAGCGAGCGATTCTCGTCTGGCACGAAAAAAGGTTCGTAGTTTATGAATGCTTTCATCTGCCAGAACCCCGCTTACTACCTCATGAGTATGATGATTCAAGGCAGTGTTTTCAAATACGTTTATGATACTGCCGCACGCACCTGTTTTAAGATCATAAGCGCCAAATACTACGCGCTGAACACGTGCATGTTGTATAAGCCCTGCGCACATCACACATGGCTCTAGCGTAACGAATAGCTCAGCACCAGGTAAGCGATAGTTACCTACAGTTTTTGCTGCATCGCGCAATGCTAGCATTTCAGCATGCGCACTAGGGTCGCACAAAGAAATCGGGCGATTATAACCTCGCCCGATAATGTTGCCTTGATATACCACAACTGCTCCTACAGGCACTTCGCCTTCAAGAGCAGCTTGGTCTGCAAGCAATAATGCTTCATGCATCCAATCGTTATGTGTCACGACTTAGTTACGACTGCTTAGTTATGACTGAACAGCAAATGAAACTATTTTTTAAGCTGATAAAATGCTTTACGGCCTGGATAGTAAGCAGATTCACCCAATTGCTCTTCAATACGCAAAAGTTGGTTATATTTAGCTAAGCGATCAGAACGCGATAGTGAACCAGTTTTAATCTGCATGGCTTTTGTGCCTACAGCCAAATCAGCAATTAAAGTATCTTCAGTTTCGCCTGAGCGGTGTGATACTACCGCTGTGTAACCCGCTGTTTTTGCCATTTCAATTGCTGCAAAGGTTTCGGTTAACGTACCAATTTGATTTATCTTAATCAAAATGGAATTCGCTAACCCTTGCTCGATACCTTGCTCTAAAATTTTTGAGTTCGTTACAAACAGATCATCACCTACTAGCTGTACCTGTTTACCCAAACGATCTGTTAGCAATTTCCAACCTTGCCAATCATGCTCAGACATTCCATCTTCAATGCTGATGATGGGGTATTTATCACAAAGCGTTGCCAAATAATCGACAAATTGGGCAGACGTCAAAATTAAATTTTCAGCCTCAAGCACGTAGTGACCATCTTCGTAAAATTCTGAACTGGCACAATCTAACGCGAGTGCAATATCTTGCCCAGGCGTAAACCCTGCGGCTTGAATTGCTTCCATCAATAACTGAATAGCTGCTTCATTTGAAGGTAAATTAGGTGCGAAACCGCCTTCATCGCCAACTGTGGTTGACATCCCTTTACTATCAATCAGCTTTTTCAAAGAATGAAAAATCTCAGCACCGTACCGCATTGCCTCACGAAAGGTTGGCGCACCAATCGGAACAATCATAAATTCTTGAATATCTACGCTGTTATTGGCGTGTGCGCCGCCATTAATAACGTTCATCATTGGCACGGGCAAAGGCATACGCCCTACTCCACCAAAGTAACGATACAAAGGTAGCTCAGACTCTGCCGCTGCGGCTTTAGCAACCGCACAAGACACTGCTAACATAGCATTTGCGCCTAAGCGGCCTTTGTTTTCAGTACCGTCTAAACGAATTAATGTTTCATCAATCAATGTTTGATCTTGGGCATCAATACCCAATAAAGCTTCAGCAATTTCAGTTTGAATGTTATCTACCGCTTTTTGAACACCCTTCCCTAAATAACGCTTAGCATCTCCATCACGCAGCTCTAATGCCTCTTTAGTACCTGTTGAAGCTCCAGAAGGTACTGCTGAACGGCCCATTGCACCAGACTCTAAAAGAATATCCGCTTCAACAGTTGGATTACCACGGGAATCTAAAATTTCACGGGCGATAACATCTACAATTGCACTCATTGCTAAGTTTCCTACATTGTGACCAAATTATGCACATGGTAGCAGAAAGCCCCTCTTGGCAAAACCCGAATCGCACAGAAACCCTAAGCTAACCTCTCTTACTCATCTCATTTTACAGCTTAGGTTAACGCCAATATGCCTCTTATTTTTTTCTTTATAACTTCTTTATCACAACAAAACTTGACGCTTTCGCCAGTTCTTTATAGAATAGCGCAAATGTCGGGGCGTAGCGCAGCCTGGTAGCGCACTTGCATGGGGTGCAAGGGGTCGGATGTTCGAATCATCTCGCCCCGACCAAGAGTAGAAAAAATGGCGAATTAGCTCAGTTGGTTAGAGCGACGGAATCATAATCCGCAGGTCCGGGGTTCGAGTCCCTGATTCGCCACCATCCCTTTTTAATCATCGTTACTTATCGCTTTTACTTCATCAGACCGTTTCACTTCTGCTTACCATTATCCTATTTCTCCTAGTATTTTCTTACACAGTTAAGCTTAACCCTAGCACCTCTTGCCCTTTAATTGCTGTTAATGTTTTATGAAATAGCTGCTTAAACGCATTAAACTGGTCACAGGTATTATTAATTACAGTATGCAACTCAAGATCATCTTCAATTAAATCTCCTAATAAATCCTCAACAATATACGCTTGCAATTCATCTTGATGAACCTGCTGATCATAACCACTCTTGGTAAGCCATTTAATCAAAATATTTCTAACCATTGGCGATAAACTATTTGTTATTGCATCAGCTTGTTGCTTATATTCATTAAATGAAAAATAAAACGCATGCGCTAACTCATGAATTAATACTTGCTGATCGCCAGTAATGTATCCAATGACATACGTAACAGGCAATGGTAAATTAGTTAAAGTCTCCTCAAATTCATCGGGTTGATTCACTGTAAAAAATTCTTCAATTGTAGATTTAGGAAAATTATAGCCTTCAAAAACGTTATAGTACTCTTCGCCCTCTCCTATTTCGATATATAAATTAATAATATCTTGCTTAAGAATTTGAACATTACCTTTATATTTATGAGACTCATAAAACTCTGAAACTCGCATACATGTATCTGTTAATTCTTTACAATCAGACGTATCAAGAATAGCAATATTATCTAACAGTATGATATTCACATCAAATTCCTATTTTATTTATCTATATTATGCTTTGCATAAAGATACCAACTATCTTCATGATAAATAAGCTTCGTATATTTTTGGAGACCTAATAATAATTCTGCAGGGAATTTTTCATGAGAAGTTTTAATAACATAATAATCAAATTTTTGAGTATTATTATCCCATTTAAAATTAGAAAAATGAAATTGATCTTCAGTAGAAGAATATGGAATATCTGATTTATATTGAACGATCATTTGCGGAAAGTCTAAAGAAAAGGTACCTTTTCCATCTTTTTCAGCATGATACCAATAAATTAAAAGATCAAATTTTGCAGAGCTTTGATTTTTATCTGTATTATCTATAATTGAAGCCACACTATGGTGTGGTGCCATTTTTGAAAAAATATTTTTTAACCCCTTTGTTTCTTTAGCATATAAGTGCAGTTGATACGCATTTAAAAACAAAATTAAGAATGATGATGAAGCAAATAATATAACTCTTTTATAATAATTTACTTTGGTATATAACTGACTAAAGTCAAAAGAAAAAACATAAAAAATTAAAATAAAAACATTTAGTCGCTCAGCTATATAGTTTGTTTCTAAATTAGTTGCAGGCAGTAATAACAAACCCAATATTAAAATAACAAAAGGTAAAGCTCTCCAGTTTTTATGAATTTTTGCACCAGGGAGAAGAAAAATCGCTAGTACATATATAAGCCCTAGCTGAAAAAAACCTAGTAATCCTGTTGCACTAACCATAATAGGTAATAATCTGTATAAGTTTATAATCCATACAGATATTTTTCCTGCGGGAATATTGGTATGAAAAGAAGTGTCTTTTATATGCAGCATCCATACTAATATAATTGGCAATATACAAATAAAAGGCAAAAATTTAAAAAAAACTTTTTTATCCAAATAGTGAAATGATCGCTCTTTCAATAAGCGCTGTGTATCTTCACATAAACATAATCCCATTGGAATTACAATAACTAATGAAAACAAGAGTGCAAGAATATGCGTAAAAAATAATATATGACTCAAAAAAACAATCCAAACTCCAGATTTAAATTTAGCGCCAGGATCAGAAAAATAAAGTATCGCCTCTCGCAAAAAAAACAATACTAATGGAATACTCACTATAAAATTAAATAATCCATTCTGAAATGCAAAACTATATATAACGGGAAGAAACAACCAATCAAGTGAATTATCATTACTCACCAATGCACGTAACCTTGACGCAAACCAAGGTGTTGCTACCATAGCACATGAAAGTACGATTTTAATTGCTATGGCAATTGGCATAAATAATGCCAAGATAGCGGCACTTAAATAGCCTAACCAGTAAGGCATAAACCAATTTATCTTTAGTATTGAAGCAAAAAACTCAGTGCCCAACACGAGTCTTAAAAATGAAGAAATCTGATAAGCATGAAATGGCAAATCTAGCATTGGTAAATATGTTGATAGCCAAATGGGTACCGCTGAAAGCATACATGCAAACAAAAATAAATAATCTTTAGCATTTTTATTTGAGGAATATAATAACAGTGATGCCAAAACTTTCTCCAATACTTAAAAACAGTAATTACTAAAATGAAGAGACATATTCCTTTCAATGCGTATTCTTTTTAGTCAGAAGTTACGCAGTTGAGCACTATCAAGACATGGGATGCCCTTCATGGCAAGGCAGACAGTACACGTAGTACGACAAGTTGACATAACGCGGGGCGTCCCACGCTGAGAGAGCCAACTGAGTAACGTCTATTGGTATCTCCAAATTTTTTATTTTTAGATTCCGTTTAAAAATAAAATGTAAGCGATTTAAAGACTTTATACTACTACTAGTAACAACCCTATTTTTGTTTTTTAAATAACAAAGGTTATTTAACATGGGAACTCTTGCCAGTGCAGTCGTAAGTGCAATGATTACACCTGCTGTCATGATATCTGCTTGTTCAGGTCTTATCTTATCTACTTCTAATCGCGTTGGAAGAGTTGTTGATCGAATCAGAGGCTTGTCTAACGAAGCAGACACATTCCGGCACTCTGCCCCTTCTCCTGATCAAGAAAAGCGCCGGCAATTAGTGGCAAGCCAACTTATTATGCTCTCTCAAAGACTCATTACGTTGCGCCGCGCATTGATTGCTCTTTATAGCAGTATTGGTTTATTTATTGCGGCCAGTATCGGTTTTGGTTTTTTAGCATTAATTGATAATATATACGTATGGTGGATGCCTATGGCATTAAGCCTTTTTGGTGGGTTATCTTTTTTAATAGGTAGTTTACTTTTACTATCTGAAAGCCGCCTTGCGGTCACCTCTACGCTCGAAGAAGTGGCTTTTGCTCAACACTTAATTGAACTTTCTCAACCTCCTATTATTAACAAAAATGTGCAATTTGTTTCTCGTCACTCACTGAGTCGCTAGGTGATAAAAAGACTATGACCTACTCACTTGATTTTCGTAAAAGACTGTTTGAGCTCAAAGAAAAAGCATTATGAAAAGGAAAACAGACCGATTGTTTATATTGATGAAAGGGAATTTTCCGCACGATATGCCGCGTACTCATGGTTATGCCAACAGACGAACACGTTGCTATGACAAGCAAATTTGTGTTTATCATTACCAGCGTGCTTAGTTTTTGCAACAGAGCCGGAAAATTTAACAAAAAAAGAGAATGCAACCGTTAAAACAGGTAGCACCATTCTACGCATTATTCTTAGCCCTTAAACTTCAGAGCAAAGTCAAAAGGAGCCAAATTGAACAGTGATATTCATTCGCAGATTCAGCAGGTTCATAAAGATAACCTCAGCGTTTTATTGCGCGAAGCTTCGGTTGCACAAGCGTGCCAGTACTTTGGCTGCGATAAGGTTAGACTGATTAGTCATCCAACCACCCACAGCCTGGGACAAGTCGTCAAAACTCATATTGTCATATCTCTGTTATCGTGCTCAGAGTTACGCATTGTCATCAAAGTACACTTCAATCCAGGACAGCTAAGGCGGTACCGCCAGGCGAAAGAAAGTGATGACATAGCCATCACAGACCGACAATTGATTGACTATATAAAAGAGTTTTGTAATCAATTAGGCGGAAAAATTTGCCGTGCTTTCGATGCTCACCAGATATTCATGGGAATGAGTATTCCCCTCTGTACCAGAGGCATTTACGAAATCTATGCTGACTATAGTCCCAAAGATAGCTATATGACTAAGTTTGGTGTGTTCTGGGGGTTGGAAGGTCCTTTTGAAACTCTTTATTGCAGTTGCTATGTCGAGACGCTGTCCCAGACATGTCTTTCTAATATTCAGTACATCGGCGAAGAATCACAGGAAGGGGAGCTGGATTTCCTATGAGCAACCATAACGAGCTTATTGCATCACAGCGTATCTTGTCCATGCTGGAGACTGCGTGCGAGATTAGCGAGCAGATTATCGATAATGTTCCTAGCGTATTTGTAGTGCTCAATGGAAAAAATCATGTGATCCGAGCTAATAAGGCTTTTTGTGATCTTGTAGGATGCACAATAGAAGATGCATTGCATCTGGATTTTACGTCACTTTTCAACATCGAAAACCGTGATATTTTGTTACACCATATAGGCCATTTGCGTGACGGGGTTTTTCAACACACAGGAACTCATGTCAAGCTGGAGATTGGTGGAGTGCGTGATGATCAACCAGCCAAGCCTTTTTCTTGGCGCATTTCTCAAATTGAACATATCAGCCAGGCAGATGGAGCAATTATCTCCATTGTTGGAGATGATTTATCAAGCTTGTATCAATCTGAACTAAAATTGATGAGTATTTTTTCTAGCATCCCGATTGGTATGATGGTGGTGAATCATCAAGGGACAATTATGGAAGTACTCTCAGAGTATTGTCATATTCTTCTCAATTGCCCTTTGCTCATTGGTGAATCACTGAAAGCTGTGTTGAGTGCTAACAATGACAATCTTTCAGCGGAATTAATACAGATCTTTGATATTTTGCATACATGCATCGGCAAGCCGATGACAAGTTTTGCCGAGCATGAAAAATTTCTGAGCATGGTTAACTTGATCCCAATCGCTGGTAATCACCAGATAGAAGAAAAATGGGTTAAGCCACGATTTCAGCCGATTGTGAAAAATAATGTTATAGACCGCTACATGGTGATCATTGAAGACGGTACGGCCAGCTTTTTGGCTCAGCAGAAAATCGAAAAGGCAGATCTGCTAGGCAAGCAGGCACAAGCGTTGTACGAGTGTGCTATTCGAGATCCGTTGTCTGGCCTGTATACCCGGCTATTCATGAATGACAGCATCAAACGTCTGATTGCTGCAGCAAACCGTGGGAATTTTCATGAGCTGACTCTTGTCATATTCGATATCGATAATTTCAAAAGCATCAATGATGTCTACGGTCATGCTGTGGGTGATTTAGTGATCAAGGAATTGGGCCGCATTATCTTGACATCTACACGCGATACTGATGTAGCAGTACGCTACGGGGGTGAGGAGTTCGTGCTGGCGTTGCCTAACAATATCCCGGATCAGAGAGGCAGGATTGTGGCGGAACGCATCAGACAACTCCTTGAGAACACACCGATTGAGGTTGAGGATGGAAAAGTATTTTATGTTACGACAAGTTGTGGTGTTGCCTATTGTCACAATAGCGATACTTTGGAATCGCTAATTGCTAGAGCAGATAAATACCTCTATATTGCCAAACAAAGCGGAAAGAACCGTGTTTGTGTTGAAACACAAGCTGACTGACTGCAACAAATGGAGCCAGAATGCCTAGACTATTGATCGTTGATGATGCACAAACAATACGTGAGAGCTTGAGTGATTTGCTCACTTCAAATGGTTTTGAGGTCGTGGAAGCTGATAACGGTGAGCAAGGCCTTGAAATGTTGGCCCAGTATGCTGTAGATATGGTGATATCCGATCTGAACATGCCTGGCATGGATGGCCTTACTATGTGTCAGCATATAAAAGAGCAAGGTTACACGATGCCGATATTTATGCTAACGACGCAGGCAAATCCAGAACTGAAAGCCAAGGCCAAAGACTTTGGTGTTGTAGTATGGATTGTAAAGCCGTACAAAGATGCCACCCTCTTGCAGGGTATACGTAAGGTTCTTAAACTTTGAAATGGTATTGCTCTGTACAGGATAAAATGAAGTAGCGCTTGAGCTTGCCCGAGTGAAAAAAGAGTTATCGGAGATGAAGATAGAGCGAGATCTGCTAAAAAAGCAGCGGCCTATTTTGCGAAAGAGTCGCGGTGAAGTACAGTCATATTGAATCTTCGCTGTAAGCAGGTCAAGAAGTTTAAGGCCCCAACAAATTTGAATCATACGTTGCCTGTAGCCCCAAATGGTTGAATCAGAAATTTTAAGTGAGCGCACTAAATCAAGCCTGGGTAACCTATATAAGTTATATTCCTACGGCTGAAGGGTGGCTTTATCTGGCGGGCTTTAAAAACTTATTTAGTGCTGAACTCGTGGGTTATTCTATGGGAGAGCGGAGGACACAAACCCTGGTGATGCAGGCACTGTTTCAAGGATAAGGCCATCTCCTGGATTTATCCATCATTCGGATCGAGGCAGCCAGTATGGTGCATATGATTATCAAAAGATGCTCAAGCAATTCGGTATGGTTTCTTCTATGTCTCGCCGCGACAATTGCTACGATAACGCGCCTATCTGAATGTGCGGGCGGCTCAGGATAAAAATAATATAAAGGGCTGTGCAAAAAATGACTTCGCTTTTCGGATACACCTTCACAGATACGTTGCGTCAAGAAGGAGAGCTGGTTTTACACCGTGCTCATCCTGATCAGGATCAAAGCACCTCTGTTCTTTTGATCGCCTCTTCTGCTGAGCGGCCTGCGCTATCGAGCTTTGCGCCGCTTGAAAACGAATATGCACTACGTGAGCAACTTAATGTTGAGTCTGTTGTTCAACCGTTGACTTTGCTTCGTTCGGCAGGCCAGATGGCTCTGTTACTGAAGGATCCTGGAGGCAATCTTTTAGATAAGCTGCTTGGCATGCCGATGGATTTAACGCAATTTCTTCACATTGCCATCGAACTTGCAGCAGCGCTAGGCAAAATTCATATAAACCATCTGATTCATCGAGATATCAAACCTGCTAACGTATTTGTCGATACAAAAAGCCGCCAGCTCTGGATAACCGGTTTTGGTATGGCTTCGCTTTCTCAGCGCGAACGTCAGACAGCGGAAGCTTCGGATGTCATTACTGGAACATTTGCGTATATGTCGCCTGAACAGACCGGTCGGATGAATCGTTCTGTCGATTTAAGAAGTGATTTATATTCGCTGGGTGTTACGTTTTATCAAATGTTAACGGGCGTTTTGCCCTTTACAGCCACAGATCCTATGGAATGGATTCACTGCCATGTGGCGCGTAAACCACCTTTGCTAACTGAGCATTTTTCAGATATTCCTGAGCCTTTGTGCGCTATCATCATGAAATTATTAGAAAAAACTGCAGAACAACGCTATCAAACGGCCTTTGGTTTAGAAGCTGATCTTAGAACCTGTCTTGAACAATGGAAAGCTTCGGAGCACATTAACGCTTTTCAACTTGCATCATTCGATACCTCAGATCAATTGATCATTCCCGAAAAGCTTTACGGGCGCAAATCAGAGAGTCAATTGCTGAGCGCGGCTTTTGAACAGATGGCGGGTGAAGGCACATCTGAGTTTGTTTTTGTTACGGGTCAGGCAGGAATAGGAAAATCGGCGCTGGTTAAGGAGCTTCAAACCCTGGTAAGCCAGGCAAACGGCATATTTTCTTTCGGTAAATTCGACCAATATAAGCGAGATATTCCTCATACGATCGTTGCCCAGTCTTTCCAAGGTTATCTGCAACAGATATTGTATAAAAGTGAGCAGGAAGTCAATAATTGGCGACTGGCGTTTACAACAGCATTAGGTACAAATGCTCAACTGATGATTGATCTGCTTCCGGAACTGGAGCTGATTATCGGTAAGCAACCGCCAATGCTACCCATGCCTACAAATGAAGCCAAGAAGCGTTTTCAAAATACCTTTTTGCAACTTCTGAGTGTTTTTGCTCAGCTTGATCATCCTTTTGTATTGTTTCTGGATGATCTTCAGTTTATTGATAGTGCCAGCCTGGATTTAATTGAATGTCTTTTTGCGCAATCAGAAATCCACTATTTTCTTTTAATTGCAGCGTATCGCAGTAATGAACTGACACCCGATCATGCATTAAGACAAACACTGGATAAACTAAGCAAAACTGATAAAAAAATTGAGTCGATCAGCTTAAAACCACTTTCTCAAATGCATATTGGCCAACTACTTGCTGAAAGCTTAGCTTGTGAACCTGAGCGTACCATGCAACTGGCTGAGGCTATTCATCAAAAAACAGAAGGCAATCCTTTTTTTACGATACAGTTTCTTAACGAGCTTTCTGAGGAACATTTGATTAGCTTCAATGCCCAGCAGAGGGCATGGCAGTGGAATCTTGAGGCTATACGGAGTAAAGGATTTTCCGATAACGTCGTCGAAATTATGATCGGGAAAATCAACCGGCTTCCAGAAGCAACTCTTAATGTACTCAAGCAGATTGCCTGTTTTGGAAGCATGATAGACATAGTAACGCTTCCTTTGCTGACCAATCGCTCTCTTGAGAGCCTGCATGCTGATTTATCAGAAGCGGTGCGTGCCGGTTTCTTGCTGCGTTCTGGCGAACATTACAAATTTTCTCATGACCGGCTTCAAGAAGCCGCCTATACATTGGTTTCTGAAGCGTTACGTTCTGTAGAACATTTAAGGATCAGCCGTCTTCTACTTGCAAATTCGACGGAAGAAACCATTGAAAGTAATCTTTTTTCCATCGTTGCTCAGTTGAATCGCGGTAAAGAAAACATTACTGATGCGAATGAAAAAGCATTATTTCGCCACTTAAATTATCGTACCGGCCGCAAAGCCAAGGCCTCGACAGCTTATCCTGCTGCGCGCAATTATTTTGCGTTGGCTGCTGAATTTGTAAGTCCTGAGGTATGGAGTTCCGAGTACGCTGATACACTCGCGCTTTATTTGGAACTGCTGGAATCAGAATACCTGGTTGGTAATTTTGAACGTGCGGATGACATTTCCAAACAGACTTTGGATCAAGCACAGAATAATCTTGATCGTACAAAGGTATATAGCCTCTGTATGTTGTTGTATCAGTTAACCGGCAAACTTGAAGATGCGATTAATACTGGCCTTAAGGCGCTCAAGCTCTTTGATATTCACTTTCCGGAAGCAGAAGAGGAACTGCAAGGCGCTTATATAAAAGAAAAAGGCGATATTTCTCAAAGTTTGGGTGGTCGATCGATTGCTGAAGTGGCCGATATGCCAGCGGCTTCTGACCCAACGATACGAACCATTATTAATCTGCTAGCCGATGTGGTGACAAGTGTTGCTATTGTGCAGCCTAAGTCGAGACTCTATGCGCTGCTGGTCGTCAGAATCGTAAACTTTTCCTTAATTCATGGCAGTGTTGAAAAATCCTGTTTTATCTATGCCAATTACGCCAGAATGCTGATTGTGGAATCTGGCGATGTGGCAACCAGTGCTGAGTTCTCAGAAATGGCATTGAAATTAAAGGATAAATTTAATAAACTGCCGGTTTCTGGGCCTGTACTTTTCTTTTATGGGGTCTATCTGCATCACTGGACAAAAGCGATTGCTTCCAGTATTCCAGCTCTTGAAGAGGCGTTTAAAGTATGCTTCCAGGCTGGCAATTACGTATTTACAGGCTTCAGTGCGTACTTTCTGGTAACGCATCTTTTTGCGAAAGGCGAGGCACTTGAGGAAGTCTTTACAGGTTCAGAAAAGTATTTGGATTTTGCTAAGCAAATTCGTAATGATGTGCTGTATCAGGCGATTAAGCTCTATCGACAAGTTGCAGCCACATTAAAAGAACCCGTCACAAGTGAAAGCTGTGCTGAAAGTAGTGATCTGAGTGAAGCAGAACGCTTTGATATTATTACTAAGGCACGTTTTGCACCTAGTATTGCCTGCCATTTTATTCTCAAACAAAATATCTGTTTTCTTTACGAACAGTATGCTGAAGCCAAAGAGTTTGGCGAAGCGGCGTCTAAGGTGCTGGCACCAGGAGGGGTTGCGTTTACAACGTACTTCTATTATTTGGCATTAACTGCTATTGCATTACAACGGCAGGGCGATCCCGAAAAGTTGCCTGAAACTCTTCAATCTTTAGCCATGCCGCTGCAAAAGCTAAAGCTGATGGCAGAAAGCTGCCCGGAAAACTTTTTGAATCGGTATGCATTGGTCTGCGCTGAAGTCGCTGATCTCGAAGGCAAAATGCTTGAGGCTCAACACGGCTATGAACAGGCTATTCATTCTGCACGCGAAAACGTTTTTCTTCAAAATGAGGCGCTGGCAAACGAGTTAGCTGGCAAAAGTTATCTCAGACGTGGTTTTGAAACGATGGGGTATGCCTATCTGAAAGAGGCACATTTTTGCTATCAACGTTGGGGCGCTACAGCCAAAGCCAAACATCTGGAGCAGCACTATCCTCGCTTGATCGCTCAATTACGGACGGAGCACGGGGCCAAGAGCGGAGCTTCAACAGAAAACCTAGACGTGATGACGATCATCAAAGCCTCACAGACACTCTCTGGTGAAATTGTTCTGGCTAAAGTGATCGAACGATTAATGACGATTGTGTTGGAAAATGCTGGGGCAGTGCGTGGTCTATTAATCCTTCCTGAAGGTGAACGGTATTTGATTGCGGCGGAAGCCCGTACAGGTCAGCATATTGACGTAACCTTACGCGAATCGCCGCTGAGCTCTTCGGAATTGCCTGAATCCATTTTCCAATATGTTATTCGTACACGTGAAAAAGTTTTGTTGGATGATGCTCTTTCTTCCACAATGTTTGTCAACGATGATTACATTATTAGCAGTCAAGCTAAATCGGTCTTATTCCTGCCCTTGATTAAACAAGGAAAAATGGTGGGGGTACTTTATCTGGAAAACAATCTTATTCCAGGTGCATTTACTGAAGACAGAATGACGGTTCTTGAACTATTGATTTCTCAAGCGGCGATTTCCGTTGAGAATGCTCGTTTGTATCGCGAACGCGAGTTGGCAGAAGAAGAGTTGCGGCGCCACCGCGATCATTTGGAAGAGCTGGTTAAAGAGCGTACAGCGATATTAAATCAGAAAACCAATGATATCGAAGCCATGCTGCAAAATATGGAGCTTGGTGTTTGCACGATTGTTCCTGGAAACACGATTCACCCGGAATACTCAAAACATCTTTGCACTATTTTTGAATCAGATGACTTTGCTGGTAAAGATATCTTTGAAATGTTGTTCAGCAAATCGACGCTTGGTGTAGATACTAAAGATCAGATTTCAGTCGCTCTAGGTTCGATTATTGGCGAAGATGCGATGATGTACGATTTCAATTCCCATTTGCTTGTACATGAAATGGAAATTTTAAGTCTATCCAACACGAATAAAATCATCCAAATGGATTGGAATGCGATCATTAATGATCAGGATACGGTCGAGAAAGTATTATTCATTTCGCAGGATGTTACCCAATTACGTGCATTGGAATTGGAGTCGGCACAACAAAAGGAAGAACTGGATATAATTTCCCAGATTATTAAAGTGTCTGTCGGTAAGTTTAATGCGTTCGTTGCATCGGCACAAAAATTTGTGGCTGATAATCGTGAGTTGCTCCAAAAAACTAAAATGTACGACAAAGGGGTAGTTGCTGCGCTGTTCCGTAATATGCATACCATTAAAGGTAATGCCCGAACCTATGATTTCTCATTTATCACGGATGTCGCTCACACAGCGGAACACCATTATGATCAGTTACGCCAAGACCCTGAGTCAGAATGGAATGCCGACCAAATGCTTGAAGATCTTCAGGCAGTAGAAATAGCGGTCGTCCGTTATGTTGAAGTAAATGAGGATAAGCTTGGCCGTAAGGGACGAGCTTCTGATTTGCTAACTACGCGTGGTGTATTTGTCTCAAATGAGATCATTGCTAACCTTAAGGAAATGTCTGCTAGGCTGGCGAAACGTGAGGCAAATACGGATGTAGTGCGCGATGCCTTGCGACTACAAAACACGATTAACAGCCTTGATTTGATTCATCTGGAGCGCTTGATATCAGGCGCAGTAGACTCGCTTTCCTCATTGATTAAAGAACTGAACAAGCCAATGCCGACCGTTGAGATAGTGAATAGCAATGTTGCCTTTAACAGTAAATTTGCTGAGGCACTTAAGAGTTCCTTTATGCACATTACCCGAAATTGTCTGGATCATGGAATTGAAGGGCCGGAAGACCGCAAGCGACTCAATAAACCGGAACATGGAAAAATACGCTTTGCCTGCGAGGTTCGCGATGGACAAATGGAACTTCGCATCAGTGATGATGGGCGGGGATTGGCATTGCATAAACTCTATGAGAAAGGTTTAGCTAATGGCTTGATAGAGGCGCATCCTACGCCAAAGCCCGAAACGATAGCTGAACTCATTTTCCATTCAGGTCTTTCTACTGCCGAAAGCGTTAGCCAGGTGTCTGGAAGAGGAGTAGGTATGGATGCTGTAAGAACGTTTCTGATGGAGCACGGTTCGAATATTCATATTGTTTTAAACAAGCCTACGGATATGGAATTAGGGTTTGCGCCCTTTGAATTTGTAATAACTATGCCTGCCACCTTATACAATGTTAATGGCTAAATATGGTAAGAGGCTAAAGGCACTGTCGCAAAGATTATTAGAAATTATGGGAAAGAACTTATGGTACAGAGGCTAAAAAATATAAATACCGAATTGTCTTTCAATCAGAGGAGCACGTTGCTATGACAAGCAAAACTGGCATGCAAAAGGCAGGACAAATGCTATTGGAGCAATTATACGTTTCTCATTTTTAACGGTATCGTTAATTAACGGATCGATTAATTCTAATGTATTTTATGCTTGGGTGACTCAAGATGTATTACCGAAACTGCCCTGTGAGGCGGTGGTTGTAATGGATAATGCGGCTTTTCATACGCGGAATGATATTAAGCAAGTTTTCAGGAATCAAAATATTACGTTGGAACAATTTTGCGTAAATCTTAAAAAAGATTAATAAGACACCAGACTAGCTAGCACATTATTTCATTCACTAAACGCCATTGGCGCTGTTGGCTGCCTCGTTTTCCTTGTATTTTAATTTCTCTCCCTTGTGAAAGCGGCGATATCACAATATTCAATAACTCAGCAGCACTCGTGAGGGGAATAGTATCTGACATACTTAAGATATCGCCTGCCATGAATCCTAACCCTCCCACCAAAGCAGCTAGCTCAGGGCGCACTCGTAACCCTCCCCCTGGTTGGCTTTCTAAGCCCCTGGCTAGCATTGCTTGCTGCTGATTAAGCACATCTATCGCCATTTTTGGCACCTTAATGACTCCCTGGCATTTTTTTGAAGAAGGGCTTGCCGCTGCTAGCCCTTTAAAACTATTGGAATTAAAACCTCTATTATTAAGCGCAGATGGCATAGCTGGTTCTACAGGAAGCTCAATAAAGTCTTTAGCGGGTGGATAAGAACCTGGTGAAGGCGTTGTTCCATTTACAGATGAAGTACCTGAGGCAGAGACGGGTAAATTCAATGTCCATTCATCTTTCCCTCCTTCTAATCCAATTACCACTGTTCGGTTAGTCACTGATTTAATACGGTATTTGCCCTCAACAACTTCCCCTTCTTCCACCCATTTAGCGGTAGTTGCACCTGCTGTACCTCCTTCTTGGCTTAAAGGCCCGATCAGTGCCAAGTGTGAATGACCAAATAAAGACGTGCCAAACAATGTGAAGGCAGGCGCTTGTATTTGGGCAATATTTTCTAAAGCAGGTGTTGGCGTTGTTATTAGAGCAGGCGGTTTACCAAACCACTCCACTAGATTTAAAGATTCTGGCTTTAAATCTGTGCTAACTAGCGAACCCTTAGCACCTTGAGTAGCCAGTATAATAGAAAAGGCCAGCCATGCTGCCAGTGCAATGGCTGCTACTATATATAGGCTGCTCAACTTAAGTTGACTCAGCATTCGTTTTCCCTTCTGAACAGACGCTAATGGTCTAATTTTGCCACGAGTTTTACCATGATCTATACCTATATGTACTATAAGGTCTCGCCCAAAAAAATTTCTGAGGCCACGCATAGTCTCGCCCTGTTTATAGAAACTGTCTATACTTCCATCGGTATTCGCCCTATGATTTTGAAATCTAAAGATGATTCTTTAACATGGATGGAAGTTTATACACTTTCTAACCCGCTACCAGAGCTTACCGCTATACTTAATCATGCTGCTGAAACAAGCGGTTTAACAGCATGTTTAGATGGTATTCGGCACGAAGAAAGCTTTATTCCTTTTTAGAAGTTACACATAATCGCTGTACAGTATGCCAAGCTGCCATAGCATCGCTAGAATGGCGTCGCGTAAGCCTTATTTAAAAAATTCTTTTCATGCACAGGATAAAACTTCATGATGCTTTGGCTCAAAACGTTTCATATTGTGGCAATGGTAGCTTGGTTTGCTGGGCTTTTTTATTTACCCCGCCTCTATGTTTATCATGCAGAAGCGACTGATACAATCAGTATTGAGCGGTTCAAAATTATGGAGCGCCGCCTATTTTGGGGCATTATGACGCCTATGGCAGTACTCACAGTATTTTTTGGCCTTTGGTTAATGATTGGTTATGGTTTTCGCGGGGGCTGGCTTCATGCGAAAATAAGCTGTGTATTACTATTACTTGCACATCATGTTTATTTAGGCCGCCTTATGCTAGCCTTTAGAGCTGATAAAAATACGCATAGCCCGCTTTTTTACCGTTGGATTAACGAAATTCCTACGCTACCATTATTAATAGCAATTGTAGCGCTTGTTGTACAGAAACCCTTTTAGGATTTATTACTTATGGCAGAATTTTTTTTTATTACCTGCCCCCGTGGGCTAGAAAATGGTCTTGCACACGAGCTTACCGCCCTGGGAGCACTTAAAACTACCGTCACTGATGGCGGCGTCAAGTGTGAAGCGAATGATATTGAATTTATGTATCATGCTAATCTTGAATCACGGCTTGCAAGCCGGATTTTATGGAAAATTGGCGAGGGGCAATATACCTCAGAAAATGATCTTTACAATGCTGCCTATCGCTTACGTTGGGAGCATTTTTTTAGCGTTGATAAAACATTAAAAATCCAAGTAACTGGCATTAATTCGCCTCTGCAAAGCTTAAATTTTGCAACGCTAAGAATCAAAGACGCAATATGCGATCGCTTTCGCCTAAACTACGCAAAGCGCCCTTCTGTTGATACAAGTTACCCAGACATTCGCATTCATGCGTTTTTAGAAAAACAGCACTATACGTTTTATTTTGATACCTCAGGTGAAGCGCTTTTCAAACGTGGATGGCGAGAAGAAACTCAAGAAGCACCCGTTAGAGAAAATCTGGCAGCTGGTATTCTACACCTTGCAGGCTGGACACCTGATACCCCATTATTTGATCCCTTTTGCGGTAGCGGTACATTCTTAATTGAAGCGGCGCATCAGCAGCTTAAGCGTGCACCTGGCTTAAAACGTGAATTTGCATTTAAACATCTTTTAATTTACAACCGTGAGCAATGGGAAAGTATTCATCAAGCGGCTGTAAAACGATATGAAACTGAACGTGAATTAGCCTTAAGTAAAAAAAGTGTACTTTTTTTAGGCAGAGATATTCATGAAGACACACTGAGTAAAGCACGGTATAACGCAATTGTTGCAGGCGTTGAACCTTTTATCCAGTTTGAATTTGGTGATATTAGAACATTGCAAACCGCGCCCTTTGAAAAAGGTGTCTGGCTATGCAACCCTCCCTATGGTGTGCGGTTATCTGATCAAAAAGCACTTGAGGAACTTTACCCAGAACTAGGAACCCTGCTCAAGCAGCACTTTCCAGGATGGCGCGTGTACTTTTTCACAGGAGATCAGCGCTTACCTAAATTGATTAGGCTAGCCCCAACCAAACGCATTCCGCTTTTTAACGGCGCACTAGAATGCCGCCTATACGAGTTTGTGATGATGGAGGGCCGCCCTAAGCTTAAGCAACTGCAGATGAATGCTGGCGAGAAACCTCTTCCAACGCCCAACGAGGATAAATCGTAGCCCCATAATGATGGCTACCTCTATCATGCATTCGATAGGCTCCCGCCAACGCAATCATGGCACCGTTATCGGTACATAATGCCAACGGCGGGAAGAACACACGGGTACCTTCTTTAGCTGCCATGGTTTGCATAGCAGCCCGTAGCGCTTTATTAGCCCCGACTCCGCCAGCAATGACCATCTGTTTTAATCCTGTTTGTTGTAATGCTTGGCGGCTTTTTCTTACCAACACCTCAACCGCTACATCTTGAAAAGCACGCGCAATCGCTGCTTTAGCAGATTCATCAAGCGCATTTTCTTGCTCAAAACGTTTCACTGTTTGTAACACGGCTGTTTTAAGACCGCTGAAACTAAAATCTAAGGTATGAGACTTCAACATAGAACGCGGTAAACTTACCCTTCCTGCCTCACCTTTCTCAGCTAACGCTGAGAGCGCAGCGCCTCCGGGATATCCCAGCCCTAACATTTGAGCACACTTATCAAATGCCTCGCCTGCTGCATCGTCTAGCGTTTCGCCCAACAGGGTATAGTCGCCGATGGATTTAACGGCCATCAGCTGTGTATGACCACCCGATACTAATAAAGCCAGAAAAGGAAAATCAGGCTTTTCTTCAGCCAGTAAAGGTGAAAGTAAATGCCCTTCTAAATGATGCACAGGAATCAGTGTTTTAGACTGTGCTGCCGCCAAGCCTGCGGCTACTCCTGCGCCTACCATGAGTGCTCCTGCTAACCCTGGGCCTGCAGTATATGCAATGCCATCGATTTGCGACCAGCTTAACTGATTTTTTTCAAACAGATGTTCAATTAACCCCATAATACGCTTTTGATGATCGCGCGAAGCAAGCTCTGGTACCACTCCGCCATACTCTGCATGCATGGCAACTTGAGAATATAAGGTGTGATCTATTAAACCTTGTTCACTATCATATAACCCAATACCTGTTTCATCACACGAGCTTTCTATACCAAGAATCTTCATCCTTTATCTTAACCTTCATCTAAACCTTAAAATTAATCATTATTATCTGAGGGAAAGCTAGCCAGTTGATTCGGGTTAACAGGCGGGCCATTAGGAATTGCCCCAGGTTTTGCCTGAGTGTACCAGTTTCCGGTTGTCCAGGGGCTTAGCATACCTTCTAGTATACCTACCAAGCGGCTTGCTGTTTCTCCTGATCCGCCAAGCATGGTGCGCTTCTTACCTGTAAACGCATGAACAGCGGAAGCAATAGGACTCCTAGTACTATTATTGAACAACCCGCCGAAAATTAGCCCTTTCGCTAATGTAGCATCGGGATCACGCCCCATGCGGAATTTTTCGTTGTCGTAGGCAAATTTTTCTCGCATTACAGAGGTTGGCTGCATGCTATGGAAAATAGCATCCCAGTCTTGCTTATTGTTTGCATGAACATCTGCAATATAGGTAGCTCTAGCGCTATCTACAGCTGTTTGCAACGGCGCATAATCACCACCACCACCCAATCTATCATTACCGCTCAGAGCACGCAAATTAGCTAGCATGACATTAAAATTATTTTGTCGCTCGTCAGCAACCGCATCCATTTGTGCGCGTGTTAATGGCGCAACAGCAGCAAATTGAGCATCTAAAGGTGTAATAGCATTGCGATCATCTCGCTGATCAACCAAGTCATCATGTTTCTGTGCACGTTGTTCTACACTAGCTAATGATTTATGCATACTTTTTGCTGCTTCTAATAAACGGCTTAAATGCTCACCCATAGGAGCTGCTGTTGTTCCTCCTGCGGTTCGAGGAGCTGACGGACTCAATAATTGAATTTGTATATGGCCCGGCAATAACGCAATATGTGTTTCTATCTCTTGAATTCTATCGTTCAAAGCCACTCTTCTAAATGCATCTGTAGTAGCTGGATTTGTCATAGTTAACAAATCGTTTTCTAGTCTTTGTAAGCTTACAACCAATCGATCATGTACTCCGCGCAAATCATTCATGTTCGTATTTTGTTGTTGCTTGTACCGCATTTTACGCTGCTCTACTAGCCTTGTAGCCTCAAATACATTACGCCTTAAATCATCGCGCACAGTATCTCTGCCTCTTTCAATTCTGGCTGTATCTTCAACTCTGTTACGCCAACTACTAGTTAATCTATACCATCTTTGTTTATTGTTGTGCTCACTTCTTAACTGCTTAACACTCTTTTCAGCGGCCTCGCCTACGCGTGCAGTGGCAGGTACCCCGCCTGGATGAGTAATATCAGCTAATTGTAAATTTTCGGGATGCGCTGCTCTTGCCTCTGGCAACCTGGCCGCTACATCTGCTTGAGCGGTTGTTAAATTATTATCAGCTTTTGTCATCGCTGCATCACGAGCGATTCGCGCATCTGTTCTGAATCGTAAGAAGCGTGCGCTGCGTTCAATTTTTCTAACTCCGCCTTTTCTATTGATTACCGCTTGCATCGCTGCGGCATGAGTTGCTTCAGTCGCAGCTGTAGCAGCAGATGCTACTACAGCATCTGTGCGAGCTGTTGAGTGAGCGGTTGCGTTAGCTCTTACTTCTGTTAAGACCGCAGCAACAGGGGTAGCTGCATCACGCGTTCTGGCAATCGCTCTAGCGTAAGCGGTAGCATGGGCGTCAGCAGCGTTAATAGCTCTATTGTTAGCTGCAAGATGGTTATCTGCTGCGGCTCTAGCGGCAGTAGCAGCTGTACCATGGTTAGTTGTAGCCGCCCCAGCGGCAGCATTTGCATCAGCCTGTGCCCGCTGAGCCGTCGCAGCAGCCGTCGCAGTATAGGTAGTTGCGTCTTGATCAGTAAAACGGGTTAATGCAGCCAATGCAGTGCGAACCGTCGTATCAGCTAGTGCAGTACGAATACGTGCATCTTGAGTAGTAGCCTGAGTTAAGTCAGCCAATGCACTACGTGCAGTCGCGGCAGCTGTTGCAGCATGAGTAGCTCCACCATGGGTTACCGCAGTATTTGCATCAGCAAGCGCACGGCGAGCTGTAGCAAGTGCCGTATTAGCAGCCGTAAGCATATCGTTAGCCTCACGGGTGTTATGAAGCGCAGCGTAAGCTTGCGCGTTAGCAGCCACCGTAACTGCCTCATTTACTAAGGCATGCACAGCATCACGAACAGCGGTAGCGTGAGCAGTGGCACCACCTGCAGCGGCAACAGTATTAGCAAGAGCATTAGTAACATCAGTTGCAGCGTGAGTGGTAGCCGCTTCTTGAGCACCAATATGAGCTAACTCAGTGCGGGCATTATCACGCGCACCGCGAGCTTGTGTAAGGGCAGTATTAGCAGCCGTAAGCGTCTCATTAGCCTCAGGGGTGCTATGCCTCGTGGCGTAAGTTTGAGCGTTAGTGGCAATCGTATCAGCCTCATGCACTAGCCTTTGTGCAGCATCATGAACGGCAGTAGCATGAGCAGTAGCGCCACCTGCAGCAGGGTTAGCAAGTGTGTTAACGACAACGCTTGCAGCTCGGTTAGCAGCGTCCCCAACAGCAACATGCGTTAATGCAGCTTCTGCATGAGCAAGCGCACGTTGAGCTGTATCACGTGCAGTATTAGCAGCTGCTGTAAGCGTTGCATTAGCCTCAGGGGTGCTGTGACGAGTAGCGTAGGTTTGAGCGTTAGTAGCCGCTGTAGTAGCCTCATTCACTAACCTTTGCGCAGCATCACGAACGACAGCAGCTTGAGCGGCGTTGTCACCAGCTGCATCTGGACGATTATTAAGGGCGTGAATAACAGCGGTGGCAGCAGTTTGTATCCTGTTGGCCTCTGTTTGAACTGCTTGAGCTTCAGTAGCCGCTGTTGCTGCTGCTATGGCGCGATCGGCAGCCGTGAGAGCATTGGCATGATCAGTAGCATGTCTTCCCGCAGTAGCATTAACGTTAGTAAGAGCGGTATTAAGCGTAGTGGCAGCCGTGAGAGCAGCCCGATGATCTGCGGAAGCCGCAGCAACAGAGGCAGTATGAAGATCAGTAAGCACGGCAACATGAGCAGCAGCAGCCGTGGCTTCAGCAGCGGTAGCCCTAGCAGTCGCATGAAGGATAGGCTCAGCCACAGCGATAGCTGCATCGGTGGCAGCTGCTAGGTTAGCAGCATGAATCTGCGTTGGCCCGTGAGCCCTAGCAATTGCAGCCGATGCGCTGGTGTAAAGATGTAAAGTTGCAGGGTTTCTAGCAATGGCTGTGATAGCAGCCGCGTTTGCTGTAGCAGTATGAGCCGCAGGTGTGGCAACAGGGGTAGCCGCGGCGTGCGCAGCATCATTAATACTATTCATTGCAGCGGCGTGAACGGCAGCCGGGGTTGCAGTGGGGTTAACCGCCTGGTAAGCCCTGTGAGCGGCTGTGTAAGTAGCACGCGTCGCGGCTGCGGTTGCTGCTTGGTAAGCGGCATCGTAAGCGGCTGTATAAGCTGCCGCGTGAGCAGCGGCAGTGGCATTAGGATGCCTGTCAGCATAAGTAGCAACAGCCTCAGCGGCAGCCGTTGCAGCTGCATGGTGCGTAATGGCTGCAACCGCAGTATTAGTTTCACCCAATGTTGTAGGAACAGTAGCGCGGGCGGTAGCCACTGTCGCCTCCGCTCCCCATACTGCAGTATTTGCTGCATGAACAGCAGCGTTGGCGGTAGCATGAGCTGCTGTTTCAGCAGCAGCAATTGCGCTAGCATGCTCTGGTCTTCCATAAGCAAATGGCACCGCGCCGCGTGCAGCTGCCCGAACGGTATCACGCGTTGCACCGACAAGAGAAGCAGCGTCATAAGCCGCAGTATAAGAAGCAGCATATGCACCCGGATGAGCAGCAGGATTAGCAGTAATAGCTTCTTCTGTGGCTTCAACCGCTAAATGTATAGAAATAGCATCGCGCGCATCATGACGAGCTTGCCGGGAAGCAGCACCATCGGCTGCTGTAGCTGCATGAGTAGCGAGCGTGGCTCCCGTCGCCAAAGCAGCGTTAGCAGCATTGGTTGCGGCTTGAGTAATAGCGGCTAAAGCACTTCGTTTTCGTTGATTGGCATCTGTGGTAGCCATATGAAGCGCTGGCTCATCTGCCGCTGCTCGTGTAGCAGCAGCGTGTGCAGCAATATGTGCAATGGCAATCGCCGCAGGGGTAGCCGCAGGGTTCGCTGCTACGGCGGTGGCTACTGCATTAGCCGCAGCATGAATGTTAATATCATTAATAGCGTTAGCATGGGCAATAGGATTAGCTTCGCGGTGAACAGCAGCGTGTGCAGCAACGCTAGCGGCAGCGATAGTGTCAGGGGTGGCTACAGCGTTAGCGGTAGGGGTAGCTAAGGCACGAACATAACCGGCAGCGAGGGCAGCTGCATGTGCTAAAGGGTTAGCTAATGTGGCAGCATTAGTAGCATTAGTGGTAGCGGTTGCGGCAGCATCGTCAGCATCAGCTCTTGCAGTTCTAGCTCTCGCAAGCGTAGCGGCGTTAGCGGTAACATGCCCGTTGGCTTGATTGCCAACGTTTGTTGTTGTGTTAACTAGCGCCGTTGCTGCGGTTCCGGCGTCTGTGTAAACATCGGGGTTAGCCGCACGATGCTCTGCAGGATGAGCAATGGCGTAAGCCGCAGCAATAGCCGCCCGGTCAGTAATGGTAGGATGAGCACTAGCATGCCCAGCAGCAAATGTTATGGCTAGCGTGGCAGCCGCAGTGATACCCACACCTGGATAAGCACCCCTATACGCAGTAGTGATATCCGCAGCGGTAGCACCAGGGTTAGCAATGGCATGATCAGCAGCAAAGGCTAATGCATGAGCACCAGGGTTAGCTGCAATGGTAGCAGCACGGATAGCTGGAATGGTAGCAGCGGTATGCGTAACGTTATGAGCAGCAGCATGAGTAGCGGTGTGCGTGGTAGGGTTGGCTGCCGCAAGCGCGGCTTCAGTCGCCCGAACACGCGCCGCCGCGCTAGCTGTAGGATTAGCAGCAATAGCAATGTAAGCAGCATGCGCAGCAGGGTGAGCCGTTGCAAGCGCTGCAAGCATAGCCGTGTGATCAGCAGTGCGAAGCGCAGCAATTACCCCTGCGTGCGCAGCAGGGTTGGTAGCGGCATAATTATCAACATATGTACGAGCATAGGCTGTATCGTAGGCGGTGTTGTAAGCAGCATGCGCAGCAGGATTAACAGCAGCAAGAGCGTCATCTGTGTTAGCAACATGGTCTGTGGCACGAACAGCCTCATTCTCGGTAGTTCTGGCAAGGCGTCGAGCAGTGGTAATATCTCCAGCATGACTTGCAGTACGAGTTCTGAAATTCGCTGTATGGGTAGCTCTGGCAGCAGCAGCTTCATTAGCTAGACGATTCGCTTTGTTAAGAGCACCCTGATCTCTCAGATCTAAAGGTACAAGAGGCAGAGGCACGGTAGCCCTAGGCCCAACTATACTCTCTAACGTATCAATCTTTGTTTGTACATCATTTCTGGCATTTTCAACCTTGCCTCTCAACGTCTCGGCTTTAGTTGCAATATCTCTAACCCTCCAATTGCGTGGCTTCCTAAACCGTCTGCCTGTATAGTCTCGAGCGCGATTTGTTGCAGCAGTAGTATTGTACTTGTCATACCTGCCATCTAAACGCCTAACCTTACCCCTTAGACTTGTTTCTTTATCATTTCTTTCATTTACGCTTCGAACATATTCTTGCTGCGCTTTGTTTAGCCGATCTACAGCAAGGTCTAAGTCTTCTGTAGCCACTTGCCGAGCAAACTCTTCTTCAGCTATGCGTGCTGCTAATAGATCTTCTTCAGCTTTTTGTAGCTCAAGCCTTATTTTTTGTATCTTTCGCTCTCTTAACACTGCCGGGCGACCAGAAGCATCGGTTACTAACCCGGGATGCCCAGCCACATCGTTTGCCAATGCAGGATGAGCATCACGGTGATAATAATCATTTTCAGCATCCAAACGTGCTCTTTCTTGGATTGTCGCAGCTGTACGAGCAACAGGAGTCGCCGGTCTATTCGTTAAATCGCGATCCGTTTCATAGGTTCTCCGCATTGTATCTGTATAAGCAGACATATAATCCAGCGGTGCTCTTTTCCAAAACTTCAATTTCTCTTTCCAAGCCAGCTTACCCTCAAATTTACGATCTAAATATTGAGCAAGTTTTTTAGCATATTTTTCGGTATCTTGATTGCCACTCCAGTTGGCATTAAAGCGACGAATCAGAGCTGGCGCTTCATTTGCATCAAATGTTGCACGTGCTAATTTTCTAACCTGATACAGATCTTTTATAAAATTACCATTTGAAAAAACAACGGTATCATCACGCGTTACATTATTTCTGCCTGTGGTATTGCGCGTAGGTAAAGGAATATAATTTACTTTAGACTCATCTAGCTCTTTAGCACGCGTCCAAAAATCCCCTTTCCAGAACTTAGCTGTGTGTTTGAGTTTTTGGGGCAAAGAAGCCTCGAACCCTTCTTGCACGCGTTGATGGAAATTTTTTAAATTTTTGCTTCCCCTCATAGTTCCCGCTGCAAACGTATTACGGTTATCAAGACTCTTCATATAGTTACGAGCTTTACTTCGGCCGGTTGCTCCTCCAATAACCACGGGCACCGGTGTAAACCCTTGTTTGTGGCGCTTATACTCGTTTCTACGCTGAGTGACTAACGCCCTAGCCTCGCCTATTTCATCATTTAAACCATTTCGCACATTAGTTCTACGCGCATCAAAAGCTGCTCTCTCCGCGCTGCCTTCATCACCTATTTTTTTCAGCCATCTCTTATCGCGTGTGTACCATCTCTGTTTATTGCTATTCGCAGACCTCATGCGTAGAACACGAGCTTCGGTTGCAAGCTCTATTCGTCTCATTTGGGGTGATGTTGCCATACTGCCAACGGGAGGAGTTAAACCTGCTGCGGCACGACCATTCACCAAACCTAAGTCATTAGGCTCTCTGGCTGCTAAGCCCGTTGGGCCTGTTAAGTCATCATCTATGCGTCTAAACTCTCCAGCGTGCTCAAGCTCAGCAGTTTTACGACCAAAGACACCAGCGCTGCTCCTATCTGTTCTGAATTGTAAAAAGCGTGCTTTACGTTCAATTCTTCCAATGCCGCCCCTATTTCTTACTGTATCTTCAATTTCTTGAGCATGATTAGCATCGCGCGCAGTATCGTGTGCAGCAGTGGCAGCAATGCGCTCTGCATTATCATGTGCCGTAACGTTAGTAGTAACGTGATTGACAACGGCATCCACTGGAGCATCGGCAGCATGAACGCTGGCAATGACTGCCGCGTAATGCGTAGCGTGATCTCTGGCGGCATTATTCGCTGCTGTATTAGCTCGATCGTAATTTGCTTCTGCTGTGCGTAAATTAACCTCATTCCGATCCTTGTTCGTTGTCGCACTTCTAACAGCAGCTTGTGCTGCTTCCAATGCATTTTGAACACTAGTACGAGCAATAGCCTCAAGAGGTGCAGCCTCTTCATCACTCATCTCTAATGATAAAGCGTTCTCTACCTCTCTTGCAGCATTATGAGCTGCCTGGCGAGCTGTTCTCGCAGCATCTAAATCAGCCTGAATAGGAGCCTGAGACGTTTCATTTAATTCCCTCTCAATTGCAGTGACAGCATCATCAGCATGCCTAGTCAAGTTTGCAGTAGCAGTACGAATGGCGGCTAACCGCGCAGTTGCATCATGTGCAGCATCAGGGTGATCAAGAGCATTAACCAATCGATCAGCAGCGGTTTGTACGCCAGTTGCATCTCTTACAACGCGATCTGCCGCAGTAACCGCAGTAACCGCTTCGTTAACACGCTGTGCAGCCGTAGCAGCATTTCCATGTTCAGTGGCATGCGGTGCAGCACTAGTATCGAGCTGGGTTAGCGCACGGCTGACCTCTGCAACAGCATTTTGCGCAGCATCATGAATAGCGGGAGTAGCCGCACTTACCGCAGTCGCTTGAAGATCTTTGATCTCTTTACTATGATCAGTCGCGTTGGCAGCTGCACGCTCAGCATGCGTAGTTGCAACATGAAGGCGAGGCGTTGCAACTGCCGTTGCTACCTCATTAATCACCGTATAACGGTGAGGTGCTGAAACAGTTGTCGCAGCAGCCCTAGCAACCGCTGCGGCATAAGATGTTGTATGTGCAGCAGCAGAATTCGTTGCAGCTGTGTTATGTAGATCGTACTGTGTTCTAGCTGTCGCTAACGCAGCGGCAGCTGTAGTATGGTTCGTTGTAGCTGTTGTAACAATGGTATCTGCATGAGTCAATGCCTGGCGAATGCTAGCATCAGCAGTTGCTGTGTGAGTAGCAGCGTTTGCATCGTTAATATGTGCCAAAGCAGCCTCAGCATCTCTTAGTGCATGCCGAGCTGCAGTCAGTGCAGCATCAGCATGTGTCGCTGTAGATCTAGCATGATCAGTTGCGTGCCTATTAGCATAATTTTGAGCATTCGCCGCTGCATTCGTCGCTTGAGTTACTAATGCTTGAGCAGCATCACGCACAGCAGTAGCATGCGTTGCGTCATCATGAGCGGGGTCACGATTATCAAGCACATGAACGACATGATTAGCAGCAGTGTGAACATGGTTTGCATCTGTTAAAGCACGT
This sequence comes from Pseudomonadota bacterium, assembly GCA_040389065.1. Classification (GTDB taxonomy): domain Bacteria; phylum Pseudomonadota; class Gammaproteobacteria; order Burkholderiales; family Casimicrobiaceae; genus JAZKAR01. The sequence continues at coordinate 223,168 of JAZKAR010000016.1, read as the reverse complement.
TGAGCGTCAGCTGTATCAGCCTCTGCTCTAATAGCTCTTTGAGCGGTGGCAGTAACCGTAGCGTTATCAGTAGCATGAGCAGGAGCGTGATCAGTAGCTCTAAGCCCATGAACTGCAGGCGTTGTAACACGAGCAACAGCAGCATTTATACGGGCTTGAACATCATTTATTCCGGCTTCATGCAGCGCCCTAGCATCAGGAGGAGGGTTACCAGCTCGCACGCTGGCATCGTGGTAACGTCTGCGAGCAGCGTTATACGCTGCAACCGTTGCTAAGGCACTAGCCACGCTCGATGCCGCTGCATAGGCCTCAGCATACGCGGCAGCGTGTTGATCAGCAGTCGCATTGCGATTCGCAGTTGCGTAAGCATCTGCAGCTCTGGCAGCAGCAGATGCTACTGCATGCTGCTCAATAACAGCTACAATTCTAGCTGCGTCAGCAGGGGTTGGAAGCCTACCACGCTCTGCATTTAAATCACGCGTAGCGGCTGCCACCCTATTGGCGGCAGATTGACGAGCTTCGCTAGCGAGTGCAGACGCCATAGCGTTATGAGCATCAGTGTAAAACCGAGCCGTATTACGATCTGTAGAAGTAGCCGTGATTGCAGCAACAGTAGCGGTAGCAGTAGCCGTAGGAATAGCGGTAGTAGTAGTGTTAGCAGCAATATCGTTGATCACCCTAGTGTATACATGCGCGGTAGCAGGTTGCGCGGCTGTAGCATTGATTGCAGCAGCATCAGCCGTAGCAGTTTCTATAGCGCGTGCGGTAACAGGCATTGCAGCTACCTCAGCAGCCTTGCGAACATTTGCAATTGCTACCTCATGTACTTCAGCATCAGTAGCATTAGGATGAGCAGCGCGGCATGCTATAACAGCGTTGCGATACGTTGCTGTTGTGGTCGTAGCTGTAGCGGCTGTGTAAGCTGCTTCATAAGCGGCTGCATAAGCTGCCGCGTGCGCTGACGCTGTAGCGGTAGAATGATTAGCTGCATACGTTGCTGCCGCTGCCGCTGCCGCAGTAGTCGCCACATGGTGGTTAACAGCTCTAATCGCAAAATCAGTTGCAGTAGCCGTTACAGGAACTGTTGCGCGTACAGCCGTTAAAGCATGTGCTGCATTATTGACTTCAGCAGTAGCAGCATGTATAGCAGCATTGGTAGCAGCATGCGTATCGGGGCTAACCGCAAGAGTTGCAGCATGCTCAGCCTCTATGTGAATGCTGTTCATTGCAGCCGCATGAACAGCTGCAGCATCTGCAGCAGGATGATCTGCTTGGTAGCGCCTGCTGGCATTAATGTAAGCATTACGCGTAGCTGAGTAAGAAGCAGCTGTATGAGCAGCATGATACGCTGCCGCATATGCTGCGGCGTAAGCATCAGCCGTAGCGGTTGGGTGCTGGGTGGCATAGGTTGCTAGTGCCGCTGCTGCTGCCGCGGTCGCCGCATGACGGTTAATAGCACCAATTGCGCCGGGTGTAATTGCGTCGGGTGTTGGGGGCACAGTAGTACGTTCTCTCGCGACAGCGGCTTCTTCAGAAACGACTCTCTCGTGCAACGCTTGAATAACCGTTCGTACCTGAGGTGGTGTGTGAGCATCAGCAATAGCATTGGTCATAGTAGCGTATAAACGCGCGGTAGCAGGTTGTGTGGCTGTAGCATTGATTGCAGCAGCATTCGCGGTAGCAGTGTGTATAGCGGGTGCGGTAACAGGCGTTGCAGCAGCCTCAGCAGCCGTATGAACATTTGTAATTGCTGCCTCATGCGCTTCAGCATCGGTAGCATGAGGGTGAGCCGCACGGTATGTTATAACAGCGTTCCGATACGTTGCAGCAGTAGCGGCAGCAGTAGCGGCTGTATGCGCTGCTTCATAAGCGGCTGCATAAGCTGCCGCGTGCGCTGCCGCTGTAGCGGTAGGATGAGCAGTTGCATATATTGCTGCCGCTGTAGCCGCCGCTGTAGCCGCAACATGTCGGTTAACAGCTGTAATCGCAATATCAGTTGCAGCAGCCGTTGCAGGAACAGCCTCGCGTACAACCGTTAAAGCACGTGCTGCATCATTGATTGCAGCAGTAGCAGCGTGCGTAGTAGCATTGGTAGCAGCATGGGCAGCAGCCCTTGCAGCAAAAAGATTACCGACGTGATCAGGATCAGATACGTAAGCAACGTGGTCAGCAGCATTAACAGCAATTTGGGCTGCATGGCTCAAGTTGTTACGCGCTGTAGCAAAAGCAGCTGCACGCGCAGCAGTAGTAGCCGTTACATCAACCTGAAAATCGCGATTAGCTGGATCAAAAGCATGAGCAGAAGCAGCCTCATACGCTGCATGATAAGTAGCAGCATAGGTTTCAGGCGCAGCATCAAGATGCGCAGCAATCACCCTTGCCGCTGCCTCAGCTGCCTCATGCTTAATAATGGCTGTAATTGCATCAGCACGCCTTTGTCCAGTAGCAGAGATGTCTATCAAAGTAGCAAGATGAGCATTTACAGTTTCGCGAGTAGCCAAAGACGCTTGAGCAGCGCGAGTAGCAGCTTGTGCAACTGCGGCTAGGGCCATACGCTGCTCATCGAGAGTTGCTGTCGAATCGCGAAAAACATGCTCATTCGCTACTCGCATTGCCTCATGGTAAGCGGCAGCATGAGCAATAGCTAGAGCAATTGGAGAAGCTGCCGGATTGGCAGCGGCAGCAGTTGCCACTGCATTTGCAGCAGTGTGAATACCAATATCAATACGCGCAGCGAAGTGACCAGCAGGGTTAGTGTCAGGGTGAGCAATAGCGTCAGCCGCAACTTTAGCAGCAGCGATAGCTTCAGGCGATGCTGTAGCGTTAGCGTCAGTCGTGGTTAAGCTATGCCTATAACCAGCGGCAAGCGCAGCTGCATGAACCAATGGCTCAGTAGCAATATGGTGGTTAACAGCGTTAGCAGCGTTAGCTGCAACGTTAGCTGCGTTAGCATCTGCATGGTTAGCAGTCGTAGTCGCCCGCCCAGCCGCAGTTACATCAGCTGTAACGTGCGCATCAGCCCGGACTCTAACATGACCAGCAGTCGTCTCTAACGTCGTTGCTAAATCTCTAGCAGACCTATAAAGGGTAGCATTAGGAGCAGGAACAGGATGCCTAACCCTGTACGTTGCAGTAATGGCAGCAGTTGTAGGGTTGGGGTTAGCAAGCGCATACGTAGCAGCGTAACGAATTGCGCGTACAACATGAGCATGCGTGCTATCAGCACCAGGGTTATGAGCCCTATAGGCGTTAGTGATATTCGTTGCAAGCGCATCAGCAGTATCGCCAGCAGCAATAGGATGACGCACAACATAATCGGCAGCATACGCTAATGCATGCCCATCAGGATTATTCGCTCTGATGGCGGCATTTCTCGCTGCATTCGTTCCTGCCCGGGCAGCATCTTGTGTTGCTGTTGCTGTTGCCTCAGTAGTAGCCTCAGTACGAGCAGCATCACGTGCAGTGGCATGTGCAGCTGCATGTGTAACAGGGAACGCCGCCGCAAGTGCAGCTTCAGTAGCAATAGCGTGAGCATTAGGATTACCCGCGGCATGCGCTGTAGCAAATGCGCCAGTATACGCGGTGTGAGCAGCAGCCATTGGAGTTCCAGGATTAGCTGCAGCACGCGCAGCAAGCTCTGCAGCAGGATGTGCCATGCCAAATACAGCAAGAATGCTTCTTTCAGCCGCAGTTGCATGGCTAGCCACCGCGTAATTGGCTAAGTAATGTGTTACATAACGAGAAGCATACGTATTCGCGTAAGCTCTATTGTAAGCTGGCGTATAAGCTGCATTATAGGCAGCATCAGCAGCCCTGTGAGTATTACGATTAGCATTAGCAAATGTTCTGCCAGTATTAATCAGACCATCTCTAGTAGCATTGGCGGCAGTGGCTGTGGTTCTGGCATTCGTTTGAGCAGTACGGACATCGTCGCTATGTGCTCTTGCACGATCTCTAACATTATTAGCGTGAGTAGTTTCTTCACTAACGAGATGCGTTGCCAAATTATTTGCCCTGCCGAGAGCTGTCGGGTCTCTCTCATCAAGCTGTACAAGCGGCACGAAGTTAGCAGCTCTAGGCGACGGCCCCACTATAGGCTCTAAAGTACGAATACGTCTTTGTGCATCATTTCTTTCTGCCTCAGCTTTATCTCTCAACGTCTCAGCTTTGTTTGCAATATCTTGCGTTCGCCAGTTGCGCAGCTTTCTAAAACGTTTGCCTCTATAGTCTCGAGCGCGACCTGCAGTAGCAGTAGTATTGTACTTGTCATACCTGCGATTCCAACGCGTCTCTTTCCTGTCGAGCTTTCTTTCATCCTTAACTCGTTCGTCTACAGCCGACTCATATTTACCTTCTGCTTTATTTCGCTGATCTTCAGCAACATCTAAATTTTCCTGCGCAACTTGCTGATTAAACACTCGATGCGCCAACTCGGCTGACAAAAGATTTTCTTCAGCCAACTGCAGCTCTAACCTTAATTGCTCAGCATGCCTTTCTTTTTCAGCTTTTTGTTGCGCAGGCGTCAAATGACTCAATGCAAAGTTTGATGATAAAACAGCTGCTTCCATTTGATCTTGAAGGTAGGCGGCTTCGTCTGCATGGTAGTTAGTGTCAGAAGCATCTGGGGTAATACGTGCACGTACTTCTGGTTCATCGCGCAGCTCTCGAAGGCGCTCAATATCCTCGCGATCTAAACCAAGCGCAGTACGATTAGCTTGAGCGCTCGCATATAAAGCAGCACCTGGGAACGCATCATCGTTTGAAATATCTTTGTAATAGTGCAGAAGCACCAGATCTCTAAAGCGCTCTTTAATTTGTGTTTCAGTTATATTAGGATATAACTTCTTCAAAGCATTAACACTTTCATTGATTTTCGCCAGCAGAGCAGTTTGCTCTGCCGCACTTAACGCAATTAAATCGCCATCTGCATCGCGCTGTGCAGTAGGAATATGATTCCTGAGATGATTATCAATCACTTGACCACTATGCTCATCTTCAAAAGACTGAACAAATCCTTCTAAGCCTAAGCGCTTGCCATAATTATCAAAGCCATCTCCTATGCGCGACTGCGTCCACTCTTGAATATCAGCGCGAACATGCTGCACTCTTCGATGAGGCAGTCGATTCGCTGCAATATGATTTTTACGGCGCAGTATCAACTCGTGCTCGCGTTTCTTGAAAGCATCTTTAATTGAAATCGATTTATTAATACGAATAATATTTGCTGCAGCTTCAGGCGAAATAACCAACTGTTTATCTTGAAATAATCGCGTTTGAAATACTGCATTAAGTTCGTCAACATCCGTTGCTTTTTTCATCGCCTTAATGTGATCTTCAGTTAATAATGTTCTAGCTACAGGCTGTTTGTTATTGCTTGCATCCAGTTGCTTAATACCATCATTTCCATCTCGCCCTAATTCTTGCAATAAAACTTCTTCTAACGCCTGATTTCCTTGGTTATTTTGTATTTTCCTTTCAAGTACATAGGCATGAATATTGTTATCAAGCAATCTGAGATAAGCCTGGCTCTTTTTATCTTGAGCATCGCCTATTTTTTTGTACGCTTGAGTACGGGCAGCACGATGCATTTTTAGAGCGACATAATCGCCTCGCAGATTATAGAACCCCATCTCTACTTTTGTTCTTTTCGCCACAACTTTTGTCATTTTGCTGCTGGTTGCGGGATGCCTTAATTGATGTCTAACGCCATAGAGGTAATCTCTTACATAACGATCTGGCACACGGCGTCTCTTATATTCACGCATATCAGGATGACGACGAATTCCCATTACCCTACTGCGACTGCCTGCCCATTCAGGAGCAGTACGAGAAGGTTTCTCTACGCCATAATGCAGACGTTTTTTATTAACCCCGTAATCGTACCCTTTATGCACTGTTCTGGAGGCTCGATTTAAAAGAGCATGCCCACCATCGTTTACTTCCTGCCACGCCAAATGCGCTACCGGCTCTGTCACCAATCTGCCTGTACGTGTTACTGCTGAACCTGTCAACCTAGCAAAACGCCCCGCTCCTGAAGTAGGCATTCTTACGCCGCGCCTTGTTCTAGAGAACCCGGCATGCCCACGATGACGAATCCACACAGCGCCATCTTTTAATTTTGCCTGTGCATAGCGCGGATTCGGAACAATATGCCGCCCCCTTACATCTCTTAACTTCGTAGGAGTAGCAGGACGATTGTCTCTATAGTCTTGAAGAGCAGTTTTTTGAATAGCCACAGCAGGATCAATAGCGCGCCAAGTATTTAACCAAGAAGCTTTAAGCTGATCGTAACGCCTGGCTGTACCCCAACCTCTTGTACGATCAGTACGATTAGGATGAGCAGTAGCGTAAGCGGCAGGATCAGCAGCTGCATTGACTGCAGCTGTTGTAATAATAGCGTGATTAGCATGCGTAGGATCTATAGTGCCATCTGCAGCAGCGCGAGCAGCAGCATTCAAGGCCTCCATACCAGCTTGATGAGCACGCACAGCATCATTAGGATGAGCAGCGTGCGCAGTATTATAAACATGTCTTCCACCCGCTGCAGTAGCCGCTGTACGAGCAGCGGTATAAGCAGTGGCATACGCAGCATCGTATGCAGCAGCATACGCGGCTTTGCGAGCAGCACTAGGATAAGGATGCGCAATTGCAGCAGCATCGGCAGCTTCAGAAGCAGCATGCGCAGCAGCGATAGAAGCAGCGTGATGATGAACAACAGGAAGAGCAGCGGTTATTGCATTATTATAGGCAGTGGTTAAAGCATTACCATGAGCGATGCCAGCATTCATGGATGCCCCGTGATCAACCTCTTCAATCATGTGGCGAGTGGCAGCGGCTATATTTGTGGCATGCACTGCATATTCGGCAGCCGTTGTGGAAGCATGAGCTGTAGTCCGAGCGGCAGCCCTAGTAGCATTAGGATCAGCAGCAGCCCTAGCATCAGCCATCGCAGCAGTAGCCCTAGTAACATTAGGATCAGCAGCAGCATCAGCAGCAGCATCAGCAGCAGTATTGATAGCATTGTCGGTATTGGTTCTTGCGGTATTGCGATCATTAGTTCTATCGGCAGAGCGCGTAGCAGCAGCATTAGCGATAGCCTCATGAGCATTACGATTCCTATCTGTAATCAAGCGGTTAGCCTGCGCTGTATTAGACGTATTTGTCGCCGCTGTGGAAGCGATAGCAGCATTAGCAGCAAGATCAGCGGCTCTATCTGCATCATGAGCAGCGTTGAAAACATCACGACGATGAGCATCGTACAAACTATCATCATTATGAGTAGCAACCTTAATAGCATCACGAGAAGCGCGAGCAGCGGCCTTAGCAGCATGCCTTGCGGTATTCATAGCATCCTTAGCCGTTTTTTTAGCGTACTTATTGGCAGCTCTATCTTCAGCACCAGCTCTAGCAGCATCACGAACAGCATGACGCGCAGCGCTAGCAGAAGCAGCTCTATCAATAGCCGTATCTTTAGCATCATTATGAGCGGTTTCAGCATTGTTATGAGCAGTGATAGCAGCTGCATGAGCGCGTGTGGCAGCATTATGAGCAGCAACAGCAACCTCATGCGCTGCTGCTGCCTTAGCCGTAGCATAAGCAACAGCCGCAGCAGAACGAGATGCACGCGCGGCGGCAGTAACAACATCGGTATTACTAGCCGCATCACCTGTGAGGCGATTAAAATTATGCTTCGAATGATCTTTAAGTCTTACCCAGCGCTCATGCCTGTTTGTAATTCGTTTAGTACGATGAGCATCTCTACGTGTATGGCGATCGGTAATCACTCTTAACCCAGTAGCAGGATTGGTATGACGATTATGATCGTAAGGAGCTGGCTCAATTTCACCATGGGCAGGAATAACAGGTGGTCTACGTGGTGCTCCATTTTCATCTAAAAAATTCTGGCCTTTTCTTGCAATTTTGCGTGCGGTTTCACCATCGATTCTGGCCTGGCGGTTTTGTGCATAGGTACCATAAGAACGTACCTCTGTCTTTTTAGTATGTTCATTTAATACTTCCCGATACGCCATACGTCTGCGATGCATATTACCGATAGCCGTTGGCATATTTTTAAATAATGCTTTTCGCCCATTACGCCCAAATATAGAAAATCTTTCGTATCGCGGATCAATCAGATCATATTTAGCTTGGTACTCAGCAACCCTACCTGCTGTACGGAAGCGTTGCAGATTCACAAAGCCTCTATCTTCGCGCCCTCTTGGCAACTCATGATTTTCACTGGCTCCAAGAGGTACGCCTCTTTCAACTAGCGCTCTTCTTCTGGCATCTCTTTGCCTTTCAGTAGCAATACCAACTCTTACAAACGTATGTTTAAGTTTATTGCCAAACGATTGTTTATTTTCACCATGCTTACGGTAAAGTTCTTTTTCTTCTCTGCGTGCATCATGCCACCATTGCTGTGTAAAACGCGGCAGCCATCGTCTATTGTTATTATTTTTTATGTTTTCCTGCTCAGCATCTATCCATATTTGCTGAGCAGCTTGCCTTACTGAAGCTATATTCTTAACAGGTGTTCTTTTGTATCGGCCAAAGAGATAAGCACGTTTTCCATAATTCCATTTTACAAATCGTTTTTGTTCGCCTTTTCTTAAATCTTGCTTTTTCAAGCTCATTACATCTTGCCAACTCGTATATTCTTTTGTAAAGACTTTATACTTTTTGCTGCTATCATACCAACGTGTTTTTTCCTCTGTTCTTTCGAATTGCTTTTCTAAATTATCTGCAATTTCACCAAATACTTTTTCATGACCATTTCCTTCATGAACAGCTGCTTTAACTTCTCTCAGTATTTTCTCATAGCGATGATCAACTTCATCTTTGCGTGTAAGATGCCCGTCTCTTGTATCATTTTGCGGCCTGCCATTCGTTCCATTAAGATCAGGAGTGCTTGATGTAATAACTGCATGTTGCAATGCATTGTAAACCGCATCTGATTTTTCACTTTCTTTCTCTAGTCGCTCTTTAGCTTTCTTCCACACATCAGCATGTGCTGCTCCGGTAATACGGTTTTGCACCATACCACCTGCTCTCTCTACCCGTGTAAATGCGTTATCAAGTGTAGCTTGGCGAGCTGGCCTATCTACATGTGAAGAATACTGACCGATGAACTCATCACTACCTTTTAATGCCTCTTGAGCTGCTTTCCAAAGATGGGGGTCATAGTGGCTTGCTGCAGGCGGATCATTTCTATTGTTTCGATGCGCTTCCAATGCTGCCGTTAATACCGCTACCCATTCTTGATGTGGTGTTTCTCGGTGAGCGGGGGGCGGCATCATAACTGCTACAACTTCTGCCCGCTGGGCACTCCACTCTCCCTCGGTCATTGCTGCCCTGCCAATTGGGAGCGCATCATGCAATCCGTTTCCAGAATTTCTATTATTTATCAAATCATTCGCTGCGGCATCCGCTTCTCTAGCAGCTCTTGCTCTTGCAGCTCTTGTTACTGCAATTCTTTCATTGGTTTCTGCTAATTTATATGCTCTATAGGCTCTGGCTGCTGTTGTAGCAGTTGTTTCTGCTGTTGCTGCGGCTGCTCTTGCTTCTGCTACTCGTCTTGTTGCTCTTCCTGTTGCTACGCGCACTCCCCCTACCGCTGCTTCTACTGCTAATCTTTCTCTTGCTTTATTCTCTGCTGCTGTAGCTGCTTCTGCTGTTCTTCTTACTTCTCTTGCAGCTGCTACGCGTGATCCCCCTACCGCTGCCTCTAATCTTTCTCTTGCTCTTAGTGTGGCTGTTGTTGCTATTGTTGCTGCTGCTGTTCTTCTCGCAGCTCGTGCTCTTGCTAGGCGTAATCCCCCTTCTGCTGCTTCCAATCTTTCTCTTGCCCTTGTCGTTGCTGCTGCTGTGGCAGGTGTCGCTGCTGCGGCTGTTATTGTTGCCGCTTCCGCCCGCCTTATTGCCAACCTTTCAGATGCAAGGCGTGACCTTTCTATTGCTGCCTCTAATCTTTCATTTGCTCTTTCTCTTGCCTCTGTTGCTGCTATTGCTGCGTCTCTTTCTCTTGCTGGTGCTGCTCCTCCCGAAGCTCTTGATGCTCTTCTTTCTGCTCCTAAAGCGCTCATTTCAGCTTGAGCTGCTTCTCTAAATGCTGCTCGTGCTGCTCTTTCTTCGGCAACAGTTCTTGATACTAGTGTATTCGCTAATACCATTCGTGTTACTGCTATTCTTTTTCCTGTTACTAATGGCTCGTATGCTTCTCGTGCATCTCTTTCTTCGGCAGCAGCTCTCGTTACTGCTACGTTAGAAGAGGCTACCTCTAATCCTGTTTTTAGCTTTTCTTTTACTGCTTGCCTGACTGCTGTTCGCGCTTCTGCCTCTACTTGAGCTGCTCGCCTTACGGATAAAGCCGACAACACCACTTTTCTTGCTGCAGTGCCTCTTTCTTCTTCTGCTGCTCTGAATTGTCCTTCTGCTGCTCTTTGCTCTGTTTGTGCTGTTCTTTGCGCTTGCTCAGCTCTTCTTGCTATTATTCTTCTTCCCCTAGACCTTTCTGTGTCTATATACGCGGCTACGCTTGCTGCTGAAAGCTCTGTTCTTCTTACCCCTGTTGCTGCTGCTGTATTTGTTACTGCTATTGCTGCAGCTCTTTCTGCTGCTGCTCTCGCTCTTGTTTCTGCGGGGTCATTCAGATAATTACGCGTTGCTCTCACTCTTAACATTTGCATTAATCGTTCACGCGTTATATTCTCTGGCAACACATCTATTGTTGATGAAGCTAAACGGGCATTTGCCTCTATCCAAACATGCAAAGGTATATTTTTAGGCTTTATTTTACCTTCTGCTGCTGCCTCTACGGCTGTATGCCAGTGTTCTGGATCAATATGAAATGATACTGTTTGACTAAAAAAGCTAGGCTCATCGGCTGGTCGGTCTGGTCGACTCAATGTAGTTGAATTAGGCAAACTATGCTGCGATACTTCGCGCATTCCTAATCCTTCGCGCTCATCATTGTGGCGGTTAATACCTGAGCGCTCAGGTACATTTTGCCATACATGCGCTACACGATGCACCTCACGATTTGCTTCATCTCTTACCGCAGTCATTGCATTTTCGACGGAGGTATCTTGGGAAAGTCTATACGCCTGATGAGGAATAAATAAGGGATGATTGGGGTTGTTTAATGATTCAACTAAAGAACGTGCAGCATTCCATTCTTTTTGCGTTACGCGTCGCCCAACAGTTGTTAAAAGAGATACAGGAGGCTCTACCCCATCACGATGTTGCACAGCACCATTTAATATAGCTATACGCTCTTGCTGGCATCTCTCAACTGTATTTTGCTCTCTATGCGATTCATCAACAACATTTAGCAACTCTTTTGTATTGGCAGCGTGCGCCATTACAAAACTTCTTTGTGCTTCTTGCCATACATGAGGGGCTATCGCAGGATCAGGTGTTGCGTCAAAACCATGTCTAATAATATGTAAGGTAGCAGCGTGTGCGTCATCACGCGCCCCTGGCGTTAACGCTCCACTATCAACTCCATCCTGTAAATCCTGCCGCTCATGCTGCTCCAGCACTCTTAATCTAATTGCTGCACGCCATTGATTTGCATCCATTCCTTCAGGTGCAGCGCTGGCTTCTATAATTGCCGATATTTTTGCTTCTGTCCAAGTGTGCACGCTCACGTCATTTGGTCTAGGATGATCGTTTGCAAACGCTTCTAGCGCCCGTTGTAATAAATGCCGATGTGCTGCAACCGCTTCTCTTTCTTGAATAGCTGCGACTCTATCGCCGCCATCCATCGCATCAGCCTGATTTGTAGCATCTGCTGCTCGTTCACGATCTTCTAAATCCCATAATACTTGAGCTGCTAATAGCGCTTGCCCGGCAGACTTTACTTTTTCCGCATACGTTTTCTCATCTTTACCATTCTCTGTTAAATGTGTTTGGTAAATACCTGCCATATAATCTTTTAACGCGGCATCTTCAAGATAACGTTTGTGAGCGTTCATACCTTTCTTTAGCTCATAATAACGTTCTAATACCAGGTGCTTTTCAGGAGAGGCTGTTAACCAATTGCGCTTATGTTGATGACTTAATCTCTCTTTATTTTTATATTCTAAACGCCATAAATGCGACATCGCCTGGCGTGAGGCATAACCCTCTTTTACACCATCGGTTACTAATGAAACTCGTGCTTTATGGCGTGTATCAGTTGCATTTTCTAACCGTTCCGCCATAAATTTAAGCGCTGCTGTTTCATCTTTACCATTTGCCATTTGCTTACGTAAAGTAGCATATTCTTTTTTCTCTTTATCACGCGATAAAATTGAATCAGAGATAGCGGCTAATGCTTCATTTTGAATTTGAGTTTGTTTGGTGCGTACAAAATGTCTCCATCGCATATTAGTGGGTGCATTGTCGCCGCCTGCTAAAGGAATATCAGATCCAACTCTCTTATTCCAACGCATGCCTCTTTTTCTTGCACTTCGTCGAAATGCAGGATTGAATATCGACGTTATTATGCCGTAACGTTCATCATTACCCTTGAACAACATGTGCCAAGTCGATCTCGCCGCTCTTCCTGGGTGGGCTTTGTGACGAACCATATTGACAAAAAACGCAGGAACCAAAGCGGCGCCAGCTACCGCTAAGTATGGCGCTATTCTTGCTCCTACATACGCCACTGTTTTGGTCGCACTTAATGCTTTTCTTGCTCTATGCCCTGCACTACGTTTTACTATATTATCTTTGTAATGCTTAACAGGGTTGTAATGCGTGCCTTGCGACTCAGCTTGTGCACGCTGCGCAGGGCTCATCATGTAACCCCATATCCCTCTATTACGAACACGCGCTGGATTACCCTCCGGAGCATTGTGAGTGAATCCGTACCCTTGATAAGCAGCTCCATTTTGTGGCCGCCACTTAGTGCCTCTCCATAAATCTTTCACCGAGCGCCCAGCTTTGCCTAACGGGCTGCGTACTTCAACATTTACACCACCAGCAGTTGTGCCACTTAAACGGCTTGAACGTTTAACAACATGTTTTAGCATACCGTATGGGGCGCGTAATGCTAGCGTATATACACCCATACCTAACGCAGCACTTGCACCTTTAAAACCATCTCCTCTAAATGGATGGTTTCTACGCCAGCTCCTATAACGGTCTGCATATTCTTTGAGTATAGGCAACTTCACGTTCTCTGTTTGTCTGATGGGATTGCCAGCAGCATCGTTACCTGTATTTCTTAAAATAGGAACACGACGTCTACCAAACGGTGCAAACGTATAACGCGCCATATTACCTACAAATACAAATGGCGTTACAATTGCTCCAGCAATTCCTAAACCCACTACTCTAGCGCCCAAATTCAGTACTAAACCCGTATGTTTGGCAACTTTTTCCAATGTTGATTTTTGGGGCGAAGCAAGCTTAAAATTATCCATCCGCTCACCAGCTCGCGGGTGCGGTTTGCCGGCCAAGGGGTGATCAGCAGGGTAAAAAGCAGGGTAGCGATATTCAACACGCTTCCCTGATAATGGGTGTTCTGTACCTGCATTCCGAATCCGCTGACCTGCTAAAGGATGCTCTTGCCCCGCTAATGGGTGGGGCTTGCCTGCACGCTCATGTGGCTGGCCTGCACGCTCATGTTCTTCTCCATACACATCAGGATAAACAGCTGGGTAACGTGTAGGATAAGTAGCGGTATAATGCCCTGCTGGATAAACATTAGGATAGTGTTCAGTTACATACTGACCTGCTTGAGGGTGAACTTGGCCCTCAAGCTCATGCCCTTGAGGGTATACATCAGGATATCTTTCTAATAATCCTTCGCGTGCCAAATAGTCAGCTTCTACAGGCTTTGTGCGATGCATTATTTCCCCTGCAAAGGGATGCGGTTGCCCGGCGTACTCATGCCCTGCTGGATACACATCAGGATAACGCGCTATAGGGGCATCTTTTTGTTTCATTTTAATACCAAAAACAAGACGCCATTTCGATGGGGTACCAACATCTACAGTTTTAGCGCGATCAATATCGCCTATTATTCCTTTATAGTCGCCAATAACTTCATCAATATCATCAGACGTTGCCCCTACAAAATCTAAATCTTCACCTTGCAATGTAGTTAACTGGGTTTGAATCTTAACCGCCATTGCTCTTGAACCATCATCATCGTTCCGAGATAATCTGGTAACAAGTTCGTCGCCTGTTTTAAAATCATCCTTCGTTTTTAAATACCTTACCGCAGCTTCTTTATGAGATGCTTTTATTAACGCCATGCCTTGTATTCCTGCTACATTGGCAGCAATTCTCCTTCTTTGCCCCATCGTAGCCCTATGCTCGACAAAGAGATCATTTTGTCTTGCACGATTTCTCTTCACCGCTTTATAGCCGCTGAAACGTAAGCGACGGCCTGTGTTCACATCAAAGTTTTCTCTTACATCACCTGTATAAGTAGCGCCTAGCCAGCGTTTATAATAAAATTTATTACGCTTTTTAACCATAGTAGCGTCAGTTAATGGCACATATTGTCTTCGACGTTTATAGAAATTTCGTTTGCTTGGTTGATGAACGGTATCATGTTCAACGATTAATCGATCAGCATTACGCGCCCTATCAACCTCATGAATCCAATAGGTATTACTATCACGATTTAATAAATCGGGACTATTATAACGATTAAATATAGTACGGCCTGAAGCATCAAGAATGGTTAAGTTTCTTCTGCCTACTTTTCTATGTCTTCTATCGCGCCTTTGGGCATCTTCGCTAGTTTTAAAGAGTCCTAAAGTTCTTTTTAGATTTCGGCCTCTTCCGCCCCATTGCATAGCTTTAGGTGCACGATCAAGCACTCTAACCATCATAATGGGTGCAAGCTCTTCTGTCATTCTCACTATTTGATTTAATTGGTGCTCTTGCTGATTTAAAATATCTTTTGCATGCGCTTGCGTTTTTGCTAGCATAATTTCTGCTTCATGCAAGTTTTGAGGGCGACCATCATATTCATAATTATGATCACGATCCTCTCGCCCACCTGCACGCACGTTATTATTTTCTCTAACCCCACGCGGTAATTCTAATTGATGCGGCAGAGCTGTAGCATCGCCCTCTTCTTGCTGTTTAAATGCTTTTACTATTGCTCTAGCTTTATGCAAATCATGTGCCAAGCGGTAATCAGTATGGCGGTGATCGCGCCATTGCAGCAATATTCTTGGATTTTGCCCTGAATCCATAATACTGAAACTGTTCGTTGTATCAACAAAAATATTTTGATTGGGATTCAGTGAACCATCAGGAGCTTGTGCCAAATGAGGGGTAAATGTACTATAAAGCTCCCCTAATTTTCTATTCGCTCTGTTATTGGCAATCTTACTAATAACCTCTTGTTGCTCAGTATTCCATATTTTGATGTTTTCTTTGCGTACTTGAAATGCCAGTTCCAACTCATCTAAATGTGATTGAGCACCAGCCACTAGTACCTCGCGCTGTGCTTCGGTGTAACCAATATCTTCTTTACGTTGCCACCAATGTTTTGTTCTGCGGAATTTCTGATTTTCTGCTTTTGCTTTCACATGATCTTGCCATTCTTCTAAAAGCTTTCTGTTCTCATACTTTAAAAAGCGCTTTCTTTTTCTTCCATCAGCATCTTCGGCCTTCTTTTGAAAATCAAGCTCTGCCATAGCCACTGCTTCAGTAAGCGCCTCTGATACATGACCTGTATTATCATGTGCTGCTACCTCTTCTGCAAGATCTTCTAGTAATCTTGATACGCGTCTATACCCTGTTGCTCTTTGCTCAGCATTTGCTAGCTCTGATCCATCAGCTGCTGTTCTTGATGGTCGATCAGCAAACTTAATTAGTCTATCTTTATCTGCTATTAAATCTTTAACTTCATTACCCATTTTAGCTAATGCCAAGTACTCAGTATCTAATTCATTACCTCTTCGTGTATTTAGCGCTAATATCCTGCCTCTTTCATCTCTATTGTTGCTTATTGCATCATTTATTGTGCGAAGAAATTCCTCTGAAGTTTCACCTGCACGATGCGCAATTGGTACGTCTGCGGTATCTATTCTATTTACTTTAGCATCAATACTTGCTATTTCAGCATCAACTTTATCTGTTAAAATTAATAAGCGCTCTCTTTCAGCTTCAAGTTTAAATTTACTTTCGGCTTCTAATTTAGCTGTTAGCGCTTTTTTATCTTTACCGCCCAGTTGTTCAATTTCTTCTTTTTCATCATCCGTTAAAAGGTCTTTATCACTTAATTTTTGATCAATTTCTTTTATTCGATCAATTTTTAACTCTTCTTCATGTGCAATAGTATCTCTTAGATCAGCTATTTTTTCATTTAATACGCGCCGATTTTCAATAGCTTTTGCTACTTTATCATCTCTTTCTTGTATAGCGACAGGGTCAGTTGCTTCTGCACCGCGTAACGCTGGTGGAATTCTTAACTCATCTTCTTTTGCTAACTTAACAAGTTCAGATAACTCTTTATTTAGTCCCTGTAGTTCTTTAGCATCTTTATACCTTGCTTCTTCACGCTCTTTTTTTAGCTCATCGCTTCTTAATCGCTCTAACCCATTTAATTTTTTTCTAGAATCTTTGATACGCTGGCTTACTTCTTCTAAAGCCACTGCTTTATTATAGCGCTTACCTGTATTGTCTTTATGCGCCTTTTTCAACTCAGCTTTATATTTCTTTTTAAAGTTATGATTAATTCCTGCATAGCTTGGCATATCTGAAAGAGAAGAGCGAGCGCGCCAAGCTGTACCAAAACTTACTGGAGAAGGGGTTGCTCCTAACATATCAGCCGTTATAGTTCTATTTTCCTCTCGCTTCCTAAGAATTTTTTCTCTCAATACCTTTAAGGTTTTAACAATTAATATAGGCCCTAGGCTTGATCCTATTGTTGATACAAATGATCCCGCTGCATTAAATTTTTTCTTAGTAGAATGTTTTGAATTCCACAAAGAATACCAATGCTTCTCACCTTCCGTTGGCTCTTCGCGTCGCAAAGCATTCAATGCTTTTAACTCAGCTTTATGAACATTTAAATTAACTGAATGTTGTGCCAATAAGGTATTAGATTCATTTAATTTTCGGGCAAGTCTTTCAACTTCTGCCTCATGAATTCTTAATTCAACATCTTGAATTTTTAGTTGATGCAACTCGCCTCTTGGATCAGTTGAACCAGGATGCCCTGTAACTGGATTTGCAGCAAAGCCTTCTTCTTCTTCATAGCGGCGTCTGATTTCTGCTCGCAACGCATCATTATGTTCAGGCGTTCTTAATTGGGCATTGGTTATGTGAGTAGCACCAGCATTCTGATAATCGGCAGTTATTCCTTGCTCATAATCATTTTTAAATGCTTGCTCTAGCCGTTTCGTGCGTGCATTATAATTAGCTTTTGCAAGCTCTAATTGTTCTTTAATATCTTTATTTGAGTCTTCTATTTTTTTCTTTGAGGCTTCATCTTCATTAATTTCGCGAAGAAGTTGAGATCTGCGTGCCTGCGCGGTAAGCTGATGCGGATTAATCTTAGTACTACCTACTACTCTCTGGTTCCATGCCAAGTTTCGGGCATTATGTGCTTCTTGAAGCGGCATAAGCTCAGAATGAACGAGCTTGTTAAGCCTGTGATTTGTACGTGCTTGCTTATTAAATATGCCTGTACTTGTATATCTTGGCCGAGCGTCAGCAGCAGGCTCGTTGATATTAGGCACCGTATTTCTTAACATACTACTTACATCTGTACGCTTGCCAGGTAAAAAGCTGCGATAACGCTCACTCTTGCTTAAGTTTTGCTCAATCGCTGTTTTAGGACTAACGATATCTAACACCCTTCGCGAAACCGCTTTACTGCGAAAACCTTCTCTGGTGCTTTCACTTATAACGGGGCTGAGTATAGCCCCAACAACACGCCCTGGTAATTTTGCCATCGCTTTTCCACTACGATGTGCTTTATTGATACGGGTATGACGATCGTTATTGTTATGTGCAGCAGCTCTTATACCACCACCTACAGCACTACCAATTCCATACATTACAGCCTGAGGCACAATACCAATTGCTTTGGCTGCAATAGGTAGCAGTACTTTTGTAGCCCCATGTACATATGAACCAAGACCATTGCCTTCATTCACTAATTTCTCACGTACAACATCTAATTTTTCTGCTATAGCTTTCTTATCTGTTAAGCTATCTGTTATTCTTTCTTTTTCATCCTGAAGATGCATTTTATATTCATAGAGCGTAGCAGGCCGCATTCCATCAACTTCACCCCTAGCAATCACTCTTGCCCTATCAGCATCACTTACTGCTTTAATTTCTTGAACTTTACCCGCCGCATCTACTCTTGCAAATATTTTTTCATCATTGCTATTTGTAGCATGGCGAGTAGCATCATGAGGCGTAGTGTTACGATCAGTATTAGCCGGTACAGCACCAAATGCATCTAGAGCAGGTTTGACTATCTTGCCACCTAACCCACCCTCAGCAACACTTTTATCTTCTAAATCTTCAATATGCTTTAAATTATTTTTATTCTCAATTCTTTCTTTATTAAGTTTTTCTATATCACGATTCGTATATTCTTTCATTTCATGAAGGGTTAAATTTCCTCCTTCAAAGCTACCATCAGCACGCTGATTTCCCAGCATTTTCATATCTGTTTTGATACCATCAATACGAGCAATTTCTGCTTCATAGCGGTTGTTTATCTCCCGCATTTTTTCATCAGATTCATGTTGCTTTTCTTCTAAATATTTTTTTGCGCTAACTTCTGCTGGCCTTAAACCAGCTGTCCCCATCGCTTCAGCAGTCTCTGCTCTATGTATTCCTAAACCCGATTCGCCTACTATATTTCTTACAGCATCCTCGGCAGGCTTCAATGCAGCTCTATTTTCTTCTTTATGTATTTCGTCTAAAACCCGCTTTTGCTCTTTAAATAAAAATGCAGTAGTATGTTCTGCATTACCCGCTCCGCCTAAATAGTCACGTGCATAGTCATTAACTAAATTTCGCTCTACTGCATCATGAAAAGGCATTATTTGATCAGCAGGATCATGAGCGCCGTCAACACCTTGAAAGTTTCTGGATATGGCTCTATTGATATCATTAAGTTGATCACGAAGCTGCTGCCGCGCAGGTGTCATTGCTAGACCTGGGGCTGTATCACCATGGCTAACTAATAATGCAGCATTAGTAGCAACAATTGATCCGTGTATATCATTAGGAACAGGTAAGTCTAATAGCGCTTGTTCACGTGCAGCTTCGAGTTCAGCCTTATGATTTGCATCATGACCAGTATATTTATCTAATGCCTCATGTGCATCTAAAAATGCTTGTACTCGCGTTGTTTCATCATCTCTATTTTTTTCTGCAAATACCTGCTGAGCACGATGTGTATCTTGAGCATCTAAATTCGCTCTCAATCGATCAATATTTACCAACCGATCAAGGTCATGAGCAGCGCTATCATCACGATCGCTTACCAAATCATCTAACTTTGTTTGCTCATGATTTCGTAATGCTTCTATATGCTCCTTCATATTAGTTATGCCATTTTGGTCTTCTTCTTTATACAACGTTCTTGCTTGATGACCTAATGGATGATGTATACCTTCTGCTGCACCCATTAATGTACCATCTTCATTACGAGGTGCATAAGTAGCTACTGATCCAAACTTATCTTGATATTCTTGGCGTGCTTTATTATAGTTTTCTCTAGCTCCATTAGCATCTGTTTGCGTAAGCCTATCTTGAGATGTCTCCATAATTCCTAATAATCTGATTTTCTCATTCAACTCTGTTACTTTTTCTTGCGCAGAATGTATGGCTTGATCACGCTCTTGAGGAGATTTACCTGTTTCTGCATTCGCAGGATCACGATAGTCGCCTTGCAAAGCTCTATCACGTTCTGCTTCTGCAGCACGCTTTGAATCTTCTAAATTTTCATTACTTGCTAAATAAGCATTCCCTCTTGCTGCCATTCTGCTTCTCTCTTCTGTTGAGAGAATATGAAAAGCTCCTCCTTTAATTTCTTTTGTTTTTGCTGCAATTTCTTTTTTCTTTTCTTTTCTTGATGTTTTAACTTGTCTATCTGCCATTACTCTTACTAAAGCTGAGTGTGGCGCATATTTATGAGGAACACGAGAATCAGCCATACTGGAATCATCTCTAAATCGTGAGGCAATAAGACCATCGCCTACTGTTTCTTTTAATTTTAATAAATTAGCGCTTGCTTCTTTTCGTGCAGCCTCAATTGTTCCTTCATCTTTAGACTTAATTGCACTTTCTAAGGCTTTAACACTTTCGGTAGTTTTATAGAGTTCACCGCGATTTTTTTCAGCTGCAGATAAAGATTTTTTACAACCTTCTAAACTTTCTTTAATGCCTGATACCTCTTTAAGCAATGCTTCATGAGCCGCTTCTTTATTTTCACCCTCTTCTGCTGCTGAATATTTCTTTAAAAGCCCTGCCACTCTTTCACTACTTAGATGAGCGTTTTCTAATATTTTTTTATTTGGTGAATCTTCAGCTAAATGGCTAATAACTTCAGCATTATTATGCGCTGTTTCATGCTCAGCTTTTAAAACTTCTCTTACCTTTTCAATTGATACATTAGTTGCGCGCTGCTGATTTCTTCCACTAACTTGTTGTGTTTTTGTTTCCTCTAATGTTTTAGTCGCTTTTAGAATATCTTTAGTGACTTTATTAATACTATCTTTTCTAACATGCGAATTGTTAGCATATTGATTCATTTTTTTATCTACAGAGGCAGTTGAATTTTCTGTATCACGCGCTACCTTGTCATAAAATTCATGCATTGATTTTTTAATTAACTTTTCAGCACGCATTTCATATGCTTTTACAGATAACTTACCTTCATTTCGTGCATTTGCTAAATCTGCTAACGCTCTCTCTACTGGCGTTTCTTTCTCACCTGCTTTACTATAAAGATGCCCCAGTGCCTCGGCCTGCAAACCTAATCGTGTAGTATGATTTCTAACAGCTTGACTTACATCTAAATAGTTGTTTGCTTTGGCTGACATTCTTTCGCCAACTTTTTCTCCAGCTTTCCAGGCAGTATTTTCCTTAGATGTATCATCTTGTCCAACTTTTCCTTGTTTTCCTCTTTTAAGAGATGCAGCTTCATCTCTTAAAAATTTATTGGTAACCTTATCGCCCTCATTCGCAACATACTCTTTTGCTTTCTCACCAGCAGTACGATAGGCATTTGCTTCAATTCTTAGATCTCTCATACGCAAGCTATTAATGCCTGCCTCTTTTGAGCCTTTAGGAAGACTTTCATTTGCTTTTTTAAGTTGCTCAGCTTTTTTATCTAGTGAACTTGCATGCCCTGAAAACTCGCCGATTAAAACAGGAGCATGCATATGATCTACGCGATCTTTATTTAATTCTTTTCTTTGTTTATCAAATTTACTATCGCTCTTTTTTATTATACCCAAAGACCTTTTATACCTTTTGCTTGGGTTAGGCTGATTATATTTTGCGGTATGATTTTTAAAACTTTCTGATCCTTTTTCCACTGCTTTTTGGTATTGAGCCATCGCAGGATCTCGATCGAGTTTTTCTTTAGAGCGCTCACCCTTTGTATTACCTCCCGTAGCATTAGCTGCTCCAGAGCCATCAGGTTCTGGGTCACTCCTTCCCCCTCTACCAGTACCTCTATGTATGCCTCCGCTATCTACTCCGCCTCTATCTACTCCGCCTCTATCTTTATACTCTCCAATCCTATTCTGCACCTCCAATACCTTCTCGGAAGCCCGATTAATTACTCTCTTGGCCTGACCAATATCATTTTGATCCTCATTCCTTAATTTTTCCTTTTCTTGCTTCATTTGAGTAGCAAGCTTATCTATTAGAGCATGATCTTTATTATCTTGAGCCTGAGCTTTAAAGTACTCTTTTTCAACTTTCTCATAAGCTTCAAATTGCGGCTTCTCCATTAGTTGTCTATATAATTCATGAGCCTTATCTAACTCTTTTTTAACAGCATGCAAATTGTCTTTCAAATCCTTAACATCATGCGATCTAAATCCATCTTCGCCTCCTCTATCTACTCTTCCTTCATCATGAATTGAAGATCCTAAACCTTCTCTTTCAGTAGGCAAATGTCTACTCACTTCAGGAGCTTTTCTTGCTTGGCGAGGTGTATGCTCGTTTCCGCCTCCTGATGATACTACTAGCGCTACCGGCTTAACTTCTCTTGGCGTAGAATCTGTTCTTGAGGATGAATGATTTGTCTTTATTGGAACTGGCTTACGTGAAGTAGACACATTATGCGATTTGAAACCACTTTCAGTTCGTCCACTTTTAACAGCTAACGGTAAATGAGGTTGCTTGGCTGAACTAGATGCTACCACCTCAGCATGACGTGGTTTAGACGATGAAGCTGCTATAGAAGAACGACGACTTTCTAAACCAAAATGCTCATCAACTGATTGTCTTTTTAGGCTAGCTGAATACTTTGCTTTAAGTTTTTCTGGTATTTTACTACCCGAAGACGTATTTCCACTATCACTTCTCGATATTGGAATCATGCGCTTGCTATCTGCATCTCTATCTCTTGAGCCAGAAGCAGTAGCATCGTGTGATCTAAATCCATCTGCTTCTTTGGCTTTAACAATTAGAGCCTGATGCATTTCTTTAGGTAACATTATCTTAGAAGAATGATGGGTAGCAGATGGATTAGACCCTAAACTCTTAATTGTTATCTTTTGCTTGCTAGTTCCTTGTTCTTTTACATCAGCTATTATCAATTTAGCTATTTCTTTAGAGACTATTTTTCTATATTCTTTTCTACTTTTAGCGCTTATTGTTTTTCCGTTAATACTGAAATATTCTTTCTTTCTTAACTGACCGCTATCTGAAATACCTTCTTTTTCATCTCTTTCTTTATGATTTTTTTCAAGTCCTTTTGCTATCTGTTTTTCTTGTGTTCTTAATTGCTTCTCTATACTTCTTTTTGATTTTAAACTGACTGGCTTTGTCGATAAAATAAATTTATGCTCATGTTGCTGCGATAAATGATTAGAAGACTCTACACGGGAATGTCCACTACTTGACCCTACACCCCCTAATTCACGCGCTGAATGTTCGCCAGAATGTGAATGTGCTCCTTCTGATGCGCCTGAAACTTTTACAGATATTGCTAACCCTGCAGAAACATTAAATCGATGAGAGGCATTTGAACCTGAAGAAGAAATAGATTCTGTATGCTTTAATTTTCCACCTACTGCCCGAGGTTGATTATGCTCTTGCTGCCCTTCTTCTCTACCATGCCCTCCCTCTACAGGAGCCTCATGAGGGCCTCCATACACATCATTTAACCAGGCATTTGTTCTTTCTTCGCTGCTTATACGCCCCAGCTCTCCGTTTTCTTCATGAGGTAAAGCTCTCTCATCTTCAGGGTGCATTTGTTGTTGTTCATGTGCATTAAGATCAAGTGAATGATTAAATACGCTTTCATCATCGTCTTTTTTTGTCCCAACAGGTTTAGGAAGACCCCGGGCAGAAAGAACATCAGAGCCATGTTCACTGCCAACTTCAGAAGCAGTGTCGCCTTCATGATGTGAAGTTGATCTTTCTGGTGTATGCGTAGTACCAGGCGCGTTACTATGTGCGTCTCCTACAACGTGAGGAGCTGCAGTAGGCGTCATTCCGTTTTCATGCGGGCCATCAGCTCCCACTCCCCCCCTAGCAGCTGAGGCATGAGGAGCAGCTTGAGAAGTAGGGCTATCTGAAGAGCTATTATCAGAATGAGATGATGGAGCGGATGGTGTGCGCCCTCTGCTAGTGGCAGGGCCTTCTCCCTCATCCTCTTCATGAGCCATTCTCTCTTCACCTGGAGGCGACATATGCTCAGATCTTCCTTCAGTGGGGCTATTATGCCTTCCTCCGCTTATACCTAACGCACCACCGTGTGATGCTGCACCACCTGAACCTCCACCGCCACTACCTTCGCCACCATCACTCGCATGAGCACCGGCGGCTCCTTCTCCAGAATCTGCTGCTTTTGCCTGCGCTGCTTTTGCATGTTCAATACCTGCTTTGAGAGAACTTATACCCTCTTTAGCTGTATGCGCTGCATTGCCTATTACCTCGCCTCCAGTTCCTGTTCCTGGTGCAGCGCCTGCCATAGCTGTAGCAAAACGAGGTAAGAACTGAATGACAGACTGCAAAATATTACAGAGTGCAAACACATTGAGACAAACTATCGTATACAAAGCTAAATCTATAACGCAGGTAATATCAACAATTGCTATTGGAATAACTAAAGCTGACCACTCTACTAATAATATTTCTATTGCTTGCATGCACTTTACAAATGCAACAGTACCAATATAAATCACTAATAATTTTAATCCTGTTCCAATTGCATAGCCTATAAAGGTTGGAAAAAAGTTATACGTCCAACGTGTTCCCATCAGTGCTAGCAAAATCACACATGCGCCCATACCTACATACATTTCAATAAGGGCCACTACATAATTGAACAATAGCAAGCTAGTAAATGAGATAATCATTGTTATCGTTGGTAGAAAAACCAATTCTCTTACACCTGCCATTAATACATTTAGTAAAGGATAAAAATCACAAAACCTAATCATCCAATTATCTAAAAATAATAATCCCAGTACGACTAATGCTTCACTAATAACAGCGCCTGGCAAATTACCCTTAGAGATCGAGCTGATACCGCCTCCAGCTTGAGCGAGTAAATTTTGACCAACAGCCTCAAACGAAGCAGGAATCATCGTTAGCCAGTTCGTATGCGTAGGGGTTGCTGTAAACATACCCCCCTCGACTCCCTGAATAACCATATACATAAATCCTATCCAGATAACCCGTTGAGCATAATTGCCTATAATCGATTGCAAATCACGCCCTGCCAGTACCCAAATAATTCCACACCACAGCATTTCTATGCTGACTAAAATAAGAAACATTCGCTTCACAGGGCCTAGCATTTTTGCAGTAATAATATTCATAATACATTTATACTGCTCTAGCATATCCCCGATAACATCAAGCTGATAATTACCTACGTGAGCCTCAACGCCCTCGCCTACCGTTCCGCCCATACCTGCAGTATTTAATGTTGATTTAATATTTTTTCCACCGCATACAGCCATCTCAGGCAGTTCGGTGCCTTGTGCAATTCTCGCCTCTTCTGCTACAACTTCTTTATCGCCATCTACACTGTAAAACCATTTACAAAAACCCCATATATAACTACTTTTTCCAGGACCATTAGCAGGGTCTCCATAGCTTGTAGTACCATTAGGGTTATCCCAAAAATCTCCTGTTTTTCCATCAATCCAGTTATTACTAAAACTATCTCGCAAATCATTATCTGTAATACCTAAACTTCCAATCCCTTTTCCATCACCTCGTAATTGTGCTCCTCTGTAGCGACAATCTTGCATCCAATTATCTTTAGAGTCATCTATGCGTAATTTTGCTCCATCCCAAAAGGTACCTAGCGCTGTTTGTGATGAGCCTTCATAAAAATTATTGGTATACCACCAAGCCTCTATCATTTGAAATACACGTGTTCCACCTTTTGATTGCCAGGCCCAAGCAAGAAATTCTTTAGCGCATGATTTACCTGCTGTTAATAAATCTGCTGCTCTTGCTTCTAAATCTACATTACTGTCGATCTTAGCTGTACTGCCTTGTTTTTTATATTGTGTAAGTTTTTTACACCCTATCGGTTTATTTATATATCCTTTAAAAGGTGCATTCGTAAAGCCATTTGGATTACCCGATGCCGTCCAATTATAGTTATCAAGATATACTTTATTATTTTTTGTATAGTCTGAATTTTTAAAAAAATCACCATTTTTTTTACGCCAATCATATACCGAATCATCCCACTCATTGTCTGAACCCGATGTATGACCTCCTTCAAGTAAATTAATATCTTCAGCATATCGTCTAAGATAATATTTAACGCATCTCAGTTCATTTTTATTAGGATCATCTATTTGTATTTTTAATTTACTATTATCACCATTTTTTGTATTTCCAGGCCCTTCATACCAAGGGCTATAAGGACAGTCTTCTACGGGCAAATGTAATTTTGCAACTCCTGGATCTGTATTAAAATCTTCTAAATTTGCCCAAGACCTAGACGTTTTACGTTCATCATAATATGTACCATCAAAGGTAATCACTGAGCTTTTAGGGCAAAGTGCCTCCTCGCCCTTTGCGCCCTTTGCAACATTGCCCACATTCGTTAAAAGAGCAATTTCGCGAGGAGAATATTGCCCAAAGCGCGCATCATTCAGAGCATACTCACCACCAACGTTACTTTTTGACCAGCGATTTATCTCTTTATTTAAACTAAACCCTCCTTCTTCCATACATGTAACCAAGCTCTCTAACTGAGGCCCGACACTACTAAAATCCTTTCCATCGACCATGCATGTTCCAGGTTCATCAGCAGATCTATATACAATACAATTTGCGCATTCTTTTTCAGGATCACAAGTACAACCCGCTTTATACTTCTTAACTATTTTTAATTGTTGCTGGAATTTATGAATAGGCCCCGATACTGTTGTCGTAGGCATATTGCAACCCTGAGGATTAGGGGTATCTGTTCGTGTTTTTCCTGTACTATCTTTCCATTCTGCTCCTTCTATTCCCCCTGTTGCCTGATACCAAGGCAGCCACTCTTGAAACTCATCTCGAAATTTCTGCAAACAATCTCGCGCACTGTCTCCAGAATGTGAGTTCCCTCTTGTATCACCCGTTCCTTTAACACCATTACACCCTGAAAATAGATACATATCCATACAAGGCTTACACGCTTCACCACTGTACTTTCCTGCACTTGGGTCTGCTCCCACACTATCAGTGTTTAATTTTGTTGCATCGCATGAACCATCGTCTAATGCTTTCAAACAAGCATCAGCTTGTGCAGTAGTTTCTATACACTTTACTTGATAAGACTCTTCGCAAGCATCTTTTAGATGGCAATGCAGATCATATTTTTTTGTTGCTGGGTTAAAATCGCACTCTTTAGGATAAGCTGAGTGGCTAGCTACCCCTGATCTATTTCCATTGCCAGGATTTTCTGATGCTGGCCCGTCTCTGTACATAAGTGAGCCGCCTGCACCAGTACCACCACCTTCCGCGCATTGTGCACAGATACGATGATCAAAATAAGCAATGGCCTTTACAGCATCATGTAAATATAAGCGCCCTCGATGCAATATAAATGATCTTCTCCATGGACTAGGGCCACCGTTGTCCTCTGTGGTCATATTTTTTTCATAATTTGAGCCAACTCGAAAATCTCTATCGAGTGTCTTGCCCGCAGGATCTGTCGTTAAATCTTTTAATGCAAATTCTGCCCACCAGTTAGGCCTATAGCCGCTACCTATCGGATTATTTTTATTATTAAAAGCGACACCTGAGGCAGCTCTAATATTCATAACACAAGGGTCGCCTTGTGAGCCTCCATTACCAGCCTTTGGCTCACCATAATCACTAGCTGAAGCACTACGCACACATTTTTCAGCTATCTGCACTCGCCCCGAGCTTACATTCGTAACCACAGGATTACCCAAAGCAGTGACTTGCGGCACACTTGCCTGAGATAACAACATGACCCAAACTTCGTTGTATACTTCTATATCTGCCACTTTGCTCAAATCAAAGCGCGTTATACAGTCACCCTTTTTATCGTAAAGTTCAATATTTCTCTTTTTATTCGATACCCCATTGGATGATGAGCCATTAACATTATCAAATAAACATTGGCCACTTTTTTGATCACGCCCAGTAAGCTTATCGCCTGTACTGGCATCAGTCATTCCTGCATATTGCTCATCTCCTGCGACAGCATTATTTAAAGCAGGTAATAGCAATGCGCAAAGCACCACTAACATAACCTTAACTTGCTTTAAATAACGACGCAGCATAAGCTACCCCACCTGATAATAACTACCTGAAAAAGTTCTTTACCCAATAAACCATTGTAGATATGAAAAAAATACATATCTATGCTATACAACGGTGACGGGTGAATGTTTTTTTACTTCTCTCATTAAGATAATTAAAAAAATATTGTAGATAGATGCAGAGCATGCTTATCGTGTAGCTCTAACTACTAGGGCAATGCAAGAATCTAACAAGAAAAATAGATAGGCTATAAAAATTTTTATAAAAACATACAGTCATATAGCGCTTCGCTTAATTCTTAGAAGCTATGCAGTTGGCTCTCTCGGCGTGGGACGCCCCGCGTTGCCATGCCTTGATATAGCTCAAATGCGTAACTTCTAACTCTTTAGCCCTATTATTGATGTATGTTTTAAAATGATGATCTGATATAGCAAAAAATCAATGCTGTTAAATACCAGCTCTCCATCTTATTTCTAATTATTTTTATTGAGAGCAAGGCCTAGAAGGCATTTATAGGAAATTACAAAGAGGAACTAAAATCAGCAAAGATATAAGAATAGCGCTAGTAACGATAAAAAAAGTTTCAAAAAAATCAACTAAGCGAAATACGCCTACACAAGAAGTATCATTATAAGCATTTGTAATGAATAACAATTAAGTGTTGTTAAAATCATTCTAAGGATTTTAACAACATAGTTTGGGAAGAAAAAAGGATGGATGTTTAGAGAAATGCAAAGAGGCGGCATAGTCATAGCTATGCCGCCGATAAGTAAGCAAATAAGAATAAAACTATGCGCTAATTTAATAAAAAACTATGGCTAATTTCAACGCTAATGAATGATCAAGGCTTCCTCTTACCTTCCTCTTCTTTATAGCTAAAGGTTAAGACCCCCACCAAGATTTGTGCGAGTCAATATCTTTAAGAAAACGGCTGGTTGGGAATGTCCGCTCTAAAATTTGCAAATAGTTTTGTCGTGACTCTTGAACACCTAAGGCTTCATAAGCCTTGACTAATAAGGCTAATGCTTCTTCATTCGCAGGTGTTTTGGGGTAATCTTTTAAGGCTTGCTGCGCTCGCCCCACTACTGCTAAATAAGCACCCCGCCGCATATAGTAGCGCGCAACGCTCACTTCATACGTTGAGAGGGAGTTCACCAAAAACTGCATTCTAGAGCGTGCATCTTCTGCATATTTGCTATCAGGAAACCGTGCCACTAGCTGTTTAAAAATATCAAACGCTTCACGTGCTGTTTTTGGATCACGCTCGCTTCGATCGTTATCAGACCATGTATTTAAAAAGGTAGCGCCAGAATCAAAATGGATCACACCTTTTAAATAATATGCATAATCGATGGCTGCATGGTTAGGATATAAACGAATAAACCGATCTAACGCTGCAATCGCTAATGCAGGCTCTTGGGTTTTAGAATAATTATAGGCTTGGCGTAATAAAGCAGCTTGAGCATAACGCCCGTAAGGGTATTTTGCCTCTAATCTCTCAAGAAGTTGATTGGCGCGGTTATAATTACCATCTTTTGCAGCCTCTTCAGATGTATTATAAATTTTTTCCGCGCTCCATTGCGCTGTTTCATCTTGTTCCTTGAGCGTGCCGCATCCTGCCAGAGTAAGTAGTGTGGCAGCGAATAGACTAAAGCGAATAACTCTAGGATACATAACGAAATCCTTTTTTCGTACAGGTTAGAGCACCTTTTAAAACCCAAAACGTTAAACACGGTAAAATTAAAAAACTCCGAGCAACCATTAGCAATATGTACCGCTCTCTTAGCTACAGTCTTTTTTAACGTTTGGTCAGGTGCTGTTAAGCGGCTGCTTGATAAAATTTGACCAATTTTCTAATTCTAACGCAGTATTTTGACAAATTCAGGGTTTTAAAAGGTGCCCGTTAATATGACAATAACACAGCAAGATAATTATAACACTGACACTAACGAATCAGCGAAATTGCCCGCATTAGAAGCAACAATTCCACTCAAATATGCTGGCGAACGTCTTGATCGAGTACTTGCTTCACTTTTTCCTGATTACTCTCGCAGTCGGTTAAGTCAATGGATTGAAGCAGGGGTGGTGCAGATTGACCAGCAAACTGTTCAAGTTAAGCAGGCTAAAAAACCTGTATCGGGAGGGGAAAAAGTTACCATTCAACCTCAGCCTTCGCCTGATGCGCAGGCATTTCAACCCGAAAATATTGAATTAAACATTGTGCATGAAGATGATGCGTTAATCGTTATCAATAAACCTGCCGGATTAATTGTACACCCAGGGCATGGTAATTGGTCAGGAACTCTGCTGAATGCATTGCTTTATCACTGCCCTAGCCTTGCCTCAATTCCTAGAGCAGGAATTGTACATCGTTTGGATAAAGATACTTCAGGCTTATTAGTGGTGGCAAAAACACTCACGGCACAAACAGATCTTGTTCGCCAGTTGCAAGCACGTACCGTTAAAAGAGAATATCAGGCGCTAGTATGGGGATGCCCTGCTATGCCAGGGCAAGAACATCGCATTGAAACCTGGATGGGCCGCCACCCTCAACAACGCATCAAAATGAGTGTACGACCTGAAGGATTTGGCAAACCTGCGCTAACTTTTTACAAGGTTGAGCGGTCAGGCACGCACTATAGTTGGGTATTTTGTCGTTTAGCCTCGGGGCGTACTCATCAAATTCGGGTTCATATGGCACATTTAGGGCATCCCGTTTTAGGCGATACGTTATATGGTCGGCGCCATGATGATTTTCATCAGCGATTTGGTCAACATGCTTTACATGCTTACAAATTATCGTTTGAGCATCCGACTCAAAAACGTACAGTGGGCTGGAAAACTCTTTTACCTGAACCTATAGATGCCTTTATAGAAGAACAAGGCTGGCGTGAGCAGAATATTGATATGGAATGGAAAGATGAGGATTGGGAAGAAAATGATGAGTGGCTAGAATATGACGATGATGACGACTTATAAAAAACCGTCAACCACCCTGCTCCTCTCTCTTCAAAGGAGAAGAACAGGATGATGATTTTGATTACTTACGATATAACCTGATGATTTAAGTCACTTAGCCCTGGCAAAAACCCACATTGTCTTAACAAAGGCTCAATTGAGGGCTGACGACCACGGAATGCAACAAAAGACTCCATAGCAGGGCGCTCACCGCCTTTTGCTAATACTGCCTGGCGGAAACGTTGCCCTAATTGTGACCATGATTGCCGATCTTGCTCAAAGCATTCAAATGCATCCGCTGATAATACTTCGGCCCATTTATAGCTATAGTAACCTGCTGCGTAACCACCCGCAAAAATATGAGAAAAGCTATGCGGTAAAGAACGATTCCAGACTGGAGGAATAATTACCGCAACCTCTTCTCTTACACGCTCTAACGCCTGAATAGGATGCTGCGCAGCTTCTGGCAATGTATGTAAGCACAAATCATAGAGCGCGAGCTCTATCTGACGCACGGTTTGTAACCCTGTTTGAAAATGTCGAGCAGCCTGGATTTTGTCATACAACGCTTTAGGTAAAGACTCACCTGTTTCTACATGGCGTGTTAGATTTTGCAGAACTGACCATTCCCAACAAAAGTTTTCCATAAACTGACTAGGTAGTTCTACCGCATCCCACTCAACCCCTTGCACACCCGATAAACCAAAGACTTCTACTTCAGTTAACAAGTGGTGCAAGCCATGACCGCACTCATGAAAAAGCGTTATTACTTCATCATGGGTAAAGAGTGCTGGCTGGTCACCTGCTGGCGCCGATAAATTGGCAATAAGATGCGCCACAGGCATACGGGCAGAACCCGAAGCTGCACGATGACGATTTTGTGCATCATCCATCCATGCACCTCCGCGCTTATTTGCGCGGGCATATAAATCAAGATAAAACTGCCCTATGATTTCTTTATCTTGATTCTTAATGGAATAAAAACGAACATCTGGGTTCCAAACAGGGGCTGTATCTTGCTCAATTGTGACGCTATACAACTCACCAATTAAGCTAAACAAACCTGAAAGCACTTGGTCTTCAGGAAAATATTGCTTGAGCTCTTGCTCAGAAAACGCATAGCGCATTTCACGCAGCTTTTCGCTAGCGTAAGGAATATCCCATACCTCAAGAGTAGAAAGCGCCAGATGTTCTCGTGCAAACACACGTAATTCAGCTAAATCACGCTCGGCAGCAGGCTTTGCCCGTTTTGCTAAATCACGCAAAAACTCCATCACTTCGTCAGCAGAATCTGCCATTTTAGAGGCTAGTGAATAGGCAGCATAATGAGGAAAACCTAAAAGCTGGGCAGCCTCATGCCTTAACTCTAAAATTTCTTTTACCAAAGGAGTATTATCTTGTTCTTTCGCACCAAACTCACTCGCCCGCGTTACATATGCCCTGTATAGCGCCTCGCGTACAGAACGATCATCTACAAATTGCATCACTGGCCAATAACAGGGTGCTCGTAAGGTCAGCGTATAACCTGTTTCGCCTTGCGATTGCGCTTCAGCCTGCGCTTGTGCAATGACATCATCTGGTAAACCTGTCAGCTGCTCTAAGCGCGCATTAAAACGATATTGGTTGGTTGCATCAAGCAAATGCTCTTCAAAATGTGCTGATAATTCTGATAATTTTTCCTGAATGGCTTTGAATCGTTCTTTTTCAGCAGGGGGTAATGCTACACCTCCTAATTGAAAATCGCGCAGCTCTAATTCAATATGGCGTTTCTGTATAGAGCTTAATGGTTCTGCTGTTTTAGCTAATGCCTCATAGCGACGACATAGCGCTTCATTTTGACCTAGCTCAGCAAAAAATGTAGTAATGGCGGGCAAATTCGCGTGATAAGCCTCACGCAATTCAGGAGAATTTACAACTGCATTTAAATGACCTACTTGCCCCCAACGACGGCTAAAGCGCTCAGAGCAATCTAATAACAGTTGCGCAGTATTTGCCCATGTTGGTTCACTATTTGAAGACAAAATAGTCTCTAAGGTAATTTTATAATCTGCTAATCCACTTTGTACGGCAGGAGAAACATGCGCTGGAAGAATAGAATCAAAACACGGTAACCCTTCATCTTGCATAAGGGGATTTATAGATAGTTCGCTCATGGGTTCCCTTTTCTATAGGACTGGCTTAACAAAATTTTTCCAGATAGGCATGGCAGCGAATACAGTACTGACATTCTATTTCTGAGGCAATATTGCATAAGTCCTATTCTAATCACTAACCGATATCACCTGACATACCATCATTATAACGCCTTCTTAGTTCTGCCAAGCGTTCAACCGTACCAACATCTGCCCAAAAAGCCTGGCTAACAACACCCTCAACCTTTTTATTTTCTATCGCTGGATACAAAACCTCCCGCAGAGGCAATGACTTATTATGAGCGTACCCTTCAAACATACAAGGTCTGAAAACCCCCATTCCCGAATATGTATAGCGACTTGCATTCCCACTATTTTCTTCTAGCGCGATGCGTCCATCTGCATGTTGAACAAAATCACCGTTAGGATGATGATCAGGGTTCGGTACTAATAACAAACGCGCCCAGCAATCGATGGGTAAATCTGATGTCCAACTAACTAAAGCTTTTAGATGAAACTCAGTAAATACATCCCCACTAATAACAATAAAAGGATCTGTAAGGGTAGGTAAAACCTTGAGGATACCGCCTGCTGTTTCTAACCCTAAATGCTGCTCGGCAGAAAATGTAATCTTTAAGGGTCGGTCTTTCCAATAAGTGTTTAATTTTTCCTCGAGAACATCTCCTAACCAAGCATGATTAATCACAACAGACTTTATACCTGCCACTTCGAGTTGTTCTAAATGCCTCACAATAAGCGGCTTGCCTAACACACGAACTAAAGGTTTAGGCAAGGTATCAGTTATAGGTCGCAGCCGCTCACCTCTCCCAGCTGCCAATATCATTGCGCGATGCTGTCGTTCCATTTAATTAACTCATTGATAAAAATATCAAATATTACAAAATTAGACTTTACGCAGTTGAGTACTCTCAGCGTGCTGGCAACTTGCAGTACTCCTTATATTGCAAGTTACCATGCGGGGCATCCCATACCTTAATAAATTTTAATTGCGTAACTTCTAAAAACAAAAAAGCCAGTCCTAAATAGTAAGGACTGGCTGTACACTGCATAGATACTATGCAATGAAAAACTACATACGCAATTAGCGCTTGGAGAACTGTTTACGACGACGCGCTTTGCGTAAACCAACTTTTTTACGCTCAACTTTACGTGCATCACGCGTTACAAAACCTGCTTGTGATAATGTAGGTTTCAGTTCAGCATTGTATTCAAGCAAAGCACGGGTAATACCATGGCGAACAGCACCAGCTTGGCCTGACTCACCACCGCCTGTTACACGCACTAAAATATCAAACGTAGTTTCATGCTGCGTTAATACTAAAGGTTGACGAATTACCATGCGACCTGTTTCGCGTGAGAAAAATTCATCAGCATTTTTATCATTCACAACGATATTGCCTGAACCTGGCTTAATAAATACTTTCGCCACGGATGTTTTGCGACGACCTGTACCGTAATAATAATTACCTATCATTATTTGCTATCCTTTCCAGGCACTTGAATTTCAAGCACTTGAGGCTGTTGAGCCGCATGGGGATGATTTGCCCCAGCATAAACTTTGAGCTTTTTAAGCATTGCGTAACCTAAAGGACCTTTAGGCAGCATACCTTTTACAGCTTTCATTAAAATACGATCAGGAAATTTGTCCTGAAGGTCTCTAAAATTGGTTTCATAGATACCACCTGGATAACCACTATGACGATAGTAGCGTTTATCTAAGTTTTTATTGCCTGTAACTACAATTTTTTCAACATTGGTTACAACAATAAAATCACCTGTATCAATATGAGGTGTATAAATTGCTTTATGCTTGCCACGTAAACGACGGGCAATTTCTGTTGCTAAACGACCTAATACTAAATTGGTCGCATCTATCACAAACCATTCAGCTTGAACGTCTTGCGGTTTTGCGGAATATGTTTTCATACTAACTGACCTTGCGCTTAAGATATGAGGTTACTGGGCAACTGCCGTATTTCGAGCTACTTTAGGGCTCAATTTTTCGCGAATACGGGCAGACTTGCCAGAACGACCACGCAGGTAATACAACTTGGCGCGACGAACAGCTCCGCGACGCTTTACTTCAATACCCGCGATAAGGGGTGAGTAAAGCTGGAATGTACGCTCAACGCCTTCACCGCTCGAAATTTTACGAACGATAAATGCAGAATGTAAACCACGATTACGCTTGGCAATCACAACACCTTCATACGCCTGAACACGACGACGCTCACCTTCAACCACGTTTACACTTACAATCACGGTATCACCGGGATTAAAATTAGGTAACGGGCGATTTGCCGTTAAACGAGCAACTTCTTCTTGCTCTAACTGCTCAATCAAATTCACTGTTTCACTCCTTAATCATCTTCGAAATCTCAACCTTGTACGATCACATTTAAATTTTATGTATCGCGTTTTTTTGAGTTCCCGTGCAAGTTCAGGTGCTCTTTTTTAAAGACCTCTAAACATTGCTTCTCATTGTGTGCCAGAGGGTTACGCTCTAATAAATCTGGGCGTCGCAACCATGTACGCCCTAAAGACTGCTTCAAACGCCATTGACGAATCGCTTCATGGTCGCCCGAAAATAATACTTCAGGAGCGGAAACGCCATTATACACACGTGGGCGCGTATAGTGTGGACAATCCAAGCAATCTCTGACAAAAGATTCTTGCTCTAATGAATCAGGCTCTAAAACACCGGGTAACTGGCGCACGACGGCATCAATTAATACCATAGCAGGCAACTCACCTCCGGTTAGCACATAATCCCCAAGAGAAATTTCTTCATTTACTCGCATGTCTAGAAAGCGCTCATCGACACCTTCGTAGCGCCCGGCTAATAATACAATATGAGAGCGCGTTGCTAACTCAATTACTTTACTTTGATTAAGCGGCTGACCTTGGGGAGAAAGATAAATAAAATGCGGTACTGTTTGCGCTTCAGCACATACTGCCTGGTATGCTGACTCTAAAGGTTCAGGACGCATTACCATGCCAGGCCCGCCGCCAAAAGGACGATCATCTATCGACCCATAACGATTGCCCGCATAATCACGCAAGTTCCACGCTTTTAGGTGCCACGTGCCTGCTTGCCGCGCTCGATCAATTACCCCATAGCGCAGCCCCTGCTCTACCATATCAGGAAAAATAGTAAGAACATCAATACGCATAGAAACTTCCAATTTTTCTATTTAGAGCACTCACATTAGTGATGCCCCTAATGCTTTTAAGGCAAATAGACAACCTCAATCTACCCACTCCCAATCTACAATAATACGCTTTGCTTGCGTATCTACTTGCTTAAGAAAAGGCTCGGTATAAGGAATCAATTGCTCTCCTCGTTTACCATGCACACATAAAACATCATGTGCTCCTGTTTCGAGCAATGAATCTACTACGCCCAATACTTCACCGCCTACTGTTTCAACTGTTAAACCGATAAGATCAATCCAATAAATATCAGCTTCTTCATCTTCTCGCGGAAAATCAGCTCGTGAAATTGCAACGGAGGATCGCCCCCATAAACGTGCTTCTTCAGGCGTACTTAAACCTTCTAGCTTAACAACCAACCCCTCTTGATAAACTTTGCCTTCTTCTACCGGTACTAAAATCCATTCCCCTTGCTTAATTCCAGGAGATGAAGGCTTTTGTATCCACCATGAGGAAAAATCTAATAAGCTATCAAGATACTCTGTATACACTTCTACTTTTAGCCAACCGCGCACTCCGTAAGGGCGGTTCAAACGCCCCATTACAATTAGATCATCCGGAGGTAAAATTTGATTTTTTTTCACATTAATAACCTACATAAATAAATTACATTTATCTAGAAGTTACACAGTTGAGCTATATCAAAGCGGGATGCCCTGTATGGAACGCACACAGTACACACAGTAAGGTAAGTTGACAACACGCCGAGAGGGTAAACTGCGTAACTTCTATTATTTTTCAATTAAAAAAATAAACTCCTTATTCGGCGCTTCAGCCTCTCTTAACCATGCATTTGTCCACTTCATATCTGCCATTACATTTTTTTTATAATCTAGCTCTATTGTTTTTATTAACTTTCCATGCGCGTTTAAAATTTCATTCAACTCATGCGCTGTTGCTTTACCTCCTGAGCTGTACGATAAAGCAACATACTTAGCATTAATAGTTGAAATTAATTGATCAATGGCTTTAACCGCAATAAAACAACCTTGCTCATCTTTTCTAAATTCTTCAAATACAGTTGCGGCTATGGTATCTGATGTATCTTCTCTACGCTTTGCTGCGCCAAAGACATTGGGCTGGTCGTTCTTACAAACTGTTGCCCAAAGGTGATAATAGGAAGCATAACGAACGCGAGAAGGAGGCATTTTTTCATTATTTGATCCATAGGGTGGATCAAAATAAGCGAAATCGACCTGCACGTTTTTCATAGAATCAAAAATATCTCCTTTTAATACCGTGTGATCTTTTTGATTCATTACCATTCTTGGCACTTTGAGTTTCATAGTCTTATAAGAACGCGCAGACCAAGCCTTTAAATAAGAGGTAAAATGCCCCAGTGTATTATCTACCTCATCCATTGCTAACATCAGGCTACTTAACGCCACAGCTTTATCTATTTCAGACAAATTTAACCGATCTATTTCTTCACGAATACCATCAAGCTTACGCGTATTGTGAATTTGCCAAGGTTTTTTTAAGCCATCGGGTTGAATAGCACTGCCTGATACATCTAACCCACCATAATGCGCTGTAAACCACCCATCGCAAGGCGCCACCGCATTCAAATGAGCAATCAGCTCTTCATAATCT
The DNA here is from genome assembly GCA_040389065.1 of Pseudomonadota bacterium. Lineage (GTDB taxonomy): Bacteria > Pseudomonadota > Gammaproteobacteria > Burkholderiales > Casimicrobiaceae > JAZKAR01. The sequence goes on along the minus strand of JAZKAR010000016.1, from coordinate 185,339 downwards.
GAAACAGGCTTTTTATTTTTTAAATAACATAGTCCGAAAATATACGACCATTCTGCAATATCATTACTAATGACTTGAAACCCAGCCTGTGCAAATGCCTGAGAAACACGTGTCGTGCCAGAAAAGCCATCAAATATAGTTTCTATATTTCCTCTTAATTGCACATCATTCACAAGAGATAAAATATAAGGTAATAGTTTACGCTTTGAACCCGTATATTTAATGCCTTGCGTCGTAACCGTTGAGGCGCCGACACCACCTGCATTTATCATCAGATTATCCAGAAATAGCAAAACCCCAGACAATGGCTGGGGTTTTAGATAATTTTTAAAGATAACTTTAAATAGTTTAACAAAAAGTTATCTAATAAATATCATTAAGCAGCAGGCTGTGCAACCAAAGATTTACGGTATTTCTTTACTAACCCAGCTGCCGTATCGCTTAATTGCGCGCCTTGACTTTGCCAGTACTCAACACGGTCGAGGTGAAGACGAATGGACTCATCACCTTCTTTAGCAACTGGGTTATAAAAACCAAGTTTTTCAATACTTGCGCCATCACGGCGTGTACGACGATCAGTAGCTACTACATGATAAAAAGGGCGATGCGTGCTTCCTGCACGTGCCAAACGAATTACAACCATCTGAGTTACCTTTCACAAAATATTGGGAAGAATACTAGCATACTTCTAATACTGCGCCAACCTTAATATGCGGAACAAAGCACTAATTACCCTTTGGGAAACCAACTTTTCATTCCACCCATCATTTTTTTAACTAACCCGCCCTGACTAAACATTTTCATCATTTTACGTGTTTGCTCAAACTGATTAATAACACGATTAATTTCCTGAACAGAAACACCTGCTCCTAACGCTATGCGGCGCTTACGAGATGCTTTGATAAGATCAGGATTTGCACGCTCTTTAGGTGTCATCGAATGAATAATACCCTCAATTCGATGCAATACTTTTTCATCTGCTCCGCCGCCGGGTTGCTCTTGGGCCATTTTAGAAAACTCTGAGGGAAGTTTATCTATTAATGATTTTATTCCGCCCATACGCTTCATCTGTTCAAGTTGCGCCAGAAAATCGTTAAAATCAAAATCGCCACCTGATTTAACTTTTTTGGCTAGCTTTTCTGCGGCAGCCTGATCTGTATGGCGCTCTACCTGCTCAATTAAACTAAGTACATCACCCATTCCTACAATGCGTGAGGCTAAGCGATCAGCATGAAACCGCTCAAATCCATCAATTTTCTCGCTTGTACCGCAAAACTTAATAGGTACCCCTGTTACATGCTTTACTGAAAGGGCAGCGCCTCCTCGAGAATCACCATCCATTTTTGTTAACACAACTCCTGTCAGATTAAGGGAGTCATGAAAAGCTTTTGCTGTATTAACGGCATCTTGCCCTTGCATGGCATCTACCACAAGCAATGTCTCTTGCGGAGACAATGTAGTATGCAATGCTCTAATCTCTGCCATCATGGCTTCATCAATCGCCAGGCGCCCTGCAGTATCAACAATTAACACATCAACATGCTGTTTGCGAGCTTGTAAATAGGCTTCCTTTGCAATATCAACTGGCAACTGATCTGTAGTCGAAGGAAATAAAATGACCCCAGTTTGCTCAGCCAAACGCGCCAATTGATCAATCGCCGCAGGGCGATACACATCACAGCTTGTTACCATGATTTTTTTCTTTTGCTCTTTCAACCATAGCGCTAATTTACCTACCGTTGTTGTTTTTCCGGCACCTTGCAAACCTGCCATTAAAATTACAACTGGAGGCTCATGCCTCAAATTTAAATCTTCTGGTTCGCCCATTAATCGCACTAAAGAACGATGAACAACACCAACAAACGCTTGGCCTGGATTTAAACTGCCTTTTACCTCTTGCCCTAATGCTTCAACTTTAACATCATCCAAAAATGCTTTGATAACTGGTAATGCTACATCAGCCTCAAGCAGTGCCACGCGAACTTCTCGCAAAGCTAACTGCATGTTTTCTTCAGTTAATACAGCTTCGCCTCGTAATTTTTTCATAACATGGCTAAGTCGATCGCTTAAGTGCTCCAGCATGAACCTGTCTCCTTAATAATTTGTTGCCCAGATTATACCGTAGCGATAGCCTTAACGCCTGATAGCAATCTATTTAGAATGATGCAAATTTGTTCTCATAAAGTTAGAGTCACGCTGTAGCAGAGTAAGGCACCCTAAAGTCATTAAAATCGGCTTGATGTAAGATTTATTTTTAAATATAAGAGAGGATAACCCTTTCGTTTTACATTAATATATAAAAATATCCCTTAACTAAACGTTGTTCACTAAAGACCGCTAGCGTTAGCTTTACTATCAATTTGCTAAAGTGTTTATTAAAAACTCCCGCAAATTAAGCGTAGCAGTTGCTTCTATAGCATTTCGCTATCTTCTGAATTTTAAAACTATTAGAAGTTACGCAGTTGAGCTATATCAAGACATGGTAACGCAGACAGTACACGTGGTACGGCAAGTTGGCATAACGCGGGGCGCCCCACGCCGAGAAAAGCCAACTGCGTCATTTCTAACTATATCTTACGCAAAACTTATTTATCATTATTAAAGAAGTCCAAACCATTATGCTGACCTCTTGCTTACGCCGCTATAGCTTACAGCATCATATTATGGTGCTTATTGTTTTTTCAGTACTTATTATTAATCTTGTTTATTTATTTTTGTATTGGCAAAATATAAGTTTTTTAACTACTCTATACGTTATGCTTGGCTCTAGCCTAGCCGTTATTTTAATTACATATCGAATCACTCAAAAACTTATGAACCCTCTAGGCCTGCTGTCTCAAAGCATGAAGCGCCTCTCGGATCATGACATAACGCTAAAGCCTGCTCTTCAAAAAGATTCTTTTATTAGCCAAGATGTAGAAACATTATTTAGTTATCTAGTCAAAATTATTGAAAAAATTGATTATTTTAAACATCAATTTATTTACCATAAAGACATCCAAAATCAAGAAAGCTTTTCTCATTCTAAGCCAGTATTAGACACAAACTTTCCTATTGATCACACTGCTTTCAATAAATTACGTGAAATTCTAGGCTCTTCGCTTGAGTCTGTAATTGAAGCATTTTTAGAAGATACACCTATTTATTTAAAAAATCTTGACAGCGCTATTCAAGAAAAAAATTACGAAGCCATTTCCAAAAATGCTCACGCTATTAAAGGAAGCAGTAGTAATTTAGCTGCCACTGGCCTTACGCTTATTGCAAAAGAAATTGAAGAACTAGCCAAATTAGAGTGCCTTGATGATATTAGCTCTCGAATGGATCATATTCAACAAACGTTCGAAGATGTAAGAAGAACACTTTCTAACGAAAAATTTATCAATGATCGGCTGATCATTGGAGACAATAAAAACGACATTATTCAAGCATTAGTTGTTGAAGATGACCGCAGTACAAGAACCACGCTGCGTTACACTCTTGAGCGCGACGGCTTTCGTGTAGAAGAGGCAGAAAATGGCGAACAAGCCTTAAGTCGCTTAACACGATTTGAACCCGACATTATCTTGATGGACGCAATGATGCCCGTCATGGACGGTTTTATTGCCTGTAAAAAAATTCAAGAACTGCCACGAAACCATACTATTCCAGTATTGATGATTACAGCGCTTGAAGACCATCTCTCAGTAGAACAAGCGTTTGCTGCCGGAGCACGTGATTACATTTCAAAGCCGATTCACTTTGCAACGCTTACCCAACGAGTGCGTAGAATTATTGAGGCTACTCAAGCAGAAAAATATATTTATCATCTTGCACACCATGATGCTTTAACTGGGCTACCCAATAGAGTTGCTTTTTTAGAACAACTTAAACGTTATACAATAAAATCAGATACCGATCCCAAACTCGGTCTTTTGTATCTCAATCTTGATCGCTTTAAAAACATTAATGATTCATTAGGGCATTCAATCGGCGATCGGGTTCTGGTAGCTGTTTCTCAACGTATTAGCAATACTACGCGTAGCACAGACTATGTTGCTCGAATTGGCGGTGATGAATTTGCTATTCTGTTACATAACCTAGCAAATACCGATGCTGCTGCTACCGCTGCACAACACATATGTAATTCACTTGATAGACCTTTTCGCATTGATGAACACGATATTTTCGTAAGTGTGCGTATCGGTATTTCTCTTTTCCCTGACGATACAAATGACCCGGCCGCCCTTTTAAAATATGCTGATACAGCGATGCATGAAACACGCAAAGAAAATACTAAATTTCATTTTTTCAAAAAAGAAATGGAAACCGCTATTTCTGAGCGTATGTTATTAGAACATGACTTAAGACTGGCATTGAGCGAAGAAACGCTGCAAGTTTTTTATCAGCCTCAAGCAGATCTTTCCACAGGGGCTATTGTGGGAATGGAAGCGCTAGTTCGGTGGAACCACCCTACTCGCGGATTCATACCGCCCATGGAATTCATTCCTTTAGCCGAAGAAACAGGCCTCATTTTACCGCTAGGAGAATGGGTGATGCAGACAGCTTGCCTACAACTCAAGCGTTGGAGTGAAGCCGGGTTGCCGCCTATTCGTATGGCTGTTAATGTTTCAGTACATCAGTTATTGAAAAAAGAATTTGTTGGATGTGTAGATCGTATTCTTAAACAAACACAACTTAATCCGAAACTTTTAGAACTGGAGATTACTGAAAGCACGTTGATGGAAAATGCAGAAACCACGTTAGAAATACTTCATGAGTTACGTAAGCTAGGCGTAAGAATGAGTATTGATGATTTTGGTACAGGCTATTCATCGCTTGCTTACTTACGTCGTTTTCCAGTTGATATTATAAAAATTGATCGGTCTTTTGTTAAAGATGTGCCTGAAAATCCTGATGCTAATGCAATTGCTACCGGTATTATTGTTCTAGCGCATAGCCTTCGACTTGAAGTAGTCGCTGAAGGTGTTGAAACAGAATCTCAACTACGGTTACTGCAAAGCCAACATTGCGATATGATGCAGGGCTATTACTTAGGAAAACCAGTTCCTGCTGAAGAATTTAATCATGAGTTTTTAACTAAAGCCCATTTTCAATAATTTTCATAGCTTTAGGAGTTACTCAGCTAGGCTCTCTCGGTGTGTTGGCAGCTTGTCATACTCCGCGTATCTTGTACTGTTTGCGTTGTCATGCAGGGCATCCTAGTATCCTATACCTTGGTACAACCTAACTGCGCAACGTCTAAGCTTCTATCAGTTTCTAAACACAAATGTGTCTAATTAGACACCGTGTTAACAAAATGGTATCACATTCTTTTTTGATTTTATTATGGCTCATATACACCCTGATCTTGATCAGCGCACGCAACATTTATTAAAACTTTTAGTTGAGCGTTATATTAACGAAGGGCAGCCTGTAAGCTCAAAAAGCCTCACTCAAGATTCAGGCCTTGACTTAAGCGCTGCTACTATACGCAACATCATGGCTGACCTAGAAAATATGGGGCTAATTGCCAGCCCTCATACATCAGCCGGACGCATTCCTACTGCACAAGGGTATCGGCTTTTCGTTGATAATTTATTAATTGTTAAGCCTCTTGAACATGAGGCGTTAAGCCAGTTAACCAATCGCTTACACGAAAACCAACGGCCTCAAGCATTATTGAACGCAGCCTCGCAGCTACTTTCTGAGCTTACTCACTCAACAGGTATCGTTCAAACCTTTCGCTCTCACACCCCTACCCTACAACATATCGAATTCGTGCGTTTAAGCGAGCAACGGGTTTTATTAATTCTGGTAACCACAGAAGGGAATGTTCAAAACCGATTGCTTACCCTTCCTTCTGATTATCCCTATGAGCGTTTACAAGAGGCATCAAAGCTTATTAGAGAACGTTACAGGGGTTACACTTTTGAGCATATTAGAAACCACTTACAGGATGAAGTAAAATTACTTCGAGCTGATTTAGTGCATTTTTTAAGCGCTGCGATTGATACTAGCCAAAGCGAGCTAGATTCAAACTCAGAAGCCTTTGTAGTATCTGGAAAAAATCACTTATTGGAAGCTGAGGATTTAAGTAGCAGCATTCATTCATTACGTCTCTTATTTAATGCATTAGAAGAACGAACTGAACTATTGCAATTGATGCATCTTAGCCATAACGCTCAAGGTGTTCAAATTTATATTGGAGGCGAATCGAACTTACTTCCAGTAGAAACATGTAGCCTTGTCACTACACGCTATGAAGCACATGGGCACGTAATGGGTACGCTTGGCGTTATAGGCCCCACCCGTATGGCATATGAACGTATTATTCCCATTGTTGATATGACAGCGCAATTACTTTCTAACGCACTTTCACAAGCTTTACCATCGCCTATTAATCGCTCTTAATGCAATTAAAGGTTTTTGAATATAATCTTTAATAAATAAGCATCAAACCATATGATAGTGTTTAATTTTATTCATGACAGTGTTAATGTTGGCTTTTTATAAGTATATTTTTAAAAGCCAATATCAATAAATAAAAATAAACACAAAAAATCCGCAATAAAACAAATTTTTTTATTAAAATTTTGTTTTGCAGATTTTTTATACTTAGTACATCAGAGTTTTCGTAACACTCTTAACAACCCTTACATCTTCGTCTTAATTAGGGAGCTATACCCTGAATTAATTATTATTTGAAGGCTGGAAAGGAGGCGATGAGCGATCATCTTTATGTCGAAAACTAATACGCCCTTTTGAAAGGTCATAGGGTGACATTTCAAGAGTAACTTTATCACCAGCAAGAATCCTAATGCGGTGTTTTCTCATTTTGCCTGATGCATAGGCTGCAACTTCTGTACCATTTTCTAATCGAACACGAAAACGAGTATCAGGAAGCACTTCAGCCACTATACCAATCATTTCAAGAACTTCTTCTTTTGCCATGTAATCTTTCGGGATTATCTCACCTTCACTACATTTAAACGTGGAGGTAAGGAATGCAGAATATTAATATAAATACACGATACTAAAACTAACATGGTATGCGGTATATTTATTAATAACATTTGCCATTGAAAAAGCCAGATTAAAACCAAAGCTTTAATCTGGCTATACTTTATTTTAAGAATTGTTTAACTAACATTGAAACAACTCTTAAAGTAAGACTTAAGCAATACGAATGTTCGTGGCTTGCAAGCCTTTTTTACCTTGTGATACTTCAAACTGAACACGTTGGTTTTCAGCAAGAGTCTTAAAACCGGAGCTTTGAATTTCACTGAAATGGGCAAATAAATCGTCACCACCTTGATCAGGAGTGATAAAACCAAAGCCTTTGGATTCGTTAAACCATTTAACTTTACCGAATTGGCTGCTCATATTACTTTCCTTTTTTAAAAAATACTGGGCGTCTGCCCGATAACACTAACGCTCAAGGAAGGCAACTGAGGTAGATCGAACCCATCGGCTTCTAAGAAGCAAGACACAGTATGATACCGCCAAGACACACCCTTGATACGAGCGAGTGTTGCAAGCACTATAGCTAGCTCCTATCAGGAAGTCAATGCCTAAAGAACTTGATTGTTGTGATTGTTCAACATTGTTTATAAGTGCTCATTTAAGATTATTATGCTACCTTCAGAACCCCTTTAGAATATGCATTACGCACTCTAGAATGCCACCATGAAGCCCTCTAAAAATACCCAATCATTTCAACACAATAAGCCATTAAAAATTGGCATATTACTTATTAACTTGGGCACACCTGATCATCCCGATACAACTGCTGTTAGAAACTACTTACGAATATTTTTAAGCGATCCTCGAGTAGTCGAAATTCCTAAATTTATTTGGTTTTTTATTTTACACGGTATTATTTTACCATTTAGATCACCTAAATCAGCTGCAAAATATAAGCTAATTTGGACGCCTGAAGGATCACCTTTATTAGTTAATAGCCGCAAACAGGCTAATTTGCTGACTGGTTATTTAGGAGAGAAGCTTAGAGCCATCGGGATATCTTCAGAGTGTGTTTCTATCAAACTCGCCATGCGATATGGCAACCCTTCAATTCCTCAAGGCCTACAAGAGCTTCGTGAAGAGGGGTGCCAAAAAATCCTAAGCGTACCGCTTTACCCTCAATATGCCGCTAGTACTACCGCCAGCGCTCATGATGCTCTTTTTGATACATTGCAACACTATCGTTGGCAGCCTGCTATTAGAACCATTACAAGCTACCATGACTTTTCTCCCTATATTTTAGCTCTTGCGAATAAAATTCGGCGGTACTGGGAGCAATTTGGTAGAGGCGACGTTTTAGTTTTATCTTTTCATGGCATCCCTCGGTTTGCCTTAGAAAAAGGTGATCCCTATTTTTGCTTTTGCCAAAAAACAGGACGTTTATTAATCGAAGAGCTTAAATTAGAACCTTCGCAATATCGCATTAGCTTTCAATCACGCTTCGGGCGCACAGAATGGCTGCAACCGTATACCACCGATACTCTGCATGCACTTGCTAGCCAAGGCACGAAAAGAGTTGATATATTTTGTCCTGGTTTCGTCAGCGATTGTTTAGAAACGTTGGAAGAAATCGCGATGGAAGGAAAAAATGATTTTTTAAGTGCTGGAGGAAAGGAATATCATTATATTTCTGCACTTAATGATACCCCTGAATGGATCAATGCTCTTGCAGAACTTTGTATGCAAGAATTACAGGGATGGCTACCGCAGCCTACGCCTACGGTTCAAGATTTACAGCATTCTCTTGAGCGTGCGCAAAAATTAGGAGCTACCTTTTAAATTTTAACCTTGCAGAAAACTAAGCGCTAGAAAGACTTAAGACAGAGATACAGCGCTTAGCATCATTTATTATTAGGGCAAGTACTCAGATAAGCTTTGTATAGTTTCTACAGTACCAGAAATTTTTTTGCCTTTTCGGTTTAACCATATTCCTCTTAATCCTGCAGCAGTTGCACCAAGCGCATCTTTTTGTAGGTTATCTCCGATATAGCATGCTTCAGAAGGTCGTTTCTTAGCCATTGAACAAGCATGATGAAACAGACGTGGATCTGGTTTGCATATACCCAATGATTCTGCGGTAATAACAAAACTTACAACAGAATAAATGCCCATTGCTTTCAATTTAGCTTCTTGTTGAGCTTGTGAACCATCAGATACTATTCCAATACCTTGAATGCTATGTTTTTCAATGAATGGTAAAACATCAGGAAAAATTTCCCAAGAGTCTTCATAGTATTGCAGGTAAATATTAAATAGAATATCTGTTTTTTCTTTAGATATAGATTCATCGTGGAATATGTCACGGATTCGCCTGCATCTTTGTTCTTGAAAGCTTATTTTTCCTGCTAAAAAATCGACAAAATGCTTTTTTGAAATAGTTTGCCAAGCTAATGGAAAAGTAGACTCTTCGTAGCCAGGAATGCTGCTGGCAAATTTAAAACCGAATTGTGTCGCAGCGTTTAATTCAGCCCCAGAATGATCTAACAAAGTATCATCAATATCAAGAATAATCATTGAATTGCAGCCCAGAACTCTATAAAGATATAGTAAAATTTAGTATAGATAGCATGACATAACTCCATTATGATTCAGCTAAAATGCCTAAGCCCGACACGTAAAAATACTACAAATACGTTCTGAGAAATAACCACACTGTTAACAGTGACCCAACGATAACAATAAATAATCTAAGCGCTTTTTCAGGTACACGACTGATAAGCAGCCCACCAATAATTCCCCCTGCAATTCCTCCAATTGTTTGAGCAAGCACTGCACTCCAATTTACCTCTTTTGAAAAGATAAATAAGGCAACTGCGGAAGCATTCATAGCAATTGCTAATACGTTTTTTGTTGCTGCAGCGGTTTTAACGCTTTGCCCTGCCACGGTTAATGCTGCCAACATTAAAAAACCAATTCCCCCTCCAAAATACCCTCCATAAATAGAAATCAATAATTGAGTGATGGCTAAGGTTGGTTTAGAAACCCCTTGGACAACTACCAGAGATCTTGAGCGAAAACTTCCCCATGCAAAAACACTGGTGGCAAATAGCACTAGCCAAGGCACTAGTTTTTCAAAAAAACGTGCCGGTGTAGAAAGCAATAACACGCCGCCTATTAGCCCTCCCACGATGCTAATCAGCATTAAATCACGAAACGATAGCTCCCCTACCCCTGCCACATGTTTACGCCCGACCATTCCTGAGGTAATTTGACTTGGAAAAAGCGCAAGTGTAGAACTGATATTAGCTGAAAGCGGAGACAACCCCGCCAGCATTAAGGTTGGAAAGGTTATAAAAGAACCGCCCCCTGCTAATGCATTTTGGATTCCTGCATAACAACCTCCTGCCGCAATTAATAACATTGTATTTAATGGTAATGTAATAATCATTTTCTAAACCTTATACCAACTACTATAGAAGTGACGAAGTTAAATGTACGCAAAGCCTGGGATGCCCCGCCTGGCAATTCACGCAGTACTGGGTTGGCAATCTGCCAACACGCTAAGATAGCTTCACTACGCAACTTGAATGATTCGTAAACTGGTCTGAACAGACAGCATGTCAACAATCATTTATCATAAATCGTTATTTTCAATAACTTCTATAAAAAAGGATATCAACATGAAAAAGAAGCTCTTACTTTTGATAGCCCTCTTCACTTGTGCCTCGATCCCTTATACGTATGCTCATAGCGAGATCGTGGGCTACAAAATCGTTAAAAAGCCCCAGCGCAAATGCTGGACTCAAACAATTCAACCTCAGACTAGAGACTACACAGGCGCAGTCATTGGCGGTGTTGCAGGAGGGCTTTTAGGAAGCCAAATCGGCGGCGGGAATGCTCGATTTGCAACAACAGCTATTGGTGCAGGTACAGGTGCCATGGTAGGTAACAGTATTTCTAGAAAAAGAAATACGCGTACTGTTCATAAATGCAAAATGGTAACAACGCGCGTTCGTGTACCTATTTATGGAAATACTCACTAATCACTAAACGGTTAATTTGGAGGTAGATCTGCCTCCAAATTAACGATATGTTGAAATAAACAACAATCTAAAATTTTAAACTTTAAAAGTTACATAGTTGAGTTCATTTTCGGCAAGTTGCCCACACGTCGAGAGAATCTAACTACCTAATTTTTAAACTTATACTTAACTGCTTATTCAGCTAATTCAGCCAGCTCCCCTGTTTGCAATCTCCATAAGGCTGCATAAAAACCATTATGCGCCAATAATTGAGAATGAGATCCTGATTCTACAAGTTCGCCTTTATCTAAAACATAAATACAATCTGCCTGCCGTACTGTTGATAACCGATGCGCAATAACCAGGGTCGTTCTACCCTTTGAGATCGTGTTTAAAGAACGCTGGATTGCTGCTTCTGTTTCATTATCAACAGCGCTTGTGGCTTCATCTAAAATTAATATAGGAGGATTTTTCAAAATTGCACGTGCTAGCGCAATGCGCTGGCGCTGGCCTCCTGACAATTTCATGCCTCTTTCACCTACAGGGGTATTATATGCTTGAGGCAAACTTGCAATAAACTCATGGGCTTCAGCCGCTATTGCCGCATGCTCAATATCTTCAATCCTAGCATCAGGTAAACCATAAGCAATATTCTCAGAAACAGTGCCATCTGTTAAAAAAGACTCTTGCGATACATAGCCAATTGCTCGCCTCATCTCTTGTAAGTCTAAGGTAGAGATATCAATGCCATCCATTAAAATAGAACCTTGTTGGGGCACATAAAATCTTAATAACAATTTAATTAATGTACTTTTTCCAGAACCCGTAGTGCCTACAAAAGCAATCGTTTTGCCAGCAGGAATATTAAGATTAATATTCGTTAATGTATTTTGTTCACCATAACTAAAACTCACGCCATTAAATGAAAGATCACCTTTGATATGTTTATGATCGACAAAACGTCCTTCATAAGCAATACCGATAGGGGTATTAACAAGGCTTAATACTCTATCTACAGATGCCATTGATCGCTGATATAAATCGGCTATTTCTGCTAACCCTGTTAATGGCCAAAGTAAGCGCTGTGTAAGATAAACTAAAACACTATAACTACCTACAGCAATCTCCCCTTTTATCGCCATCCATCCGCCATAAACTAATGTTGCTACAAACCCCAATAAAACCGCCATTCGAATAATGGGAGTAATAGCACTTGAAAAGCGAATAGCTGCGCTATTTGTTAATAAGTAGGCCTCGCTTGCCTGTCTGACATGTGCGGTTTCCCAACTCTCAGCGGTATAGCTCTTAATTGTTGCGATACCATAAAGATTATTATTCAGGCGGCTATTTATATGGCCTGCAGAGTCTCTAACCGAAGCATAATAAGGGGCTAGTCTTTTCTGAAACCAAAAGGTTCCATATAAAACTAAGGGAATAGGAAAAATAGCAACCATTGCCAATTTAGGAGCGAGTATAAAAAATACTGCCGACACTAAAATAGAAGAGAATATCACCTGAATAATGGAATTAATACCACTATTTAAAAAACGTTCTAATTGATTAATATCGTCATTCAATGTAGCTAATAACTGACCGCTTTTTTTAGACTCAAACCATGCCATTTCAAGCTTTTGTACACGATCATATGCTTCTAATCTTAAATCGTGCTGCAAAGCTTGCGCTAAATCACGCCATTTTACTGAATATAGATATTGAAAAAGAGATTCGCCTGCCCAAATAATAACAGTGAGCGCCCCTAGCCATATTAATTGATGTTCAATACTTTGAATACCAAGATTTGCCAAAAAGGATTGCTCTTTTCGTACCACTATATCTACAGCAACCCCTATTAAAACTTCTGGCAAGACATCAAAAAATTTATTTAATGCAGAGTAGGCAGAAGCCTGAATAGCATCACGCTGATACTTACGTGCATGCTGAAAAAGCTTACTGAGAGAAGAATGGGTCGTCATTTACAGCCCTATCGAACAAAATGAATTTTATAAAATTAGAAGTTACGCAGTTGGGCTCTGGCCCGCATAGCAACACAGACAGTACAAGCATACGACAAAGTTGCTATAACGCGGGGCGTCCCACGCCGAGAAAACCCAACTTCGTAACCTCTAAAAACTTATGCAAAACTATTCCGGCAACCTACTCAAGTACGCCAAGATGCTACAGGGCTGGTAGTAAAGGGAGCGAAAGCCCTATCTTAATTTTTCAATTATACGCTAGTTAAATACAAGGCCATGCATTGCTAACCGTAGAAGCCTGCAAAATTTTAAACTTCTGCAATTGCGGCTGCTACTACACCGAGCATGAATAACTTGCTAAGCTATATGTTATCCAACCCTGATAGCGCCGCAAGGATGTACCATGGAAGAAACGCTTAACCTTAGTTTTCGATCAGCACGCATAGAAGATGCCGATACAATTAAACGTATTGTGAACATGGCTTACCGTGATGGTAGCGACACAGCAGGCTGGTCTAATGAAGCTCATTTGATTTCTGGAAATCGCATCGAAAAAAATCATATTATTGATATTATTAACAAACCAAATATAGCCATTTTGGTAGCCTTATCACATGACAATATTGTTGCATCAATGTGCGTAGAAAAACTAAATCATCAAGAATCGTACCTTAGCATGCTTGCCGTGGAACCCAAATTTCAAAGCCGCGGAATTGGCAGAAGAATGTTTGCTGAGATAGAAGAATACTCGCGCCTAACATTTGGCGCCCAAACCTATGTTTTAGAAGTAATTACCTTAAGAAATGATCTTATCCTTTTTTATAATCGTTTAGGGTATCAACAGACTGGCCAAATTTCAGAATTTCCTTTCTCTAGCGTGGTAGGCGAAAGTTTAGTCGGTAGCTTATACCTTGAACGAATGGAGAAACACCGTAAATGTTAAATAAATTCTTGACGGTTAGCTAACTCTTCTTTAGAATGCTCAACCATACAGCGCATTCGTTGCTGTATATTCCAGTAAGCGCCCGTAGCTCAGTTGGATAGAGTACTTGGCTACGAACCAAGGGGTCGTGGGTTCGAATCCTGCCGGGCGCACCATATTAAAAAAATCCTCATTTTGGTATTTTCATGTCCGCTATAGCCCCTATTCCTGATTTATTGGACGCGCTGCGGCGTGGAGAAATGATTATTCTTGTTGATGAAGAAGATCGCGAAAATGAAGGTGATCTTGTCTTAGCCGCCGATTTTGTAACGCCTCAAGCCATTAACTTTATGGCTAAATACGGTCGTGGCCTCATCTGCTTAACGCTTACCCAAGAACATTCTCAACGGCTGAACCTTAGCCCCATGGTAAGTGCCAACCAATCTTCTCACGGCACAAATTTTACTGTGTCAATTGAAGCAGCAACCGGTGTTACTACAGGCATTTCAGCTGCCGATCGAGCACATACCATTCGTACTGCATTAAATCCTACTAGCAAACCTACAGATATTGTTCAACCTGGTCATATTTTCCCTATTACAGCTGTTCCTGGTGGGGTATTAATGCGAGCAGGCCATACAGAAGCAGGCTGTGACTTAGCACGCTTAGCAAACCTTACCCCTGCATCAGTCATTTGTGAAATTATGAATGATGATGGAACCATGGCACGCTTGCCAGACCTTATGATTTTTGCTGAACACCATAATTTAAAAATTGGAACAATTGCTGACCTTATCGATTATCGGCATCGCACTGAACGATTACTAGAATGTATCGGCGAACGGCCTATAGAAACGCTTGCAGGCGAATTTTTACTGAAGCTTTACCGAGAAAAACTTTCAGGCGTAACACATTTAGTATTAATTCATGGTGACATTAGCGATACCGAAGAAACACTTGTTCGTGTTCATGAACCTACCTCTCTTATTGATTTTCTTGATCATAGTAATGCCCAACAACACTCATGGTCTATTCCCGCTTCGCTTAAGCGCTTAAAAGAAGCTCCTAGTGGAATTATGATTTTATTGTATCAAAATGAATCTTCTGAAATGCTTTCACAGCGCGTGCTTAAGCCCGACGCCTTCAAATGTAGTGGTAACGATTTACGTCATTACGGTGTAGGTGCACAAATATTACGAGATCTTGGGGTCAAAAAAATGCGTCTTCTAGCCAAGCCTAGAAAAATGCCAAGCATGGCAGGTTTTCACCTTGAAACTACAGGCTATGAACTTCCTGAACACTAGTCAATACTAAGACTGCTCTTTAACTTAATGGATTTTTTATGTTACGCCCTCACATCGGTATTGTTCTGGCTTGTTTTAGCCCTTCTATCACTGAGCGTCTTTGGCTTCACTGCCGCCAGGCACTTCAAGAAGCTGGTTTACAAGAATCTGATTGGACCTTGCTACGCGTACCGGGGGCGTTAGAAGTTCCCCTAGCTCTTCAGCACCTTGCTCGCTCAAATACCTTTAATGGCTTAATCGCCCTAGGAACCGTTATTCGCGGTGAAACCTACCACTTTGAAATTGTCTCTGACCAATCAGCCGCTGGTATTATGCGTGTTCAACTCGATCATCATATTCCTATCGCTAACGGTATTCTCACAACTGAGAATGAGTGGCAAGCAGAAACACGTGCTTATACAAAGGGGCGAGATTGCGCTCGTACTGTTTTAGATTTAATTAATAGCCTCAACAAAGGAACATCTGCTCATGTCTGAACCCTCTTCTCCTTCCCCTTCCTCTGCTGAGCTGATCGAACAAGCCATTCCCCCTGTTCATCCTCGTCGTGCTGCCAGAGAATGCGTTGCGCAAGGCTTATACCAATGGCTTATGACAGGAGAGAATGGTGCAACTATTCGGCTTCAGCTCTTAGAGCGCACTAAGCTTCAAAGAATAAAAATGGATCAAGAATTTTTTATGGCCTTGTGGAATGGGGTCATGCAACATACTGCATCCCTACAATCTATTTTGGAAACCTGGCTAGATCGTCCTTGGTCTGAAATTAGTTATGTTGAGCGTGCCGTGATGCTTTTAGGCGCTTATGAACTCGTACATTGCCCTGATGTTCCACTTAAAGTAGTGATCAACGAAGCTTTAGAGGTTAACAAAGCTTTTGGTGGTTCAGATGGGCATCGCTATGTAAATAGTATTCTTGATAAATGTGCTATCGCACATCGCAAAGTAGGCCTGTAGCTAAAAACGCTTATCCTAGCCCTCTCTCTTTCAAGAGAAGGCATATCAATAAATATAGGCATCAATTAATCTGAACCGTGAAGAAATATTATATTAATGACGCGGTTCACGATGCATTAAAAAGAAAATTTCATGATGGTTATCACCAGGGCGACTTGCTCTTGCGTCCTCTTTCCATATAAAAAATAAATCTTTTTCAATATTATACTGATCTTGCTTAGCAAGATGCTCATGGCGGCCTTGAAGTAAACGCCACTTACAACCGCTTCGGTTAGCAATTAAACCCTGGGTATAATAACGCCACATAGCCGCTTGTGAATAACCTACCGATGGCGCCACTGTTACACAAACCTCACTTGTTTTAGGCAAGGCAGCTTGCAAGCTTAGCATGACTGCACGATAACTACGGCCATAATCAATATAAGGCACTAACATTAAACGAATGACGCAGGCCGTGCACCCAAATCCTAATGTCCACCGCCATAAACTATCTCGCAATGTTTTACATGGCACGATTAAGTAGCGTAAAGCATAGCCTGTTAATATCATACTTAACATCCAGGCCACCTCTGAAATAGTGCTAGGGTCAAAACCTGGTTGAAAAGTTTCTAGCCGATTATAAACAAGATAGGGCATTTTCCAATGCAAGGCAGAAACGGCGCCCCAAACAGCAAGCAACATTAAAATTAACACAGATCGAGTAAACCAATGCACGGCATTAAACCAGCTACGCGCATCCACCAAATATAGCGAAGGCAATGCCATCATCACCAAGAAAGGCAAATACATCATAATATGTGATTCTTGCCAATCTAAACCGCCTACCTTGATACCGATTAAGAGCGTTGCTAATGCTTGTAATACTGGCTCCCAACGCCAGCAATGCCATTCCTTAGCAAACTCTCCAGATAAATATCTACCTCTCCACCATACGGCTATTAACAAGGGCCAAATGGGTAAGGCATACCATACCAGCACTCTAGCAATTTCTTTTAAATAGGTAACCGTAACATCCAAAGATATTCTTTGTTGATATAGGCTATATTTTATAAAGCTAAAGCTGAATATAATTGATAATGTTAATAATGTAAGTACCGCACCCTCTATACGATCTTTATTCGATTGTGCTTCATTATGCCAGCGAAATAGCCATGGAATTAACCCGCCGCATACTAACGCTAGTAATCCTCCCCAAACACCATTACACGCCCATAGCCAACTAAAACTGATTATTAATAAACATATACGCTTTATTCTTACCGTTTCAGCGCCTGCCCAAACACTCATGGCAATACCTGTGAACCAAATAGATTCAGGCGTTGCTTGATATCCTCTTACCATTAACCCTACTGATGAAGCCAATAATAAAGGCGCAGCTGACGTGATATTTTTTGGAATAAGAACGGGATAACGTTTATGAATGGCTAAGGCCCAGCCATATAAGGCAAATGCACCCAAAACCATTGCTGCAACACTTACCGAACGTGAAATGCCTTCTAGTGACCAGTGCTTGTGACTTAGCGTAAATAGTTTAGAGATGATGTTGAAATAGAAAGTATTCGCATATAAACCTGCTTGTTTGATAACGTCATCAGGATAAATATGTTCTATTAATATTCCTATTACTCTTGTTTCTTCAGGTTTCCAAGGACTATGTGGGAAAAATAAAGGCAAAATTAATAAGAGAAAACATGCTCCTAAACGCAAACTAAAAGATGAACGACTGCTTCCTTTTACATGTACTGGTATCATTTTTTTTGACATCCATTAAAGCAGACTCTCACATATTAGGACTCAAAACTTAATCAAAACTGCCCTAGTGCTCTGTCACAGCTTAATTTTGGGGTATAAATCGAGTCTTTTTGCGTCTTGCCGCATTGCTCGTCGTTGCCATAGCTACGGCTATGACGCCTTCTCGCGCCTTGCCATACACAAAAACCCTTCGACTTCTATCCACAAAATAAGCTGTGACAAAGCACTAGCCCCGTCGTAGACGATTTTAATCTAACAGCATTTTGATTAAACCTTATCTGAAAAAACAAAAAGCCGCACGAACTTAGTGCGGCTTTTATTAAAAATTTCAGGCTTAGCGACGGAACTGAGTAGCACCATAACGCTGACGGAACTTATCAACACGACCTTGTGTATCAATAATTTTCTGTTGACCGGTATAAAAAGGATGGGATTCAGCAGAAATTTCAATTTTAACCAGAGGGTATTCTTTACCATCTGTCCATTGAATGGTTTCTTTAGTTTTAATCGTTGAGCGTGTCAAAAATTTAAAGTCGCAACTTAAATCTTGGAAAACAACATCACGGTATTCTGGGTGAACATCAGGTTTCATTACTTGTCCTTCATAATATCTATAAGGAGGATTATCTCGTAAAGAGCTTATTCACGCAAGCAAACAATCTCGAAACAATCCTTCTCAACATTCAGACCCTACCTTACACTGGCAGTTCTCTGCTTTAAGCTTGTCTTAGCCTCTACGCATAGAGTCAAAAAAGTCTGAATTATTTTTGGTATTTTTGATTTTATCAAGCAAAAACTCCATCGCTTCCAGATCATCCATTGGGTAAAGTAATTTACGTAATACCCAAATTTTTTGTAACACATCTGGCTTAATTAAAAGCTCTTCACGACGTGTACCTGTACGATTCAGATTAATAGCAGGATAAATTCGCTTTTCTGTCATACGACGATCTAAGTGAATTTCGAGATTACCCGTTCCTTTAAACTCTTCATAGATAACATCATCCATCCGGGAACCGGTATCAATCAGAGTTGTTGCTAATATCGTCAGCGAACCACCCTCTTCGATATTCCGCGCAGCTCCAAAAAAACGTTTTGGCCTTTGTAAGGCATGAGCATCTAAACCACCTGTGAGCACCTTGCCTGAAGCAGGGACTAAGGTATTATAAGCACGTGCTAAACGCGTAATGGAATCAAGCAAAATGACAACATCACGCTTATGCTCGACTAAACGCTTGGCTTTTTCCATCACCATTTCTGCAACTTGCACATGGCGTGCAGCAGGCTCATCAAATGTGCTTGAAACTACCTCGCCTTTTACAGAGCGTTGCATTTCAGTTACTTCTTCAGGCCGCTCATCAATTAGCAAAACGATTAACACGACATCAGGGTAATTAGCAGCAATTGAATGCGCAATATGCTGCAACATAACCGTTTTACCCGATTTAGGAGGCGCTACTAATAAACCGCGCTGCCCTTTTCCAATCGGTGCCATGATATCGATAATGCGAGCCGTTATATTTTCTGCACCTTCTTTAACATCCTTTTCGAGTTTTAATACTTCGTCAGGATGCAAAGGAATCAGGTTTTCAAATAGAATTTTTTGCTTTGTCACTTCTGGCGAATCGAAATTAATTCGATCAACTTTTGTCAGTGCAAAGTATCGCTCTCCCTCTTTAGGAGGACGAATTTCACCTTCTATCGTATCGCCAGTTTGAATATTTAAACGCCTAATTTGACTAGGGCTAATATAAATATCATCTGTACCAGATAGATATGAGGTTTCTGGAGAACGAAGAAATCCAAATCCATCGGAAAGAATTTCTAAGACACCTTCGCCAAAAATACTTTCACCACGCTTAGCATGGTTTTTCAGTAAAGCGAAGATGAGATCATGTTTGCGCATACGATTAGCGCCCTCGATCTCCAAGGCATTCGCCATTTCCACTAGTTCAGTGACATGACGATGTTTCAAATCGGAAAGATGCATAGGATATTTTGTATAAGAATATATTAGGGATTATAAGGAAAACACGAGGAGGAAAGATACTGAAGATACACGCGGACGAATCGAAACACAATCCGTCCGTACTGATGCAAAATGCAGTTTACAGGTGACTATCGATGAATGCAACTAATTGGGCTTTATTTAATGCCCCAACCTTTTGAGCCTCTGCTTCTCCACCTTTAAAAAGAATCAGAGTAGGAATACCGCGAATACCATACTGGCTAGGTATTTCTTGGCTTTCATCAACATTCACTTTAGCAATTTTTAACCGGCCTTGATATTGCTCTGCTATTTCATCCAGAATAGGCGCAATCATTTTACAAGGCTGGCACCATGCGGCCCAAAAATCTACCAATATTGGTACCGTTGATGCTTTTACTTGTTCTGTAAAATTTTGATCTGTTAAATGAACAACAAGCTCACTCATAAAAAACTCCTTCAGGCCAAGCCTTAATAAATCAGAAAATCTTTGTACACCGCTAAAAAATTTAAATTTATTTCATTCTAAGCATTTGCATAAAATTCTTGCCTACTTTTACAGGATAGTTTTATAGCTTTTATGCATTGTTCTGCTTACATTTTAAGAGGGTTTAAAGGTGTCGCTTTACCTATTCTTAATGAACTTACTTAAACAATATTCAAAAGCTTTGCCCGGGAAAACTTTATTTTCTCGTGTAAAAATTTCATGGCTATAGAGAAAAAAGCCTGCAACTACCTATTTTCAAAACTGCTTAAATGCTTGGCAAATCAGCGTATAGACAGCCTACCATACTGGAAAAGACCCTTAGAATCAAGCGGCTCTTAATAAGGTATATGGGGGTAAAGTACAATAAAAGAAACACTGATGTACTATTTTAAAATAAAAGAGGAGCTTGCTCAAAAAAACTAACCTTTTTACGGCTATACTGGAGTGATGTTGAATATTTTTTTCAAATCTTGATCTTTATTCTACTTTCACGATGCACGATGGGTATTTCCTTATCTTTCACCTACATTTATTTTTGAAACTGTATTTGTTACTGTACCTACTTATTGTTTAATACAATTTCTGCACCGTTGCTCTCATAAAGCAGAGCAATACAAACACTATATCAAGAGTAGACAAATTGCCATCACGCCGCTAAAGCAGTTTTGCGGCAATCTAACTCACCAATAATAGATATTACTATGCATTGCATTCTCGGCATTGACCCTGGTCTTCGTTGCACTGGCTATGGCTTTATACAGTGTGACTCGAAAGGAAAGCTAGTTTATCTGGCTGCAGGCCGCATTAAAACACCCGATGCAACATTACCCATTAGGCTAGGAGTAATTTTTCAAGATATTACTCAGCTCATTCAGCATTTTTCTCCTAATGAGGCAGCTATCGAACAGGTGTTTGTTAATGTTAATCCACAATCTACTTTATTATTAGGCCAAGCACGCGGCAGTGCATTGTGCGCTCTAGTTAGCCAAGGGCTTCCTGTAAGTGAATATACCGCCCTTCAAATCAAACAAGCGGTAGTGGGTCATGGAAAAGCAGCTAAAACACAAGTACAGCATATGGTTCAGCGCTTGCTAAATTTACCGGCGCTTCCTC
Organism: Pseudomonadota bacterium; assembly: GCA_040389065.1. Classification (GTDB taxonomy): domain Bacteria; phylum Pseudomonadota; class Gammaproteobacteria; order Burkholderiales; family Casimicrobiaceae; genus JAZKAR01. The sequence goes on along the minus strand of JAZKAR010000016.1, from coordinate 163,886 downwards.
AAACTGATGCAGCCGATGCCCTAGCCTGTGCGATTTGCCACGCGCATCGCAGTTACAGTCTACGATAGATGTCATCTTCCATTTATTCATCGGATATTCATTACTATGATTACTACGTTAACTGGCTATTTAGTTTCAAAACACCCCTTAGAAGCTGTGATTGATATTCATGGCATTGCCTTTGAAATTTTGATTTCTGCTCGTACTTATGAGCAATTGCCTAACATCAATGAAGTATGCAAAATCTTTACACATTTGATCTGGCGTGAAGATCAACAGTATTTGGTAGGCTTTCATAACGAAGAAGATCGTGCCTGGTTTAGACGATTAATTAAAATTACAGGAATTGGCGCTAAAGTAGGCTTGGCGATTCTTTCAACGCTCACCCCAATGCAAATTCGTGAAGCTATTGAAAGTGACGATAGCACCCGCCTTACACGCGTTCCTGGAGTAGGTAAAAAAACTGCCGAACGCATCGTGCTAGAGCTAGGCGATGCACGCACACGCCAATGGATGTTGCGCTTTAGCAGTACAGATAGTACTGATACTTCCTCAGATATTCACTCCCTACCTCACGCATCAACACTTGAAGATTTACGCGATGCGCTCAGCGCATTAGGATATAACAACACTGAAATTGAAAAAGCTTTAAAATTCTTACCTAAAGAAGGCGCACTTGATGCCCTTTTACGCCAAGCACTACAACACTTATCTGGACATCGCCCATGAGTATTAGTAAAACGGATAATATGGAATCATCATCTGATAAAGAGTCGCTTTCCCAACATCCGCCAAAAACTCAACGTCCTCCGTTTGCTTTATTTTTTCGCTTACTTAAAGCCTGGTTACAGCCTCATCAACGCTACGTTATCGGGGCATTAATTGCATTAACCAGTGCCGCAGGAAGTGTTCTTGCTTTAGGAGGCGTTGTACGCCATCTTGTTGATTATGGATTAAGCCAAATCAATGAATATGAATTACATAGAACCCTTTTGCTTTTTATGGCAACAGTGAGTGTTCTTGCGCTTTCTAGCGCTGCTCGATTTTATTACACGGCATCCTTAGGTAAGCGGCTGCTTTTAAAACTCCGTATTGATTTATTCGACAAAGTATTACATAGCACTACTGCACAACGCCCCCAATGGGGATCAGAGATTGTGCAAGAAATGGAACGTGATCTCAATACGATAGAACAATGGGTCTCAAGCCAACTATCTGTTAGCCTGCGAAATTTTTTATTGTGTATTGGGGGAATTGGCCTTCTATTTCACAGCAGCGTTAAGCTAACGCTTATCTTTTTAACGCTAATTCCTGCTCTCATCGCACCTATATTGATATTAACCAAGCGATTTCGTGCGCGCGTAAAAGCACAAAAAACTGAAAGTGATACTCTAAGCACTTATTTTGATGAGCATTTACGTGCACTACCTGTTATTCAATCGCTTAATTTTGAAAGTGAAGCTGTACGTCAGCTCCATTTGCGGTCTGAGCACTTGCAAGAAACTCAGAGTGCCTCATTAAAAGGCCGCGCCTGGTTAATTGCTGCTGTTATGTTCGCTGTATTCGGCGGTATTGCATTTATTTTATGGTTAGGCGGGCATGATGTTTTAAAAGGTACGTTGAGTAAAGGTACTCTTTCTGCCTTTGTGCTGTATGCCATGATGGTGGCTGGGGCTCTAGGCGCATTATCTGACTCATCGGAAGAACTTAAACGTGTTGCTTATGCCGTGGCACGTATTCAAGGCTGGTTATCGCTTGAATCTCATCATCATGCTTCTGCTGTTAAAACGGATCTTGTGCCAACTCAGGCTGCTAGCCCTATTGTTCAATTCAATGATGTAACCTTTACTTATCCCAACCGTACTCTACCTGCATTACGCCATATTTCTTTAGATGTTTACTCGGGAGAACATATCGCTATTGTAGGCGCTTCCGGCGCTGGAAAAAGTACGCTTTTTCAGCTTTTACTAGGATTTTACTTACCTGATTCCGGTACGCTAAAAACGCTTAACACCCCATTAACATTTGAAAATGCCACTGAATTAAGACGTACAATTTCATGGGTGAACCAAGACCCTATGCTTTTTATTGGTACTGTAAGAAATAATCTCTTATATGGCGCCCCTCAAGCCAGTGAAAAAGAGCTTCAAGACGTATGTGAATGGGCTAATCTTAGTAACTGGATAGATAGTCTGCCACAAGGCTTAGATACGCCTGTAGGCAACCTTAACCTTGGGGTATCGGGCGGGCAAAAACAGCGTATTGCTATTGCTAGGGCTATGCTGGCTAATCGCCCTATTTTGTTATTAGACGAAGCCACTAGCGCACTAGACTCCGAAAATGAACGTGCCATTCAAGAAGCCCTTAACCGATTATGCCAAGGCAGAACCGTATTAACCATTGCTCATCGCCTCTCTACGGTGAGAGCTTCTCATCGTATCATTGTGATGGATCAAGGTATGATTATTGATATTGGAACACATGCTGAACTCATGTCACGGCAGCCTATTTATTCACGCTTTGTAGAATTACAGACTTTTGAGGTGGACGCATAGGCGAGGCTTTCTTTATTACTACAACGAACAGCTACTAACAACATACTGATGACTCAGTTTATTTTTGCAAAAGGTATAAAAATTAAGATTCAATAAAACCATATCATGCGTGAGGAAGGAAATGTTATGACTACCTTAAAAGAACCGCTCAACCTTGATAATGATTCACGCTGGGATGCCTCCCGCGTTATTCGAGCGCCTCACGGCAGTAAAATGCACTGCAAGAGCTGGCTTACAGAAGCAGCCTTTCGCATGATTCAAAATAATCTTGATCCCGAAGTGGCTGAAAACCCAAAGCATCTCGTTGTATATGGTGGCATTGGTCGTGCTGCACGTAATTGGGAATGCTTTGATAAAATTCTGGAAACGTTAAAAGAATTAAATAACGACGAAACGTTGTTGATTCAATCAGGCAAACCTGTTGGCGTATTCAAAACGCATGAAGACGCGCCGCGCGTGCTGCTTGCCAATTCAAATCTTGTGCCTAAATGGGCAGACTGGAAAAATTTTAACGAGCTTGATCGCCAAGGTCTGTTTATGTTTGGCCAGATGACAGCAGGCAGTTGGATCTATATTGGCAGCCAGGGTATCGTTCAAGGCACATATGAAACGTTTGTAGAAGCAGGGCGTCAGCATTATCAAGGTAACTGGTCAGGTAGATGGATATTAACAGCTGGGTTAGGCGGCATGGGGGCAGCACAACCCTTAGCTGCAACACTTGCTGGCGCTGTTTCACTTAATATTGAATGCCAGCAGAGCCGCATTGATTTTCGCCTTCGTACACGCTACCTAGATAAACAAGCGAAAGATCTTGATGATGCACTTGCACTTATCAAACACCATACTTCATGTAACGAAGTCATTTCTATTGGTCTTTTAGGAAATGCTGCAGAGATTCTTCCCGAAATAGTAAAACGTGCGAACGCCGGCAGCATAAAACCTGATCTTGTTACAGATCAAACCTCTGCGCATGATCTTATTCATGGCTATCTACCTATTGGGTGGACTGTGGAAGAATGGAAGGCTGCGCAGCAAAATCCATCACAGCATATAAAATTAACTTTAGATGCTGCACTATCATGTGCAAAGCATGTACAAGCAATGCTAGATTTTCATCGTATGGGCATTCCTGTGGTTGATTATGGCAATAATATTCGGCAAGTAGCTTTTGACACAGGTATAGAAAATGCCTTTGATTTTCCCGGGTTCGTACCTGCCTACATTCGCCCGCTATTCTGTGAAGGTAAAGGGCCATTCCGTTGGGTAGCGCTTTCAGGTGATCCTGAAGATATTTACAAAACAGATGCCAAGATTAAGGAATTGTTTCCACAAAATAAACATGTGCATCATTGGTTAAAGTTGGCACGTGAACGCATCGCTTTTCAAGGCCTTCCTGCTCGTATCTGCTGGCTTGGGTTAGGAGAGCGCCATCTTGCTGGCTTAGCGTTTAATGAAATGGTGAAAAACGGCGAGCTGAAAGCGCCTATCGTTATCGGTCGAGATCATCTTGATACAGGCTCGGTAGCAAGCCCCAACCGCGAAACAGAGGATATGTTGGATGGAACCGATGCAGTCTCCGATTGGCCTCTGCTCAATGCGCTGCTGAATACAGCCAGCGGAGCCACCTGGGTATCTTTGCATCATGGGGGCGGTGTTGGTATGGGTTACTCTCAACATGCGGGTATGGTTATCGTGGCAGATGGCAGCGAAGCTGCTGCAAAACGTTTAGCTAGAGTGCTGGTGAATGACTGCGGCTCAGGTGTTATGCGACATGCAGATGCAGGCTATGAAGCCGCTGCAGCATGCGCGCAGCGGCAAGGATTGAAGTTACCTATGATAAAACAACGAGGTACTTTATGAAAACCACACTTATTCTTAATCCAGGCCATATTACCTTAAACCAGCTTCGCTCAATTTGGTTCAATGCCCCACAGCTGGAGTTACCTAAAGAAGCCTATTCTGCCATTCATACTTCTGCGGCAGCGATTCATAACATTGTTGAGCAAGGCGCTCCCGCTTACGGTATTAATACCGGCTTTGGCAAGCTTGCCAACACCCATATTCCCAATGAACAACTAGAAGAACTTCAGCGCAACTTGATTCTTTCTCATTCTGTCGGTGTAGGTGCGCTACTAGATAATGCCGTAACACGCCTGATTATAGCGATGAAAGTCGGCAGCCTGGCGCGGGGCTACTCAGGTATTCGTGCATCTGTCATTGATACAATGATTGCCCTATATAACGCCGATATCATGCCTTGTATTCCAGGCAAAGGTTCTGTTGGCGCTTCAGGTGATCTTGCTCCATTAGCGCACATGACTTTAGCACTCATGGGCGAAGGCAATGTTAGTGTGAATGGCAACATAATGCCAGCCAAAGAAGCTCTCGCACATGCGAATATTCAACCCGTGACTCTCGCCGCAAAAGAGGGGCTAGCTCTCATTAATGGCACACAAGTCTCTACTGCACTGGCTTTGAACGGACTATTTTTTGCTGAGCGCTTATTAGAAGCTGCCATTATCACAGGCGCTTTGTCAGTCGATGCAGCAAAAGGAAGTGACACTCCTTTTGATCATCGTATTCACGCAGTACGTGGGCAACCTGGGCAAATAGCCGTTGCAAAAATTTACCGCCAATTGCTGAATGGAAGTGATATTCGCCGCTCCCATATTGAAAACGATGAACGAGTGCAAGATCCCTATAGTTTGCGCTGCCAACCGCAAGTAATGGGAGCTTGCCTTGATCTCATGAACAATGTTGCTCGTACATTACTCATAGAAGCCAACGCCGTTACCGACAACCCTCTCGTGTATGCTAACGATGGTGAAGTCATTTCTGGCGGTAACTTTCACGCTGAACCGGTGGCCTTTGCAGCCGATACCCTTGCTCTCGCTATCGCTGAAATTGGCGCTCTTTCTGAACGCCGTATTGCTTTACTTATCGATTCCACGCTGTCAGGTCTTCCCCCTTTCCTCGTTGCCTCCTCAGGGCTTAATTCTGGATTTATGATCGCACACGTCACCGCAGCAGCGCTCGCTTCAGAAAATAAATCGCTGGCTCATCCAGCTAGTGTTGATAGCCTGCCGACCTCGGCCAACCAAGAAGATCATGTCAGCATGGCAACATTTGCAGGTCGGCGCTTAAGTGAAATGGCATTTAATACATCGAATATTATCGGCATTGAATTTCTTGCTGCTGCTCAAGGCATAGATTTTCATCGCCCGTTAATCACATCTCCTTTACTAGCTCAAGTACATCAACATCTTCGTACTCAAGTTAGCTTTTATGATAAAGATCGTTTGCTTGCCCCTGATATTGCAGCAGCAACACAGATGGTGATCAATGGTGAATTGACCTTGAGCTGCAAAGACTTGTTTAACGATTTGTATAGCGCTTGAAGCAGCAAAACTCCTAAACAGGATGCTACCCATGCACATCTTACCGGATATGAAATTATGGCAAGGCCGTCTCGATACCTTAGAAGGAGAATTTGGCAAACGGTGGCATCAAATCATTCAGCCTTTTGCTGCAGCTGAAGCACACTTTGAAAAAGGTATTGCTTTAATTGGCTTCGCTTGCGATACAGGGGTAGCACGCAATCATGGGCGGTTAGGTGCTTGCCAAGGCCCCTCAGCCATACGCCACCCCTTAGGAAACATGCCCGTGTTGCAATGTCACTCCATTACAGATGCAGGTGATGTTATTTGTGAACAAAAAGATAGTAGTGATGGCCTTGAGGAAGCACAACAAGAACTAGCGAATATTATTTCAACTATTCTACATACCGGCAGGCTGCCCATTGCTATCGGCGGGGGTCACGAAATTGCTTATAGTTCTTTTTGTGGTCTTGCACAGCATGTATCTAAGCATGCGCTAAACCCTCGCATTGGCGTTATCAATCTTGATGCTCACTTTGATTTACGTGTAAGCGAGCGAGCAAGCTCTGGCACTCCTTTTTTACAAATTGCCGAGTATTGCAAAGCACAAGGCTGGCCCTTTCATTATTGCTGTCTTGGTATTAGCCGCTTTGCAAATACTCAATCGTTGTTTCATCGGGCAAAAACGCTTGGCGTAGTATGGCGTACTGATGAAGAAATGACGAATATGCGCTTACAATTAGTACTTGATACCGTTCAATCGTTTATTTCACAGATCGACTATCTTTATTTAACAGTTTGTTTAGATGTACTCCCTGCAGCTATCGCACCGGGAGTAAGTGCACCAGCAGCCCGTGGAGTAGCACTTGAAGTGATTGAATCAGTTATCGACGCTATTACAACAAGTGGCAAATTACTCACTGTTGATATTGCTGAACTTAATCCAAATTATGATATCGATCAGCAAACAGCCCGCGTGGCTGCCAGATTAGTAGCCCGTATTGCGGAAGGCTGGTACACCTCATGATAAATAACTAACTTGAGCTTGGGATAATAATCATTGATTCTGTATAAATTCCTTCTCCCATCGAGGGAGAAGGTTAGGATGAGGGGGCGGTTGAGCCAACGTAAAAGGTTGATTTATCTTTTTCCTTCATAAAAATAAAAGATAAATCAAACCTTATAACGTCTAATCAGCATACCCTACCCCCTACCTCAAGAGGAGAGGGAGTTTTGCTTTTTAATCAATAATTACTACCCTAATCTCAGATTAATTAACGTTTGATTAATACGAGCTAAAGCTACCCAATTCTAGCAGCCTTATGTAAAGGAAAGCCGCATGTCATATGATTTGCAGCAATGGGATACAGTATGGGTGAATGTTCACCTTGCCACAATGGCTGAAGGATATGAAGGATACGGCGAAATACGTGATGCTGCTATTGCAGTTCGTAATGGACGCATTGCGTGGTTGGGCAAGCGCAGTGAACTACCTCCCTATCAATCTCAAACTGAATATGATGGAAAAGGCTACTGGCTTACACCAGGATTAATCGATTGTCATACACATATTGTCTATGCTGGCACTCGCAGCGAGGAGTTCGAAGCTCGTCTCAATGGAATAAGCTACGAAGAGATTGCGCAACGAGGCGGAGGAATTCTATCAACAGTACTAGCAACGCGTAACGCATCTGAACAAGCATTATACGATGCCAGTTTGCCACGCGTAATGAATCTATTATCCGAAGGTGTCACCACGCTGGAAATTAAATCAGGTTACGGCCTTGACCTTGCCAGTGAGCGCAAAATGCTCCGTACTGCGCGCCGACTAGGTAAAGATTTACCGGTTCGGATAAAAACTACTTTTCTTGGGGCACATACAGTACCACCAGAATATACTCACCAAGCTGATACCTATATCGATATGCTATGCCAGCAAATGCTACCTCTACTTGCTGAAGAAGGGCTTATTGATGCAGTAGATGCATTCTGTGAAAAAATTGGCTTCTCAACAGAGCAAACAGAACGCTTATTTAGTAAAGCCTGCTCTCTTGGCTTACCTATAAAGCTTCATGCTGAACAACTTTCAGACCAAAGCGGTGCACAACTTACTGCTCGGTATGGTGGATTATCAGCAGATCATCTTGAGTATCTGTCGATGGAAGGCATTGCTGCAATGAAGCAGGCAAACACAGTGGCTGTACTGTTGCCAGGTGCGTTCTACTTCTTACGTGAAACAAAGCAGCCACCCATACAAGCTTTACGCGAAGCAGGTGTACCACTCGCAATTGCCACAGACTGTAATCCTGGTACCTCACCGATGACATCGCTATTGCTTGCGATGAATATGGCCTGTACCTTGTTTCGCCTTACGCCTTTAGAAGCCCTAGCTGGAGTAACATTGAATGCAGCACGGGCGCTAGGTATAGAACACGCTCTTGGTAGCTTAGCAGTTGGCAAATTAGCTGATTTTGCATTATGGGACATTGAACGACCAGGCGATCTTTGCTATACCATTGGCGCCAAACCTTGCCGTCAGGTAGTAAATGAAGGCAAGTTACGCCCTGCCGTATTAGATTAGACTAATGCATTTCGCCCAATAAAAAAGCGCAACCTTATCATTTAAAAAAGATAAAAAGTTGCGCTTTTACTTCTTTCAAGTACTCTTCATCAAACAAAATTTAGAAGAATACTAGCAAGTTACTTAAATAGTATTACGCCGCTGCGGAAGAAGCTGCTGCTGCTGCAGAATTTTCTTCACGGCCATAAAACTTCGACAAGCTTTGGGGAAGATCATTTACTTTAGCTTGACCTAATACCCACTCAACGAAAGCCTCTTCAACGGCTGCAGCTTCAAACTGACGTAATTGATCAGCATTTTGATATACCCACTCGGTAACTTCAGGTGGGTTTTCATAAGCTTGGGAAGCTTCTTCAACTAAACGGCGAGTGCGTTCTACTTCTGGTTTTAATTCATTTTTACGTACAAGATGACTTAACACCAAACGTAATTTAACTTGCTCACGTGCATTAGCCTCAAAATATTCATTCTTTAACATATCAGGTGTAGGCTGTTGAACACCCATATCTTTGAAACGTTTTAAAGCACCATTTTTAAGCTCTTGAATTTCTTCTGCAATTAATGCTTGGGGTAATTCAAGATCATGAATCGCTAATAAACCTTTAAATACCTGATCACGCACATTCTCACGTACACGACGCACTAATTCTAATTCAAGATTACGGCGTACTTCAGAACGCAATGCTTCTAGGGTACCTGTTTTAACGCCTAACGATTTTGCAAACTCATCATTGAGTTCAGGCAATTGAGCGCCCTGTACTTCACGCATGGTAAGTGTAAAGTCAGCTTGTTTACCGGCTAAATTTTCTGCGCCGTATTCAGCAGGAAAATTTACTTTAATCTCTTTAGACTCGCCAGCTTTTAAGCCAATTACTCCGGCTTCAAAATCAGGTAAAAATTGTTTAGCACCAACATCAAGACGCTGATTTTGAGCGCTACCACCTTCAAAAGGCACACCATCTAAACGCCCTTCAAAATCAATAGATACTCTATCGCCATCTTGAGCAGCACGATCTACTGTTGCAAATACAGCACGCTGACGACGCAAAACATCTAAGGTGTAATCTATATCGGAGTCTTCAATGGTTACAACTGGACGCTGAATTTCTACAGATGAAAAATCTGCTTGAGGAATTTCAGGCATAACTTCAAAGGTAGCCGTGAACTCAAAAAAACCGGCTTGAGGTTCACCAGCTTTAGCACCAAACTGGGGATAACCTGCCAAAGAATCAGCTGCAATTGCCTGTTGCTTCAATGCATCATTAAAGCTTACATCTAACTTGGCACTGATAACTTCTGAACGAATGGTATCGCCATACTGTTGTAATACTAAATTGAGAGGCGCTTTGCCAGGACGAAAACCAGAAATTTTAGCTGTTTTAGCAACGCGTTTAGCACGCTCTTGAATTGCTGCATCAATCTGTTCTTGAGGAAGTGCAATATGTAAACGACGCTGTAAAGCGCCAAGGGTTTCTAAAGAGACCTGCATGAAGTTATACCCTCATTAAAAAAACATAGGGCTCTCTAAAGTCACCCGCCTCAAACCATGCAAAACCTTTTGGCTACATGCATGTCTGGCGCATGAAATTTAGAAGTGCCCTAGATACAAAAAAACTGGTGCGAAAGGGGGGACTCGAACCCCCACACCTTACGGCGCTGGAACCTAAATCCAGTGCGTCTACCAATTCCGCCACTCTCGCAATAGACTATTTCAGATCACTCTCACTTACTTGTACCATTTGCCTTATTAATATAATCATGCCTAGAACCTATTGCGACCTGAACAATCAGCGCAAAATAAGTATAAAACAGCATTCTTAACATTGGCATTTGATATTAGCTATCAAAACACGAGCTTTAACAGTTTACTCGTCTACACGCTTTCCTTAGCGTTTTTTTGATAACGTTATTTTAAGAGCTTCTTAAATTTCCCGCTAGTGTAAACTAAAATCTCCTTACTGCCCAGATACTAAATCAAATGTTGATCAAACATTATGAAAATTTCCCTATAGCATCCTACTATTTGCCGCGTAATATTCGCCCAGCAATTCTCGCCATTTATCGATTAGCACGTCATGCGAACGATGTGGTCAACGACACCAATACCCCACAAGAACAACGACTTAAATCAATGGAAGCACTTACTCATGCCGTAACTTGCGCAGAGCAAAATCAGGTTGTTTTTGATAATCATGTTTTGGCTGTTGCACCATTTATGAAACAATATCATTTATCTTGGTTTTTATGGCAAGATCTTCTTAGTGCCCTTAAACAGAATGTTATTGTACAACGCTATATTTCTTATGACCATCTGCTGAACTATTGCGCTCGATCTGCTAACTCTATAGGTCGCTTGATAATGCCTATATATGGTATTCCTCACCATGCAACCTCTTATTTCGATGCATTATGTACAGCATTACAGCTAATTAGTTTTTGGCAAAATATTGCTGAAGATGAAGAGAAAGGCAAGCGCTATCTACCGGATCACGATGTAATCAACGCAGGTTTATCAATAGAATTATCATTAGGTGAATATGTTCACCATTTTGCTTGGGCAGGTCTCATCGAACAACAATTACAGCGAGCTGAAAATTTATTATATCAATCTGCTCCCTTATTAAACGTTACCAAAGGTCGTATTCGCTGGGAATTAGCCATGGCTATAGCAGGAGGCGCTCGAATTATTTATAAAATCAGAACTGTAAAAGGCAATGTTTTTGCATTTAAACCTCAATTAGGTCTAGCCGATACACCCATCCTACTCTATGATGCTATTCAATGGATTCGTAGAGGCTCAAAACAATATCATGACTCAATCTACAGATAGCAACTACGCCTACTGCGAAGAGAAAGCAGCTAAAAGTGGCTCAAGTTTCTATTATAGTTTTCGTTTTTTGCCTACAGAACGTCGGCAAGCCATTACTGCTTTGTATGCTTTCTGCCGCGAAGTAGATGATGTAGTTGATGAATGTTCAGAAGCAAGCGTAGCTTCAAAAACACTAGATTGGTGGCGAGATGAAATTAACAACCTATTTCAAGATAACCCTCAACACCCTGTAACGCGCGCGCTACGCAACGCTATTCATGACTATGCACTTCCTCAAGCTATTTTTAACGATATTATTGATGGGATGCGAATGGATTTAACTCAACATCGCTACCTTGATTTCGCTTCGCTTGAAATTTACTGCTACCGGGTTGCAGGTGCGGTTGGGCTTTTAGCTGCGCGTATTTTTGGTTATTCACATCCTAATACGTTGGAATATGCTAAATCTTTAGGTACGGCGCTACAACTAACCAATATTCTACGCGATATCGGTGAAGATGCGCGGCGTGATCGTCTTTATCTTCCTTTAAACGAGTTGCAAGCCCATAATATTCAAACGCATGATATGTTAAATGGAAACCCACCAGAACAATTTGATCGTTTTTATCAAGAACAAATTGAACGAGCAGAACGTTACTATGCTCAAGCTCTTCAGCAACTACCTGATGCTGACCGCGCTGCTCAACGCCCGGGGTTAATTATGGCGCATATTTATCATGCTTTATTACAAGAATTACGCACAGAGGGACGCGCAGTTTTCAAGCAACGTATTACCCTCACCCCTATACGTAAGCTATGGATCGCCTGGAAAACTTGGCGTCGTTATGCTTAATCTGGTTTATTAGCTCTTGAATTGATAAATACGCGGAAACTGCTACGAGAATGATTAATACTGATTGTTATAGCGGAATTTGAACAGAGTGCTTTCGTAGAAATGATCAGAAAGTTTTTATTAAACTTAGCCTCTCCTAAAAACAACAGGTATAACTGTTCATCTTTGCACCGAATTAAATATTATTTATCGTTATTAGCCCCATTAAGCTTTGGTGTAAACTGCTTAGAGAAATGGCTAATATTGAAGGTATAAGCTAATCTTTCTTCCCCTTCAAAATCAGCCCTATCTCACCGATTATATGTAGTGGGCGGCTATCATAATAACCTGCTATACCTTACCCTTAGAAATATCCATTTATACTAATGTAAATTGTATAAATTAAATGTATGAAAATCTATCCCACTTAAGCTTCATGGTTATTTACCTTAAAAACGTAAGGCTACCCCTGTGAATATTTCTGTTTGTGCAGCAGCACTTCAAATGACAAGCATTGACAATATCGATCGTAACCTAGAACAGGCTGATCAATTGCTTAATGCAGCACAGCAAGCAGGTGCTGAGCTTGCTGTTTTACCAGAGTACTTTGGCTGGATAAGTGCGCGTGACACAGACAAACTTCAATTTGCAGAAAACGAAGGACACGGTCGAGTTCAAGACTTTTTAAAACTAGCTGCTCAACGCTACCAGCTATGGATTGTAGGGGGCACACTCCCGATTCATTCGCCTACTACCAATAAAGTTTACAATCGCTGTATCGTTGTTAATCCGCAAGGAGAAATTGTTACTCATTATGACAAAATTCATCTTTTTGGATTGAATAATGGAGAGGAGAAATTTTGTGAATCTAATACAATTGAAGCGGGGAATACTCCTGTATCAGCACCTACTCCCTGGGGTAATTTAGGGCTAAGCATATGCTACGACTTACGATTCCCTGAATTATTCAGAGCGTTGTTACCTTTTAATATTCTCGCTCTTCCTGCAGCATTTACCTTTACGACGGGTAGCGCTCATTGGAACACGCTATTACGTGCCCGTGCGATCGAAAATCAATGTTATGTAATTGCCTCCGCCCAAACCGGCACGCATCCTGGCAATCGGAAGACATTCGGACACAGCCAAATTATTGACCCTTGGGGCAACATACTAGCGTGTGAACCTGAAAAAATCGGTATTGTGACAGCGACGCTTAATTTACAAAAAAATCAGGAGGTGCAAAATTTGCTTCCCGCCTTGCAACATAGACGCTTTGATATATTTAGCACACGCCTGAAAGATGCTTTCCATAATGAATAAATCTTCGACTGAAAACACACCCCTTAAGACGCATGAAGAGGAATTAGCAGTCAATGATCTTCAGCCTGGCATGTTTGTAAGCCGATTAGATCGCCCGTGGACTGATACCCCTTTTATGCTTCAAGGTTTTTTACTCGAAAACCCAGAAGCATTAGAGGCACTCAAGCAATATTGCCGATGGGTGTATATTGATCGCAGCCGTTCTACTGGTGTTCATTTCAGAGAAGCGCCGGCCCCTATTCGTGCACCAGAACCTCTACCCATGACCCCTATTAAAAAAGAGGAGCCTATTCCAGCAGGCCCTTCTTTTTTCAATCGTCTTAAAGCTTTTTTTGGATTTGGTGAAGAAGAGGATATAAACCATCACAAAAGTCACCAAGCGCCTGAAATATTTAAAGAAGAATTAAATCAAGCTGTTGAACTTATTATTAGCACCCAAAGCGTAGTAGAAAATGTCTTAGATGATATTCGTAATGCCGAAGTACCTAATATGCGACAAGTACAACTTGTTGTGAATGAAATGATTCAAAGCGTATCACGTAACCCTAACGCGATCATTTGGGCAAGCAGACTTAAGCAACAGCATAACTACACTTATGAACAACTTATTTCTGTTTCCATACAATTAGTCAATTTTGGTCGTTTTTTGGGTTTAAATACTTACGAATTACAATGTTTAGGATTAGCTGGATTTGTACAAGATTTTGGAATGGCTAGAATACCAGCAGAAATTGTGCATAAAAAAACAAAGTTGACGCCCAAAGAACGTGAAATCATGCAAGAGCATGTACGTTTTACAGTAGAAATTTTACAAGCCGATGGCTCTATTCCTAATGAAGTCATCGAAATTGCGCATAAGCATCATGAGCGTATTGATGGATCAGGCTATCCTAGAGGGCTATCAGGCGGCTTAATAGGTGTTCATGCAGAAATGTCTGGGTTAGTTGATACATTCTGTGCAATGACGCATAACCGGCCCTATCGTATCAGCCAAGTTGAAAATCATAAGGCACTCAATGAGCTTTACTCACAGCGTGGCAAGCTTTTTAGCGAAACACTGGTTGAGCAATTTGTACAATGTATTGGAATTTACCCACCAGGAACCATCGTAGAGCTTAATTCTAATGAAATAGGAATCGTCATTCAACAACATGCTGTACGTCGCTTACAGCCTCAAATTATGATTGTTATGGATACACAACGTGTACCTTATCGTGCTCCTATTATGCTCGATTTGCTAACTAATCCTTATATTGATGAAAAAACACCTTACTGCATCCTTCGCACTCACCCAGAAGGAAGTTTTGGAATTAATCCTAGAGACTTTTATCTATAATTTTAGAAGTTACGCAATTGAACTCTCTCATCGTTATTGGCAACTTTCCGCACTGTCGGCGTCACCATGTGGGCATCTCATACGGAGCATCTATGCCCTAAGTGAACTCAACTGCGTAACTTCTAATTTTAATAATCAAAAGTTTTACATAGCACGAATCTGGCTTTGATCTTAATTTAATCAACTATTCGCTGCTGCTTCTTCTGGCCAATCACGAATGTATCGTTTAAGAAGCTGATTTTCAAAATGACGCTCTTCAGACTCAGCTTTTTGGATATCATGGAAAGAAATCACTCCATGAATCATATTTTTATCAACAACTGGCACATAGCGCACTTTTCTTATCAGTAACTCATGCGAAACATGGGAAATTAAATCACTCGGACTCACAACATAAATATTAGTCACCATACATTCTCGAACGGTAACGTCTGCGCTATTTTCATAGCGATTCATTGCACTCAACACCTCTCGAAATGTGAGTAGCCCCAGTAAAATACCGTCTTTCACCACCAATAGAGAGCCAACATCATTCACAACAAGAAGACGAATACCTTCTTTAAGCATTTGATCTGGATCAATACTGTAAATTACATTGCCTTTTAAGGCGAGTACATCATGCACATGAAGCATAGTTGCGCTCCTATCAGTGGTGAATTAATCAATCATTAATCCACAGGTTGATTCTGCGTATAGCCTTTTAAAAACTGGCTAAACTGCTCACCCAACTCAGGATGCCTACACCCAAAGTTAACGGTAGCCTGCAAATACCCTAATTTGCTACCGCAATCATACCGTTGCCCTTCAAACTCATAAGCTAAAACTCGCTCTTCTTTTAAAAGACGTGCAATTCCATCTGTTAATTGAATTTCACCACCCGCTCCTGGCTCTACACGATTTAACTGATCAAATATAGCAGGAGTTAATATATAACGCCCAACTACACCTAAATTACTAGGAGCATTTTCAGGTGATGGTTTTTCAATAATACTATCAATTTGATGCACACGCTCACGAATTGGACGGCTTGAAATTACCCCATATGAACGGGTTTCATGAGGCTCTATCGACTGCACACCCAAAATTGAACAGCGCTCATAACGGTATTGCTTAACCATTTGCTCCATAACAGGAACGGTTGCATCAATTAGATCATCAGCTAAAATAACGGCAAAAGGCTCATTACCTACAACAGGTTGCGCACATAATACTGCATGACCTAACCCTAAAGCTGATGGTTGACGAACAAAAATACAATTAACATGCTTAGGAACAATATCCTGCACTCTTTCTAATAAAGCATGTTTCTGATTGGCAGCCAATTCGCTTTCAAGTTCATAAGCACGGTCAAAATGATCTTCAATAGCACGTTTACCTCGGCCTGTAATAAAAATCAGATCATGAATGCCAGCCGCCACGGCTTCTTCAACAGCATATTGAATCAGTGGCTTATCAACAACAGGAAGCATTTCTTTAGGACTTGCTTTAGTAGCAGGTAAAAATCGGGTTCCTAAACCAGCAACGGGAAAAACAGCTTTACGAATCATATTCTCTCTCAACGTTCAATGTATTAATCTTGCACATTCATTTATAGGATTAAGCAATTAAATACTCTTGTCCACCCAGATAAGGTCTTAATGCCTTAGGAATTTTAATAGTTCCATCTTTTTGCTGATGATTTTCTAACACCGCAGCTAACGCTCTGCCTACAGCAACTCCAGAACCATTTAATGTATGCAACCATTCTGTTTTGCCTTGAGCATTACGAAAACGAGCCTGCATGCGTCTAGCTTGAAAATCACCGCAATGACTACATGAAGAAATTTCACGATAACAATCTTGCCCTGGCATCCATACTTCTAAGTCATATGTTTTTCGGGCACTAAAACCCATATCACCTGTACAAAGCGCTAATACACGATAAGGCAATTCAAGTTTTCGTAAAATATTTTCAGCATGTTGTGTCATTTGTTCCAAAGCATCAAGTGCTTGCTCAGGATGTACAATTTGTACTAGCTCAACTTTATCAAACTGGTGTTGCCGAATCATGCCTCGCGTATCTCGACCATAGGCTCCTGCTTCAGCACGAAAGCAAGGTGTATGCGCCGTTAATTTGAGAGGCAATGAATCTAATGGCACAATTTCATTACGTACTAAATTTGTTAACGATACTTCTGCAGTAGGAATCAGATAAAAGCGTGCCGTTGTTTCACCAAAAGGAATGACAGGAAAAAGATCTTCCTCAAACTTAGGCAATTGCCCTGTTCCCTGCAGTACTTCAGGATGAACTAAATAAGGCACATAAGCTTCAGTATAACCATGTTCTTGCGTATGAGTATCAAGCATTAATTGTGCTAACGCACGATGTAAGCGCGCTAAATTACCTTTTAGTACCATAAAACGGGCACCTGAGAGCTTTGCCGCACGCTCGAAATCTAATCCGCCGGTGCTCTCACCAAGAGCCACATGATCTTTTACTTCAAAATCAAATACAGGCACTGATTGCCAGCGCCGTAATTCGATATTATCGGCTTCTGAAACGCCATCAGGCACATCTTCATGAGGCAGATTAGGCAAACTCAAAAGCAATTGATTTAGCTGCGTCTGTATCGTTTCAAGCTCATGCTGCAACTCACTTGATCGCTCGTTATTGGCTACAGACTCAGCCATAAGCGATTGTGCTAACGGCTCATCTTTATTTTTTTTAGCTACCCCTACTGCTTTTGCTAAGCGATTACGTTCCGCCTGCAAGGCTTCTGATTCTACTTGTACTATCTTACGGCGCTGTTCCAAAGCCTCAAAGTAAGAGGAATCCCAAGAAAATCGACGGCGCTTTAACTGTTTTTCTACAAAACCAAGCTGCTGTCGCAGAAGCGCCACATCAAGCATTTTGTCCCCTTACTTATAATGTTATTCGCGGATATACAAGACCACTATTGTAACGTAAGGCTAACGGATATGCCCTGACAGATAAAGGCTTTGCTAAAAAATAATTATAAACAATTGATAAAAATAATAAAAAAATTTTTAGATTTTATTATTATTTAGTAACCATATGAAAGATTTAAATATTGAAATACACACATAAATAAAACAATGCGAAAGCAAAATGATGTAAACAAATGAATCAAATTAAACCATAAATTCACGGTAAGCCTAGTACATCTATGTACTATCAATACAACTAAACACCACTTTGCTTAGATGTTAGACTTAAGCAACTATATCTACTTTCCGCATAAGTGCTGAAATATTAGCACTTATGCGGACACTACCATCCTTCTGATTTTTAAACCAATTAGAAGGAACCACCATCATAATCACCTAAACTATTTGCCATGGTAAAATTGGTAGCTGTTTCACCAAAACTTGAAAGACCATCGTGATGATCGCCACCTGAAAACAGGCTATCACCCATACGTGATGTCAAACCAATTTCGGCAACATCGTGAAACATATCACCAAATGAATCTGCTAAACCTGATAACCCGGAAAAGAAAGACATGATTTTTCCCCTTTACATTTATAGACACTGAACACACTAGTATATTTTGAGAAAAATACCAGTACTTTACATTTATATCTAAAAAGCCAGCACTTTACAACAGGGAATGTATCTACAGAGATGAAAAAAAAGGTTTAATTTTCCGTTCTATCCCTATACTATCCTTAAAACACCAATATATTGAATCTAAAAACAATAATTATTCAACTGTAAACTTTTCTTGCTTTGTTTCTGTATTTCTTATTTTCTACAAAACCTGTTCTGAAAACGACTCTTACTTTCTTCATTATTTATGTATTTACATTCATGCTTTGATCAATCAATACACATAAAAAGATAAGGCTATTGATTCAAGCACGTGATATAGCAGCTATAAAGAAAAAGTAAAAGCGCTATAAAACTACGTATTTCTGAACAAAGTGAGTAACTACCGTTCACAGAGGCAAATATTCAGTGTAGGCTAGCGAACTGCTATAGCTAAGGATAATGAATGTTGCCGTCCACTCCGCGAGAGCCTTGGAAGCTTTATAAACGCTTAATGGGGTATTTACTTCCTCATTTAGGGTTATTTTTTATTTCCATTGTTAGTATGTGTTTTGCGGCGTTTACTGAGCCTGCTTTTGCATGGCTGATGAAACCTTTGATGGATCAAAGCTTTCATAGTCCACAAGCGGCAACCCAATTAAATCAAAGCACGAGCTTTTTGCGGCATTTTTTCCAAAATACCTATAGCGTACCGCTTGCAATTGTTATTCTTTTTATCATTAGAGGTATTAGCAGCTTTATCAATGAATATACAGGCACCTGGCTATCTACACAGCTTGTATTTACTTTACGCAGTGCACTGTTTAAACGCATGTTGCGATTACCTGTTTCTTTTTTTGATACGCATTCATCAGGCCGATTAGCCTCACATGTTATCAGTGATGTGAATCAAGTTTCTGAAGCAGGCTTTAGCGTTATCACCATTATTGTTAAAGATGGTCTTACTGTCTTAGGTTTAACCGCTATGCTTGTTTACACTGATTGGCACCTAACGCTAATTTGTGCTGTTTTATTGCCTATTGTCAGTATCGGGGTACGAGTTGTTAATCGTCGTCTAAGAAAAATTACACGTGACTGGCAAGATCAAATGGGAGAGCTTACTCAAACGCTAAATGAATCCCTCCAAGCTCAACGGCTTGTTAAGCTTTTTAATGGCTATGAGCATCACCAAAAACAATTTGAAAGCGCATGCAAAGCTGTTCGCTATAGCCAACTCAAGCAAATTACGTTATCTAGCACGTATACAGGCATCGTTCAATGGCTTATTTCCCTTGCACTAGCCTTAATTATTTTTTTGGCAAGCCAAAAAACTCAGCTTACTGCGGGTGACTTTATGTCTTTTGTAACCGCTATGCTAATGCTTTTTGCACCGGTTAAAAGATTGACCAATGTTCATCAATCGCTTGAAAGAGGACTGGCAGCAGCCTCTACCGTATTTGAGTTTTTAGACTCCATCGAAGAACCAAATACTGGCTTACTTACTTCACCCATTGGCGGCTCTATTGAATTCAAAAACGTCTGCTTTACCTACCCGGCTCGAACAACTCCAGCATTAAATCACCTTACCTTTTCTATCCAGCCTGGGGAAACTATTGGAGTTGTAGGAATTTCAGGCAGTGGAAAAAGTACCTTGTTGCAGCTATTAGCACGCTTTTATGCACCAACTCAAGGTACCATTCTATTAGATCAAAACCCTATTCAAGAATATGATTTGCTTTATGTTCGTAAAAATATCGCTTTAGTTAGCCAAGATATTATTCTTTTTAATGACACAGTAACAGCCAATATAGCGTATGGCCTTTCCCCCAATGAAGTCACTGAAGAAGCCGTTTTAGAAGCTGCTCGCCATGCTCAAGCGCTAAGTTTTATTCAAGCCCTCCCAAACGGATTTAATACCCTACTTGGAGAAAGTGGACAAAACCTTTCGGGCGGACAACGACAACGCATCGCTATTGCACGGGCTCTTCTCAAAAATGCTCCTATTTTAGTCTTAGATGAAGCGACATCAGCCCTTGATAGCGAAACCGAGGCTGCACTACAAAAAGCCCTGCTGCCTCTAACAGCCAAGCGCACAACACTTATTATCGCGCATCGCCTGACTACTGTACAAAATGCTGATCGCTTACTCATTTTTAAAGAAGGTTGCCTTGTAGAATCAGGTACACATACGATGCTTCTTCAGCAGCAAGGCGAATATGCTCGCTTATGGACAACCTTGAAAAAAGAAAATTAAACCCTTATTTATAGCTTGCTTAATTCATCGCTGTATCCATTTCATCTATAGGAGTAACAACCCATGTCAATTAGCTTAAGCAAAGGTGGTAATGTTTCTTTAACCAAAGAAGATCCAAATCTTAAACGTATACTTGTAGGATTAGGATGGGATGCACGCGCAACAGATGGCGCAGATTTTGATTTAGATGCCAGCGCCTTTTTACTCACAAATCAAGGTAAAGTTCGAGGCGATAGTGATTTTATTTTTTACAACAATCTTAAATCATCCGATGGCGCAATCATTCACCAAGGAGATAATCGTACCGGTGCTGGAGCAGGAGATGATGAGGTTGTAGAGGTTACTCTTGATAGAGTTGCCAGTGATATTGATAAAGTAGCCTTTTCTGTCACCATTCACGAAGCTGAAAATCGTCACCAAAATTTTGGAATGGTTGGTGGTGCATTTATTCGCGTGGTTAACGCAGAAACTCAACGTGAAATTGTTCGTTTTGACCTTTCAGAAGATATGAGTACTGAAACTGCTATGGTTTTTGGGGAAGTTTATCGCAATAATGGCGAATGGAAATTTAGAGCGGTAGGGCAAGGATTTAATGGTGGGCTTGGCCCTCTTGCTAAATCCTATGGGGTTAGTGTCGGCTAAGAATTTTCCTGGCACATTCTAATGCTAGGCGATTAAAAAAATTTCAATACTGCTCTCTCGTATATAGGGCTTATTTAGTAAATAATATGATTAATAGCGATATTTATCTTTAGCAAACAATAAATAGCGCGCGTGCGGTATGCATTCATAGTTAGGGCGCGCTACCAATCATACGATCAGCCAGTAAAAGCATAGCCATTCATATTTGTTACACAACATAATTAATTATTACTGGTCGATCACAACTCGGATATCAAAATATGCTTTAGTTAGCTAAATAATCATCATACACAATTACGTGAGAGCAGCATTCTTGGTCACTACATAGGATATAACGATGAGCTTTTCAATGTATAAAGCTTCTGTTCCGCAATTTCAACGCATGCTTAATCAATTGTTAGTGCTTTTACAAAAAGCAGAAAGCCATGCAGAAAACCGGAAAATTGATCCCGCTGTGCTATTACAATCCCGACTTTTTCCTGATATGTTTCCGCTTATTCGCCAAATACAAATCGGGTGCGATTTTGCTAAAGGTGCCGCAGCCCGTTTAGCGGGTGTAGAGGTTCCTAAATTTGAGGATAATGAAGGTAGCTTTAATGATATTTATCAGCGCATTCATGCTACTCAAAAATTTATTGAAACGTTAACCCCCGCTCAAATTGAAAGTAGTGCAGAACGTGATATTCAACTAAGCATTGCGGGAAATAATTTAGAATTCAAAGGCAGTGATTATCTTATTAGTTTTGTTTTACCTAACTTCTATTTTCATCTTACCACTGCGTATGCTATTTTAAGACATAATGGTGTAGAGTTAGGAAAGCGGGACTTTATTGGTTCTGTTTAAATTTAGCCAATAAAATATTTCCCTTAAAAATTTTAAATAACCAGGAGATTATTAATATGAAGAATCACATTACTTTATCTTTACTCGCAGGTATCTTATTTTCTACAAGCGCTATGGCTGCCCCAGAAACATATATTATTGATAATGCTCATACTAATCCCACATTTGGATACAGCCATTTAGGATTCTCAAGACAAAGCGCACGTTTTGATAAAACTTCTGGAAAAATTACTATCGATAGCGCAGCTAGTACAGGTTCAGCTGATATTACTATTGAAACAAAATCACTTAATACTGGCAATCCTATTTTTAATGACCATCTTGCAAAAGAAAAATTCTTTAATATTGAAAAGTATCCTACCATTACCTTTAAATCCAAAAACTTTAAGTTTAATGGTGAAGCAGTTAAGTCTATTGATGGAGATTTAACAATTAAAGGTATTACAAAACCCACTACACTAACCTTGACGCATTTCCATTGCGGCGTTCATCCTATGGCAAAGAAAAAAGCCTGTGGAGCAAATGCAACAGCCGTTATTAAACGCTCAGACTTCAATATGGCAGATGCTGTTCCGTTTGTAAGCGATGACGTAGATTTAAATATTGCTGTAGAAGCAGTTAAAGAGTAATTCAAAAAACAAACTCTATTTTCAGTAGTATCAAAATAAAAGACCGGGTTTTATCCCGGTTTTTTATTTTATCAGCAATGACTTAATTTTAATTACAAGACTAATTAAAATTTAAGAATTAAATTGCTCTTCTGCAAACTTCCAGTTTAAAAGCTTTTCAATAACGCCTTGCACATAATCTGCACGTCGATTTTGAAAATCAAGATAATACGCATGTTCCCACACATCAATTGTTAACAAAGGTTTTTGACCTTTAGTTAAAGGAACTTCTGCATTACTTGTCTTAACAATTTTAACGGTGCTGCCATCTTTTACTAACCATGCCCAACCGCTACCAAATTGAGTAGTTGCTGCTTGAGCAAATGCTGTTTTAAATGCATCAAAACTGCCAAAAGCCTGATTAATTGCATCAGCTACGATACCTTGAGGTACCCCACCACCATTTGCTGTTAATCCTGCCCAGTAAAAACTGTGATTCCAAATTTGCGCAGCATTATTAAAATGTCCTGCATAATCAGGTTTGCCAGCAGTAAAATTAATAATGTCTTCAAGCGATTTATTTTCTAACTCAGTGCCTGAAATAAGTTTATTCAAATTATCAACATAAGCTTTATGATGCTTACCATGATGAAAAGAAAGTGTATTTGCACTAATAACAGGCTCTAAAGCATTAGGTTCATACGGTAAATCAGGTAATACAAAAGGAAAAACAGTCTGATTAATTAACATGTAAGGCTCCAATCACTCTTCAATAACTTTAAAATAAAAAATCTGTAAATACCTTACTCTTAACCATATATGTAATTCTTTGGTAAAAAAATAACAACTGTAAGGTAAGACGGCATCACTCTCCGTAAAGTTTTTGAAGACGTTCACGCCGCTCTTGCGCCTCAATACACAAAGAAGCTGTAGGCCTTGCTAATAAACGCGGAATACCAATTGGTTCTCCTGTTTCTTCACAATACCCGTAACTACCATCTTCAATCAGTCGAAGTGATTTTTCAATTTTCTTAAGCAACTTACGCTCACGATCACGTGTGCGCAATTCCAACGCATACTCTTCCTCTTGCGTAGCCCGATCAGCCATATCAGTCATGACTTCATTTTCACGCAAGTGTTGGCCGGTATCATCTGCATTGGCTAACAACTGACGCTGCAAATCTTCAAGCATATGCTTAAAGTAGGCTAACTGAGCGGCATTCATATAATCTGTCTCAGGTGCTTTAAGGAGCTCCTCTTCGGTAAGGAATGGGAGACGCTGAATTTCAGACATGGCGATTCTCGCTTTCATCGAGTCATTCAGGACGTGCGGATTATAGAAGCTTACAACATGTTTGTCATGGTTATACTCTATATCTGCTTCGCCTACTTCGGCTACAATAGGCAGCACTTTAATTTTTTAAGCATATATGCCCTCATCTATGTCTTCATCTCGTCGTGTTTTAAGCTCGTGGAAAAAGCTTGAAAGCTTTGTTCCTACACTCCGTCAAACACATCTTCATGATTGGTTTGATAATGATCCTGAGCGCTTTACTAAATTCAGTGTTGAGGATGAAGGTTGTCTGCTAGATTACTCTAAGCACTGGATTAATGCACCTATATGGGAAGCGCTTCTTGCGCTAGCACATGAATGTAATGTTCCCTCACGCCTAGAGGAATTATGTACAGGCGCTATTGTAAATACCACCGAAGGTAATGCAGCATTTCATACAGCTTTACGCAATTTTACACAAGAACCCTTACACGTAAAGGGCTATGATTTTCGTCCAGAGATTGAGACTGAACGTCAGCGTATGCTAACACTCGCAGATCAACTGCATACAAGCCAATATTTAGGTTCCACCGGAAAATCTATTACCCACGTCGTTAATATCGGTATAGGAGGTTCTGATCTAGGGCCGCGCGCTGTTCTTGATGCACTACCTTCTTATCAAAATCCGCTAGCACCAGAAATCTTAACACTTTCCAGTATCGATGGCGATCGCTTGTCAGCTGTTTTAGCTTCACTTGACCCTGAGCGCACCTTATTTTTATTTGTATCAAAAAGTTTAGGTACTGAAGAAACTCGCTTAAATAGCGAACGCGCTCGCCGCTGGGCTTCTCTATCATTAGGAGAAGAAAAAGCCGCACAACATTTTTTTGCGATTACAGCAAACCCTGATGGCGCTATGAATTTTAATATTCCCCCAGAGCGATGCCTTAAGTTATGGCCATGGGTTGGAGGCCGTTATTCACTATGGTCATCAGTAGGGTTATGTATTGCCATTCGCCTAGGTTCATCAGCATTTCTAGAGCTATTGCGTGGTGCTCATAGCATGGATATGCATGCACGAACGGCGCCTTTAGAACGTAATATGCCAGCAATTTTGGCATTACTTGGCGTTTGGTATCGTAACTTTCTAGGGTTTAGCACACACGCCGTTATTCCCTACCCCGAGCGATTAAATACGTTTGTATCTCATCTTCAACAAGTGGATATGGAAAGCAACGGGAAACGTGTTGACCTAAATGGCAATCCTCTTGACCTCTTAACAACACCTATTATTTGGGGCAGCCCAGGCAATCAAGGGCAACATGCCTATTTTCAGTTACTTCATCAGGGCACTCAACCTACTTCGATAGATTTTATTTTAGAAGCCACTCCGCATCACACAGATCAAGATTTACATCGACGATTTCTTGCCAATGCACTGGCGCAAAGCCAAGCACTCATGGCGGGTACCGCTCCTGAAGATGATTTACCTGAATACAAACGATGCCCTGGCGGTCAGCCATCAACAGTTGTGTTTTTCGAGCACTTAACTCCATTCAATATGGGGCGATTACTTGCGCTTTATGAACATAAAGTTGCAATACAAGGCATAATTTGGAATGTCGATAGTTTTGATCAATGGGGGGTAGCGCTTGGAAAGAAGCTTGCTAACCGTCTCACCCCATTAATGCTTCCCGGGCAAGATATATCTTCTGAAGATGCATCTACCCAAGGGCTTCTTAGATTTTTTTTGAAATTTCAGCCGCGCTCATGAACCTTTTATCTCGCATTGAAAAGCAGTTTCAAGCCAGTGCTCAGTTGCATCTGGATACCTTTGCAGCTCTTGGCCCCCAAATTGAAGCTATTAGCCAGTTTTTGATCGAATCATTGCTTAACGAACGAAAAATTCTGACCTGTGGGAATGGCGGTTCAGCTGCTGACGCACAGCATTTTGCAGCTGAACTTTCAGGGCGCTTTGATCGAGAGCGCCCAGGTTTAGCAGGCCTAGCCTTAACAGCTGATACTGCACTTTTAACCGCGGTAGCGAATGATTATGATTATGCCCATGTATTTGCGCGGCAAATTCAAGCATTAGGGCACGCTGGAGATGTCTTGGTAGTGATGACAACCAGTGGGCAATCTCGCAGCATTCTACATGCGATAGAAGCCGCACACGAACGCGATTTACGCGTGGTAGCATTAACAGGCAAAGGAGGAGGTTTTGTTCCTGAGCATTTAAAACCTGATGATTTTCATTTATGCGTTCCACACCAAGTAACGGCACGCATACAAGAAACACATATGCTGATACTGCATACGTTATGTGATGCTATTGACTGTACTTTATTAGGAGAAGATTAATGCGATCACGCTTAAGCATTTACATTTTAATGCTCGCGATTTCTTCAAGCCTAGTGACCACTGGCTGTGCTCCTATTTTATTAGCAGGTGTAGGAACAGGCGCAGCAATTGCTGAAGATCGAAGAACCAGCGGGGCATTTATTGAAGATGAAGTCATTGAAAATAAAGTTCAACATAAAATTAATCAGCGTTATGGCTATAGTGTTCGCGTTAATGCCGTAAGCTTTAATTACAATGTTTTACTAGCAGGGCAAGTGCCTAATGAAGACGTTAAGCGCGATGTTACTGCCCTAGCGTCTGAAGTACCCCATGTTCAGCGCGTGTATAATGAAACTGAAATTGGGCCAATTATGGCGCTTTCTTCACGCACGTCTGATTCTTACATTACTTCCAAAATTAAAGCTCGTTTTCTTGATGCACAAAAATTCAGTGTTAACCATGTGAAAGTTTATACTGAAGATGGCACGGTTTTCTTAATGGGTATTGTTACACGAGAAGAAGCTGATGCGGCTACTGATATAGCCCGTACAACAAATGGCGTAAAAAAAGTTGTACGTTTATTTGAGTATGGAGTTCGCGAAAATATAGGTAATCGAAACTCGAATGACTATGACCGCCAGCGCTAATATATTCATTAAATTTTATTAAATTCTAGTATGTTATCTTTTCAAAAAAAATTAGCACACTGGAATCCGCTAGGATTAGATCACCCTTGGGCGCAACTTCCGCGCCCTTGGGTGTTCACGAATGGATGTTTTGATATTTTGCATCGTGGACATATTACATATTTAGCCCAGGCAAAAACGTATGGATCCACTTTAATTGTAGCCCTCAATAGCGATGCTTCCGTAAAAAGCCTAAATAAAGGTATTGATTTGCATGATCAACGGCCGATTAACAGTCTAGAAGACCGCTTATGTGTCATTGCAGCGCTTGAATCTGTCGACTGCGTTATATCATTCAATGACTCTACTCCGATCAAACCTATTCTTGCTTTACGCCCTGATATTCTTATTAAAGGCGGCGACTGGCCCGTTAGCAATATTGTAGGTGCTACAGAGGTACTCACATGGGGTGGTGCGGTATACAGTATACCTTTTGAGGTTGAACGCTCAACAACATCGATTGTTAAAAAAATGCGTTTAACAGATACAAAAAACCACGACTCTTAAGCATTGTAATGTTATTTTCTTAAGTTTTTCGCCGATTGATCTCTGATAACTCTTATTATTCACCTTAACGTGTGCATACTCTCATAAGTACAAACTTCAATACTTTGTAGAGTAAGAAATGTTTCAAAGCGCTACTGGGCAAGTTATCAGGGCAAATTGAGGCAAACTTTCCCTTACTTTCTATGCTACTATATGATTAGTATTAAAAAATAATTTTTGCAGCACTAAAGAACATATGTAATCTTAACGATTATTTGTATGCAAAATTAGCAGTCTAACCGTTAGAGTGCTAGAATAATAATGATTCCTCGTCGTTTTGTTATATCTGTTGAGTCTAACATGGAGGAGAATATAATGACGACCTCTACCGCACTAACTATTGTGCCTACATCAAATGCATTAGCGTTTCCTACTCCTACCGATTTAGGTAGCATAGATCGCTACATACAAGCAGTTAACCAATTTCCTCTTCTTACCCAAGAAGAAGAAACAAATCTTGCCCAACGCTGGCAACTTCACCAAGATCTGGAAGCCGCACGACAACTCGTACTTTCGCATTTAAGACTGGTGATAGCGATTAGCCGCCAATACTCAGGATACGGTTTACCTCAAGCAGATTTAATTCAAGAAGGTAATATCGGATTAATGAAAGCTGTGAAACGTTTTGACTCCACTCGCGGTGTACGTTTAGTTTCTTTTGCTGTGCATTGGATTAAAGCTGAAATGCATGAGTATATTTTACGCAATTGGCGCTTAGTTAAAGTAGCTACTACTAAAGCGCAACGTAAATTATTCTTCAATTTAAGAAGTATGAAATCTTCTGATCATTTATCGCCAGAACAATACCTCGCGATTGCAAATGATTTAGGTGTAAAGCCTGAAGAAGTCAGAGAAATGGATTTGAGGCTGTCAGGTGGCGATATTGCGTTTGACTCTCCCTTCAATGATGAAGAGAGCTACGCACCGATTGATTATTTAGAAGCTCCTAATGCTAACCCGCTACTCCTAGTCGAAGAAGCGCAATCTGCGGCCTATGAACATCGTGATTTAGGTGAAGCTCTGGCACAACTTGATGAGCGTAGCCGCGATATTATTCAAGCGCGCTGGTTAAATGAAGGCTCCACTACGCTACAAGAGCTGGCTGCTCGCTATGCAGTATCAGCAGAGCGTATAAGACAACTTGAGCAACAGGCTTTGAAAAAATTACGGACCTGGATGGGAGCAGATGCTATTTTTGCTTAAGTTGC
>JAZKAR010000016.1:18059-135136 GCA_040389065.1 Pseudomonadota bacterium | reverse complement strand
TTGCATGAGTGGAGTTGAAAAAGAATATAACACTTCGAGTTACGCATACTAGGCATACTAAGACGTTTAAACTACTCCTCATAATCTATGCTATTTCACTAGGCTAGGGGTAGTTTTACGTAATCGTAATCAAGACAATAATACGATTTTATTACATACCTTCTAGCATACTTGTTTATGACCGATGAAGTATATGCGTTGATAAAACTGTGCAAATTCCCAGTAACATAAGAGCACCTTGTATAAGAGCTTCACGGCGTGTACGTTCGCGATGTAATCCTGGCATCAAATCACTAATTGTTACATACAGCATATTGGCAGAAACCAGGGCTAACATCGGCAATAGCAATATTTCAAAATGCCCTACAAATACATATCCCGCAATACCACCCAGCACCATTGCAAGGCCTGATAATAGATTCAAAAATAAAGCACGGCTACGCTCATAACCTGCATGAACTAAAATCATTGCATCACCTAATTCTTGAGGAATTTCATGAGCAACAATCGCTAATGCCGTATTTAAACCCAACGCTGGGCTTGCCACAAATGACGCAGCAATTAAAACACCATCAATAAAATTATGAACGCTATCTCCTACCAATACACGCCATGCCGTGCTATGCGTACTATGGCGGTGGCTATCATGCTTACACCCTGCTGCTTCTTCAGCATGATCATGAACGTGATGATCATGGCGCCATACAACCAGTTTTTCTAAAATAAATAGAAACACCATACCTAATAAAACTTGCAACAAAAATTGTTCAGACGAAGAGGCACGCTCTAACCCATGCGGAATAAGATCTAAAAATACCGCGGCTAACATTGCACCTACAGAATAGCTAACGCCATTAGGAATCCATGATGCCTTTACCCAGCGTAACCCCACAGCAGCAATCAGAGTGCTTAACACCCCGCCAACACTGCAACTTAATAAAATCCAAGTTAAGACTGACACGATATCTCTCTTAGGAACGTGAAAAAAATAACTTACTGATGGCGTGCAGAAGGTTGTCATCCAGTAGTCAAGCACAGTATCTATTAGTACTCAAAGTACTCAAGAATACAAGCTACCAAACAGTACGTTACTTTTTGAACGTTCCTTACACTAAACATAGCATTGTACATAGGAAGCTTCGCTAAGAATCAGTTATTGTTCTCTGGCTCTACATCATCTGAGCAAAAGCTTTATTATTTACGCGTTAACATGAAAATTTACGCAGAACTCTTTCTTGAGTTTTTTTACAGTCAGATAAGTCAAGACACACTATAACCGCTAAGAAAATTTTATATTTCTCCTATTTTAGTAACTTAGCCTAATAATTTGATCTCGCACCTATTCATCATCCTTCTAAAAAACCTAACAAACTCTCATCATTACTCTGATTTTTATATAGTCTTCCATACGTTACACTTTTCATAGAAGGATTTGCTAAATACCACAAATCTATTTTGCTAATTAAAAGGAAAAACATTATGAATTATCCATGGTGGATGTGGGCATCGTTTGGTATTTCCGTACTAGTTTTAATGGTACTTGATTTGGGGGTTTTAAACAAAAAAGATCATAAAATTGGAGTAAAAGAAAGCCTTAAATTATCTGCGTTTTATATTAGTGCAGGCCTGCTCTTTGGAGGATGGGTATGGTATGCCTTAGGGCCTAAAGCAGGTATGGATTACTTCACAGGTTTTTTAGTTGAAAAAAGCTTGTCTATGGACAATGTGTTTGTCATGAGTTTAGTGTTTACCTATTTTGCTGTGCCAGCGAAATTTCAGCATCGGGTATTATTGTGGGGAATTCTAGGCGCTATTGTCATGCGTGGAATCATGATTGGCCTAGGAGCCGCTCTGATTCATCAGTTCTCCTGGATTCTTTATATTTTTGGCGCTTTCCTGGTATTTACAGGCATCAAAATGCTATGGGCCAATGATGAGGAAGAAACTGATATTTCTAAAAATCCGCTTATCAACTGGCTTAAAGGACATTTTCGATTTACAGAGAAGATTGAAAACCATGACTTTTTCGTCAAAGCACCTGATCCTAAAGGAACTGGTAAATCAGTGTGGTGGGCAACCCCACTTTTTTTAACCTTAATTATGGTTGAAATTAGCGATGTTATTTTTGCTGTAGATAGTGTACCTGCTATTTTCGCCATCACAACCGATACGTTTATTGTTTTCACCTCAAATATTTTTGCTATTTTGGGATTAAGAGCATTGTATTTTGCACTAGCTGCTATGGTACATCGCTTTGAATATTTAAAATATTCTCTAGCAGTGGTACTGGTATTTATTGGAGCTAAAATTTTACTGGTTAACTTTGATATTAAAATACCCTCGCCAATATCGCTTGGCGTTACCTTTGGCTTATTAGTGATCGGCGTGCTGTATTCTTTGTGGAAGACGAGAAATGATCCTAAGCAATTAATGGCTGAATAACGTTCATTTATCGTCTTAAATATTGATAATAGCGTTAATTTAGCTGCTTTAAAAGGGGGATATGATTTAAGCATTTTCCCCTTAATTTCAAATCTTAGTGGCCTCCGCATCCCCCGCTGCATCCTCCCTCTCCGCTTCCATCACTTTTATAGTTACCACTCAAAGGAAGAGTAGCGTTAAATATTTTGTATATATCGTCAAAAGCCGAATTCATTTCTAAAGCTGTTACTCCAAATAGTGCATATGCCAAGGGAAGCTGTGTAGCATCAACCGTTTTTTTTAACGGTTTCTTAGAGCGGGTTAAATATTTTAAAATAGCCTTACCGTACTGGCTATGCGTCGGTTTAAAATATAGCCTAAATGCAAAAGGCAATAAAAAAGCTATGCTGATGCACAAAAACTCTACAGGTTTTTGCCGCAATAAATCCACAAAAATGTTGACTAACCCTCCCCCCATTAGTAAACAAATAATAGCTAACGGGTAAAATCGTGCATCAGACGCTTGCTTATCATTTAGAAAAATACCTTTTGTCTGAAAGCAATTATTCAATAATATCTTTTCTTTCTTTAACCGTAGATACGAGCGGCCTATAACTTTATCCAAACTATTTTCAAACCCTGGTGTATTAGTGGCTTGCATAACGGCCTGTTCGATTGGATGGCATTCATGAAACTCTGGCTTTATAACCTTTACCCACCATGAAGATTCTGGCGCATGGGCAGACTCGCTCGATACCGCTACTATTTTTAGATATTTATGTTGCAACAAATAAATCATTGCCGTTCCCAGCACACGATTAGTGCCACCAGCCAAATACGCTACTTCATAATCACTTAGCTGATCAGCACTTTTTACTAAAGAAAAGCCATTGTTATTAGTTGAACACAAAATAACCCGCGCACCACACGCCACCATTAACCCGATCACATACAATAAAATATAAAAAGGTCGGAAATCTGATCCAATGAAATTAAGCGAATTTGTTATATCTGCAAACACTTGGCAGCTTACAACGCTTATCGCAAAAAAAATTAGTATTGCTAAACCACTCTTTGTTTTGATCCATTGTTTCAACTCTGGTTTTGGCAAAATCCAGTTTTTATGGGTATTGATACGCTTGTAATATACAGCTTTTCCAAAGCGAATATCTGAAACAGGCCAGATAGTTAAAGGAGGGACCTCACCAAAAAAATGCTGATAGCTAGTTAAGGTACGGTTATACCATTCAACAAATTTCACCTGTTCAGCTACCCCACCATGCGTAGGGCTATGATGAAATGGCGCTCCCAAAATATTCGGGCAAAACTCTTGCCAGTAAGAATGCGTATAGGTTAAATGTAAGTGCCATACTTGATCTACCTGTTCTGAGGGAGTAACAGGATGACCTGCCACCAAAGCCAGAAAAACAAATTTTTTGTATTCCTCTATCACTTGCAATGCATATGCATAGTTCCAGTCATTCTCTTGCGCCAAACGCTGACTAAACATCAATGATGACTCAGCAGCATCTAAGGAAAAAGAACAAATTTTTTCGTAAAGCGCTGCCTGATCACACGTCATTGAAGGTGAACTCAGAGAGTTTTTGTATACATTTCCCACGCTTTTAACCCTTTAACTAAACGACTGCTTTTGTCTAAGTCTTATTGAAGTAAACCTAACCCTCATCACAAACGTCTTAACTATTTAACGCTTAAACATTATGGCTAAGCATTTTTTTCTAACCATTTAATTATCAAACCTTGAAAGCGCTCCATGAAGTTCTTCTTTTTTTCTATATTACTGCTTATGTCATCGTATACATTGGCTCAACATCCCCAATCTTCTCCCGACCAAGAAATTCAGCATTTGCTATCCTATTTAGAGTCTTCAAATTGTAAGTTTTCTCGCAATGGAACATGGTATAGCTCAACTGAGGCTAAAGCTCATCTAAGTCGAAAATATAATTATTTACAAAAAAAAGACTTAGCCCCTACCGCAGAGATTTTTATTAAACGTGCTGCTAGCGAAAGCAGCTCAACAGGTAAGCCCTATTTTGTTCAATGTGAGGGTAAAGCTTCTATTCCCAGCGCAGAATGGTTAACACAAGAATTAACCGTTTATCGAAAATAATTTTTCATAACAATCAAAAAAAGTCGATAAAACATCAGCATAAGAACTTAAAAATTAGTTGAAGATGGAGTAATCGACCGTATGAAAATCACTGATAAAGTGCGCTCCCTAAAATCGTCATTGTTAGAAAAAGGCCAGGAACGCAAACGCTTGAAACGCGCAGCACAATTGCAATTTGCGATAGCAGACTCTTTAAATATGCTCAACACCGAGGTATGGAAAAATCTCACTCACCAGTGCAGTTTTTTTATGTCGGCTGATTATTTAAAAGCGATGGAGCCTGTTCTCCCTACCAACATTAGCCCTCGCTATGCATTGATTTACCAAGAAAATGATGGCGTTTTACAGCCGATTGCGGCTGTATATGTGCATATTATAGATATTCATCTGGCACATGCTCGACCCGAACAAAAAGCCATGAGTCTTTGGAAAAAACCTGTTCATTTACTAAGTAAAAAAGTTAGCCAACGCGTATTAACATGCGGAAACTTATTAACATACGGGCAACACGGTATTGCCTTTGCTGAAGGTATTGACCCAAAGATTGTATGGCATGGTGTGGCTGAGGTTTTATACCGTTTACGGCAAGCAGACAGATTAAGAGGTAAAACACAGTTTTTAATGATTAAAGACTTACATGCGCCATTTACGGAGCATGCTCTTCATCTTTCTCGTTTAAATTATCGATATCTTGAAACAGAACCGAACATGGTTCTCACCTTAGGGCAAGATTGGAAAAGTTACGACGATTACTTAGCTAGCTTATCTTCAAAATACCGAGCCAATATTCGTAATGGCGTATTAAAACCTATTGATGAAGCAGATTGCGTTATAGAACAAGCGGCTGATCTCACTTCATTGCAAGATCAATTTTTTACCTTATATCAATCGGTACAAGCTAATGCTGCTTTTCGTCCTTTTTTATTGCGTACCGAGTATTTTTCTGCCCTTCAGCGCGTGGCTGGAGAACGCTTTCGGTGCAGCCTGATTAAACGCAACCATACATTACTTGGCTTTTTAATATCCGTGGCTGATGGCGATACATCGATTGCCTATCATATTGGATTCGACCGTAGCGCGGCTGCTGAATTACCACTTTATTTTCGCCTGCTTCATGCAGGTATTGCTGATGCTTTGGCGCTAGGATGCAAACGTATTTCTTTTGGGCGTAGCGCATTGGAACCTAAAGCTGCATTAGGCGCGAAACCTGAAACATTTGGAGTACTTGTACGGCACCGCCAACCCATTCTTAATACCTTGTTAAAACGCTTATTACTAGGTATTGAACATGAAGAAGCGCCTGATAGGAATCCATTTAAAAAGGTTTCTTAATTTTCAAATGCTACGCATCTAGGCTCTATTAAGGCATGGAATGCCCCGCATGACAACGCAAACAGAGTACGACAAGTTACAAATGCGCCTAGAAAATCCAACTGCCTAACTTCTAACTTCAATGATTAGAGGCAAACTCTATTATGTAGATTGCTTGTAGTCGCT
Organism: Pseudomonadota bacterium; assembly: GCA_040389065.1. Classification (GTDB taxonomy): domain Bacteria; phylum Pseudomonadota; class Gammaproteobacteria; order Burkholderiales; family Casimicrobiaceae; genus JAZKAR01. The sequence goes on along the minus strand of JAZKAR010000016.1, from coordinate 129,087 downwards.
GGTGTGCTAGTGTAAATTCATTGAGGCCCTCACTTTTACTAGGAGCATTCAGTGTACACACGCAGTCTCTGCTGGTTCCGGCGTGACCTTAGGTTACATGATCATACTGCGTTAAACCATGCTCTTGAGCAAAGCCAAGAAGTTATTGGCGTGTTTGTGTTTGATACGATTATTCTTGCATCATTACCTGAACATGATCGTAGAGTTGCATTTATTTGGAATAGCCTTCAAGACCTTCATCAAGCGTTTACCGAACAGCAAGGGGCTTTGTACGTTTTGCACGGTAACCCTGAGCAAGAAATTCCTTTGCTGGCGCAAAAAATTAATGCTGACGCTGTATTTACGCATAATGACTACGAACCTTCAGCGATCAATCGCGATCTTAATGTGGGCCTTGAGCTTACAGCTCATGGTATTCCTTTTCATTCATTTAAAGATCAAGTCATTTTCGAGCACAACGAGGTTCTTAAGCAAAATGGGGAGCCTTATAGCGTATTTACGCCGTATAAACGTGCTTGGCTTAAACAGCTTAGTGCTGAAGATTATGCTGAACGCAAGAGCGAGGAACTCCTTCATCGCTTAAAGACATCGTTAAAAAATGCCTCTTTACCCTCGCTGAAAACATTAGGATTCGAAGCTGCCAACACTAACACTATAAATTTGCCCATAGGCGTTAAAGGTGCCTCTTCCCTTTTGAATAATTTTATACAGCGTATTGATGATTACGCGGAGCGTCGCGATTTTCCTGCCATGAAAGGCGGGTCTTATCTTTCAGTACATCTTCGTTTCGGCACACTTTCTATACGGGAAGCTGTAAGAGTTGCCCAAAGCCGCATTGCATTTGGCTCATTAGGCGCTGAAACGTGGCTAAGTGAATTAATTTGGCGAGATTTTTATGCAGCCATTTTGTCGCATTTTCCTCATGTAGTAAGTCATGCTTTTAAATCAGAATATGATCAACTTGAATTTACTAATGATGTTGCTCTATTTGAGGCATGGAAAACTGGGCAAACAGGGTATCCTCTCGTTGATGCAGCCATGCGCCAGATAAATAGCAGCGGTTTTATGCATAATCGTTTACGCATGGTAGCTGCCAGCTTTTTAATTAAAGATCTACATATCGACTGGCGCTGGGGAGAAGCTTATTTCGCTGCACAATTAAATGACTATGACTTAGCTTCAAATAATGGAGGCTGGCAATGGTGTGCATCTACCGGCTGTGATGCCCAACCCTATTTCAGAATATTTAACCCTATTACTCAATCTAAGAAATTTGACCCTGATGGTAATTTTATTCGCCGATACATACCAGAAATTGCCCATTTACCTAACAAATATATTCATAGCCCCTGGGAGAGTGCTCATCCGCCAGCCAATTACCCTTCTCCTATTATTGATCATGCTAAAGCGCGGTTATTAACGTTGCAGCGCTATAAAATAGCTTTGAATAAAACGCCTAATATTTCTACTCAATAATCTCTACACAATCATTCGCAATCATTGAATCGTTAAGAAAAATAAATCATTTCTACTCTGAATTTAAGCTGCTAACTTTCTCAATATCTAAGATTTAGAAAACGGACGGCTTACAAAGGGCGAGCCTAAAAGACCAAAACGCCAGGGAATATCTTTTGCTTTAGAAATTCCTATACGCGGCCCTGTTATCACTGCACTAGGTTCATGTGGAAAAAGAAGCTGAAAAGGTAACTGATCAAGAGGCAGGCCATTATATTCGCCTGTAATAGCAAGTGCTTGGCACACCCTTCCTGGGCCTGCGCACAACAAACGAAGATTGTCTGTTTTGCGTCTTTCTTTCATCACACTAATACCCGCCACAGGCTCTAGCGCGCGAATCAGAACCCCTGCCCCAACGCCCTCAGGGCTGCAAACAAAATTTACGCACCAGTGCATGCCGTATGAGCGATACACATAGCTATGCGCAGGAGGCCCAAACATAACTACATTTCGCGGGGTAAGCCCACAAAACGTATGCGAAGCAGGATCTGTTTGGTTATAGGCTTCTGTTTCGACAATTTTTCCACCTACACCATCTACCAATAATGTGGCTCCAATCAATGCACGTGCCACTTGATCAGCAGGAGCAGAAAAACCAATAAACCCAGGTATTATTGACATGTATTTAGTCTAATCCCAATCGAATTTAAAGCGAGCTGATAATCGAATTTAACGCATGTAATAATGCTATAGACTCATGTGCTCACTCACCTTTATTTTTACTTCCTCTGCCTTGTTAATATGATATTTATTTAATCTCACTTATAAGAAACTCCCTCAAAAAGATGAAGTGATAGAGAAGAATAAAGATCGTGCATTGAATCATTTTAACTGGCTTCTCATTTCGATTCTATTTCGACTCTTTACTACCAACTGTATCAGGCTCTCTTGCAAAGACTTAAAAAATTAAGCAAAATGCACCACCTCTAAAAGGTTACATACAAATAATTTTACTACAAGAGCATATACATAAGGAGTAAAACAACGTTACTGAGAGTACATGATCGTGATTGATGACAATTTCTCTTACTCTCCTCCTTACTAAAATGCAATTACTTTTCCGAACGTGTCGCATTTGAAGTTTAAGTAGTAAACTGACGAAAAGTTGGTATCAAGCAATGTCTTTTAAATTTTAAAAGCTCTTTATTAGCTGCTTTCTACTGCTTTTCGGTGAGATAGCTTTCTATCAGAAAACTATCTTTTACTCGATTTAAATAAACTAAAATGGCATTCTTGCCATGCTGCATGAAGGTATTCCTTTGAATACGAACTCAACAAAAAGTAGCATCACAGCCCTTACGATAGCAGCCATTGGTATCGTTTATGGTGATATTGGTACAAGCCCTCTTTACACGATGAAAGAAGTGTTTGCCAAAGAACATGGATTACCGTTGAATGAGACAAACTTGTTTGGAGTAATTTCCCTTATTGTATGGGGATTAATAATTATTGTTTCTCTGAAATACGTCACGCTGATTCTCAGGGCAAATAACCGAGGTGAGGGGGGCATTATGGCTTTAGTTGCTATGGCCCTGGCCTCCGTAACAACAAAATCGCGCTGGTACTATCCTTTAATGTTAGTAGGGTTGGTAGGCACTGCGCTCTTTTTTGGTGATGGCGTTATTACTCCCGCAATCTCTGTACTTTCTGCTATTGAAGGACTCGAAGTTGCCACACCAGCCTTAAAATCGTATGTAGTTCCCTTAACTGTAGGCGTATTAGTCGCGCTATATATGCTTCAGCATAAGGGCACAGCAGGCATTGGCAAATGGTTCGGCCCCATTGTAATCATTTGGTTCATAGCATTAGCTGGTATGGGTATTGTAAATATCGTAGAAAATCCTATGATACTATTTGCGCTTAATCCTTTTTACGCGATGCATTTTTTGGTACAAAACGGCTGGACAGCATTCATGGCTCTTGGTGCCATCGTACTTGCATTTACTGGTGCAGAAGCTTTATATGCAGACATGGGGCATTTCGGTAAACGCCCAATTCGTCTAGCATGGTTTATTGTTGTTTTTCCTGCTCTTGCTTTAAATTATCTTGGTCAGGGAGCATTATTGCTTTCCCATCCCGAAGCAGTTTCAAATCCATTCTATCAGCAACTAGGAGCATGGAGCATTTACCCATTAGTTGCTCTTTCTACCATCGCTACTGTGATTGCGTCGCAAGCAACTATTTCTGGAACCTTTTCTATCACGCAACAAGCTATTGCACTTGGATTTTTACCTCGAATGCGCGTATTACACACGTCAGAATGTGAAATAGGGCAAATCTACATCCCTTTAGTTAACTGGTTGCAGTTAGGCGTAGTGCTACTTGCAGTTATTGGCTTTGGTTCTTCAACTAACCTAGCCTCAGCCTATGGTATAGCGGTAACAGCAACAATGCTAATGACTACCATTCTTACCTTCTTTGTTATTCGATATCAATGGAAGTACAACTTATTACTTTGTTTAGCAGCCACAAGCTTTTTCTTGCTTATTGACGTTGCATTATTTTCTGCCAATACACTTAAAATAACACATGGAGGCTGGTTTCCATTAGTGCTAGGTGCATTCATGTTGCTTATTATGCTAACGTGGAAAGATGGAAGAAACCTTGTTTTTCAAAACATGCAACGGCATCTGATTCCCTTAGCAGATTTTATGCAATCGCTATTTATTTCTCCTCCTACACGCGTTGAAGGCACTGCTATTTTTTTCCGCTTGGAAGGCGATGGTGTTCCTCACGCAATGCTTCACAACTTACTTCATAACAAAGTACTTCATGAGCGTACAGTTTTCTTAACCGTTTGCAATGCCGATATTCCTAAAATCCCTCTTAAAGAACGAATCACGATAGAAGAATTAGGCCATAACTGTTACCAGGTAAATATTAATTACGGTTTTAAAGACGAACGAGACATTCCTGCTGCATTAGAAAAATGTAAAGATTTTGGACTACCTATAGAATTGATGGAAACTTCTTTCTTTATTTCACGGCAAAACGTCATTCCTAGAGTCGGTAGCGGAATGGCTTTATGGAGAGAAGCTTTATATGCCGCAATGTCACGCAATGCTAGAGATGCTGCTGATTATTATCGTGTGCCTGCAAACCGTGTAATTGAATTAGGTACCCAAGTAGAAATTTAATGCTTAGCAGATTGAAAAGTTACGCACTCAGTGTATTGGCAACTTGCAGCACCTCTTATAGAGCGTGCTGCATGCCCTGCCTTGATAAAACAACACCACTGCGTAACTTCTAAGATCATCTAACCATGATCTGCAATGATCTTTTATACACCAGAACTAAAACATGCACTATTTACTTTTCAGATCATTATGAACATAACTAATACATAAACTTAAAGCGCTCTTTTGGAGAGAAAAATGGCTTGGTTAGGCATGATTGCTGGTATTGTCTTTGGCATTTTTTATAGCTCCTGGGGAGTTTTTTTATGGTTAAGCTTCATAGGGTGGCTCATTGTCTACCTGCTCAAACTATGGCAAACACATCAACATGCACCCTCTCACTCTCAATTAGAAGAACTTGCACGCGCTCAGCAACAACTTGAACATCAGTTTAATCTTTTACATAAAAAAATAGATCAGCTTACGCAACGAGTAGGTACATTAGAATCACAAGCCTTTAACTTAGCGCCTGCCGAAACCACCTTTGCTCACTCCCCCGCTGCTTCTGTTCAACCGCCTGCGCCACCACCGCCCTCTGCTATTCCCCTTTCTACACCACAGCTTTCTCCTACTTCTACCTCCGCTTCAGAATCAACCAGAGCGCAAACATTTAACACGCTTGCAGAAATCCATGTACCTATTCCTTTATCTTCTCATGAGAACTTTTCATCTGAAGCAAACAATCAAATTGATCACAAAGCTGTTGATCCCGTTCTGCCTAAAGAAACTCCTAAACAACCATTGGTATCTCAATCTATAGAGACTACAGAACCTAGCTGGCTAAACATCATATGGCAGCGCTGGATAATGGGCGGCAACCCTATGGTTAAAATTGGGGTAGTCATTCTTTTTCTGGGGCTAGCCTTTTTATTACGGTATGCAGCTGAGCATGCAGTATTACCTGTTGAACTTCGCTATGCAGCCGTTGCCGCCACAGGCATTGGATTACTTGTTTTTGGTTGGCGCTGGCGCACTCGAGAAGATCGTTATGGGCTTATTCTTCAGGGTGCAGGTATTGGAGTAATGTATTTAACTACCTTGGCTGCTATGAAGCTTCACCCTCTTATTCCTCCAACCTTTGGTTTTTCGATATTAGTTAGCGTTGCAATCTTTGCAGCTATGTTGGCGATTCTTCAAGATGCGTTGGCGTTAGCCGTAGCGGCTGCACTAGGCGGATTCGCCACCCCAGTACTTGCCTCTACAGGAGGCGGGCATCACGTAGCATTCTTTTCCTATCTCACCTTACTCAATCTTGGAATCGTTGCTATTGCATGGTTTAAAGCTTGGCGCTTACTCAATGCCATTGGTTTCATCTGTACGTTTATGCTAGGCAGCGCCTGGGCGGCTAAACATTATCAACCCGAGCTATACAACACCACTGAGCCTTTTGTTCTATTAATGTTTGTGGTGTATGTTTTAATTACGTTCTTATTTGCACGACGCACCCTGGCAGAAACATCAGAATCTAATGAACCAACGTTAAGTGGGCAGTTTCGACAAGCCGTAGCAAACGCAAACTATATTGATGGACTCTTAGTATTTGGAGTGCCTTTTGCAAGTTTTACATGGCAATATTTACTGGTAAAAACCACAGAAATTGGTTCTGCACTAAGCGCTTTAGGCTTTGGGTTTTTCTATATTATCTTAGCCTTTTTATTATTTCAGCGTAGCGGTCGACGCACTATTTTACTAACAGAAACACTAATCGCTTTAGGGGTAATATTTGGCAGTCTTGCTATCCCCCTCGGGTTAGAAGAAAAATGGACATCTGCCGCCTGGGCAATAGAAGCTGCTGGAATGTATTGGCTAGGTATACGGCAACAAAAAGTACATGCACGATTATTCGCGTTATTACTATGGATTGGATCGCTACTCGTTTTTGTTTTTAATCTACATGCAGGGCATGGCAGTACAGTCATTGAAGGGTCTTTATTAGGCGCTGCTTTACTTGCTATTGGTTCAGGCTGGATCTTCTGGCTCATACGCCAAGCTAACCCATCTGATTTACATGCGATTGAACGAGCCTTACCCCACCATATAGCACGTGCAGGAGCATTTTTTGCTGCTCTTATGCCATTTTTATTATGGCCTATGGAATGGGCAGCGCCTGCATTAGCGCTAATGGGTTCAGGCATTGTATTTGCCGCCTTTCGTTTGCCTGAACATGCCTTACTATATTGGGGCTACTGCGCCCAAATATTGGCAGGAATATTATTTGTTATTGGCAGAATATCAGAACCAAACATTACTGAACTTTCTATACTATCTGTACCGTTTCAACATAGCGGATTTTGGGGAGCTTTATTCATTTCTTTAGCAGGGTTCCTGGGCGCTTATTTATTGCAACGCGCAGAGCGTGAGCACCCCGTTAATCGCCTTTTAGGATGGGCAGCGTTAGGATGGAGCGGTTTATGGTGGAGTTTTACATGGCACCATGAAATTGTGCGCGTGGTGCCTGACCACTTCATGCAATCCATTTATTTACTCTTAATAATTCTTGCAACAACATGGTGCTGGAGTACCTTGGCACTTTATGTAAGATGGAAACAAATCGGTCAGGCAACTCTGGCGTATTTACCTGTATTAATTTTACTTGCGCTTAGAGAGTACCTATTTGGGAACAGTAGCCACCTTTTAATAGGATGGGGAGTACTCGTTTGGCCTTTAGCTTTACTCACACATAGCTGGTTAATACGCTGTCAATCTGCATGGTTACAAAAAGGCGACTTAGAGCTTAGCCATAGTGCTGGTATATGGTTATTCGTAGCACTCGGCGCCTCTGAAATACGCTGGCACTTTGCCCAATGGGGCGATTCAAACAGCGCATGGCCCTTACTAGGTTGGATTATTTTACCCACCGCTTATTTATGGGCAGTTATTCACCCCCGTTTGCAGAAGTGCTGGCCTATTTGTGACTATCGCTCGTCTTATTTAAAAGTCGCAGCATTTCCTATTGTTCTTTATCTGCTGGGTTGGATTTGGTTAAGCAATAGTATTAGCCCTGGCAATGCTTCCCCTCTGCCTTATTTTCCCTTGTTGAATCCTTTAGAAATAGCCCATATGGCTGTTTTATTAAGTGTCGCAGTATGGTGGAAGTCGGTATGTATAGGCGATTCTTTTGAAAATGATCAGCCATTAGCAATTGGGATTGCCGGAAGCACCGCGCTTGCGATGATTACAGGTATCGTTCTGCGTACTTGCCATCATTGGGGGGAGGTACCTTGGAATGTATCTGCACTAATAGATTCAAGCCTGGTTCAAACCTCGTTATCGATTGTTTGGAGTATTGTTGCTATTGCAACCATGGTCTCTGTGAACCGCCATAAAAAACGATGGGTATGGATTACAGGGGCAGGATTAATGGCAATCGTTGTTATTAAATTGTTCCTGGTTGAGTTAGCAAATACAGGTAGTTTGGCACGTATTGTTTCGTTTATTGTTGTCGGCATACTCTTATTATTTGTAGGTTATATTGCACCATTGCCACCTAAGCAGACTGATAAACCAACCCGTAACGAGTCATGATTCCATGAAAAAGATACGTTTTCTATTATTAAGTTTATTAACATGCATGTGCTTTTCAGCACATGCTAATGCTGACAGTAACTCTTCCCAACTACTCAAACCTCAATCGTTTGCTTACCAAGCAGCTATTGATCTCAAAGGCACAGGCCCGTTTCATCAACTCACTATCCCTATGGCTGTTTATCAAAGCATTCGGCATGGTGATCTGAGCGATATCAGAATATTTAACGGGCAAGGCAATATTGTGCCTCATGCCTTGATAACTCCCCGCCCTGTTGCCGCAGTTTTACACGAAAAAGAACAGGAGGTTCCTTTTTTCCCTATCCACGCTTCTTTAGCCAATGCCTCTGATGATCTTTCAATGGAGGTACAACGCAATAGCGATGGCACCCTTATTTCACTGCGCCAATCAACCGTATCTACAAACGAAAAAGATAGACATGTTATAAAAGGAGTTGTTGTTGATCTGAGTCAAATCAAAGAAGCTGTACACAGTTTACGCATAGAGGCGGAACCATCAAAAAATCCTTTTCATGCATTTACCATTGATACCAGCAATGACTTACAACAATGGCGTACATTAAAAAGCGATGCTCAATTAGTGCGTTTAGAACATGCCGGGCAACGCATTGAGAAAAACACCGTTGATTGGGAGGGCTATAGCGAAAAATATTTACGCATAGTATGGCAAGACCCAACGCAGGCACCTGCTATCAAGGGTATCTCCGCACAAATAATACACAGTACGGCTCAGCTTAATGCTTTGATATGGTCTGATGCTTTTTTACCAACTCGCGCTCAAGAGCAATTATACGAATATCATTTACCAGGCTTTATGCCACTTGAGCAACTACGAATTGAGTTATCACAAGCCAATACAGTGGCTCCTATCAGTATTCAAACGTACAACCGAGCAGATTCATCAAGTCAGCATCATTCAAAAGGTGTTTGGATAACCTTAGAAAAAAGCATTGTGTTTCGTTTAACCTCACCTCAAGGCGAAGTGCATTCCTCTGATATTTCGTTACAACACTCCGCAGAAAACCAACTACGCTTAGTAGCCGACCCCCGCAGCGGCAATGTATTTCAAATACCACCCGCAATACGAATAGGGTTCACCCCTCACACGCTCGTATTTTTGCAAAATGGTACAGGCCCCTTTACCCTAGCATGGGGCATGAATGCTTCACAAAGCACTACTCTGCCCATTGAAACATTAATACCGGGCTATCGCGATGATCAACCCTTGGTAGCATCCCCAGCAATGTTAGCGCCTATTAAATTGCCCACCCCTTATCAAGCCCCTCTTTCTGATAATGACGATAGTGAAAAAAAATCGTCTAAACCTCTGCTATGGGCTTTATTGATCACCGGAGTTTTAATACTTGGCGGGATGGTATGGAAATTAATCAAATTGACTAAACCCTAAAGCTGCCTAGGCTCAGCTCAACCTTGAGCATGCGTTTGCAGCAAGCAGTTACTATGCAGCATTGATAAAACCAGCTAATAACTAACCACGAAACCCTGCTACAGTCACATCTGCTGCTTCATGTCGTGCTGCTTCTGCTACTTCGCTAGATACAATCATTTTTCCAATGGGCGCAAGAGAAATGCCTGCTAATTTCAAATGCTGAATGCCAAAAGGAATACCTATAATAGACACGAAGCATGCAATGGCAGACGTAACATGCCCAATCGCTAACCATACTCCAGCAAAAAGAAACCAAATAATATTACCCAACATACCTAAGGGGCTGGTTCCAACATCTTCGCTATGTGTTAGCTCTTTACGGCTGACAGCCTCTTGCCCAAAGGGGAAAAACGTAAACTGACCCATTACAAAACAGGCTCTTGCCCAGGGAATACCAATAATAGAAATAAAAGCCAGCACGCCAAAAAACCACCATGCCAAGCCCATTAAAAAACCACCCAATATAAACCAAAGAAAATTCATGATTGAACGCATAATGTGCTCCTTGATAAACGATTAGCGTTTAGTCATCATACTCTTTACACTAAAAAAGTACCCCCTCAAGCGCCTAATCTGCACTATCAGATTAGATAACTAATATATGATATTCCTTGATAGTACCTAAGCGTCTCGTAAACAACCAAGCACTCAACACACAATTTGCTTATTTCTGATTAGAAAGGCCCTACTTGCCATGAATACATTTGAAGCCATTCAACAACGCCGAGCCGTTAAACAGTTTGACCCTACGCATCGTTTTACCGAGAGCGAAATTGAACAGCTTTTTTCTACTGCTATCCTATCACCCAGTGCCTTTAATATTCAAAATTGGCGCTTCGTTGTAGTAACCGATACTGCATTACGCCTGCAAATTCGCGCAGCAGCATGGGATCAAGCACAAGTTACCGATGCTTCAATACTTGTTATTTTATGTGCTGATCTGAAAGCTTGGGAAAAAAATCCACAACGCTATTGGAAAAATGCGCCCGAACCCGTGCAAAATTTTATGATTCCTGCCATTGATAGTTATTACAGGGGCAAAGAACAAACTCAGCGTGATGAAGGATTCCGCTCATGCGGAATTGCAGCGCAAACACTTATGCTAACAGCCAAAAGTATGGGCTACGAATCGTGCCCTATGGATGGTTTTGATTTTGATGCCGTTGGTAAACTGATTAATCTACCATCAGATCATGCGATTGTTATGTTTGTGGCAATCGGTAAAGGTACGCAGCCTGCACGTGAACGCGGAGGCCAGCTACCGCTAAGTGAAGTGGTTATTTCGAATAGCTTTGAGTAAGCAATATATTAATTCACGCGTTATGAGTAAGTAATGGGGAAAATAAAACAGCTCCCCACATTACTTACTCAATTGTCTGCATGTCGCATGTTTAATTAACACGAAAACATGCAAAGTTCTCCTTTTTCTGCATTACAACAAAGGGCTTATCCCCTGTGTAGGCGAACTAGGTTGCGCATCATAATAGCGACGTGGCATTCTGCCTGCCAAATACGCCTGACGGCCTGCAATTACTCCCCACTTCATCGCCTCTGCCATTAATACAGGGTTATCTGCCTTTGCAATCGCTGTATTCATCAATACCCCGGCACAACCTAATTCCATTGAAAGCGTAGCATCAGACGCCGTACCAACCCCTGCATCAACCAATACAGGCACTTTAGATTGATCAAGAATCAAACGAAGATTCCAAGGGTTTAAAATACCCATTCCTGAACCTATCAACGATGCCAACGGCATAATAGCAATACATCCAATATCCTCAAGCATCTTTGCTTGAATAGGATCATCAGAACAATACACCATGACTTGAAAACCTTCTTTTACAAGAGTTTCAGCCGCTTTCAACGTTTCTGGCATATTGGGGAAAAGCGTTTGCGAATCACCCAATACTTCTAATTTTACTAATGTGTGATCATCTAATAGCTCTCGCGCCAGCCGTAAAGTACGCACGGCTTCTTCTGCCGAATAGCAGCCTGCGGTATTGGGCAATAATGTATAACGATCTGGCGGTAAGATATCTAATAACTGTTGATGCTCGCCTGCTTTTAAATCAAGCCGGCGAATTGCCACTGTAACAATTTCAGCGCCTGAAGCTTCTACTGCGCGGCGTGTTTCATCATAATCACGATACTTACCAGTACCGACCAATAAACGCGATCTATACTCGCGCCCCGCAATTACTAAACGATCTTCTGCTGCCTTATCTTTTACCACGCTAGCCTCCCCCTACTGCCACAATCACTTCTAGGCGATCATGTTCATTTAACTGTGTTACCTGATACTGACTTTTAGGAACAATATCTCCATTTCGCTCTACCGCAATACGCTTACCTGTAAACCCTAAGCTTGCAATTAAATTTGCTAAGGTAGGAGGCACAGTAGTGAACTCATGAGGTTCACCGTTTAACTGCACTTGCATATACTTTTAATCCTTCATTTACCCTTTATTTACTACAAAGATTCGGTAGCAAGCTATTACTGCTTATCTACTTACCTTTAGCCACTAAATTAAATTTAATTTGTACTTCGTCCGCCACAACGCTAGGATCAGCCCAATTACCTTCACCGATACCAAAATCATTGCGCTTTAAAACAAACCCGCCTTCAAAACGTGCCGTCGCGGGCTGTGCATTCAGAGGAACCATTGTAAATGTTGCTGTTACTGGTTTGGTTTTGCCTTTAATGGTTAAATTTCCTGCTATTTCATAACGATTTTTATCTAACGCTTTAATCGCGGTTGAAACAAACTTAGCCGTTGGGAATGCTTTTACATTAAACCATTCTTTATCTTTAACTTCATCATTCGCTTCATTAGAACCTGCATCAATACTGCTCATCACGATATCCAGCTGCGCTTTAGCCGTTTGTAGATGCGCAGGGTCAAACGCAATACTCGCACTAAACTTCCCAAACTTACCATCAACACCTACACCCATTTGTTTTGAAACAAATGTTAATTTGCTTTGATCTGTTACAACCTGATTAAACTCTACTGCATAAACCTGCATGGCTCCTAAAAGTAATGCAAGGCCCATTCCCCAATATTTAATTTTTTTAAACATATTTTTTATTCCTTTTTTATAGTAGTCTTATTTATTCGTCTTACCGATTTATTTCTGATCTTTCGATGAGGTTTTAGATTTTAAAAATGGAAGCATACGAATTAACACATCATCTTTATCTATAAAATGGTGTTTAAGTGCAGCCGCTGCGTGACCAATAACCAAAACGATCATCCCATAATTTAAAAATTCGTGTATTTCCTTCAAATAATCAGCCCATATCTCATTTTTACTAATTAAATCTGGTAAAGGCCACAATCCAAAATAGACAACTTGAAAGCCTTTTGCTGAACTCATCAGCCACCCACTTAACGGAATTAAAAACATCAGTAAATAAAGTAGATGATGCAATCCTGTTGCTATATTCCTCTGCCATTTCTGCATTGCATCAGGTAGTGATGGCGGCTGATTAAATAGTCGCCATGTTAAACGTAGCATAGCTAATCCTAATACCGTAATACCTGACCATTTATGCCAAGAAAAAAGTTTGAGCTTTACAGGCGATAAGCGCAAATCAGCCATATATAGCCCTACTGCAAAAGTTCCTAAAATCATAATACTAATCAACCAGTGCAATACAATTGCAGGTACTGTATAACGCGTTGGATTTGTTGACATGCATACATTCCTTCAAGTTTTAAGCAAATATCAATACTATTGATTGGCAGCCTTAACATATTCATCTTAATAGCTGCCTAAATAGCTCACTTAACTTACTTAATCTTCCCCATTCCTTTATACCCACCACGCATGCCCTTTTTTTTCATACGAATACCATTGGGAATTAGATAGGTGTTTTGCTAAATACTCTCCTGCTAGTATAGGAATGATCGCATCTGAAACACCATGATGTATATCAATTGGTAGATCAATATTTAATAATTGATCACGAATATCAGTTTGAATTAACCAGGTTAAAGAAGCTTCTAAGGCCTCCCAATTTGGTACTGGTATGTTTTCATCTACAAACGCAGACCATGAGCGCCATGCATCTCGATTCGGTGGTGCCAAAGGCACCAAGCTTTTCAAAAAACGGTAGATAACTTTTGGGTCACGCTCTTGAATACTTTTATATAAACTATTCACCTCCACAACAGTTTGACCAGGATGACAATTATTTTCCATAAAACACGCACTAGCTGCCCATAAACTTAAATGTGCTACTTTATGGGGGAAACGTAGCGCGTAGCATAAAGCCAACAAACCACCCATTGACCATCCTACTAAAACAATAGGTTTTCCACCTGAAATACGATCAACCTCTTTATCTAACCAATGTACAAGATGCTCTGTTGTCCACATGACAGATAAAGCCTCTTCCTGCGTTATATAGCCGGGCCAGGGCGCAGCTACATGTACGGGAAGTGAAAATAAATCAGATATTGTCTTTTTAGGAAATACCGCTGGTAACATACACCACCCTGGCAACCACAATACTTGGCTCATCGTATTTTATTATCATTCACTTGACATAAAAGTTGCGCAGTTCACGTTATATCAAAGCATGCCAGACAACACAAAGAGTACGACAAGTTGCCAACACGCCAAGAGAACTTAACCGCGTAACTTCTAAAACATTTAAAATAGCTATCTATTAAAGCTTTAATTTGAATGTAAATAGCTTTAGAAGTTAATGTTACTACACTCAACTAACAGCCGGTTATAGCATTTGTATAACTTAATACGCCCATGTTATAGCCTTGCCAAGCATAGTAGAAAGCGCGTTGCATTTTTTTTATCAATGGTACACGCTCTACCAAGCTCAGAATTCTCCTTCTTTTCAAGAATAGAAATTTTTCTTTTATGTCTTTTACAGCATTTGCTCTCATTTTTACTGCCGCCCTCATTCATGCTATTTGGAATCTGATTGCCAAAAAATCAGGCGGAGGCTCTTTATTCGTAGTGTCGTATACCTTTTTAGCAACCATTATCTATTTACCTGTTGCTGTTTGGCTAGTGTATCAAGGGCATCTTCCTCAAACTTTAGCCTCATGGAGTGTCATTCTTCTAAGTAGTTTTATTCATTTAGCTTATACACTGTTACTACAAAAAGGCTATCAAAAAGCAGATCTTAGTGTTGTTTATCCTGTTGCCAGAGGCACAGCCCCCTTAATATCAGCAACGGGCGCTTATTTGTTATTTAAAGAACCTGCAACCGCTCTTTCTATTACCGGATTATTTATTATTGTAGGAGGTATTGGGGTTATTTCAAAGATCGATCAAATTATATACAAACGTGATCTTTCACTATTAAAAGGCATTAAATATGGGCTAATGATTGGCATATGCATTGCCATGTATACATTAACTGACGCCTTTGCTATTAAACAAACGGGCGTACACCCTTTATTACTCGATTATATTAGCAATGTTGTACGCACTCTTATACTGCTGCCTACCGCCTGGAATAAACGCATTCAGCTTAAAAAGGTTTTTCGTGATAGCTGGAAACATAGTGCGGCAATAGGTCTTTTAGGAACTCTTGGCTACACGCTTGTACTATATGCCATTCAATTTACGCCGGTAAGTTTGGCGGCTCCTGCACGTGAAATGTCAATGATGATGGCAGCTTTATTAGGCTATTTTTGGCTAAAAGAAGGAGATGCTACACGGCGTTTTCTGGGTGCTGGTTGCATTGTAGCAGGCGTTCTTTGTTTAGCATTTAGCGGGCATTAATAGATAATATTTTCAATCACTTGCCTTCAATTTTTAGATTTTTATATGATTAGAAGCAATGCAGTTTACCTTCATCAAGGTCGTGCAACGCAGACAGTACATAAAGTATGGCAAGTTCCCAATATGCTAAACGAGTGCAGCTACGTAACTTCTAATGATTTAATACTACAGGCCATTGTTGCATTGCCAGAAAATTTCATTCATAGTGCAATTCATGACTCAAAAAAACCTGTAAACTACAAAAAAATCATAAAGTTATACTGTGAAAACAATCAATCTACTTTTGAATATTATAGGCTTCATTACCCTACTGCTCAGCTCTCTATGCCAAGCCAATATTACGCTTTATGGAAGAGTTAATACTGCTTTAGAATTTAATAATATTGAATCTCAGCGCACTGATATTAAACAAAGAAATGCCTCATCACGTTTTGGACTTAAGGGCCAAGAGACGATTGGGTTTGATCACATCATTGAGTTTCAGATTGAGAATGGATTTGATTCAACAGGAACAAGCTCAGGAAAACTAGCGAACCGTGAAACGTTTATTGGAATAAACAATAATGACGGGCACTGGCGAATAGGAACGAATGAATTACCAAGTTATACCCTTTTTGATGCAACCGTAACAAAGTTTCATGATACAGGTAATGCCTCGTATTTACAGACTCCAAATCAGAGCATGAGCGCCTTAGGTGATATTGGCTCACGTATCTCTAACTCTTTCATTTATAAATCTCCTTCCTTACTTAATTTTAATGCTGCTTTATTATTTTCTGATGCCCATCCTATGATTGCTGGCACTTCTGTGCAAAAGATTATTGATGGAAATATTATGTATCAAAACACAACATTCACAGCAGGATTTGGCTTTCGTACCTATCAAGATAGCACTGCATTACAACACAATACCCTTTTTATTATTGCCACTAAATATACAATTCCTTATTTTTTAGATATTAGCGCTGCTTATGAGCGCGGTGATTACCGTTCAACAGCTCGGCAAATTGATAAGTTATTTTTATCTACTCAATATAACTACAATGCGTTTGCATTTATTGCCTCAGCAGGTTTAGCTGGCAATGTACACTATCAAGGGCAATCGCAACCTAATACACGAGCGCATCAAATAACTTTCGGATTTAGCTACACATTTTCCAAACGTACCCAACTTTATATGTATTTTTCTCAGCTTCGTAATCAACGAGAAGCTTCTTATCAATTTCTTGATAACACACAAAGAGGTCAATCTAATCAGAGTCTAACTTTTGGCATTAGACATAACTTTTAAAGTAATCCTTAAACACCTACTTTAAACATCATTAATAAGATACACAGCTACTTTAGTAGGTGAATCATCTAACCTGATAAATTTAATTAAATGATAATTTTTTTCAAGCAATTTATTTATACCAATAACTTCCATAACTTTTTCAAGCCTCTTAAAAGGCTCACATTCTGAATGAACGTATTTGTCACATTCAAATTTTTTTTGTTTATTATCTAAAAGACTTAATGCGTAATTTTTACTAATATAAGCATAAGGAATAATGACTAGCTTTGGTTTATCCTTTAAAAAATATTCAGATAACCATTCTTTTATTTCATATAAAATATTTTTATGTTCAAAATAATTTTTTTCCAAAAATATTTTAAGAGGCCATAGCGCTGGATAAGCGGTACCATTATAATTTTTTAAAAATGGATAAGATGCGTCAATATATAATGAAAAAATAAACACTTTTTCATTATTATGAATGTGATCTTTAACTATTGTATCTAACTCTTTATTTTTATATGTATAATCTTTATTTTCTTGCATAGTACAATAAGATAAATAAAACAAACTTATTGTTCCAACTAATACCATGTTTATACTTGTAGAATACCGCCCAAATTTCTCACAAAAAAACAATAACCTATTCTTCAACAAAAATAATATATTTATGAAAATTAATACTTCACCAGAATAATAATAATATAAAAAATATTTTTTTTGAGCTAATGCCAATAGAAAAAAAGCTCCTCCTACAATCAGATAATGAATATTTTTTTTATTTCCCCCTAATAAATAAAAAGCACTTGTCAAAATCATACCTATTAAAAATTTTGGCATCAATAAGTAAAAAGAAGCGCCATAGGCATCATACGTCTTTATTGCTACCGCTGCTATATGCCACCACTCAAAAAAAAAACCATGAATAATAAAAGCATATAGCGATAATGAGACTATTATCAAAACAGGCTCATACCACTTTATTTTAATTTCATATAAAAAATAAGCAAATATCCATACAATAACATATGCTATTGCGCATTGAGGCTTAATCCATAATGCTAAAAGTGATATTATAAAGTAGCTATCTATTCTTTTTTCTTCTGAGCTACAATTAAGTCGCTTTAATAAATATGGCAATGATGCTAATGTGAGAATAACATCACGTTGCGCTATTGTTTGATCATCAGGAAAAATAATAAACCCTAAAAAAAGCATAAAAAACATACTTTTTTCTTCTATAGAATTTCTAAAAACATCATATTTTATGGAAATTTTTACTGCCAAATGCAAACAAAAAATTCCAAATATACAATATAAAATATTGACACATAACAAACTGTCTAAGTTTATTATTTTAGATAGAAAATAAGCTGGAATATAGATAAGGAATGAAGCAGGTGGATTAACCTCATAAAAATCTTTAATATAACGACCACCTGCTAACCATTTTTTTACTACAACTAAAAGCCAGCTAATATCTGTACCTGCTGCCGCATTTTTACTGCGTATATAGATACTAGCTCCAGCCATTAAAAATATAAGAAAATAAAATATACTATTATTATATTTTTTTATGATCAAAATTGATTTTCCATCTTCAAGCTATTCTGGTTATTCATATTTGATGAGTTGGCAGAGTTTTTTATACCTTTTAAACATCACCTAAACAAAGTGTTTTCAACTCGGTATACTCTTCCAAGCCGTAATGGCCACCTTCACGCCCTAAACCAGAATGCTTTACCCCACCAAAAGGCACAGACTCATTCGCAGGGTAAGGTGCATTAATACCAATCATTCCTGATTGAAGTCTTTCAGCTATACGCATAATTTTGGTAAAGTTTTTACTATAAAAATAAGCAGCCAAACCATAGGGTGTAGCATTAGCATACTGAATCACCTCATCATCATTTTCAAACGATAGTATCGGTAATACAGGAGCAAATAGCTCTTCTTTTACAACGCGCATATTATGGGTCACATCAGTTAATACTGTAGGTTCCATAAAATTTTCACCTAATGCATGGCGCTTGCCACCGACATGCAGCTTTGCACCCTCACTAACCGCTTCATTCACCCATTCTAATGCTCGAGTAACAGCTGTCGTATCAATAAGCGGCCCTATTTGTGTTTCAGGCGCGCTGCCAATACCGATTCGTAATGCTTTAACGCGCTCAACAATACGCTCTACAACTGTAGCATAGTGGCTTTTATGCACATAAAGACGATTCGCACAAATACACGTTTGCCCAGCATTCCGAAATTTAGAGGCCATGACACCCTCTATAGCAGCATCTATATCAGCATCTTCAAACATAATAAAAGGTGCATTGCCTCCTAGCTCTAACGACAAACGCTTAAGATGCGGAGCTGCCAATTCATTTAATCGTTGGCCTACCGCTGTGGAGCCTGTAAAACTGATTTTTTGAATGCGAGAATCGGTTGCAAACGCATGGCCTATTTTCTCAGCTGATCCGATTAAAATATTCATGACTCCTTTTGGTAACCCTGCCTCCTCTAGCAATTTACCCAATGCCAATGCAGTTAAGGGGGTTTGGCTAGCAGGCTTAAGAATCACCGTGCAGCCTGCCGCTAGCGCCGGTGCTACCTTGCGCGTTACCATGCCTGCAGGAAAGTTCCATGGTGTAATTGCGCCTGCAACACCAATCGGTTGACGCAATACCATTAAGCGCTTATCTGATTGGGTATGGGCCACTATACTACCCTGTATACGCCGGGCTTCTTCAGCACTCCACTCAACCGCAGCAGCAGCTGACATTAACTCGGCTTTGGCTTCTGCATAAGGCTTACCTTGCTCAGTGCTAAGCAGCACGATTAAATCATCTAAATTCTGTAATATTTTGGCATGCCATTGTTTAAGAATATAAGCACGTTGCGAAGGAGGTGTCGTAGACCATAAAGGAAAGGCTTGATGTGCAGCGTCAATAGCAGCCTCAATCTGATCATGAGTGCATTGCGGAACTTCAGCAATGAATACTTGGTTGCCAGGATTATGAACAGGGCGACTTATGCCCTCAGAGCCTAACCATACACCGTTGATCCATTGTTTAAGAGGCGGTAACTTGAGAGGAGATGTCGACATGATTGATACTTTCTTCCTGAGATTCCGTAACGATAGCGCGTGGCTTATGTTGCACATTCCATAGCTGTGCGTAACGCCCATTTTGCAACAATAATTGCATATGGGTACCGCGCTCTACAATATTTCCCTGATCTAACACAATAATTTCATCGGCATGAATAATGGTAGAAAGCCGATGCGCAATAATCAGGGTTGTTCTACGTGCTGTAATTTCATCTAAAGCTGTTTGAATGGCGCGCTCTGCATGAGAATCTAATGCCGAAGTAGCTTCATCTAACACTAAAATTGGTGGGCTCTTAAGTAGAGTACGGGCAATCGCTACGCGTTGCTTTTCGCCCCCTGAAAGTTTTAACCCTCGCTCGCCGACAGAGGTTTCTAAACCTTGAGGCAGCCTCAATATGAAATCGCTTAAATGCGCAGCATTTAAAGACGCCTCTATTGCCTCTTGAGAAGCACCTGGTTTTCCATATGCAATGTTATAGGCCAGCGTATCATTAAACAATACAGTATCTTGTGGAACTATCCCTAACGTACGTCGCAAACTGTGTTGCGTCACCTTACGAATATCAGCACCATTAATTTTAATTGCGCCTGATTGCACATCATAAAACCGAAATAATAATCGTGCTAAGGTTGATTTTCCTGCACCACTTGCCCCAACTACCGCCACGGTATGCCCAGCAGGAATTGAAAAACTAATCCCATGCAAAATACAGCGGTCGGTATTATAGCCAAACCTAATGTTTTCAAACTCCACAAGGGGTGGTGCTTTACATACTAGCTCATAGGCATCAGGAGCATCTTGTACTTCACATTTGCTATCAAGCAATACAAATAATTGCTCTAGATCAGCAGTTGCTTGGCGAATTTCGCGATAGATAACACCTAGAAAATTTAAGGGAATGTATAACTGAATCATTAATGTGTTAACAAGCACCAAATCCCCTAACGTTAAAACCTTCGCGACAACGCCTTCAGATACACGCCACATCAAACACGTAATTCCTATAGCAATTAATGTACTTTGCCCAATATTGAGAAGTGACAATGATTTTTGAGTACGTAATGCTGCGGTTTCCCACTGAGCTAGATTATTATCGTAGCGGTCTCGCTCCCACGCTTCATTTCCAAAATATTTTACTGTTTCAAAATTTAACAGGCTATCAATTGCATGAGTGCTTGCTTTGGAATCCAAATCATTCATTTGGCGGCGTAAGCCTGTTCTATACTCGGTAATTTTAAAGGTAAATGCGATATACAATATTAATGTCGCTAGCGCTATTGCTGCCATTAAAATCTCATATTTAATGGCAAGTGTACCCATCACTAACGTGACTTCAACCAGGGTAGGAAAAATTGAAAACAAGGTATAGGAAATTAATGAACTCATTGAACGCGTGCCGCGCTCAATATCACGCGCTAGCCCTCCTGTTCGACGCTCAAGATGAAAACGTAAACTTAAGGCATGTAAATGCTCAAATACATTTAAAGATAATTGCCGCAATGCGCGCTGCGTTACCTTCATAAATACTAATTCACGAAACTCGGTAAATAATGTAGTACTTAATCGTAATAAGCCATACGCGATTAACAAGGATGCAGGAACCGTCCAAACAGCATTCAGTGCAAAATGGTCAACCAGTACTTTCAATAATAAGGGAACGCCTAAATTCGCGCACTTTGCGATGAGTAAACAGCTTAATGCCAACCCCATACGCAGTCGGTGCGGCCATAAATAAGGCCATAACCGCCAAAAAACTGACCATGCATCTTCAGGATTTTGCCGTGCACTACTTGCCCCACCATGATGACCCTGCCTGCGCATTGTTTAACCTTCAAAAATTTAATAGAAATAAAAATGAAAATAGATCAAACAATCCACTGTAAATCCTCTGAAATATAATCAGACATACAATATTCTACTTTCTTTATAGTCTTATTTTCATCGTTAAGAATATGAACATCTGCTTTATGGCAATAAATCTTTTCTAAGGCTAAGGAGGTATAGCGGCAGGCAATCATTTTATCGCCAGGGTGAACAATATCTGACAAACCTTCACCCACTAAAATAAATGTATTCGCGGTAACCGTTGTGGTAGGAATTACCCAACACATCACAGATATATTAAAGCGCACATTTCCGTTTGCCGGATACAAAGAAATCGCCTCAAATGATTCAAAACCAACTAAATCTGCTAAATCTTGACTTAATATGCATATAGGCTGGCCTAACATCATCATTGCAAGATCATTATTGCCCGAGCTTTCATTCATGTACGATAAAACGGCAGCAGCGCGGCGTTGGTCTCCGCTTATTTCATGCGGTGAAGCAATTACTGCATTTACCGTCGCAAAATGTAATTTTCCTGCTACAAAATCCATCCAGTCAGCATAAACGGTTTGGTGCGGGAGAATATCTTTTTTAGATCGTGTATCTAGAAAAAAAGGCTGCTGCAATGCACATTTTGCAGCATCAATAAAGGTTCCAACACTTTGAATAATAACCTCGCCACCTGCTTCAAAATAATGGGCAATTCCACCATTCGCATTCATCACAGCGCTACCGCGAGGCGCAGGCAATACATAGGTATACAGTGTTCGGTCACGAGCCTGAGAAATTGGGCGAGGATTCATTAAAGCGATTTTTTGAAACGGAAACATTCCACATTGCTGCAACCAATCAATTGGAATATCCCAAGAGCCGCTGTAATCATAGTAGAGAGTATGTATTTTTCCCCTTAAAACCGCTAACACTCGGCGCTGGGGCACAAAACACATCTTTCTACTGCTCATACATTTTTTCTCCTAAAGCAATCACTAACGCTTCCTCTCTCCTGCCCGTGCCTTATTTATTGATCTTACTTATTGGTATAAGGTACTAGGGGTACTAAGCTTCCATTCCTGCTGCCATAATATTATAGCCGCCATCTACATACATAACCTCACCCGTTACTGCACGGGCTAACGGCGACAAAAGAAACGCAGCTACATTACCAACTTCTTCTATCGTTACGTTACGCCGCAGTGGTGCATGTTTCTCAACATGATTCAAAATTTGGCTAAATCCTGCGATTCCTGCTGCTGCCAATGTTTTAATCGGCCCTGCAGAAATACCGTTTACGCGTACCCCTTGTGATCCCAAACTTGATGCCATATAGCGCACGCATGCTTCTAAACTTGCCTTAGCAACTCCCATCGTGTTGTAGTTAGCAACTACACGCTCTGCCCCTAAATACGTAAGTGTGACTAACGATGCATCATCAGAGAAGCTCGGGCGCAATGCCTTTGCTAATGCGGCAAAGCTATATGCGCTAATGTCATGGGCTTCAAGAAAATTTTCACGTGATAACCCATCTAAAAAGTCACCCGCTATAGCTTCTTTCTTAGCATACGCAATCGAATGCACCATGCCATCAACTTTACCCCACTCACGCTGCAATGTTTCTGCTACGCCATTTATTTGCTCGTCGCTTGTTACATCGCAAGGTAAAACTAAGGGATTCGCAACCAATGAAGTAGCTAAATCGCGTACTCTTTCCTCAAAACGTTCACCCGCATAACTAAAGGCTACCTGAGCCCCCTCGCGTAGTGCTACTTTTGCAATTCCGTAAGCAATAGAGCGATTACTTAAAACGCCTGTTAACAAAATTCGACGATCCTGAAGAAATCCCATGTAGTCCCTTTCTCAAAACAGTGTTAGGCTTATCATTACATTTTTTTAAAGTCTAACTTAATATAGCTAGCAGTCAGGCTTTTATTGAAATTTATTGAAAAAATAACGTAGTAATTTGGGTTACCTTACTTTGAAATACTTGAAATCCCCAAATGCTCCCTGTAAATTTAAATAACAGTACGTTTAAAATAGGGCTGGCTATGATACGCCCTTCTTCGTGCCGTTAACTTAATACAAAGATTCCAAAACCTCTTGGCAACGCTTATTCTACCTGCCTTGAGTTATCTAAATTCGAGCCGTTAAAGCTGAAAGTATAATCCTTTTCACCCTCTGTGGCCCGATCAATAGGAGAAACGCATGAGTGATCCCCGCCCCCCTTATACCCCGTGGCTGACACCGTATGTGATCGTCACGGATGCTGAATTAACCCTTGGTTTTTATGCTCAAGCTTTTGGCTTTCAAGTTGGTAATATTGTTCGCGATGAAAAAGAACAACTTCAGCACGTCGAAATGTATTATCAAGATCAAATGGTGGTGATGTTCTCACCTGAAGGCGCTTATGGAATGGAGTCTAAGGCCCCTATTAGCTTAGGTACTGAAACGCCAGTAACGTTTTATATTTATACAGAAGATGTAGATGGTATCTTCCAACGCGCTACTGAATTCGGTGGCTTACCCATTATCCAACCTCAAGATATGGCCTGGGGTGACAGAATGTGTGGTATTGAAGATCCCAATGGTTATAGATGGCTTTTTGCCTGTTCTAACCGCGGCACTGATGAAGAAAATGATGATAGCGATGAAACTGACGATCCTAACTCAGCCAATAACAAAAACTCATCAGGCAATATCAATACGAGTAGCAATTCAGGAAGCAGTAGCGCTGCCGATACGTCTAACACAAGCAGCAACAATCCTCAGGGGAATGCTGCTAATGTAAATAATCCAGCGTTTACCGCAACATCAACACCGGCACGCACCAATAACTTCCTTGATGATAGTGATGATAGCTCCGATGTTCCGCCACCGCCCACAATGACGCATTAATGTCAGAATATGTTATCGATCTCGTTAGCATAAACGATAAAATGATTGATGATATCGACTGTTGAGGGCAATACAACAGATGTACATTTAGCGTACATGGCGAGTTCTTCGGAATTCGCCATTTGTTTTAATAAAGGTCTCTTTTTATGGCTGAAGAAAAGAAAACGTCTGATGCAGCACATGCACCTGCAGAAGGTTCAGAATCTCCTCCGGCTTCGCCTAGTAAATTCAAACAACTCACTTCTGACAAAAAACGGCTAGGCGCGCTATTATTTGTTATTGTACTCGTCATTTCAGGCGCGGTAGGTTTCGCCTTATGGTGGAAAAAAACCCGCGAGGCCGCTCACGGTCATAATAAGCCCGCGGTGAAATCATCGCAATCAGCCAATGATGAAGAGGAAGATGATAGCGGTCATCCCCCTATTTTCATGCCAATTGATAAAATTGTCGTTAAACTGCGTCGCGGTACTGCACCCGTTGATCATTATCTTCAGGTAGCTATCGACTTACGATTATCTAATGCTAAAGTTAACGAAAAAATTAAACAGTATCTTCCTATTATTCAGCACGAATGTATGTTAATACTATCCTCAAAAGAATTTGACTGGTTGGATGATGTAAATCACAAAAAACAACTTGCCGTAGAACTGAAAGAGAAAATTAATAAAATTATTAAAGGAACGCCTGTCGACGGTGTTAGAGCCGTATATTTTGACAGCTTTATTCTTCAATAATTCGTTTCACACCAGGAGCTGAAGAATGTCGAACGATATCCTGTCACAAGATGAAGTTGATGCCCTTTTAAAAGGCGTGACAGGGGAAGAAGATGTCCAGGAAAATAGTGATGATGACGATTCAGTTAAACGCTATGATATTGGGCGCCAAGAGCGCATTGTGCGTGGGCGTATGCCCACGCTGGAACTTGTTCATGAACGCTTTGCACGTCAATGTCGGCTGGGGTTTTTTGATTTAACACGCCGTACCGCTGAAATCGCTGTAGGGCAAGTAAAAGTTGCCAAATACAGTGAGTTTATTCGCAATCTAGTCGTACCAACGAATTTAAACTTGATTCAAATTCAGCCACTACGTGGTTCTGCCCTGATGATTTTTGATCCTAACTTTGTATTTGCGGTAGTTGATACGTTGTTTGGCGGTGATGGTCAGTTTCATATGAGAGTTGAGGGCCGCGATTTTACTCCTACAGAACAACGTATTATTCAGCGGATGCTTACGGTCGTTTTTGATGCCTATAAACGCGCCTGGGAGCCTGTTTATCCGATTAAAATAGAGTATATTCGCTCAGAAATGAATCCTCAATTTGCAGCTATTGCTACGCCTACTGAAGTCGTTGTAAGCTCCACTTTCCATTTTGAACTTGGTAATGGCGGAGGCGACTTCCATATTTGTATTCCTTATGCCATGATTGAACCCATTCGCGATATATTAGCGAGCAGCTTGCAGTCTGATAGCACCAATACCGATGAACGTTGGAAAGCGTTGCTTAAATCTCAACTTGAATATACCGAAGTAGAACTCGTCGCCAATTTTGGCTTTTCAGTATTAACCTTACGCGAGCTTATGCATTTACAGGAAGGCGATATTTTGCCATTGAATGTACCCGAAACGCTTCTTGCCGATGTTGATGGAGTACCTTTAATTGAAGGGCATTACGGTGTGGCTAATAAACACTATGCCATCAAAGTAGAGCGACTCTTAGACGTTAACTTAGCTACAGCACTTTCAGAACGCGGCTCTAATGGACTCAAATAACGACGTACAAAACTCCGAAGATGATATTTCGGCAGATGATTGGGCGGCAGCACTAGCAGAGCAAGCTAGCAGCCCTCAAGACTCTACTCCTGTTGCCTCCCCACGCTTTGAAGATTTTGGCGGGGCAGCCGCTTCAAGTAGCGGCCCGATTCGGGTAGGCGGCGAAGAATACTCTTCTCAAAACCTCGAACTGGTGCTTGATGTTCCGGTTCGCCTTACGGTAGAACTTGGTCACACCCGTATACCGATTCGTAATCTTCTTCAACTGGGTCAAGGCTCAGTAGTAGAACTTAACGAAATGGCGGGAGAACCTATGCGAGTACTGGTTAATGGAACCCTCATTGCTCAAGGCGAAGTGGTTGTCGTTAACGAGCGCTTTGGTATTCGTGTGACCGACATTGTGACGCCCAGCGAACGTATTCGCCGTATTCAACGGTAAGTTACCCCTCATTTTTTGCAGGAAAACTTAATAGCATGCCTCCTCACGAGCCTGTTGCTCAGCTTACAACTTCAGCCAGCATGTGGTGGCCATTACTTTGGACCCTTTTGATTATTGCGCTTATTTTAGGATTAGCGTGGTGGTTCAAACACATGGGTTTTTTAGCCTCGGGGCGATTGTTTGAGGGCCGCCTAAAATTACATGCCCGCTGCGCGCTAGGCCCTCGAGAGCAACTTGTGGTGGTGCAAGTAGATGATAGATGCTTGCTATTAGGCGTTACAGCTCATACTATACAGTTGCTTGATCGCTTTGATCCTCCTAGCGCTATAGCAAGTACAGGGCTGCCCTCTGAACTTTCATCCTCCAGCACGACATTTGCAACACTCTTGCATCGCTTTAAATACCCATTAAAGCAACCAAATGCGACTCCACCACCGCCTGAACAACCTACGGAAAAAACATCTGTATGAACAGCTTTTTCTCTTTAAGTCATCAGCTAAAAAAATATCTTCAGGTTAAAACAATATTTACCATATTTGTTAAGCGCACGTTTCCATTAGCCATTTTTTCAATCGCTTTTCGCATATTCTTCATCACACTTTTCTTTTCGAGCGCATCTTTATGGGCAGCTCCTAGCTTTCCTTTTTTAAGTGCTACGGGAAGCGGCAATAATACAAGCTATGGTATACAGATTCAGGCACTGATTTTATTCACTGCATTGAGTTTTTTGCCTGCAGCTGTACTGATGATGACATCGTTCACTCGTTTAATTATCGTGTTCTCATTATTGCGCCAGGCGTTGGGCACAGGGCAATCACCTCCTAATCAAGTGCTTGTTGGCCTTTCGTTGTTTTTAACATTTTTTATTATGTCTCCTACCATAGACCGGGTGTACAAAGAGGCTTATTTACCTTATAGCCAAGATCAAATCACTGGGGAACAGGCGATTGATAAAGCCACCCCTCCCCTACGCGGGTTTATGCTTAAGCATACCCGGCAAGAAGATTTAGCTCTTTTTATTCGTCTGGCAAAAGAAGCACGCCCCAAAGGGCCTGAAGATGTTTCGATGAAAACACTTATACCCGCCTTTGCAATTAGCGAACTAAAAACGGCATTTCAGATTGGCTTTATGATCTTTTTGCCCTTTTTAATTATCGATATGGTTGTAGCCAGTGTTTTGATGTCGATGGGGATGATGATGCTTTCGCCTTCTATTATTTCTTTACCCTTCAAGCTAATGTTATTTGTACTGGTCGATGGCTGGAATATTTTGATCACCTCTTTAGTTCAGAGCTTTTGATCAAATTAAAGTGCTAAGCCACTTATAAATAAAGGACAACTCATGCAAGCAGAAATTGTCGTTACCCTTGGTCGTGCAGCTGTGCAAACTACACTACTGCTTAGCTTACCCTTACTCCTTTTAACCCTAGTGGTTGGTTTTGTCATCAGTCTGTTTCAAGCAGCTACTCAAATCAATGAAGCCACTCTTTCCTTTATTCCCAAACTTACACTTTTATTAATTGCACTCGTTGTACTAGGCCCTTGGATGATTACAATATTAACTACCTATACGCGTGAACTTTATCTTTCCATTCCTGCCGTGATTCAAAACTAAATAATAAATAAGACCGTGCACAATTCAAAAAATTTAAGATTTTGTATCACTTTTGTATTACTTAGAAGCCTTCATTAATAAGGAAAAAAACCTGCACTCTAATGTTATAACTCGAAAAAGTTAAAGTGCTTAAAGATATCTATGGTTACACTTCAAGCGTCTCAAATAGAACCTTGGCTCGCAACGGTGGTACTACCTTGGTGCCGAGTTATAGGATGGATCATTTCTGACCCTATATGGGGCCATCATAATATTTCTCGGCGTATCAAATTATTGCTAAGTGTTGCCATGACCTGGGCACTGTTACCCTCATTTAAAAATGCTACGCTTCTGCCACCTCAAGAATGGTTATCTTCAATTGCTCAACAACTCTTTATTGGTATTGCTATTGGTTTTTCTGTTCGAATAATTTTCGGGGCTGTCAACCTAGCAGGCCAAATGGTAAGCACGCAAATGGGCTTAGGCTTTGCGACCCTTTACGACAGCCATAACTCGCAAAGTAGCCCCGTTGTAGGAGAATTAATGACATGGATTATTTTAATTATTTTATGGACAAGCAATAGCCCTGTTGCGGTGTGGATGGTGCTAGCAGATTCATTTGAATGGATACCTATTCATTCATCTTTTACAGCGCAGGGAATTCCCCCTTTATTAGGCTTAGGAACCTTACTTTTTCAGTGGGGTGCCCTTATGGCTCTGCCTCTTGTTATTCAAATTCTTTTTTTAAATTTGAGTTTTGGTATGCTTAACCGTCTTGCACCTTCACTTAACCTGCTTTCTTTAAGCTTTCCTGCTACGTTACTGGCAGGGCTATTAATGCTGTGGGTAACTCAACCCATTTGGCAAGAATTAACCCCACGGTGGATTAACCTAGTGCTTGAAACATTAAGACATACGCTGCCCTTATGGAAAGGCACCCCTTAACATCTTTTGATGTAAACTTTTATTTTTAGAAGTTACGCAGTTGAGCTATATCAAGGCATGGGATGCCCCGCATGGCAACGCAGGCAGTACACGTAGTACGGCAAGTTGGCATAACGCGGGGCGTCCCACGCCGAGAGAGCCAACTGCGTAACTTCTAATTTTATATCAGTGCTACAATAATCAATGTTAATCAAACAGTTAAAAAGGAAGCGCGTAGTATGATCGAATCTGTTCCGAACTTTGAACACGAAGTAGACGCACGCGGACTTAAATGCCCTCTGCCTATTCTAAGAACAAAAAGAGCATTAGCTGACATGCACTCAGGTGAAATTGTAAAGGTAATTACAACAGATCCCAATGCTGAAAAAGACATGGAAATCTTTTCAAATCAAACAGATAACCCGATTATCCACAAAACAAGCAAAGATAACGAGTACATATTTTATTTGCGCCGCCGTTAAAAATAACATGTGCTATGTCACTGATCATATTCGTGATTAAGTTAAGGGCGGGTTTCTTTATAGGAGATCTCCCTGAGAGCATCTTATAAACGGCAGGGTAAGTTAAACACCCTTGGTTATGCGCTTAAAAACGCACGATAACAATGTAACTATACGTTTGTTAACATTTTTCATATCTGTACAAAAAAAGATATGAAAAGGAATAACTCAAACAGGTTGTTTGCAAAAGTTATTGTTCATTTTTAGGCTTGTAGCCTACATAGGCAACAACCATTTTTAGAGCGTTGCCAGGCAAACGTTAATAACAGATTATCGTATGATTTTCTGAGAAAGATGCTCATATTTCGTTCGTAAATAAGCCATGTATGGTTTAGGGAGATGAAATAGCTGTTCACTGTTATTACGTTTATTCCTCCTTAGGAGAAATTTATGAGCCTGCAAAAGCGCCTATTATTCATTGCTATTGCCAGCGCATTAACGACTACCGTTTTTGCACAATCAGAGCCTTATTATATTCCTAATACAACGCCAGCTCGAGCCAATCAAAATTATGACTCACCCTCAGCTGCTCCTTCTTATGCAGCGCCTCTAGAAGTTTCCAACACAGGACGCCCTGCTGCAAATGATATAAATAGTGATCGTTCATCATCGGCTAGTAGTATGGCAGACATGCCACCTATTAATAGTTATGCTCAAATTGGTTCGCAAGGCGTTGGCATTGGCATAGGATTAAAAGTTAATCCTAGCTGGGTGGTTCGGGCAGAAATTAACGGCCTTAACTATAACCGCGATTTTACCAAGGCTGGTAACAGCTATACAGGTAAAGCTAAACTTCGTACTGAAGGTGTTTATGGCGACTATTACCCAATCGCTGATAGCGGTATGCGCGTAACAGGCGGCTTAGTATTTAATCAAACAAAACTAACTGGAATTGCTAAACCTAATAGCGCTAACCAAATTGCCCTCAATGGAAATAATTATCTATTGGCTGCCGGAGAAACGCTCAGTGCAGAAGTAAAATCACCTAGCGTGCTTCCTTACCTGGGTCTTGGCTATGAACATAACCCTAATAATACTAAAACTGGATTAAAGTTTATGGCTGATTTTGGCTTAGCCTTTGGTAAAAAGCCCGAAGCTAAAATTCAATTGCCAACTAGCTTAAGTGCAAATAACGCAGCAATTACAGATCGCCAAACTGAAGAAACTAAGCTTGAAGACTCTTTTAGCAAGTTCTCACCCTGGGTAGGAAAAGTGCAACCCATGGCGAATATCGGCATCGGTTACACCTGGTAATTTTAGGCTTCAAGAGACACTAGCTCCCGATTGATCAGGAGCTAGCTTTATAGACGTTTATTTAATCAATTTTAGAAGTTACGCACTTGAGTTCTATCAAGGCATGGGATGCCCCGCATGGTAACGCAGACAGTACATGGAGTACGGCAAGTTGCCATAACACAGAGAGAACCCAACTGTGTAATTTCTAAATTTATCTCTTACTCCCTCCTTACTAACAAGTTGCTCTGTGAAAAGTATTCAGGAGGTATACCGTTATTTGGAGAGAAGCATATTATGAAAAAGCAATACAAATATCTGCTCACTTTATTTTGCTTATTTGCTACACCAGCCTGCCGCTCTTCCTCTTTAGCATCTCAATACCCTACCATTGTGTCAGACCCTCATTATGAGCCTTCTGAAGAACAGCTTCGTGAAGAGGCTAAAGAAATTATTCGCAAAGATAAAGAAGCTGAGCGTGCTTATATACCGCCCAGGCAGCCTGATGCTAAGCTTTTTACTGATAAAGAATATTTTCCTTTATATGCCTATGCTCAAGCTAGCAACTCAAAAGGTATCGGTATTGGTACAGGAATGCGCGTAAATCCAAGCTGGGTGATCAGAGCAGAATTGAACTTATTTGAATTTTATTATGACTACACAAAAGCCAATACCCCTTTCGACGGCAAACTTCGCATGATCTCTGAAGGGCTATACGCTGATTTTTTTCCTACTGATAGCCCAATAAGGCTTACCACTGGGTTGATGCTTAACCAAAGCAAATTAACAGGCGAAACAGCAATCGGCAGCTTAGTTAATTTTAACGGCACAAAATATCTTCTTACCGGAGGTAGAGCTTCTTTTGAAGCAAAACCAAGTGCAGCAATGCCTTATATAGGTATTGGATACGGACACGATGAACTTGATAAACGCTCAGGCTTTAAATTTCATGCAGATGTCGGTTTAGCAGTTTCAAAAGCTCCCACTGTTACCCTATCGGTGAAAAATGCGCCTCCTTCTGTTAGGAATGATCCAACATTTGAACCTAATCGCCAACAAGAAGAAAAAATTATGCAAGACACGATCAGGCACTACAAAATTTTACCTGTAGTTGGCGCGGGCATAGGTTATACATGGTAAAAAACTCTATTGCGAAAACCTCAATATCTAGAAGCACGTAAAAATAGCTTAGATATATGATCTTATGCCTACAGATGGGAATGTTTAGGGAAAATTGACCCCGAAAAACATTTCATGGCTAATCGTATTAAACATTACACTCAAGTTTGGTATGGTGACGCAGGCAGCATAAAAGTTATGACAATAAGTTTTGCCAATGCGCTGATAGAACGCAACTGCCTAAATTCTAATAAGAATTGATATAACACTTTCTCCTCATGGTAGGCGTGAATAAATTAAGCCTAATCAAGAAAATGTTAATGAATGCGCCCAAGCTCCAAACCATTTACCTTCTCAAAAGAAACTTTCATTTTCTGTGTACATGCAAAAGATAAATGGCTGCAGATAATTCTAAACTTAACCATTCGATTTAAAATATTACTATTATTATCAAGGTATTTTTTATACTCTGAATAAGAAAGTGCCGCCATAAATTCTTTATTATTGGTAATCAGTGGAGCAATCAAAAATCCCTCTTCTGCCATATGGGGCCTAAATGAGTGCCTTTTAATAGTACCATTAGAAAGTACATATTCAATATCGTACCCTGACGGCTTATAAAATATCATTAGCATTCTTGAAATAAATCCATTTAATAAGGTAACTTTCATACGAAGTGGAATCATTTCATATGCAGGAATTTCGTTCCATTCATTTATGGAATAAATTGCTTCAGAACCAATATATGTCTCTTGTGAGATTGCAGGAGAAAACGATCTTCTTTTCAGTAAAAGACTATTACTATTTTCCAACACTGGGTCATAACGCTGAAAAATTTCAAGCTGAGCCAATGCATCATCTTGTGCAGAAAGGCCCTTACCAAATGTATGTAATGTATAAAGTAAATACAAGGGGGCGGAAATATCACGTCGAAAAAAATCAGCATCTTTTTTCATATTCGATTGATTCCACCCTACATAGGAAAGCGTAGCAGGCATAGGTTTGTATTTAAAATGATTATATAACATGCGTGAAGGTTTAAATCCAAAATGCCCTATTGGTTTATCGCCTACAATTTTCTGAATTTGTGGCATTTGCATTTCACTAATCGATTGATGCAATTTTTCTTCTAATAGTAAATTATAATTTTTTATATCCATTAATAATTTAAAATTTATAACAAGTCGAGGTGTA
The DNA here is from genome assembly GCA_040389065.1 of Pseudomonadota bacterium. GTDB lineage: Bacteria > Pseudomonadota > Gammaproteobacteria > Burkholderiales > Casimicrobiaceae > JAZKAR01. Next base: position 95,747 of record JAZKAR010000016.1, on the reverse strand, counting down.
TAAGGTAACCCCCATAACCCACAGCTTAATATTGTAATAATCATAAATGTATAGTTTTTAAATACACTATAGTTAGCATTTGATACCATTGGAAATATTGGCTGCAACCAAAACAAAAGAGGATAGGCACAAGCGAAAAACCGTAGGAAGGTTAGCATATGCCCATCAGCACGAACGAATCCATGCTTCCAAATAATAAATACAATAATTCCTTCAATGGCAACCAGACCTATCCTAGATAAAAAAAAGCCTGAGGATAAATTTTTTACATGATAAAAATTTTTAATAACAATTGTTGATAAAGCGCATAACACCGTAAATATACCTATTACTCTTATAGAAATAGGTTCGTATTTCGCCATATTTTCTGCATAGCCTTTGGAAAAGGCTATGCTCCCTTGCCAAAAATCTATTAAATTACCGAATGTCTGCCCACAAGCTACCCAGATAATAATAAAACTTAAGCTAAAGACTAGGGGTGTACAAAAAGCAAGCAATCGCTTTCTATGAATAAAATAATGTATCGTTATTACACTAATAATAGTAAGCGCAATAAATAGTAACGTTCCTTTAGCTAAAGAAAGAAAAGCTAAAATAGGAATTAAACCAATATTTACATAATAATTAGGATATAAATATAATATATAAGCTGTAAGTAGCGTTAACACATATAATGCCACATCTGCATTGGCTAGCCCCCCAAATGAAGTATATGAAGCACAACACACTATAATATTAATTAAAAATATCCAGCAGGTAGTTTTATTAGGCAACCGTTTGGCTATAACCATTACTAAAACTGCCAGTAAAGCCATTAGACTGAATGAAATAACTAATTTCTCTACATCGAGAAACCCTGTATATAGTTGAGGATAATTAATAAAACCTAATGGCCCAACATTTGGGGCTATATCTGATCCATACAGGTAATGATATTTTGTCCAATAGGCATAGGCAGCTTGGCAGCCTAGGTCATGATGATCTGCCACTACCTGATTAAATGGTTGTATTACAGAAAAAAATAAAAGTAGAAATAAAAGTATATTTTTAAAAAATGCATTGCTAAAATTTAAATGTAGCTTAAATAAGCTCATATCAAAAAATCTTTTGGAGTTTAATTATAAAATTAAAATTCATTATTAACTCAGATCTTTGATACTACATATAAAAAATTATATTTTTCCATTTTCAGTTCGCAGCATTTACAGATCGCGAAGATGACACTGGCTTATCACCGAGTCTATACACAACGTTTTCAATTTCATTTACCGGAGTAACCTCTTCCACACAATCAGTTATAACCTTATCAGCAATAAGGGTACTACGAAAACGGTTTTGCATACTCTTTAATAATGTTTGGGTATTTCGACTTCTTTGTTGATTTTTTTTCACATCTTGCAAAAAATGGTTTGATTGACTTAACTGGTAGCTTTTCGTCATAGCATCATGCTGATGATGTTGAATTCCATGTTGAATTTCATCAATCAGTTTTTGCATATAATTTTCTACTTGGTTAAAAAACTGATCTACTTTAGGCTGAAGCGCATCTCTTAAAAACGCAGCTATTTCCCACCCCCACTCGAACTCACGCTGATTAAGTTGCTGTTTTATTTGATTAATCAATGTATCAACATGAACGTCGTAACGCTGGCGCACTTTAGTAACTTTTCGCTTACCTAACGCATAATTTCCTGAAATAATGCCCCAAATTCGCTTCATAGGCCCAACAAGCCAACTCTCTTCGTTAATCAACTCAATATAACGTTCACGGCGCAACTGTATACTTGTTTGCTCGGCATCCTCTTCTTCAATTTCAATATGCGTCATTTCTACACGAGGAAGATGAATATCTAAGGTAAACCCACTGCGCCTAAATGATTCCTGCAAATTCACTTCAATTTGATCTACCATACCTTGCAGTGTTTTACGAATAGCATTTTCGTATTCACTGCCCTGTTGAGCGGCGGCTGTATGTAACTCTTCTTCAAGGCTAGAAATAACCGCCCGAACGCCTGCTAAAATATAACGCGTATAAATTTGCGCATCTTTTTCTTGGTCAAAGGTTACACATGGGCTTTGCGGATCAAAATCCTTTATAGGTAACGTTCTAGCTTCATCGCTTCCGGCAAACGATTGCGCTCCATTAAATAAACCTAGCCGACCAAATAATCTTAAGAAAAATCCTGGATTCTCATTCGCTAAGCGCAACTGCTCAGCTTCAGCACGCCCCCTAATTGCTTCAGGCAATTTACCATCAATAAGATAACGGTCTAAGGTTGCCTCAACACGTCGATTTGCCTGAGCAAAAAGATTGGTTAAACGTTCACTTAATAACTGGCATTGCTGTTGCACATAGCGCTGAGAGTTTTTATGACCATCCTCTAAGGCTGCTAAGCATCCCTCTAGTTCACTCGTTACATTTTGCAAAGAACTTAAGCCTTGCTGCAATGCTTCTGATTGCAGCTGAAACACTTCATGCAAAGGTGCGCATTGATGCAATACCGTATCTAATGCTGATGTTAGACTAATAAACGTTGACTCACGTACTGCACTTTCTAGTACGCCTCGCAAAAATGGAGGGAATAAACTTTTTTTCCATAACCCATTTATTTTTCGCTCTAAACGCTGAAAATCATGCGAAAACTCATCCCACTCCTCATGATCTTCTTCAGAATCCCAAGCACTTCCCATCACCATCGTAGCAAAATCGGCAACCCATTCTTCTTGCCCCAAAGGAGGCAGTGGCTTAGGTTGCTGCCGGCAACGACGCGCTTGATTTGCCAGTAGTGCATGGATAGACGATGTTGGGTAAACACGCTCTGGCGTAATACCTAACGCTGAAAGTTTGTCGGCAACATGTGATTTAACTTCTGCCTCATTCATTCCATCAGAACGTTTTTGATCAAACTTATTTACTATAATATGTAAACGGTTACCTAAGCGATCTGCAACTTGGCCAATTAAGCCCCGCACCTCAGCTTCAGCCTCTGAACTTAACTGTACATAATCCATCACTTGTATCACTGCAGAACACCGTGCAAGCTGCTCTTGAATAACAGCTCTTAACCCAGTGCCTTGCCCTGCTTCATTAGGGCCAGGCGTATCTAATAATGCAATATTTCCCCAATCGGTTTGTTGTTCACTATCTAAATGTGTAAAAGCAACTTGTATGGTAGGTAAATCATTCAGATTACGGTGCGCAATAATAACATCCTCAAGGGATATGTCTAAAGCGCGTGCCAACCGCAACACATCATTAAGCTGGAACAACGTATGATATACCGCTTCTAAACCAGTATTTTCCTGCCGAAAAGATACTTTGCCTTGCCGTAATTGCAAAATTAATTGCGCAGGAATATCTGACCATACTCCTTGCGGTAAGCGGCGCACGCGCTCTTGTACTTCGGCTACTAACTCATTTAGCGAAGTTGTTTTCTTTAACACAAGTGTTGGCTCAAATTGGCCTGCAACATGGCGAATTAAGGTAGGAAATGTTGTCATTGCCGTATTTCGGCTTGGTAATACGGGGGCGCCGACAATGGCATTAATCGTGGTAGATTTACCTGACTTCATCGTGCCTACAATCGCTACCACGACTTCAAGACGCTGCGCCTTTTGACGCTCGTTATCTAGAATACTTAACCAGTTATCAACTGTCTCTGAATTAACCCGCCCTTGTTTAGCCAGTAATTCTGGAGAAACTCTTAGCTCATGTAAAAAAGTTTCATGATTTTGAAGAATATTGATCACATCAGACTGTACAGAGTGAATCAAGTTCAGCATAAAATTATCCTTATGGGCATATACCCGATTTTTATTTCACTATAGCTTTAAGAGCTTGTCTACTATATTAATACGCACACCTAATAACCAATCAAAATTAAGCAGTGTTTAAATTTTTTATTTACGCTAGTAAACATTGGCTTTTACACTCATCATCTTTCTTGATACCGGATGGCAGCAGACGTATAAACTATCGCCCATGCGACCATTGTTTTGCTCTGTTACCCTTTGATGGGTAGCTTACTTCATACCCCTAAACGCTATAATACACGATGCCACTCTTGCAAAGAAAGCTAAAGTATGTCAAACGCTGAAATTAATCCTTTCTGGAAAACTAATCCACGCTTTCAACAACTTAAACCTTATCCTTTTGAGCGCTTAAACGCTTTGTTTAACGCAGTTACTCAACCCAGTTCTCTTAAACCCATTCACCTTTCTATTGGTGAGCCAAAACATGAAACACCGACATTTTTATCTGAAATTCTACAAAATCATTTTTCCAGCTTATCTAGCTATCCTAAAACTCAAGGAACAGCTTCTCTTAGGGAAACATTGGCAAACTGGCTCAACCGCCGCTATCACATTAAGGTAGATGCAAACTCTCAAGTATTACCTGTGCTAGGAAGCCGCGAAGCATTATTTTCTATTGCACAAGCCTTGATTAATCCTCATGCAGCAAGACCTTACGGTGCTCCTTATGTGCTCATGCCTAATCCTTTTTACCAAATTTATGAAGGAGCGGCCTATTTAGCTGGCGCAGAACCTATTTACTTGAAACGTAATGCGTCAACATCTTGGTTACCTGATTGGGATAGCGTATCTCCCGAGACATGGCAACGCACTCAATTACTTTTTGTCTGTAGTCCTGATAATCCAACTGGTGCCGTTTTGCCTTTTGAACATTGGCAGCGTCTTTTTGAGCTTTCTTCGCGCTATGGTTTTATCATCATAAGCGATGAATGCTATTCAGAAATTTATACCAACTCCAAATCAGCTCCTTTAGGAGCTTTAGAAGCAGCTCATCAGGCTGGGCTAACAGACTTTGATCGTTTACTGGTGATGGGCAGTCTTTCTAAACGCTCAAATTTACCAGGGTTAAGATCGGGCTATGTTGCAGGTAATGCCCAATTAATTAAACGTTTTCTGCATTATCGAACCTATCATGGTTCTGCAATGTCTCCTCTTGTTTCCGCCCTTAGCGAAGCTGCCTGGAATGACGAAGCGCATGTTATAGAAAATCGTCGTTTATATACAGAAAAATTTCAAAGCGCTATAGAAATACTTGCCTCTGTTGTACCTATCACAGTTCCTGATGCTGGTTTTTATTTGTGGCTACCAGTTCCTGAGAAAGATGATGTAAGCTGGGCGCAAAGAGTTTGGGCAGAGCAACGTGTTGCTGTATTACCTGGGCAATTTCTTTCACGCGATGTTGAAGAACAAACTGCTGGCAAGGGTTATGTTCGTCTAGCGCTTGTAGATCAACCGGCCACCACAAGAGAAGCTTTAGAGCGTTTACGCGCCTATTTTTAATAAAGCAAACAAAATGGCACAAGGCACATAGAGATAGGTGGGGCATATCTAAATATTGTTGCATGAGCAAGCCATAACATTATTTATCAATGAACATTTTATGCGGCAAAAAGAGTACCCCCCTATCAAAAACTTTTAATAAAGATAATTTTAAACGATGGCCTCAAAAAATCTTGTTATTATTCCAACGTACAATGAAAAAAATAATATAGAAAAATTAATTTCTAATATATTAGCTTATAAAGAAAATTACGATATTTTAATTGTTGATGATAATTCGCCTGATGGAACAGCAGATATTGTGCAAGCACTTATTAATAACCAATCTACTCAAAGAATTTTTCTTAAGCAAAGACCCAAAAAATTAGGGCTTGGAACCGCTTATATCTTAGGCTTTAAATTTGCTCTTGAGCAAAGTTACGATTTTATTTTTCAGATTGATGCAGATTTTTCTCATAACCCTGATGATTTATTTTTTCTTTATAAACAAACTCAAGATCAAAATACGCATGTAACGATTGGTTCGCGCTACATCAATGGTATAAGTATTGTTAATTGGCCTATTCAGCGACTGCTGCTATCCTATTTTGCAGGCGTTTATATAAGGTTTATTACGAGAATGCGTATTATGGATCCCACAGCAGGTTATGTGTGTTTTCGCAGAGAAGTGCTTGAACAAATACCATTCGAAAAAATAAAATTCAAAGGCTATGCTTTCCAAATTGAAATGAAATTCATCACATTGCTATATGGATTTAACATTGCAGAAATTCCTATTATTTTCACTGAAAGAACGATAGGAAAATCAAAAATGTCTAACAATATTGTTTTAGAAGCTTTTTTAGGTGTACTTTCTATTCCTTTACTTCACTTTCCTATGCTTATTAAAAAAATTAAAAAAAATTTATTTTTATCGTTTAAGTAATTTAAAATTTTTTCTTAAAGAAATGACAGTATTACAAAAAATTACGTTTATTTTTTAGAAAACTCTGGCATTGCTACAGGTTCTACATGATGTTTTTAAAAAACAAGTTGGCAACACCTTATAAGTTTATTTTTTGCCAAGTTAAAATCAACGAATTTTATAAGGATATTTTATTGAATAGATTACGTTGGGTCAATTTTTATCAGGCCTATAAAAAACTTAAAATCCTACAACCGTTTTATAAAAATTCCGTTCATGATTATTGTTCGTAGCCCTCTAAGAATTACACTAGGTGGCGGCGGAACCGACATGCCTTCATATTATCGTGAGCATGAAGGTTTTTTAGTAGCAGCAGCCATTGATAAGTATGTGTATGTGACGACTATGCGCCCTTTTACTCAAGGAATTTATTTAAAATACTCCTCTTTAGAGCATGTGCAACATGCATCCGAAATCAATCATCCTATTATTCGAGAAAGCCTACTGCTTCCTCATCTTTCTACCTCTCGCATAGAAATAACAACTCTTGCAGATATTCCAACAGGCACAGGCCTTGGTTCTTCAGGTAGCTTTACTACTGCCTTGTTAAAAAGTCTTTATGCCTATCAACATAAATTAATCCCTCCCAAAGAGCTGGCAGAATTGGCTTGCTATATTGAAATTGATAAACTACAAGAACCTATTGGAAAGCAAGATCAATATATTGCTAGCCATGGGGGTCTATCGTGCATGACTTTTCATAAAAATGATCATGTCACTGTTTCTCCACTTAATATTGCCTCCTCTACTCTTTTTGATTTAGAAGATAATTTACTTCTTTTTTTCACTGGTTTTTCACGAAGTGCTAGTGATGTACTACGTGATCAATATACCCGCTCAAAAAAAAATGATCCCGACATGATCAACAATCTTAATTATATTAAAGAATTAGGATATAAAAGCCAGGCAGCCTTAGAAACTAATAACCTGCAAGAATTCTGCAATCTGATGAAAGAACATTGGGAATATAAAAAACAACGTTCTCAAGGCATGACAAATCCTTCTATCGATAAATGGTATAACATTGCTCTAAAAAATGGTGCAATCAGCGGCAAAGTCGTTGGCGCTGGAGGAGGAGGTTTTTTAATGTTCTACGCTGAAAATCGCACTCGTTTGAGGCAAAAAATGAGTGCGTGTGGCTTAGAAGAAGTTCGATTTCGTTTCGATTTTGAAGGCACAAAAGTTCTATTATCATGAGATGCTTACCTGTAGCGATACTTGCTGGCGGCTTAGCCACTCGTCTTAGGCCACTCACTGCCACCATACCTAAATCCTTAATTGAAGTAAGTGGCAGTCCTTTTATTTTTCATCAACTTAAATGGTTAAAAAAACAAGGTGCCTACAAAATTGTAATATGTCTGGGGTTTTTAGGTGAGCAAATTGAAGCACTAGTTGGTAACGGTGATCATCTAGGGCTTTCTATCGAATATTCTTATGACGGAGAACAATTACTAGGTACAGGAGGCGCTATAAAAAAAGCCCTACCATTATTAGAAGAAAATTTTTTCGTGCTTTACGGTGATTCTTATTTAAGTTGCTCTTTAAACGATATACAAAGCGCTTTTGAAAAACAACCGTTACCAGCACTTATGACTGTACTTAAAAATAATAATTGTTGGGATAAAAGCAATGTTTGCTTTCAAGATAATATACTTATTCAATACGAAAAAAAAAAGCCCAATAATTCAATGGCATATATTGATTATGGGTTAAGTATTTTATCAAAAAAAATATTTAACTCTCATCATTACTCAAATACTTTTGATTTAGCATATCTTTTTACTCAACTTTCATTAGAGCAAAATCTAATGGGTTTAGAAATGCATCAACGTTTTTATGAAATTGGCTCACATACGGGATTAGAAGAAACTCAAAATTTTTTAATACAGCATATATCATAGTAATATTAGTTTTTAAAAAAATCTTAAGGTGAGGTATAAAAATTGAATGATGGCCTAGCGATTTATGTAAAATTACGCTACGAAGCCCTATCCTCACTTATACAACTCATTGGCTGATTTTGTCATTTTAATGCTTTAAAAAAGTTATCCACCATGAAATATATTCAACAGCATCTTAATGAAACTATTGAAATTATTAAGCAACTTGATATAAAAAAAATTGAAGACATCATTGTAACGATTGCTTCAATTAAAAAAAGAAATGGTCGAATATTTTTCCTTGGCGTAGGGGGTAGTGCAAGCAATTGCTCACATGCCGTTAACGATTTTAGAAAAATTGTTGGTATTGAATCTTATGCTCCTACAGATAACGTATCTGAGTTAACAGCACGTATAAATGATGAAGGATGGCACACAATATTTTCTGAATGGCTCAAAGTAAGCAAATTAAGTGATAACGATGCTATCTTTATATTATCAGTCGGTGGAGGAAATCTTGAAACTAATATTAGCCCCAATATTATTAAAGCGGCGCAATATGCTCAACAAGTAGGTGCAACTATTATTGGGATTGTAGGACGTGATGGAGGATTTACTGCAAAAGTCACTGATACCTGCTTGATTATCCCTACCGTAAATAAAAAAACTATAACTCCCCATAGTGAAGCTTTTCAAGCAGTAATATGGCATTTAATAGTTTCGCATCCTTCTCTTAAAAATGAAAATACAAAATGGGAGTCTATTGATCAGTCGGTAGAGATTAATAACTCTATAAATACTTCTCCTATCAGCCATTAATTAAGCCAATACATGCATAAAGCTATTTTTCTTGATCGAGATGGTGTTATTAATCAAACTTACATTTTTGATAGCAAGCCTTATCCACCTAAAAATATTAATGAATTAATAATATTGCCCAAGACTGCTGAATCATTATTAAAATTATCAAAAGCAGGTTATAAACTCATTATTGTTACCAATCAACCTGATGTCGCCAGAGGTATTATTAATAAAAAAGAGGTCGACGATATTCATCATTATCTTTTATTAACATTACAACTGGATGCCATTTTTACTTGCTTTCATGATGATGATCAAAAATGTAAATGCAGAAAACCATTACCAGGTTTAATTGTAAACGCTGCACGTATTTATAACATTGACTTAAAGCAAAGTTATGTTATAGGTGATCGATGGAAAGATATAGAGGCAGGGCATCAAGCAGGCTGTGTAACTTTTTTTATTGACTATCAGTATAATGAAAGAAAACCTGCGTATTCAACAACTCTGGTTAACTCTCTTCAAGAAGCTGCTCATATTATTTTAAATGGAAAATTTGCTTAATGAAATGGATTCATAACCTTAATATTAAATTATTTGCAGACACTGCAAATAAACAAGATATGCTAGATTTATATTCAAAAAATTTTATCCAAGGCATCACCACTAATCCTTCACTGATGCGTAAGGTAGGAGTTTCTGACTATCGGGCTTTTGCTAAAGAAATGCTTTTAGAGATTAAAGATAAACCTATATCTTTTGAAGTTTTTTCTGATGATCTTTCAGAAATACAGCGCCAAGCATTTGAAATAGCGAGCTGGGGCAGTAACGTATATGTAAAAATACCTATTATGAATACAAAAAGGCAATCGTGTAAAAACATTATTGCCACACTATCACATCAATCAGTTAAATTAAATATCACTGCGCTTATGACTATTGAACAAATCAATGAATGTATTAGCGTTTTAAACCCTACAGTGCCTTCATTTATTTCAATTTTTTCAGGCAGAATTGCTGATACTGGAGTAGATCCCATTCCTATCATTCAAGAAACCAAAGAAAAATTATCAAATCATCCATTTGCTTCAATTATATGGGCTAGTACTCGAGAGTTATATAATATTTTTCAAGCTAATGCTGCAGGTTGCCATATTATTACCGTTACTCAAGAGATACTAAAAAAACTTGATCTCGTCGGCTATGATTTAAATGAATACTCATTAGATACTATTAAAATGTTTTATCAGGATGCTGTTTCTGCCGGATACATTTTATAATTTTTATTATATTTGCATACAAATCTTTTAAAAGGATTGAAATGACTTATAAAACATTAACAGTCATTATGGCAGCCTATAATGAAGTAAAAACAATTAGAGCTGTTATAAATAATATCCTAAAAAAGAAAATAGATTCAATTGAAATCGATTTAATTATTGTTGAAAGTAACTCGTCAGACGGCACAAAAGAAATTGTACAAGAATATGAAAATCATCCAAAAGTAAGAATTATATGGCAACCTGAGGCTCATGGCAAAGGCTATGCTATTCGCTCAGCTTTCTCATTTATTAAGAGTGATTATATTTTAATTCAAGATGCAGATGATGAGTATGATGTAGATGATTATGATGCATTGCTTGCTCCTTTAATCGCAAAAAAAACTGAATTTGTTTTGGGTGCACGAGAAGGAGATTTTTGGAGCATACGTAAATTTCCCAATCAACCATTTTTAACTTTATTTATGAATTTTGGGCATGTTTTTTTTGCTTTTTTGATTAATAAAACATTAAAATTAAAGCTTAAAGACCCTTTTACAATGTATAAAGTATTCGGTGCCCACTGTATAAAAAATTTAACATTTGAATGTAATCGTTTTGATTTTGATCATGAGCTAGTTATAAAGCTAGTAAAAAATGGCTATATTCCTATTGAAATACCTGTAAAATATCGCTCCAGATCATTTAAAGAAGGAAAAAAAATAAATATTATAAGAGACCCCTTAACATGGCTCATTGTTATTATTCGATTAACATTAAATTGATATTTTAGTAATGATATATATTAATAATATTCTTATAGAAATAGAGTATGCTTAGTAAAAAATCTCACAAATGGCTTCTGGTATTAGGATTCTTAATTTTTACATTTAGATTTTGTACAATTAATATATTTGGCGGTTTCAATATATTTTATTATGATTTGCTTGCAAAAAATTTCACTCTCGGAAAACTTTATGTTAAACAGGCTCCTGAAGCATTATTAAAACTTTCAAATCCCTACGACACTAATTTAAATAAAGAATTTAGAATTCAAAAAAACATGCACGATCTTTGTTTATACAAAGGTAAACTTTACATGCATTGGGGGCCGATACCCGCCTTACTTATTTCGCCTTTCAAATTCTTTTCTAATGTAAGGATTATGGATGGACTCATTTTTTTAATCGTACTTACTGCAACTCAGTTTTTGTTTCTTAATACACTATGGCTAATAATTTTTTATACCTATAAAAAAGCTATTAGTATTTTTTTTATAATAATCTCTTTTTTAACCTTTAATCTATTACCTAATTGGAGTGTTATAGCAAATAGAATTGCTGGATATGAAATTGGCATCGTTTTTAATCAATTTTTTATTTCAGGTTTTTTATTTTTTTTCTTTTTAGCTTATAAAAAAAAAATAGACACAGGAATAACTTCATTGCAATATCTTACGCTCAGTAGCGTTTCATTGGGTTTAGCAATTGGAAGCCGTTTTAGTTCTATATGTTTACTACCAGCTTTTCTGCTTGCTTGGTATTTTTGGATTAATTTAATTCCTTATGAGCAAAAAAAAGAACGTTTAACAAATGCTTTAGCCTTAGGCATTCCTGTTACATTCTGCATACTTTTAATTTTTATATATAATTATGTAAGATTCGATAATTTTTTTGAATATGGTCAAAAATGGGTTTTATCAATTGATCCAGTTGGCTTTAAATTTATTGATCCATCGCGTATTATTCCTAACTTATATTACAATTTCTTTATTCCTCCAAAAATATCTTTAGTATTTCCTTATTTTAAACCTTCTTTTCCATATCCTCTTTTTTGGATGTCTCCCTCTCAGGTCGAACAATTTCCTTATAAGCTAGCCACCTGCATACAAGGATTTTTTGTTACTGTTCCTCTTGCTATGAGTGTATTTGCAATTCCATATCTAAAGAAAAAAATAAGTATTGAGTCATATCAAAAGCAAAAACCTATCTTCATTTTTTTTACACTTTTAATGGCATCAAGTTTATGCCTTTTATTACCTTACTTATGTACAGGCGTAACCATGCGTTACACATGTGAATGGACTTTTTTATGGTTATCTGCAAGTTTATCAGCTATACAAATAATTTTAAACCAAGCTTCTAGCTGGAATAAACGCTATTATTATTTATTAATAGGTCTCATTATTGTATGTACACTTTGGACAATACTAATAGGAATTTTGATAAGTTTTGATAAAACTTATTCTTTATAAAAATTTAAAATGTTAGCACTGTAGTAAATTATTTAATATGCTACAATGCCCATTATTTTAAATTCGTCTAAAAATCCACCAATCATTTTCTTTATATATTAAGTTTGCTTTTATAGAGTTATTTTTTATAATGGTATTAACTTTATTATGATTACCATTAAATAAATAATAATCATAATAATTTAAGTATTTGCCTTTTTGATAATTTTCATAACTTAAATCAGCTTTCCAATCTAATTGCCGTAAATTCCTTTTTTTATACGTTACGACAAGTGAAGGATATCTAGCAAATGAATCATCAGAAATTCCATCTTTTTCTGCACGATACCATCCTCCTATATGTATAAATGTACATGGATGAAATGCAATATCAGGCGTGCAATCTATAAATTTATACAATTTTTTATTAGGTTCTAACTTATCTATAATACGATGAATTAATAATGTTTCTTTTTTAAAAGAATAAATTTTATGCCCTGTTATAATCAAGAGCGTAATAGCAATAAAGAAAGACACTAAATGTCTTATTTTATAAGAAAATTTGTTATCTGACTCATCAAAATGAATAAAGAAAACAAAAAAAGGTATTAATAGAACAGATAATCTCTCAGAAAAAAACCGAGTATCCAAAACTATAGTAGGCCCCATCAAGACCAAGAGAGATGTTATTATAAAAGGGGTTATTTGCCAACCAAAAATATATTTTGCTCTTAAGCATAAAGGAAAAACAAATATAACTAATGTAAAAATAATGCCTAAAATTTTTGAGTAATACGCACCTATTAATGCAAAAAAATCTTCATAGTTAATTCCATTTCTAGCCCCCCAAAAAAATATTTCGTAAGACCAGGTATCTGTTAAATAGAAAAACCATTTTATAATAATAAGTAAAGGCGAAAATAAAGGAAATAATAATTTTATTGATTTAATAAAATTTTTTGTTGTTAAAATTTCTATCATTATCACTATAAAAATAATAACTATATACGTTATTGAATGGGCAAAAAATAGTATAAGTGCCAAAATAGCACAATATATTTTCTTTTTAGGTGTTGGCTCAAATAAGTAATTTAAAAAATACTTAAATGCTAAAAAAGCAATGGGAATACTTAACATAAACGTTAAAAATCCCCACTGGAAAGCGAAACCATAGCCTATTGGTAAAAAAATCCAATCTAAGGAATCATCTTGACTAACTAAATTACGTAATGAAGCAGCTGACCATGAAGTTAATGCTACTGCTAAAGAAATAACACATTTTAAAGCCATTGTTAAAGGCATAAAAAAAGAAAAAATTACTGTAAGTAAATAAGCAAACCAATAAGGAGTAAGCGGTACAATGTCATAATAAGCGCTATAATATTCTTTATTTAACAATAGCCTTTTTAGTGTAGCAATTTGAGCAGCATGCTCAGGCAAATCAATCATAGGTAAATAATCGACTAACCAAATAGGTACAATAGATAAAAGGCAACCAATTATAAATAATTTTTTTGGTTGACTTTGTTGTTCAAGTGGTAATATACCCTGCATAGTATTATTATCCTTAAGTATCGATTATTTAATTTTTAGCTATTGCCCCACCTTTACCAATTACCTTATTGCATTTGTGTTATCTTAAAGTTTACCATATATTTCCACTCTAATTCCTTGTCCTATCAATTAATTATATATTTTTCTCATAACTGCAAATACTTTTTCAACTCTAAACCCTAACTTACCAATTTCCATATTAAAAATAGGATAGTTTACAGCTGAAATATGAGTTGTCGCTTTTTTAATGCCATGCCTAATAAGGTAATTAAATTCATAGTATTCATTAATAGCGCCAATTCCTAAACCCTTATAATCTAGATGAACTCCACCCAACAACAGAAGCATATGAGATTCAGTCAACTGTCGGTGTGTTTTAAAAGCAACTATTTTATTATCTGTATTGTCTTTTAAACTAAATACTGAATCATTTTTTGAGTAAAAAGATTGAACAATATATTCCTGATATCGCTTAGATGCTAATTCCTTAGGAATTTTTGCATCTACATTAAATCGATCATGAACAAATGTATTTTTACTTATATTTATTATTTCTGCTAAATTTTTCTCACATGTTACTTTTTCAAATGTATAGTTATTAAACATTGATACATCATAGAGCTTTTTGAGTTTAATGTTAGATTTTATTTGGCATTCAATTAAATTAAATCCTATTTCTTCTAATTTATGAATGGCATGCAAATCTTCTAAAGGAATTTTACACGACACATAAAAAGGGTTTAATGTCTTGATATATATTTTTTCAAACGAAATTAAATCACTTAAACTATCAAAATTTTCAATCTCCAAAACAGGCTTTCCAAACACTTTGGAGTCAACTTCTATAACATTTACATTCACAGTGCTACCATATTCTTTACATTAAAATAATGGTTTTTGTTTTTTGGATCAAAATTAATATAAGCATATTCATTTTGCTCTAGCTGGTGAATAATTGTTGAAAATGCATCAGGCTCAGACACACAAGCAATTGAACTATCCCCACATTTTAATTTAAGTAATGATCCATTTTCCAACAGCGTCTTTTCAAGCTTATTATCTGTAGCAGGAATTACTCCCTCATACCGTACAAATAATGAATAAGCATCAATCCATGAAGAATCTTCATCGATTATTTTTCCAGTAAATTCTTTATCATATCGATAAGGTGACCTTAAAAGGCTTTCGACATAGTGAGTATACGTAAAACATTCGCTGACTGTCGTCCCCAAAAAAAGAAATTTTACTCTTTTCTTGCAACTATGAAGCTTATCAAATGTAGACTCTTTTCCTATAGAATGCTTTCCCAAACCCTCAACTAAATAACGATCTTTCCCAATCAAAACCGAAGACATTAAAGGATCTATCGAGCGCATTGCTTGTGGGAGCTTTCGAATAAACTCATTCAACGCCCCCATTTTTGAGGATGATGTTTGCCGATTAAAACCTTCTTGATTACAAAAACTAAATGTAAAAACGGGAACCAGCAATGATTGAATGCTTAATGAATCAATAAGTTCATAGATAATAGCAAGTAATTCTTGACGACTTAGTTCTAAATTAGGTAACCCAAAAGTCATTCCCGTATGCATATACAAAATATCTGAATCAGCTGCCTTAACGTTATCTAACGCAAATAAAATATCTGAGCACGTTACCCAATCTCCAGTTTTTGATTTAAATAATTTTTGTTCTTTCATACAACCACTGCCTAAGTCATTTAAGAGACATATTAATTGTTCGGCCTCCATCAACAATAATTTGCTGACCTGTTAGCCATCGAGATTTTTCAGACATTAAAAATACTACTGCATTTGCTATATCTTCGGCTTTGCCTAAACCTAATGGATAATCTTGTTTAAACTTTGCATTTATTTCTGGATCAGCCAAGCACTGTTCGGCCATAGGAGTGTTAATTGCTCCTGGCAAAATCGAGTTAACTCTAATTAAAGGTGCTAACTCAACGGCTAATGACCGCATTAAACCATCTAAAGCAGATTTACTTGCAGAATAAACTGCATGAGCAATCGAGCCATAATTAGACCAAATACTTGAAATAAAAATGATATTAATTAAATTACAAAAATTTATTTTTTTCTTTAATAATGTACTAATGATTTCTGTGGCTGAAAAAAAATTAATATTCATCATTTTCATGGAAATCGTAAGATTAGAACTTTTCATTGGTATAGCAACCGCTATACCAGCACAATGAATAAATACCTCAACAAAAATATGTGATTCTTTTAAAAAAATCTGTAAAGAAGAAGCTATTTCTTCTATATTTTCTAAATCATGTAGCCAAATTAAATGACGATTAGAATTCAAACACATTTTTTTTGTTTCTTCTAATTTTGCTAAATTACGACCATGAATGATTAGATTTTTTGAAGAGGAAAGCTCAATGGCGATAGATCTACCTATACCTGAAGATGCTCCTGTAATCAGCGTATATATAGCTGACATTTACTTACTCTTTTTTGAACAGATCAACTTGAACAACTCCTCTGGATTAACAATACCTTTAATGTCACTTGAATGTATGCTAATCTGATATTCTGCATCAATCATTGCAATAACAGATAATACTGCTAAAGAATCCCATTCGGGAAAGTCTTGGAATCTATCAATCGTTTTTATTTCATCTATTTCTAATATTTCAGCAAGATTTTTTAAAAATGTATCCATATTTTTTCCAGACTCATATAATCAAAACACTAGCTGTGAAATTCATTGAGGGCGAACTCAAAATCTAAGAACATTTAAGAGCTTACAAAGGCAAAGATAACTTTCATGACAGAGCTGGTATATTTCAACTCAATCATTATTTATAGCAATTTTTTAGTTTATTTATAAAACAAAGAGATCGTAGGAAGATTATTAAAGGACTTTAACTTCCTGTGTCATAAGGGCATTATATTCTTCATCGTTATTTTGTTTGGAAAAGTGTTTGAATAAAGTACACATAGCGACATGCCTGCCAGCAAAGGAAGATAGGTCAAGCATTTCCGAAGGGTCAATGTCTTCTACGCCATGGCGAACTCGACCATCATATATAACTATGTCGCCTAAATTACATTTTTCTTCAAAAAAATACTTTTCGTTGTTAATAAGTATATAAGCTCCTCCTTCGTGAAAATCTACACCTTTCTTGGTTAGCATTAACAATAGTTGAACATATAGCTTCATACCAATTTGTGTGGAAACATTAATAGTTCCAATATCCTCATGGGTAGCCATAAAACCACCGCCTCGTGGGTAATGGTTTATCCGTGAGGCTGTCCACATGCCATTTTCGATTCCATTACAGGTAAAATTTTTAGGCAGCCCATAAAGCAGGTTACGAAACTGTGTTAGGCGTTGAAAAATTTCGCGCATTCCAAAAATATCTTCAGCAAACATCGGGTTATAAAACATTCTTAGTAAACGTGGAACACTGTTAATACCGCTAGTGCCCCCTACAACAAGTTTTTGGAAATTGCCTTGAAGCGCCTCAGCATCTTTTGGATCGTGTTTACGGTCATCTTGCGCATTGAATCGGGTACACACTCTTTCACGTGCCGCATAAATTTCATCAGGCTTAAATAGCCCACGCACACAAACAAAGGTATCTAGACTTAGTTGATTTTGAATGGCTTGCAATGGTAACCGAGATAAGCAGCCTACGTTAAAAATAGTAAATTTCGGATTAGCTTTTAGATTCTCAACATTCATAATAGAGATATTCCCTTTCATAAATTACTATTTTAAATAAAATTAAAAATCATAACCCAGCAAAAAGCAATGCTTAATTATATATTAAATTATTTTTATAGTTTTTTATTTTATTGAGTAAGTAGTAAAAACATTTCATTTCTCCGATACGTATGTTCAATAATAACTCGCGCCACTGCCTTCATTATATTTTTTCGCTGAGAATTAGATAATGGATTTAAATTATTTTTAGGTTTTTATAAGATAAATTATTTTATAAGAAAATAATTTTGATGCTGAAAAGTTGAAGTTCACAAGAAATCAAGATTTTTTTAACCGATAAAAAATAAGCATTGAAAAATTCTTTATTATTGCATTAACATAAGAACCTTTATTTTTCTATTAGCCCCATAAAAGTCATTTTATGTAGGTTATAAATCATAAAAATATGTTTTACAATCTTAATATTGTACTTTTTAACACGGTAATTTGCATCTACCATCGCAATAACAGATAATACCGCTAAAGAATCCCATTCAGGAAAATTCTCAAATTTATCTGTTAATTTAACTTCAGCTACCTCCAATATATCCGCAATATACTTTAAAAAATTCTCCATCGCATCCTCAAGATAGTTTAATAAAAGAAAAAAATGGCAGATGATGCTAATTAGATAACAAATGAAATTAGTTATCTAATTGATTAGGATATTCAATCGACTCACAAAATTTTAAATAACCTAATGGCATAATCATAGAAGCCCATGTTAGCCCTACCCCAAACCCTGCACAACACGCAATCATATTTTCCAAACATAATTTTTTTTTATAGTTTAATGTTATTGCTATTGGAATAGTTACTCCGCTCGAATTGCCATATTTCTCGACAACATTCATGGGCATTTTTTTATAAGGTACGCCTATTTTATCTGCAAGCTTTTCAAGCATAAATCTATTAGGTTGATGAAATAAGAAAACATCAATTTCCTCTTGCTTCATTCCAGAAAAAGAAAGTAAATCATCTATCATTTTAGGAACTTCGGTTTGAACAAAATTAAATACTGCTGAACCATCCATATGCAAATGATCAAGTGCCCGGAAATTTCCCTCTTCAACCTCATGTAAAATTGCTGTTTTAAAACTAGAAGGCTGCTTAAACCCTCCCGCTGGAATGATTAGGGAATCATAGCGCGCTCCATCCATCTTCACATTTGCATAAATAGAAAATTCTTCAGTAGAGTTACTGCGTTCTACAATTGTAATAGAAGCACCATCACCAATAAGCGGGTAACTATTACGATCTTGAATAGAAACTTTTGAGCTCAATATATCGACATTGATAAGTACGACTTTTTGTATCGCTGGTTGATCTAAAAGCATATATGATTGGATTAAACCCATCACAAAGCCAGCACAACCCTGATTAATGTCCATGCAAATCATATCCTGTTTTAATTTCAGACGGCCTTGGATGACATGACTGGTAGAAGGCATTAAATAATCTGGGGACTGAGTCACAACAATAATGGCATCAATATCTTGTGAATGAAGAAGGTTTCTAGAAATAAGCGACTGCAATCCTAACACTGCTAAATCAGATGCACATACACCTGGCTCTACCATTCTATGTTTATCATACCCCATCACCTCTTTAAGCTTTAGAGAGCGGCTTATTGGCACATCAAAATTGCTCATCTCATCGATAAAATTTCGCTCGTTCTCAGGAATAATCGTTAACAAACCCGTCACTCGTTTGTTACGAAAAAATAAATTCATAGCTGCACGCCGTTTTTTCTTAGCAAAGCAATTATAGTGGCTTCATTTTTAAAGTTTTCTGGAATAATATCCATTCCGTCGATCGAAATTGAATATTTTTTATCTAAGGTACTTACGAGAGTAATCATATCAAATGAATCTAGCATTCCATCGTTAATAAAATCCTCAGATAAAGAAAAATCTAACTCAGGGCAAATTTCATTAAGAATTAATACGATATCATTCATATTTTCACCAATACAAAATCCTCAAGTTTATTGGGCTTAAAACCATAATTACTATACCTATACATTGAATAGGTGTTATCAACCCTTACCCATAAAAGAAAACGCTGTATGTCTAAATGCTCTTGAAACCATATGCTCATAAGCGCTTCGCCAATGCCCTGTCTACGATATTTTGGGCTAACTAGCCAGTAACGAAGTAACGATGTTTTTCCTTTAGTTTCATAAAAAAGCAATCCTATAATCTTCTTTTCAATTTTTTTTATCCATATTTGACCTAAGATTATGGCATTCTCGATTTCATATAATATAGGAATTTGTTCTGCTATAGGATCAAAAAACTTAAGGAAAAGTTCTAGAATTTCTTTTGCATCATGAAAGGCTGCTTTGATAATATCTTGATTGGCTTTTCTTGTTTTATTCAATAAACAATGAGTTAAAGTCATTCTAACTAGGCGCTGATAAATTTTAAACCCATTGCTTTTAAACAATTCTATTGTGGGCGCTATATTACTCTCTTCGCCTATGATATCTAGAACAAGAGGCTGTTTTTTAATATTTAAAATTTTTCTAACTGCTTGCTCTAAATTATCTAAACTTTTAGCATAAAAATTTACCCTATAAAATCCAAGATCTTTTCTGAGAAAAAACGTCACCCCATCATAGTATTCAACCATCAAATTTTTCTGATCAATATATTTTTCAATCTTATCGGTTGTTACGTAAAAATTTGTTAGATAATTACTATTCGCAGATTTGATAATATTTATGAATGTTTGAACTTCACTAACCGACTTAATTGCATTAGTCATATTAATTAAGCATCAAGAGTGTTCAGTAGTTTGCTTCTATCAATTTTACCATTAGCATTTATTGGTAGCTTTTCTATTTTTTTAAATACCCTTGGCAACATATACTTGGGAATAAAAGATGCCAAATTTTCTCTGAGATTAGAAGTTGTTAAGTTGGCAGTTGATTCAAAAAAAAGAATGATTTCTTTTTTTGATTGATTATATACTGAGCAACAGTTGTGAATTCCATCAATTAGCAACGCCGCATGCTCAATTTCCCCTAATTCAATACGGTATCCTAAATGTTTAATTTGATGATCTTTTCGCCCCTTAAACATAATTTCACCTAAAAAATTACGATAAACTAAGTCTCCAGTGCGATAAATTAATTCAGGATAATGCTTATTTAATGGGTTTTGCACAAAAACTTTTGCAGTAAGCTCAGGGTTATTCCAATAGCCAAGCGCCAAAGAACTGCCTCGGATACAAAGCTCTCCTATTTCATCATTTTGTACTTCTCTATTACTTTCATTCAAAATCAAAATATCTGTATTTCGACAAGGAAAGCCAAGTGGTAATTTATCTTCATCAGCAAGGGGGCGATTAACAATAAAATATGTACAATCTACATTAGCCTCAGTTGGCCCATAAAGATTAACAAAAAGAGTGTTGCCTAGATAGCGTCTCCAATAATTTAAGTGCTTTGTAGGAAACACTTCTCCAGCAAAAAAAATTGTTTTTATAGCGTCTAGCGAAAATTTTTCAAGCAAATTTTGGTTAGCAATGTTTACCATTATGGTAGGAACCCAAAAGATAAAATTCACCTTTTGAGAAATTATAAATTCTAATAACCTTACAGGAAAAGCTGCCAATTGCTCAGGAATAATAATGAAAGTCGCACCTTTGGCTAAACATAAAAATAACTCTAACGTATAAGTATCAAAAAAACAGGGAGAAAGACTTCCTATAATTTGGGTGTTATCAAAAGCAAAGGTTTCAAAAACCCAATCCATATAATCAATAGCACCTCGATGGCTAAGTGCTACTCCTTTTGGAGTACCTGTAGAGCCTGATGTATGAATAATACAAAATGGATCATTATCAATAATTTGATTTATTTTTTTAAAAATCTTTTCATTATTATAGTTTTTTTCATCATCAAATGCTTTTTCTATTAAGACTAATTGTTCTTTAAGCACACCTAACTGCATAAGAACATCTACATATTCCGAAGTTGTTATAATTAGCGGACACTCTAAATTTTTAAACGTCGCTCTAAGACGTTCTAAAGGCGACTTTACATCAAGATTTGCATAACAATTTCCTGAATATAGAACACCTAAGTCTGCAACTATTGTTTCAATACTTTTAGGCAAAAAAACTGCAATACATTGACTAGTTAAATCTATTTTTTCTAATAACATGGCTGCACATTTTTTTGCAAATACTTCAACCATTTCAAATGTATAAGACCTACCTTTATCTACAACAGCTATTTTTTTTTTATGCGTGTGTAATGTTTTTTTCTCAAAGTATTCAAGAACATTAATCTGCATTTTTATTCATTCCCCAATAACCATTTAACATTTATTTTACATAATATAAATAACTTATAGTTTAAAATAAATTTTTTACTGTCTCATTAATTTTCTTGAAAATTAATTTTTTCTCGAATAATATATAGAGGTCTTTTCTTAATTTCGTTAAAAATTTCTCCTAGATATAATCCCAATATTCCTATACTAGCTATAATTAACCCACCCATCAAATAAATAGAGACTATTAAACTACTCCATCCACTTACAGGTACTCCCAAAAATAATTTTTTAAAAATAAAATATACTGAAATTAACAAAGCAATAATAGCAATCCATAGCCCTAGTTTTATTGAAATTTGCAAAGGGTAATTTGAGTGCGAGATAATACTCTCAAACGCTAGCTTAAAAGACTTTCCAAATGTATAGCTACTTTGCCCTGCAAAACGTGGAGACTGAACAGTATGAATATACCCTACTTCAAATCCACACCAAAGAAGTATAAGCCCGTGTGAGCGATTTTTTTCAGGCAATGCTCTATAAACATCCATAACTTGTTTAGATGCAATAGAAAAATTGCCAAAACCCGAGTCAATTTTTAACTGTGTAATCATTCCTAACAAATATCTGAATAAACGAGAACAGGTATTTTTTACAAAACTGTTACTTCGCTGATCTCTGCAAGCAAATACAATATCAAAATTTTCTGTTAGAGCTTTATTAAGAAGCCTTGGAATCTCTTCAGGCTGATCTTCCAAATCACAATCCATTACCACAACCCAATCACCAACTGCATAATCTATGCCTGCACAAATAGCTGCATGTTGCCCAAAATTGCGCGAAAAATTTATCGCCTTTAAACGTTTATCGCTTAAGGAAAGATTGACGATCACCTCCCAATCACACTGAGGGCTATTGTCATTAACAATGATCAGCTCAAAAGGAAGATGATTAGATTCCATGGTAGTTACAACACGGCGATATAACTCTGGAATACATTCTGAGCAAGCATAGGCAGGTGCAACAATAGATATAAAGAGTAGATTTTTAATCATAGGCTGGAAATGATAACTATAAATTTCAAATTAATCCATATATAGCTTTACACCCTCAGCTAATATGTTAAAGAGATTGATCAAAAAAATTTCTTTAACATATTACTCTTGGATAACACTTTTAATTTGCAGATAATTTTTTCCGCAAAACAAAAATAAACGATCTTCGTTGCAGAGTATCGGAGATCGTTTATTAAGAAGAGTCCTACCTGACAATTTTCATAAGGTTTTACATAACTCTTTCTCTGATTTTTGGCGTACTCTGAAATTATGTTTTTATCACAATGTTTTCCAACGGTACTACAAAATAACCATTACTCCAAAACTCCCCACCCCACAACCTCTTTGTAACATGTGGGCGCCGTCTAAAAATCTCTTTCTCAGTTATTTTTTCAAAATCTTAACAATGGGTTTAGCTTTGCCTCCACTCAATTCCTTCTTCTCCTATACGTTGGCACCACCCGGATTAGCAGAGTATGGTCGAGTAGAAATTCATGCTGGATGAAAGTAACTTTTCCCACAAAAATATTGCCAATAGGGAATCTCAATCCAGTTTAAAACCAGCTGATTTAGAGTAAGAACTTACGTGTATCGGTTAAGATTTAGGGATTTCAACCTACACGAGTTGCAAGAAACAGGCCCTAATCCTCTCATTTCTGAGGATTTTAGGCTAGATCAATAACACTTTAGCAGTAAAAAATAACTATTCTTCACAGATAATTTCGGTTATGAAAATATCCTTACCAGCAAGCATGCTCTTATTCAATTTAAATGACTTTTCAGGCCACAACGCATCTGCTAAATTAATGGGAGGTTGCCATCCGGAATTTTTCCTAATGAGCCTACCATTTTCCTCTTGGAACCATGGTAGTAGATCATTGCCTTTACAGTTAGAGCTAATATTAAAATAAGCTGAAGAAAGCTTTCCTTTGCCATCAATCCAATTAGTAATAGAATCTATAACTTTTTGGCGTGATGGAGCAAAATTATACCGATAACTTTTAGCGAGTGTAAAAACACCATACGCATTAAAGCCAATTAATGCAATAATACCTATAAGCGTAAATAACCCATATTGAGAAAAATAATTTTTATATTTTTTTATTCCGATAATATTTGTTTCTATTTTATTTCGGTCAGAAATTACATTATTACTGCTATTTAGAAAAAATAGTGCAATGCCAACGATAATACTAAGATAGGCAATATAGCCATAATAAATACTAAGATAAAGATACTCTATCCCTTTCGGTAAAGTACGTCCATATGCAGCAACTGAAGAGTAAACCAATAAAAATACCATAGGTAAAATAACAATAGCTTTATTATTAAAACTTAGCTTTGCACTCCTAACCCTGCTCAAATCGAAGAGGAGGATGGCCAATACAACAATGAAATTTAATATAATAGGCAGACTAATAGTTTTAAAACCTTCAAAAGAAGCTCTATAAATTGCCCGTATATCGTATGTAGTTGGAAAAATCCATCCACCTATCCAGAAACCTAGTTGTATAAAAGTGTAGTAAAATGTAGCCAAAAAAGGATGTGGTAAAGAAATTTGGCTACCTATTGGTGCATTTAATCCTCTTAGCCATAAATCTAGACTGCTTAATAGTGGATATAAAAGAGCACTTAAAAAAAATAGTAAACCCCATTTAATGGTGCTTAGCGTACTTTTACCTATTTGCATTTTTTCAATAGCGCTAGCGAAAATATAATTATAAAAAAATACAAGTGAAATTAATAAGTTAATTACAACACCAAGCTCATAAGTAAACTCTGCTAGAATTCCTAACAAGAGACTAAACCAACCGTAATTTGTATTCTTTGTCTGAAAAAACAATCTCAAAAAATATACTGAAAAAACAACAAACACTGAGAAAAGAATATATCCAGCCGCATGATGCCACAATACTAACTCACTACCAAGAAGCGACACACCAAAAAAAATTGGCAATAAGAAGACATAAGGCGTAAAACGAAGTGATCCATTTGCAATTAATAAATGCAACCCTAATACAACCATAATATGTAAAAATAAACTTGCGCATTGCCAGAGTATAAAGTTATAGCCGAAAAAGTAATAAAAAGAGCCCATTAATATATATAATACTGGGCGAAATAAAATAATTTCTGAAATTAATGCATGATTTCTATTCCAAGAGGGGGCATTTATAAGAATATTTCCTAAATCATGTAACTGGCTTATTTGATGTAGATAAACAGGCTGATCTCCCCTAGGTACCCCACCCCATAATCCATGCCAGAAAGTAAGTAGAATAATAAAAATTATAAATAATCTTTGCATCCAAAGATTATTTATAATTAATTTAATTTTATTAAATTTTATTTGCGCTATCATTGCTTGTCTTCCAAAACCATAGCTCCCTGATAAACTGAAAATAGTAGGCTGCGCCCCAACGCAAAATTTGAAGCTTGCGGATTCCTCCAATTCTTGCTGGCTCATCACCAGGGATCTCAGTGACTGTCATCCTTGCTTTTGCTGCACGTACCGAAAGCAAGGGTTCCCAGCTAATTTTGGTTCCAAACATTTTTTCTGGCAAAGCATAAGCATCTTCACTACCTAGCCCTAATTCATACACCATCGCTTTTCTATAAGCTCGATAAATAACCATTGCATCTGTATAGCATCCGCCATACAAAAAATTGACCGTGCGAGTAAAAAACCAATTCCCAAATGCTGTCACAATATCATCATCCTCACTCTTTGCTTCACCCAAATAACGTGAGGCAATAACCATGTCATAGCCTTCTTTCATTTTATGAATGAGTTCAGGAATCAGTTCTGGTATAGAATTACCATCAGGGCTAAAAGTTATTACGACATCACCAATAACTTGTGGCCAAACCTCCGTATATGCATGACGAAAACCTTGTTGTTTTTGCACATAAACTTCTAAGCCATTTTCTTTTGACCATTCAATCGTTCCATCTGTTGAACCACCATCCACAACAATGATTTGATCTAAAAGAGAGCGATCAACCCTTGGCATAATTACTTTCATACCGCAAATCTCGTTCAGGGTCATTACTAACAGTGTTATTTTCATCTATTACCCATTATTATTTACAGCTGAATGTATAATTACTGAAAGGCTTTTTATTTATTGGCACTTGGTTTTTTACACTTCTATGCTGCATTAGCAATTAAAATTTGGCTATAAAAATAAAATTTTCTCTAATTCATATTGCTAAAACAATATGAATATGATACTAAATTATCTTAGTAAAGCCCTAAAATGCACATATTAAAATTATTAATTTGTGATCTTAAAATATGACTACATTTTTTAGCTACTAATTTAAATAATCATAAAGATACACACTATTAATAACGTTTAAATATTTCCGTATATATTATTCCTTAGCATCGTATACCCTTTAATTAATTCAGCAATTCCCTCATCAAGAGTAATAGATGGCTTAAAGCCAGCAGTTTCTATTTTTTCATTAGAAACAATGTAATTTCGCTGATCAGGATCAGAGCCAACCGGGGCATCCAGAAAGACAAACTCGGGAATCTGTTTTTGAATATGCTCACATAACTCTTTTTTAGAAATATTGGCATCAGAAAGCCCTACGTTATAAATTTGCCCTTTCATCTGACTAAAATGTGCAATGCCATGTTGGAATACTCGAGAAACATCACGAACATGAATATAATTGCGTTTAAAATAACCTTCGAAAAGAACAATAAAGCGATCAAGCAAGGCTCGATAAGTAAAATCATTCACAAGAAGATCCATTCGCATGCGTGGCGACATACCAAAAACAGTTGCCAGACGAAAGCTAATAGCGCTCGGACTCTCCATTAGAACCTTTTCGATTTCGACTTTATCTATGGCATATTGTGACATAGGCTTTAACGGCGATTGCTCAGTGCAATAATTATTTTTATCCCCTGACCCATAAGCGCTATTAGTTGTAGGCATCAGAATCATCTGATTGTTTGAAAGATGCCTCAACATCATCAAAATGGCATCATGATTGACTGATTTTGCTCCGATTGGATCTTGATGGCATAAAGGTGCCCCGACGAAAGCGGCAAGCGGAATCACAATGTCAGCCTTTTTCAATAACGGCAATAGCACTTCTTCTGTACGAATATCTCCTCTAATAACAGAAAATTTGGGAGAGTGGCAAACATGATTCAGACTTGCCTGTTTGTACATGAAGTTATCTAGTACGGTTACTCTATAGCCAGCCGCTAACAAATCAGGCACCATTATCGAGCCTAAATAACCAGCACCACCCGTAATAAGAATATGCTCACTCATTGTTATTTACCAAACCTCGCTTATTCTAAATTTATTTATATTTAACAACTGCATTTAAGGCTATTTAAATATAAATAAAAAAACATCATAATTAAGATGGATGGGTTGAATCTAACAGGGACTTATGTAAAGGTAGCATGGCAAGATGCTATAACATCATTAAATCAGTTTTGCGCAAACTTTCATTATCTAATTAACGAAGCATCTGTGTTATGCGAATATAATCTTCAGGCACACCGTAATCTATAAAATTTTCATAGCAAGGCATTCCGTAGCATCGGCCGCCTTGCGCGAGGAAATTAGGTAATAAATGTTCCTCTAAGGAAATAACTGTAGCAGCACATCTCTCTAAAAGTGAAAGAGCAGCTGGTGAAATAAAGTACACCCCGCCATTTGCTAACTCTCCTAGCTTAGCTTTACTTGAAGAAAAATGCTCAACCCGCCCTTCTGCTGTACATTCAATCATTCCATAGCGGCCAAAACTCTCTGACTGAAACATAGCAATCGTCCATTCAGAGCGAGTTGCGGCATGATAGCGTTGAAGCGCTTGTAGCTGAACACCAAAGAATGTATCGCCATTAAGTACAAGAAAAGGTTGCTCCGGTTGCAATACCTGTAGTGCAAGTAACAAAGCACCTCCTGTACCTAACGGAGTTTCCTCTACTGCATATTCTATTTGAGCCTCTCGATACTGCCTACCAAAATGTTTGATAATGATGTTCCTCTTGTATCCCACAGAAAGAATAAAGTGGCGAACACCTTGTGCAATCCAATAATCAAGCTGGTACTCTAAAAAAGGACGCCCATTAATAGGTGCCATTGGCTTAGGAAGATGAGGCACTACCGCACGCAGCCGCGTACCAAGACCTCCTGCGAGAATAATGGCTGAAGGAGTAATCACATGATTCCTATGCTGAATTCACGATGGAGCCTAGCTCCTTAATCTCTGCAGTACTCAAGTCAGGAAAATTCCCAAGATAAGCGCCAAAGAAATGAATATGTTCAGTCTCTGGAAATAGCTCATGATAGTTTTCCGGTACAATATTTTTTAAGTAAGGTTGGCGCAGTTGATTTCCGCCTCCGGCACTGCCTCGGCGAAATTCTACCCCTGATTCACGCAGCTTTTTCATCAAACGGAGCATAAAAGTATTATCTGGATGCTTCAAAACCAAATTGAAAGCGTAATTACTACTACCTTCTAAGTTGAAATCTGTTCGATAATATTCAGGATTGATAATTTCTAGAAAATGCCTTAAATTTTCTGTGCGTTGGCGCACATTAGCATCGAGCCGTTTAAGTTGGCTTCTTCCCAATATACCCCCAAGCTCGTTATTTCGAACGTTATAGGCTGGAAATGCAAAGATAAAATCAGGATTTAAATCAGGATTCATCTGTTGATAATGGGCACGCGCCTCTAAGTTACTGATTTCACGTACCATGCCATGAGAGCGTAACATACGAGCTTGTTCATAAACGTCAGTATCATCTGTACAAATCATTCCGCCTTCAATGGTGCTCATATGATGAGCATAGTAGAAAGAAAAATTAGACACCCAGCCGAAGCTACCAAGTTTTTTAGCGCCGTGCGTAGCGCCGTGCGATTCACATACATCTTCAATTAGCGGGATATCACATTTTTTTAAAGCTTCAAGAAGCTCATCTGTTAGCCCATTAAATCCTTGTACATGAGTAAGAAATACTGCACATGTTTTTTCATTTAATTTCTCGATAATTTTTTGTGAATCCATTGCAAGCGACAAGGGAGATATATCTACAAATATCGGTTTGAAACCATGCTGTAAGACCGAAGCAATATCTGATACCCATGTCAGTGGAGGCACAATTACTTCTCCTCCTTCAGGATAACGCATGCGCAGTAATGCCATACTTAGTAGGTTTGCAGAAGCCCCTGAATTAACAAATACACTATGCTTAACTCCTAGCCAATTTGACCATTCCTCTTCAAACAAGCGGACATTAGCAGACTGCGTTAACATAGGATCATCTTGTTTAAGATGAGCAATTAATGCATCAAGATCTTCACGGAGAATATTATTCCGCATTAATGGAAACTTCATACTATGAACTTTCTTACTCGCTCTAAGATAGATTTGCTATCTATCCCTACATTTCCATGCAGTATTTCTCTGCTACCTAAATCAAAACGGTAGCCTCCTTCTATACCGATAGGAAGCAATCGAATTGGCAAATTATGACGACTAATAAATGCAGCCATTAGCGCATCCAATCCCCCCCGCCCCTGAAATCCCTCTTCCAACGTCACAATAGATGAGTAGCACTCAAGTTGCTTTTTTAATGCTTGAGTAGAAAAAAGCGATAGACTAAAAATATCTATCACCCCTACCGAATACCCTATTTCATCTAATTGCTTCGCTACGGCTAACGCAGTGTGAACCATATAACCTGTGGCTACCAAACTTATTGATGAACTTCCTAACCGATGAACATAAAATCCTTGCGTTATATCTGGACATAAATCTGTATAAAGTGCCGGCAACGTTTGTGCATCAAAACGCAAATATTTAGGTCCTGTATTTTTTATACATATATCAACCAGTTTTGACGCGCTAATATGATCTGCGGGTGAATACACCTGCATATTAGGAAGCGTACGCATTATGCTCAAATCTTCAAGGCATTGATGAGTAGGACCAGAAACAACATAACTGTATCCTGCCCCCACACCTATGAGATTAACATTAAGTGTACGCACGTCTGAAAGCAGCGCTAAGTTAATTCGTATCTGCTCATAGCAGCGCATCGTTATAAAAGGTGCAATAGCGTATGCAAAAACAATATACCCCTCAAGCGACAACCCGGCAGCAACATTAATAAGATTTTGTTCAGCAATACCAATATTTAAAAAACGATCAGGCATTCTTTCTCGTATTTTATCTAAGGCAGGAGCACCAAAATCTGCAGAAAGAAAAAAACTGCGCTCTTCATTTTCCATTACATCAAACAATGTTTCTAAAAATGCATCACGCATTGTCATAGGTTTTATTGCTGAAGTACTCATATTGTTTTTTCCAATAATTGATTCAGCACTTCTGATTTAATCGCCATAATATGTGAAAGTTTTTCATTTTCTAAGAAAGGGATACCATGTCCTTTCAGCGTGTTAGCGATTAATATTTTAGGCTTTGCATTTGCAGCCTCTTTCATCGCCTTTATAGCTATATGTACTGCAATAACATCATGCCCATTAACCTCAGAATACTCCCATCCAAATGCTGTTAGTCTTTCCTGCAAAGAACCATGTGAAATAGCTTCGCTAGTAAATCCCAACATACTAATATGATTGTTATCTACAATAACATTAAGGTTATCGAGCTTATGATGGCTTGCGAACATAAAAGCTTCCCAAATAGCTCCTTCCTGTAATTCGCCATCACCTGTCACAACAAATACTTTTGGGTTAGCCTTCTTTCGCTTCAATGCTAGGGCCATGCCTGCGCCTACGCCAACACCATGCCCTAAAGAACCATTGATTGTTTCATAGCCAGGGATTTTGGGGTCAGGAATACAACCAAGAAAACTACCCACCTGGCAGACACGGTCAAGTTCCTTTTTATCAAAATATCCTAAATCAGCAAGAATCGGATACATAGATATCGAGCCATGCCCTTTGCTAATAATGCAACGGTCGCGCTCTGGCATAAATGGTTGGGCTGAATCAAATGAAAGCAAATGGCCGTAATAAAGTGCAACAAAAATCTCTAAACAGGAAAGGGAAGACGCAATACGCGTCTCTGGCGCTATACGATGTATTTGAAGTGTTTGCTGATAGACCCATTTTGCTTTTTCTCTCAGAGTATCTGCAAGAGTCATACACTACCTCGCATAAACTTTGCCACTTTAGGCCTCCTTTATATTATTTAAATACCATTGATATGTTCTCCTAATACCTTCCTCTAATGCTACAAGGGGAGCCCACCCCAGGTAACGAATACGCGAACTTTCAAGCCGTTTATACAATGCTCCATCTGGTTTTTCAGTATTCCACGTGATTTTTCCAGTAAAACCTACAATTAAAGCAATCAACTCAGCCAGTTCAAAAATCGAAATGTCATGCCCGACTCCGATGTTAATGGGAATATCCCCTGCTTTTATTTCGTGCTTAAGGACGGCAATACAAGCACTTGCTACATCATCTACATATATAAACTCTCGGCGAGGTTTACCACTTCCCCAAAGCTCAACTGCTGGCATATTTAGGCATTTTGCCTCATGAAATCGATGTATGAGCACTGAAAGCACATGGCCTGTAGCAGGGTTAAAATTATCATAGGGCCCATAAGTGCTATTGGGAATAAGTGGGAGAAAACGTGTTTTCCCACACTGCTGGTTATATGCAATACACAGTTGCATACCAGCCAGCTTGCTTACGGATGTTCCTAGAGACGTTTCTTCAGGCTTACCAGAAAAAAGCATCTCCTCTGTCATAGGCTGGTCGCAATAACGTGGATACATACAGGAAGAACCTAAAAAAATTAATTTTTTGATACCATGATGATAGGCAGCATTTAAGACATTAAGGCTTATAGATAGATTAATATGTAGAAAATCAGCTGGTATACGTTGATTTTCCATAATTCCTCCTGTTAGCCCGGCTGCTAATACGACGTACTCTGGTTTTTCAATTTGGAAGAATTGATTTACTGCGTATAAATTAGTTAAATCAAGCTGCGTTTTATTTCGCATTAACAAGTTTTTGTATTTCTTGTGCCTTAACTGACGCACCACCGCTGAACCTATCATCCCTTGATGTCCAGCCACGAAAATGCGAGAAGATAACTCCATATTTTATAGTTCCCCCAATCCATTAGGCTGATAAAGAACTACACGACTACCCGAATGCTCAAATTGAAAGGGCACATAAACAAGATTTTTTAAGCGCTCACGCACTGCTGCTTGACGCTGCGGCGGCACAAACAGAAGCAAAAATCCGCCGCCACCCGCTCCAAGAATTTTACCCCCTATAGCACCTGCTGTAAGTGCAGCCGTATAGGTTTCATCAATGCTTGGAGTCGTAACACACTCAGAAAGATTACGCTTATATTGCCAGCTTTCATTCAGCAATTTACCAAAGTCTTCTATCGGCGTATTAGCATTGCCTAAAAGCGTAATGGCTTGCTCTACCATTTCATGCATTCTATTTAATTCTGCGTATCGATTTTTTATATTATCGATTTGCAACTTTGCGATATCCGAAGCTGTACGTTGTACACGCGTAAAAAATAGCATTAAGTGACTCTGCAACTCAAAAACCCTTTCTTTTGGCAAAATAACAGGGTCAACTCTGATTATATCGTCACATGAAAAGCTAATACGGTTAAACCCTCCATATGCTGCAGATACTTGATCTTGTGATCCAACATGTTCACCAATTACATTTTGCTCTATATGAATAGATCGGCTCGCCAGTATTTCCTTTGAAATCTGCCGACCCTTCAAGGTATTCAATGCATGAATGAGACCAACAGTAAACGCTGAACTTGTGCCTAAACCAGCACGAGCAGGAAGATCACCATCATGATGGATCTCAAGGCCTTGAGATTGTTGCCCTTCTAACTCAAGTACCGCACGCGCAGAAGGATGCTGAATATTAGCGATATTTTGCACGGTTTCTATACGTGAGTAGATCAGGCGATAACGGTGCTCAAAAAAAGGAGGCAGGTGACGGCAAGTAATATAACAATATTTATTAATAGTTGTTGATAGTACAGCACCACCATTATTACGATACCAGGCAGGATAATCCGTGCCTCCTCCAAAAAAAGAAATACGAAACGGTGTACGGGTAATAATCATGCATGTCTACTTTTTTAATCGCCTAATAATTTGCGTTTTAATTTAATTTTTGTCATAGCTTCGATATTTTTTCTTTGTTGTAAACCAAATGCATGCTCTACTAACTCAAGATAAGCGTGATGAGTAAAATAAGTCTGCCAAGCGTTATCACGAAAATTTAACACTTCTTCCGAAGATACATATTTTGTAGGAAGTGGTTGAGAATTATAGGAAAGAAACGCATACCCCTCAAAGCTATCTGGCAGCTTCCAACCATTTTTCAATGCTTTATAATAAAGCGGACTTCCAGGCAACGCTTGGCATGGATACATATTAGCCATCTCTGTATTCAGCTCCAGCGCAAGGTCAAGTGTCTGCTGCATAGTTACTAGCGTGTCATCAGGAAAACCAAAAATATAGTTACTTATAGTATTGATGCCGCTATTCCTTACCGTGCTGCATACCTCGCGGATATTAACTTCTTTAAAAGAACCTTTAGAAATTTCTTGCCGTACTGTTTGATTTCCTGCTTCTATACCTATCGCCAGCCAATTAACACCCGCCCGCTTAAAGAGATTTAGTTTATCCTTACGAACCGTATCCACACGTGAATATGCCCACATATTTAAATCTAAATTTCGCTCTATAATTTGTTCCAAAATCGGCGTGTAATGTTTTTGATTAAGAAAAAACATTTCATCACTAATTCGAAGTGTTTTTACCCCAAGCTTTGCAAGTTTTTCTAATTGATTACCTACCCATTGCGCACTCCAAAACCGCATGCCCCGAGAATAGGATGCATCAATCTCCTGATCGTTACTCACACGGTTAACAATATTTATCATGCAAAAATCACAGGCAAATGGGCAACCAAGTGACGTATAAATAGCTGCAAAAGGTGTACGTTTAGTATGATTAAATTCCGCATGCCAAAAATGTGCTCGATATAAATCTAAAGGTTTCTCTTTATAAGGCAAGAGATCCCATGCATAACCCGGCAAATCAATATCCATTTTTTCTTGAGGAACTACATGATGTGGCGAATTTAGAACAGGTATCATCTCCCCTTTTAACCCCTGTTGCTTATAGCCGATACCCTTTGTTTTTAGCAAGTCTGAAGCTAAATTGCCTCTCAGCAAATCATGTAATGCATAAACACCTTCATTTAATAAAATGATATCAATACAGGAATACGCCAGAACCTCGCGCGGCAAAGCACTTACGTGTGAACCAACAATACAAATAGAATAATGCGGATGTACTAATTTAAGATGGTTAGCAAAAGCTAACGCTCCTATCATGCTGGTAGTCCCAGCATTGGGATTTTGCCCATACACTACAATAACCACCAAACGAGGATTAATATCACTCACACGCTCAACAGACTGATCAAGTGTGAGTTTTTCTGCTTCACAATCAACAATATAAGATCCAAAACCTTTCGAACGACAACTTTCTGCCAATAGCAATGCCCATGTAGGAGGTTCAATAGCCGAATAAGACTCTGCTAATTCCTGATATGCTTTTGCAGAAGAGTCGGGATTAACAAACAATACATCGGCTTGTCGCTTTTTTTTATTTTCAAGATTTGTACTCATAAAATTTATTATAGGGCGTATTTAAATAAACAATCTAAATGTTCCAAAAAAATTTTGACTTTGTTGCAAAAGTTAATTACTTTTTAATTCTATCTGCCTCTTGAC
This sequence comes from Pseudomonadota bacterium, assembly GCA_040389065.1. GTDB lineage: Bacteria > Pseudomonadota > Gammaproteobacteria > Burkholderiales > Casimicrobiaceae > JAZKAR01. The sequence continues at coordinate 60,855 of JAZKAR010000016.1, read as the reverse complement.
AAACTACAGTCACTTTGAAAATCTGCTCAGGCTATTTTCTAAATCACTATCCATAATTCAATCACCTACCGCATAACCTATTCCTATACACATAAGGTGCATGCTCTCCAAAATTTATCGCTTACTCTTATAATTGAATTTAATAGCCTTCATAAAATATTAACTAATTTCCCATTGATTTTGCTAAGCTACATTGTTGCGCTTAGGCCTATATCACAAACCTATCGTAGGATAGGTCTAGATAATTTAAATATTTAGAGGACTTCTGTGACTAATTTTAATTTCGTGATGGTTTCGGCTGGCTTTGAACATGGTGGAAATATTACGCATAGACATCTTGATGGGCACTCAAAATTACTTGTCTATCCTTTTGAATCGCAATTAGGAAATCGTAATTTCAATGACTTTCTTGCCTCTATAGAACGGGTACAATACCGTTACCCAGAATTCCCTGAAGGTATATCAGCTGAAGAATTATATGAACAGATAATCGATGAAGAACTGAAAACGTTTCTTCGAAAAAAGAGCGGCTCTAAATTTAAAGGTGTTGATTTGCAACTGGATGAAACCAACCGCTTATCTGAGTTTAAGAAACTGCTTGGCTTACCGCCCTATACTCGCCGCCAAGTCATTGAAGCTTTTTTTCGTGCTACCTTTATAGCCTGGACAAACTACCATATTACCCCCCAGGCTGATATGCCTTTTGTTGGCTATTCGCCCACTATCGGTATTGATGCAGAACGCATTGTGCGTGACTTTCCAAATGTGCGCATTATGCACATTGTTCGCAATCCATTTTCTGCCTACCGTGATACAAAGCGGCGCCCTTTCCCTCAACCGCTTAGCAAATATCTAATTACCTGGAATATTTATCACTCAACAATAGAAATGTATGCACAAATGTTTCCTCAAAATGTGCGTATATTTCGCTATGAAGATTTAGTAGCCAATAAACGGTTATTTATGCAAGATGTAGCAAAATTTATTGGCGTTGACTTTGAAGAGTCGATGCTCTATCCCAGCTGGAATAGTATCGAAATCAAAGATAATATAGCGCCCTGGGGTACTGTTTTAAAAAGCACGGCTGAGTATAATGCATCTGTCATTCACGAGCTTAATGACGCTGAAAAAACACAAATTGCGCATGCCACGATGGCTTTAGCCCGCCATTTTAAATACGATGAGATACCTTATCTCAGTAAATTCTATAATGTTAAGTAAGTTACGTCATTTTTCGTCAGCAACTCGAGAAAAAAGTAACGATTTTCAACTCGAAGCCGAAATGAGCCTCTTACAAAGGCAATTAGGCTTAGATTTAACAGATATTAAACGTATACAAGGAGGAACCCTTGGGTTGGGGTTTATTGCGCGTATTAATGGGCAACCTCGATTTTTGAAAACCCACACTTTTGAACCGGGCAGGCAAACTCTTAAAAAAGAATGGAGCATTTTTTCCTGTTTGTATCAATCAATTTTGCATGTAGAAGCAATTGATATAGAGTATGAGGATGAAATACGTTTTTGGCTAATAATGGATTCGCTTTCATCAATCGCAGATCTTGATACCAAGCAAGCATATCAACTCATTAAAAATCATAACCATTTTCTTGCTAAATCTTTAGATTTATCAGTGATTCCTAATAAAGATAATTTTGAGCTACTCATTAAAGAGGGTCAAAAGGCTTTATTAAATCTAACGATGAACTATTTGATAAGTAATACCGTACAGCAGTATACACATGCTTATCTTCACCATTTAAAAACTCAAAGCTCTAACTTCCCGCCACATTTATGTCATGGTGACTTCAGCCCAAGCAATGTCATGCTTAAAAACTCTATACCCATACTAATCGATTGGGAAGATGCTTTTTGGGGAATTGAAGATTATGACTATCTTTATTGGCTTACTTTTATAAAAAATCGTCAATTTCTTTCATCAACCGCTCTTGCTAGCACCGCATGGGATAAGCACACAGCAATCGCTATTATGGTATTAATTATAATTATAAAATGTGAGATATCTTTTCTTTCTGGAAGTTATATAAATAACAAGATTTCCTTTGATAAACGAATTATGGAGGTTATTAATATTGCCTAACATGCAGGTGCCGACTGCTGATTTAGAACATGTGATTAGCTATGCTAGCTCTGATTTACATGCACTAAAAGGAGCTAAGCTATTTATAACCGGGGGTACTGGATATATTGGCCTCTGGCTTTTAGAATCTCTTTGTTATGCAAACAAAGTGTTAGATTTAGGCATTTCTGCCACTGTTCTTAGCAGAAATCCAAAAGCGTTTCAGTCCTCCTCCCCCCACTTAGCCAATGATCGTGCGATAACCCTTCTTGCGGGTGATGTAAGAAACTTTCCATTTCCACGCGTTAAATTTACTCATGCAATTCACGCTGCTACAGATGTTATTGCTACAAATGAACCTATACATACTTTTGATGTAACCACTTTAGGAACACGGCATGTATTAGAGTTTTGCCAGCAATGTGAAGTTAATAACGTTTTACTACTTAGCTCTGGCGCCATTTATGGAAAAATTCCCCATAACATTGATTTAGTAACAGAAGCCTATCGGGGCTGCCCAGATTTAGATTCAACTTATTCTGCCTATGGTATAGGAAAAATTGTCACAGAGTGGCTCGGCACCGTCTACTCAAATTCGCAGAAATTTTCCTGTACTTCAGCACGTGTTTTTGCTCAGGTAGGTCCTTATCTTGCGCTAGACAGACAATTTGCAGTCGGCAATTTTATTCAAAACGCACTCAAAGCTGAATCTTTTATTATTAAGGGTGATGGAACACCGCGGCGCTCCTACATGTATGCAGCTGATCTTGTTACCTGGTTATGGGGAATTTTAGTACGTGGGCAACGTTGCAGGGCATACAATGTAGGGTCTGATCATTCGATCTCTATTGTTGATTTAGCCACAAAGGTAGCTCAAACAGCAGGTATAACACACCCTGAAATATGTATTTTATCAAAGCCCTCTCAATACCAAGCCCCTGAGCGATACGTACCCGATATCAGTCGTGCACGCGAAGAGCTTGGTTTAGAGATACGTATCTCGCTTGACGACGCGTTAAAACGAACCTTGGAATGGTATCGTCAACAGATCTAATCATGGAAAAATCATGAATCTACATACATTTGCGAAACAAATTCGGTTACTTGCTCTTGAGTTATGCTTTAGTAAAAATACTTCTCATATTGGTAGTGCATTTTCTGTAGCAGATATTGTAGCGGTTTTATATGGGGACCTATTGAATATCAGCTCAAGCACTAGGCAGCATCCAGATCGTGATCGTCTTTTCTATAGCAAAGGCCATGCCTGTACGGCACTTTATGCAGCATTAGATTTACGTGGTTTTTTTGAACCAGGCGCGTTACTAAGAGATTTTACGTCTGATGGCAGCTACTTTACTGCCCATGTAAATCACCATCTCCCCGGCGTTGAGTTATCTACAGGCAGTCTTGGGCATGCGCTTGGAGTCGCCTGTGGTGTAGCGCTAGCAGCTAAGCGAAAACAGCAATCTTATGCAGTGTTTGCAATTTTGAGTGATGGTGAATTGGATGAAGGATCAAATTGGGAAGCTATTCTCTTTGCAGCGCACAATCAATTAGATAATATAAATTTAATCATCGATTACAATAAACTCCAGAGTTTTGGCACCGTTGCCGAAGTAATGAATTTAGAACCTCTTAAAGATAAATTTCACGCCTTTAATTGGAGTGTTTTCGAGGTTAATGGGCATTCAATAACTGACTTGCAAGAGGTATTACGTACTGTCAAAACCACATGCTCTGGCCAACCGAAATGTATTATCGCTCATACAATTAAAGGTAAAGGCGTGAGCTTTATGGAAAATCAGCTTTTATGGCACTATAAATCGCCCAAAGAAATTGATTATTATGCTGCCCGAGCTGAATTAGAGGCGTCATAATGCGTAATACATTTATTAGTACCTTATGCAGCCTAGCTACCCTTCACAAAAACATTTTTTTATTATGCGGAGATTTAGGATTTTCAGTACTTGAACCATTTGCCGATCAGTTTCCAGACCGATATCTTAATGTGGGAATCGCAGAGCAAAACATGACTCAAGTGGCAGTTGGATTAGCGTTTGAAGGCTATAATGTTTTTACATATTCGATTGGAAATTTCCCTACACTTCGCTGCATTGAGCAAATTCGCTACGATGTTTGTTATCACGAAGCAAATGTAAAAATTGTAGCTGTTGGGGCAGGCTATGCATATGGTTCGCAGGGAGTATCACATCATACAACCGAAGATCTAGCCATACTTCGCTCTCTACCTAATATGACTGTATGCTCGCCAAGTGACCCTGTAGAGGCAAAAGCGGCAGCTTATTTCATGGCAGAACATAAAGGCCCTGCGTACATAAGGCTGAATAAGACTGGCGAAGAATGTATTCATGACCCTACCCTCGATTTGCACATTGCGCCAGGGCGCCTTATCGAAATCCAACCAGGCAAAGACTCAGCTATATTGGCTACGGGTACAATTCTCTCGCAAGTAATAGAAGAAGTTAGGCAGGCAGGGGAAAACTGGGCCGTTTTCAGTGCTCCATTTATTGGTGGATATGACCCCATTGAGCTTATCAAACTTGCCATGCGGTTTAAAAACTTATACACAATTGAAGAGCATCAATTAAATGGCGGTTTTGGTTCCTCTATTATTGAGGCATTAAGTGATCTTTACTCGAACAAGAAACTAAATCGAATGCCCTATGTTCATCGTATTGCAATCCCCAATCAATTTCTGAGCGTATCTGGTAGTCAGCATTATTTAAGAACAATAGCTGGTCTAACAGTTAGCAATTATTTTGATTAGATGTTAGATGTTTATGTAGAACTTTAGAATATGCCATATTAATCCGAACTAATACCAGTGAATAAACAATAGCCCTATGCTAACCCTGCTATGCGCTTCTCTTTTATGGATCAAACTAACAATATGTCTTCAAAAATCAATAAGAGCATAAGTATCGTTACCCCCCTATTTAACGAAGAGCATAATGTTGTTGAACTATGTGAGCGTGTAGCTAAAGTTTTGGCTATGTTGCCTTATGATTATGAGCATATATGTATTGATAACCGTTCTTCTGATAGAACCGTTGAGCTGCTGAAAACTATTGCTAAAACTGATGCGCATTTAAAAATTATTATAAACACACGTAACTTTGGTTATATTAGATCTTCATATCATGCGCTATTACAGTCATCAGGAGATGCCGTAATACTTATTGCCTCTGATTTGCAAGACCCTCCCGAAATGATTATTGAATTTATTAAAAAATGGGAAGCTGGTTACAAAACTGTTATGGCCATCAAACCAAAAAGTGAAGAGCCATTCATTATGCATCAGCTAAGACGTATTTTTTATAAGATTATTACGCGAATTTCAGAAGTACCACTTATTCAGAATGCAACAGGTTCAGGTTTATTTGACCGTACAGTCATTAATATACTTCGAAATTTAAATGAGCCTTACCCTTATTTCCGAGGGTTGCTATGTGAAATTGGCTTTCCCATTGCAACAGTTTCTTTTACTCAACCTCGCCGTAAGCGCGGAGTGAGTAGTCAAAACTTTTATTCACTCTATGATATAGCTCTTTTAGGAATCACTAAGCACACTAAAATTCCACTTAGAATAATGGTTATTTTTGGTTTTTGTATGACCATTATAAGCTCGTTAGTTGCGCTATGTTATTTATTAATAAAATTATTTTCTTGGAATTATGCTATAGCACAAAACACTACAGTTTTAATTAGTGTGCTTCTTTTTAGTTCACTTCAAATATTTTGTATTGGCATTCTGGGAGAATATGTGGCTTCAATTCAAACCCACGTTAGAAATATGCCTCATACTATCGAACTTGAAAGAATAAATTTTTAAATGATAAAATTTAACATTTATTTTCATCTCTTTTCATAAACTATTGTTTAGTTACTAGGTAATCTTAAAATTTAATATATTAAAATTTCTATCTAATAAAACTTAAAAAGCTTTTAATGAGGAAATTAAAAATTCTAAGCTCATCTCAAAAACAATTGATTTTGCTCTATTTGAAGCATATTAAAATTTCGTGGTGGATTATACTCTCCTTATTAATTTTTTTTCCATATTTTAATAATTCAGTTATTCCTTTTCATGATACCTTATTAAAATACCAATTTTTCCATTTCTCATATAGCCACTTATTTAATTTCAATGAACTTCCACGCTGGATTCCTTATGGTTCATATGGTATTTCCGCAAATTTTTTTCAACTAATAATGCTATCTCCAGGCAATTATTTAACAGATATTATCGGTTTAGCTTTTAGAATAACAAATACGTTATTTTTATTTAAATTATCAATATTGATAGATTTTATAATTTATATTTTTGGTATACAACTTTTTGCTAACGAGGCCTACAAAAGTAAAGTAGCAACGACAGTTGTCACACTTTCAGCAATAGGATCTTTTTCTTGGTTAGCTCAGTTACATTTTAATTTTTATCTATATTATTTATTACCAATAACTTTCTGGTGTATATTAAAATATTATCAAAGCGCAAAGTTTAATTACATTTGGTTGGCAGTACTTATTGAGGCAGTATCTTTTATAGGTAGCGTTCCTTATTTTGCTCCAATACATATACTTATCATTACCATTATTTTCTTATCGTATAATATTATAAACAAAGAAAAAAAATTAATAAAAAAAAATAACTATTTTTTTTACTATGAATTTTTACTAGCATCATTTATTTGCATTTTTCTTATCATTTACTCTTTTAATGCTTTACAAGGAACTATTAATGTTTCTTCAGGCAGAGATATGAATGGATTTCGGGTTCCCTTAAATGATTTTTTAACCTATAGAAAGCCGCCATTAACTAATGCTATTGAAGGATTGTTGACTGGATCAACTCCACATGCTGATAATTCATATTATGTAGGACTTCTACCTATTGCTCTTGTTTTTTGGGGGTTATTTAGAATAATTAATCCTGTATTTATAGGATTAACTTTATCTGCCTTGACTTTAATTTGGCTTTCAATCGGTGGATTTTTTTCAAGAATAATTTATTTTTTTCCAACCATGATGATCTACCGACATATTGGCTTTATATTTGGAGCAATAGGCGTGTTATTAATTCTTGCAAGCGGTTTTGTAGTGGATTTTTTAATTCAAGAACAAAAAAATCAATTACAGACAAATAAACTCAAAAAAATATATACAATGATTTTTTTATTAATGATATTAGATTGGGTTTTTTTTACAAGGCAATATAATATTCCAATGCATTTACATGGAAATGGTTACATACTCTTTCTTTTCATAATAAAGTTAATACTGTATTTTTCTATTTTTTATGGTTATAAAAGTATTTCTAATAAACCTCAATATTCTTTAAAAGGAATCGAAAATATTCTTATTGTAATAATTATTTTTGATATTTTATCATTTCAAACTATAGTTCATATTACGGCCCCAGGAACCCATAGAGTTTATCCATCTTTTGTATTTCAAGTAAATAAACAAAATTATATATCTAGCCGCCATGATATTGATAATCATGACATAATTAGCCAACAAAGAATGCTAATTATGCAAGAAGCTCTACAAGGCTATGCCTTTGCCTATAATTGGATAGGCGCTGATCCTTGCTACCCAAAATATAGAAATGACTCTTGGCAGCACGTTATCGTAGAGGCTTTGGCGGCACGTGGCGGGCATCCAAAACAAATAAATGATATAAGCATGTTGCCATTTAATGATGAGAAGTTTAAAAAAAGCCTTGGTTGTGAATCAAGTAAAATTTTACTTATCCAAAACCATATAAACTCTACTGCAGATAATGATATTATTTTATTAAAAAACTTACCTGACCCCTCAACAACATTAATTACTCGAGATGGCCCTGAAATCAAACCTCATTTTGAAAAAGAAAATACTAACGCTCTGGCGATTGTAAAAAACTTTAATGCCAATCGGATAGAAATATCTTTAGATATTCATCAAAATAATTCATTATGGCTCTATTATGCTGATGCTTATGACGCAAGGTGGAAAGCTGAAATAGATGGTATTCATACAAAAATATACCGTGCTAATGTAGGCTTTAAAGCTGTTTTAGTGCCGCCAGGAAAACATAATGTAATCATGGCTTTTACCGGAAATTTATTTCTAAATAATTTGTTAGCTTTAGTGGGTGTTATCACTTCAATATCGTTAATAGCTTGGATCATAATTTATCAGCGACAATCATCACATATCATGACAATTAAAAAAACATGACTCATTACACCATTTCAAGCATACGCAAGCACTGACCGCCACCCGACCCAACGCTCCAAGTACTTATCAGCGATATCAGAATGATCTTTTAAAAGTCTATTCGCAATTTTCGAAGCGATCTCAATTAACTCAATATCTTCAGTTAAATCAGCGTAACGAAGCATAGGTACGCCGCTTTGCCGTGCACCCAATAACTCACCAGGGCCTCTTATTTTTAAATCTTGCCGAGCAATTTCGAAACCATCATCATGATCATGCAAAGCTGCTAATCGAGCTTTTGCTGACTGCGATAATGGATTTGCGTATAAAAGAACACACGTACTTGGTAATGACCCTCGCCCAACTCGCCCACGTAACTGATGTAATTGCGCTAAGCCAAAACGCTCAGCATGCTCAATTACCATTAGTGTGGCATTAGGAATATCAATACCTACTTCTATCACTGTAGTAGCTATTAATATATCTACCTCTCCTGCTCGCATGCGCTCCATAATTGAGGATTTTTCAGCACCACTCATGCGCCCGTGCAATAAACTAACACGTAGTGGGGCTAAAACAGCTGCCAACTCTTCATACGTATCTTGTGCCGCTTGTAAATCTAACACCTCTGAAGCTTCAATTAAAGGGCATACCCAGAATATTTGCTGGCCTGCCTCTGCGGTACGGCGAACTTTATCAATAACTTCATGTCGGCGATCCATAGCAACACGGCAAGTAGTAATAGGCTGCCGTTGTGCAGGTCGTTCTGTAAGCGTTACAACATCTAAGTCAGCGTAATAACTCATCGCTAATGTTCGTGGAATAGGCGTAGCACTCATCATGAGCGTATGAGGCTGTAAAGTAGAAATTTCACTAGCAACTATCTCTTCTCCTACTTCGCCACCCTTATGTTTTAGCGCTAGCCGCTGTTGCACCCCAAAACGGTGCTGTTCATCAATAATCACTAGCGCTAAGCGGGGTACATGTACTTTTTCTTGAAATAAAGCATGTGTTCCAATCCAAAAAATGGCTTCCCCTAACGCTGCTTTTTGCAATGCCTCGCGTTTTGCTTTTACCCCTAAACTTCCCGTTAACAAAATTATTTTAATACCTAAGGGTTCAAGCCAACACTTTGCTTTTTCTGCTATCTGCGTCGCTAGAATATCTGTAGGAGCCATAAACGCAACGGGATACCCAGCAGCCAATGCTGAAAGTGCCGCCATAATGGCTACTATTGTTTTACCACTGCCTACATCGCCCTGTAATAAGCAATGCATTGGCTGATCTTTAGCTAAATCACTCCATAATGTTTCTACTACTGACTGTTGACCCGCTGTTAGTTGAAAAGGTAATGCTGCTAATAAAGCGCCAGCTAACTCTTGAGGGTGCGCTAAACTTATTGCCTGAAGTGTCTTTCGCTCTAATGCCAAGCGCTTTAAAGCAATATGCTGAGCAATTAATTCATCTAGCTTTATACGCTGCCATGCTGAATCAGTACGATCTTGTAGCTTATCGGTTAATGCATCAGGAGGAGGTTGGTGTAAATACCCTAATGCATCCGGCAAAGCAGGCATATTTAAGCGCTCTAACCAAGAGGCTGGTAATAACTCGCTCCAACTTGCTTTATATTGACTCCAGCTCTTTAAAACCCAGTAGCGAACACGCGCTTCAGGCATTTTCTCAACAGTCGAGTAAATAGGTGTCAATGATAATTCTAAAGGCTTGGTTATCTGTGTTGAAAGCGTAGGGTGCACTATTTCAAAGCCATCATGGCCTCTACGAACCACGCCATACGCCCGTAATCGCTGCCCTTTCGTGATACCTGAAAGCCAGCTAGCGCGAAAATTCAACCATCTTAAAATTAAAAAACTGGTAGCGCCCTCGCGTAATAATATTTTTAACTGTTTGCGTCGTTGTTGAGCAACTTCAATTGAAAATACTTCACCCTCAACAAGTACCTTATCGCCCTCTCGTAATGCTGCTAACGGTACAAGCCGCGTTTTATCTTCGTAACGTAAGGGAAGATGCAAGCATAACTCTTGAGCGGACTCCAGCTTCAATGCTTGAAGCACTTCTGACAATCCATTTGGAGTATTCACCTTCTCTGCAAACCCTCTTTATAATTAAAAGTTACGCAGTTAAACTCATTCAGCGTGTTGGCAACTTGCCGTATTCCTTGTACGGCAAGTTGCCATGCGGAGCATCCCATGCCTTGATAGCGTCCAACTGCGTAACTTTTAATAAATTACAATAAAAAATCAGCCCGCCGAATATTGCCTTTGTTATCAAAAAACTCAAAATGACCATAAGGCGGCAATGTACCTAAGCAACTGCCCTTACGTTTGATAGGGTGTACTATACAAACATGACTTTGGCATTGGGTAGCCACTGTACACGCACTTCCTGCATCAGAATAAGTCATTCGGCAATAGGCTGGCCTGTAATCGGTTTCGGGACGAAACATATGGGCAATATTAGAAGCCTTTACCCATTCACCTTTTGCTGCAATACATGCTTGCTCTGTATCAGGCAACGTTAAAGATTGCCAAGGTGGAATAATAGCTACTTTTTCTATATTAGATAATACAGCACCAATCAAGAGAGCTATGATTAGAAAACTCCATCGCATAAATTTTCTTCCAAATTTCTATACTTATATTTAGTATGAATACCAATTATTAAACATAAATATATAATGTGCAAAATAGTATAAACTCATTTACCTAAAAGAAGATTATATGTGTTTTAACCGCTTGCCCGACTAGCAAAGCTCTGCCAGACTACGGCCCTTAATAAGCTATACAAAAAGCCATACAAAAATGACTCAGATGTTGGCCTATGATTGCTTCATCAGGAAAATTTATGAAACGACACAATGCCTTCGCGTTACTTACGATCTTTGCTGTTTTATACACATTATCTACATTAGCTTTTTCTGTACCTGCGCCAGCATCGTTAGCGTTACCCTCTTTAGCTAAGATAGAGTCTTTTTCTCCTCAAGGAGAAGTTAAAGCCATTCGCCAGATTACAGCACATTTTTCTGAACCAATGGTTTCATTTGGCAACCCTCAATCTGTATCGCCTTTTAGTACACATTGCTTACCAAAAGAAATTAACGGCGTTAGCCATTGGTTAGATACTAAAACATGGGTCTATGATTTTGAACACGACTTACCTGCAGGCGTAAAATGTGAATTTTTACCGCTTCCAGGGCTCAAAAGCCTAAATGGTTTACACATTGAGGCATTAAAAAGCTATCACTTTAATACTGGAGGAAGCCAAGTTAAAGAAACATTACCTTCAGAAAATACACTCATTGATGAGCAACAATTTTTTATCTTAAAACTCGATGGCGAGGTTGACCCCAAAAGCGTATACACATACAGTTCTTGTGCTATCGACGGTATCGGCGAACGTATACCGCTTTTAGTGATTGAAGGTACACAACGTGAGCAAATACTTAGAGAACAGCTTCAACGATCATCTTATTTTTTTGAAAATTTACTATCAGAAAATGCTTCATCAGCTTCATCGGCCTCTGCTAGCATTTTAAAAACCACAAGTGCTACGGTACAAAAAATAAGTACCCTCTATCATCATGCTAAATTAATTGTTGCCCAATGTTCACGCAAACTCCCTAGTGATGCAAAAATTAGCCTTGTATGGGGAGCAGGAATCAGAAGCCTAAGCGGTTTAAGTACAACAAAAGATCAAACATTGCCATTTACCGTTCGCCCAGATTTCATCGCAAAAATGCAATGTACTAAAACTTCTCCAAATGCTGGCTGCAACCCTTTTTCTTCTATTAACCTTTATTTTTCTTCGCCTGTTCCGCAGGAGCGACTTACAAAAATCAGCCTAAAAGCCAAAACTGGGCAGGTTTTTTTACCTACTTTTGATAAAAATAATAAGTTTATTGACACACTTTCATTTAATGGAAAATTTCCTGAAAATAGCGTTTTAATGCTTGATATTCCTCAAGGCCTTACGGATGATAACTTTAGAAAACTATCTAATGCTGCTCAATTTCCGATGCAAATTATCATCGATGAAGCTCCGCCATTAATTAAATTTTCTTCTCTTTTCGGAATCTTAGAAGTTAACGCACAGCCTGCCTTACCCGTAAGTATTCGCAACGTCGAAAATTCATTGCCTAAAACCAAAATCTCTTCAAACACCCTCCCTTCTACGAGCATTCAGCCTACAAAGAATAGTAGTAATGGGCTGCTTATGAGCATAACAGGCAATAACGATAAAACTCTTTTAAGTTGGATACAAAAAGCACAAAGCACCCTAGAACAAACACCTGAAGAACAAATGCTTTTTGAAAAAATATTTAAGCGTAGCCCTCATGAAGGAGAGCTTTCTCTTTTACACGGAAAAACGCTTCCCTTCCCTACCCAATCACTTCATTTACCTTTAAACCAAAGTGGCAAAACACTTGAGCTAGTGGGAATTCCTTTACCTAAACCAGGCTTTTATATCGTTGAATTTGCAAGCCCTCGCTTAGGTCAGGCTTTGCTACAAGAAACAAAACCTTATTACGCTTATTCAAGCGCATTAGTCACCAACCTATCTGTTCATTTTAAAAAAGGACGCGAATCTTCATTGGTATGGGTAACCACGCTTGATCAAGCGCGCTCTGTTGCAAACGCTCTGGTACAGATTTCTGATTGCCAGGGTAATTTGCTTTGGAAAGGGCAAACGAATGCTCAAGGCATAGCGCATGTAGAGCAGCCATTAGCTGATCATGAAGCTGGCTGTACTAAAGAACCTAGCGGTTTTTTTATTACTGCCCGCAAAGGGAATGATCTTTCATTTGCCTTTTCTAGCTGGAACCAAGGTATCAGCCGTTGGGAGTTTAATTTAAGAGGCGGTATAAGCGGTGGGGGCGCTATTGCTCATACCGTACTCGATCGCCCACTTTTTCGTGCTGGCGAAACAGTATCTATGAAGCATTTTATACGCCTTCCAACTCAAAAAGGATTGTCACTGCCCACACAGCAGCCAAATAAAATCGAAATTTCTCATCAAGGTAGTGACCAACGCTATGAAGTGCCTGTGAGTTGGAAAAATAATGCTGGCTTCTCTACATGGAGCATCCCTAAAGAAGCCAAACTTGGTACCTATGCAATTTTATTAAAAACGGCTAACGATACTTTAAGATCAAGCACCTTTCGTGTAGAGCAATTTCGCGTTCCGTTAATGAAAGCAGTACTTAAAGCCCCTGATCATCCTATTTTGAATAGCGATAAGTTAAATATTGATGCGCAGCTCAATTATATCAATGGAGGCGCTGCTAGTGATGCCCCTATCAAAATTCGAAGCAAACTAGAAGCCTATACATTCGAATTTCCTGATTACTCTGATTTTATTTTTGGCGGTAAAGCTCCTCAAGAAGGTATTCACGTTATAGCGCCCTACAGCTATTCACAAGATAACCAAGCTGAAAACGATGACGATGTCACTGAAAACACTGATCTACAGCAAAATTCTAATACCTCCATTCGTACTCGAAGCCTCACGCTTGATGCTAAAGGCGGTTCACGTATTAGTTTTAATCCTATGCTCACGATCAAAGAGCCAAAAAAACTTGATATCGAAATGGAATATGATGACCCTAATGGGCAGCGCCTAACTACCTCAACCCATGCGCTTATTTTGCCTTCCTCTTTAATTGTCGGGCTGCAAACAAATAGTCAGCAAGGGGCAAGCAAAGACCATTTAGCGTTTAAAGTCATTGTACTTAACCCTTTAGGTAAACCTTTAAATAAACGTCGTATTACTGTTGAAGCCTATCGCAAAACAACTTATGCCTATCGCAAGCGTCTGCTTGGCGGCTTTTATACCTATGAACAAACCGAAGACGTTAAAAAACTAGGAACGCTTTGTAAGGGAGAAACTGATCAGAGAGGGTTATTATTTTGCACAAGCGCTGCCCCTCAAACAGGCGAAATTATTTTAGTAGCTCAGGCTGAAGATGATCAAAAACATTCTGCTGTAGCTTCAGCTAGCGTATATGTAGCAGATGAAAATACATGGTATAGCGCCGCTCCCAGCGATCGAATTGATATTATTGCTACCAGAAATACCCAACAACGCAGCTATGAACCAGGTGAAACTGCACGCTTTGAAGTTAGAATGCCTTTTCGCGAAGCCACTGCTTTAATATCGATTGAGCGTGAAGGCGTTCTCACTGCCTGGACAACACCTATTACTGCTAAAACCCCTTTTATTGATGTACCCATTTTAGAAAGCTACGGCCCTAACGCTTACGTTTCTGTTATGGTCGTGCGTGGTCGTATTGATCCTGAATCTACGCATGCTCAATATTCGTGGCTAAAGAAAATGATGCTTAATATTCAGCTATTTTTCGGTCTTATTAAAGAAATGCCTAAAGATCATTCAACTTACCCTACTGCATTTGTCGATTTAACTAAACCAGCATTTAAATTAGGGGTAGCAGAAATACAAGTAGGGTGGAAAAAACATACTCTAAATGTGAAGGTTGAAGCAGAACGCGCCTCTTATAAAGTTCGCGATCGTGCCATCATTAATATTCAGGTCACAGATCATCAAGGTAAACCTGCAGCACAAACTGAAGTAGCGCTGGCAGCAGTAGATGAAGGATTGCTCGCTCTTTCTTCGCCCTCATCTTGGAGCTTACTCAATGCCATGATGGAGCGCCGTGCGCTTGAAGTCGAAACCGCGACAGCACAATCACAGGTTATTGGTAAACGTCATTTTGGAAAAAAAGCAGCGCCTCCGGGCGGAGGTGGCGGTTCCAGCAATACGCGAGAACTTTTCGATACTTTGCTTAGTTGGAATCCGGCTATTATGTTAGATGCCAAAGGGCAGGCACGCATAGAAATACCGTTAAAAGACTCGTTAAGCAGCTTTCGTATAGAGGCTATTGCGCACAAAGGAATTGATCAGTTTGGTTCTGGTCATACGACTATTCGTACTACTCAGGATGTAATGATATTGCCTGGTTTACCTCCTTTTGTACGTGAAGGGGATCAATTTGATGCTACGTTAACACTTCGCAATAGCAGCAGCCGTCATTTAAACTTAAATATTTCAGCACAAACTCAACCTCGCTTACCGTTAAAAGCACAGCATCTTTCTTTAGCTCCAGGCAAAGCAACAACTGTTTCGTTTCCTGTAGTCGTGCCGCTAAATACAAAAAAATTAGACTGGTTGATTACGGCTCAAGAAATTGGCTTACCCTCTACACCCAATTTTACACTTGCTAAAGATAGCCTTAAGGTTAGTCAAGATGTCGGTGAAACTCAGCCAGTAAGCATTTATCAACAATCGCTCGAGCAACTTGAACCCTCAAAGCCTTTTCGTCTTCCCGTACAATTACCTGCTAGTGCCCTTTCAGGTCGAGGAGGCATTGAAATTGCCTTCACCTCTTCTTTAGGAGGCAGTACCGCATCGCTTCAAGAATGGATAAAACAATATCCATATAATTGTCTAGAACAGCAAAGCTCTCGTGCAATCATTCTGCAAGATGTGGAGCGCTGGAAGCAAGTAATGAATATATTGCCCGCTTATCTTGATAAAGAAGGTTTAGCGCAGTATTTTCCTGTTCGCTCCCTTGAAGGAAGCGATAGTTTGACCGCTTATTTACTGAGCATTGCTGATGAAGCAGGATGGGAGATTCCAGCCAATAGCCGACATCGCATGCTTAAAGGCTTACAAGATTTTGTAGCAGGAAGAATTCATCGCTATGGCCCGCTTGCCTCAACGGATCTCATTTTACGCAAGCTCAGTGCTATTGAATCTCTCGCTCGTTATAAATTAGCACAGCCAGAAATGCTCGAATCTATTGAAATTAATCCTAATCTATGGCCTACCTCTACCGTATTAGATTGGCTTTCTATTCTCAGCCGTATGCCTGAAATTCCACAACGTGATAAACAACTGGCTGAAGTTCGGCAAATACTACGATCACGCCTCATGCTCTCTGGCACCACACTTAATTTTTCTACCGAACAAGCAGATCGCTTATGGTGGCTAATGCAATCTGCTGATACCAATGTACTTAGAGCACTTATGTTAGTGATGAATGATTCCAGTTTCAAAACTGAACTGCCCAAGCTGATGCGCGGGGCTTTAGCAAGACAACAGCAAGGCCATTGGGATACTACGCTAGCAAACGCCTGGGGAACATTAGCGTTAAGGCGCTTTCAGGCAATTTTTGAAAAGGGAGCTATTACAGGCATAACAACAACTACGTTAAATACAGAAAAGCAAACTTTCAACTGGAAACTTGTGGCAACTCCTGCAGCTCCTCTTAGCAATAAAGATACTCTTGCTCCCATAAAAGCTGTCAATGCTATGTCTGCAGCTTCATCTACACCTAATGTTCTACATATTAATTGGCCTGCCACACCCACCCCACTCATTCTTGAGCATCAGGGAAATGGTAAACCTTGGGCGTTTATTCGCTCTAAAGCTGCGATTCCCACTGAAAAACCACTATTTCTAGGGTATCGTATTACACGCACCTTGTACCCCATTGAACAACAAAAGAAAAATGTTTGGACGCTAGGTGATACTTATCGTGTATCCCTTACGATAGATGCTCAAACTGATATGACATGGGTTGTGGTTGATGATCCTATCCCTGCTGGCGCTACAATTTTAGGCAGTGGATTAGGAGGCGATTCAAAACAGCTAGCATCTGGCAGACTTCAGTTAGAGGATCTCTCGCCTACATTTGAAGAACGCACTTTTGATAGCTTTCGTGCCTACTATGCCTTTATTCCAAAGGGAACCTTTAAAATTGAATATACTGTTCGGCTTAATAATGCCGGACGCTTTAAGCTTCCCCCTTCACGAGCTCAAGCTATGTATGCGCCAGAAATATTCGGTATATTACCGAATAGCACTATCAATATTCAGTCGCCCTCGTCTAGTTAAATAAAATAATTTATTCACTCAAAAATCAGCACACCTATAGCTAACCACTTTAAAAGTGCCTTATAGAATTTAACTTATGCCCGATTAAGCCACTGTTTCACTTTATTAAATATATACCGTTAATGTTTAAGAAAACGACTTTTGAACTTCATATGGCTTTACGGCTATAACATTGCCGTTATATTCTTAATAAAATAATCACATTAAAATCTTATAATTATGGATAATAATATTAATTATTATGGAAAAAATGAAAAATATTTTAGATAACTATCAAACTAAATATCATAAAAAAATATTTTTTCTCGCATGTATATTTATTTCTTTCCCTATTTGGTTAGCAACTTATCCACCCTTGGTTGATCTGCCTGGGCATTTATTTCAAACATCATTTTTTTTAAAACTTTTTTTTAATAAAAACCACTATCTACACTCTTTATATACAATAAACTGGTTTACTCCTTACTGGACAAGTTATGGAGTTATTGCTTTATTTTCGATGATTATGCCTTTAGAAATTGCCACAAAGCTTTTTATTTCTATAGCAGTTTCCAGTACTGCATGGGCTGCCTCACAATTAAGAGAATTAGCACACAATGATACTTCATGGGATTGGCTATTTTTAACCATTGGATATGGATTTTCTTTTCAATGGGGCTTTTTAAACTTCATGATTAGTGTTCCTTTAGTATTGTTATTTATACGTTATGTTATTCTTTATCTTCACAAACCTACACTCGGCAAAGGCTTGCTCATATTTTTTTGGGCTATTATTCTTTTTTTTTCCCATATCTTAAGTTTATTTTTTGCTTTTCTAATACTAAGTGTGTATGAGTTTTCTTTAAACAGAAGCACAAAAGATTATATTAAAAAATTTCTTCCTATCTTATTATCTTTTATACCTATTATTATTTGGCTTAAAATATTTATAATAAATGATTACTCATCCAATAAATTAAATTTTGAGTGGTTTGTTGGTTTACACACTTTCACATTCATTACCGACATTTTTGGAGCTGCTTTTCCTAACACGTATATTTTTATTATGTGTACCTTATACTCTATTATGATTGTGTCTTCTCGTTCATACAATTTTAGATATTTAAGTAATAATTTGCATAAAAAACTACCATTAATTATTACTTTACTTATGGTACTAGGCCCTTCTACAGTATTTAATATTTTTTTAGTATCGCAACGATTTACTATTTTTCTTTTAGTTTTTTATGTATTTTCATTAGATATAAAAAATCTTTCCAAACAGAACAATAAAAAAGCATTCTTATTTATTATATTATCATTATCTATTCTTTTTCAAATATCAAAAAAAATAATATCTTTTGAAAAGGATTATCGCTCCTTTCAAAACGTAATTACTCACACTCAACCCCATAAACGTTTATCATTATTATCTATCTATTCTTCAAGCGATAGCGAATTTAACGCGCCTATATTTCTTAATTTTTCTTTATATTACAAACTGGAAAAAGAAGGAATCAATGATTGTTCATTTTCTAGCTCACAGCTAATTGTTCAATGTAAAAAAAATATGTATTTCTTCTACATTGAACCTAACTTATCTCAAAAAAAATATCAAACAACTATCTTAAAAAAACATGATAATTTTTATGATTATTTAATTTTGAGAGGTGATACTACTGACATTAATTTGAAAAAAAAGACAGCAGAAAATTTTGGAAATCTTATATATGCAAATAAAATATGGTGGGTATACCAAAGAAAATAACTGCTACCTATACTAAAGTAGCCCTTTAAAAAGATAAAATCAATGTCATCCACATTAACGCACCTGCCCAGTGATGCTGCTTAAAAACCTCTAAACATATAGCAGGAACACGTTGGTTTAATGTATTATTTAATTTCAGGCACCATAGTAATGCTAAAAACCATCCTAGCCAAAATAATGAGCCAGCCCTTTGGGTAGTAGCAACACTCGACACCCCTAAAAAAAATAAAATTGTAAACGCATTCACTGCAATCACATCCCATTTACCTAACCATAAAGCACTACTATGAATACCTAATCCTTGATCATCAGGTCGATCAGCCATTGCATAAGCAGTATCATACGCTAACACCCAAGCCCCATTAGCTGCCCAAAACAACCATGCTTCTCTTGGTAGCGTATGTGTTACTGCGCTCCAAGCCATTAAAATACCCAAGCTATACGTGATTCCTAAAAAGGCTTGTGGAATAGGTAAAAAGCGTTTAGTCCAAGGATACAAAGTAGCACATCCAACTGCAGCAACGGCTATATAAGTACTGATTAGAGGCAAAAAGAGAAGTAAACATGCGGCAAGCAAGGTAAGGATTAGCGCTAAACTCAATGCCTCTTTTTCTGTAACTCTCTTTTCAGCAAGCGGGCGGTTTTTTGTTCGCCATACTTTGCCATCAATATCGCGATCTGCATAATCATTAATTACACATCCTGCAGAACGCATGAGTACAACACCTAGAGTAAATACGACAACTAACCTCCAGCCAGGAAAACCTTGTGCAGCAAACCATAACGCCATCCAGGTAGGCCATAGCAAAAGAAAAATGCCTACTGGGCGATTCAAGCGCATTAATTCACCATACGCTTTTATTTTTTGTTTTATTTCCACGCAGGGTATCCTCTTTTAAAAAGCCGCTTGCTTATGATCTAAATTTTTTAATATCAGCGCTATACCAAATTTCAATAATACGATTTTAATTTGCAGAAATTTGTTCAGTATGGCCTATTTAGCAAATCCCGCTTAAACATTGTATTAAGGCAAACTATATTGCGTAAGAATGTTGTATTAGGATAGCTTATACGCTATTTATTAGATAAGGCTTTACTTAAACTTTAATGAAAAAAATGATTATTGATTGTTAAAACGACGCGTAATCATCTGCGTTAGCTGAGCAAGTGCTTGCCCTCTATGACTACGCTGCTGTTTTGCCTCAAGAGACATTTGACCAGCAGTCAACTTCATTTCGTCATCGTAAAAAAGAGGGTCGTAACCAAAACCTCCCTCGCCTTCAGGCTTTTCTAATATTTTCCCCCACCATTGCCCTTGAGCAATAAGAGGTTGAGGATCATTTTCATGCTCACACATCACGAGTACCGCGTAATAATAAGCACTGCGCTCTTTTATTCCTTCTAATGCTTTTATTAATGCATTATTATTAAGAGTATCATTGCGAGGCTCACCGGCGAAGCGTGCTGAATAAACACCAGGTTGCCCCCCTAATGCAGGCACACATAATCCGGAATCATCCGCAAGAGCTGGTAGACCAGTAAATGCTGATAATGTTCTTGCTTTTATTAGTGCATTTTCCAAAAAAGTACCATACGGCTCTTCCACTTCTGGCGCATTCCATTCTGATGCAGGCACTAATTCAATTTCGTGCTGATTTCCCCAAGCTTGAAATTCTCGAATTTTTCCAGGATTACTGGTTGCTAATACCCAGCGAATTGCTTTCATTTTAAGCCAATCGCACAGCATTAGACTGTATTTTAAATAGCTCAGGTATTCCTAGCTCTGCTAAATCTAATAATGAATTTAATGTACTACGAGGTAATGTTTGACCTTCAGCAGTACCTTGAACCTCTACCCAATGCCCATTCGCTGTCATAACAGCATTTAAATCAGTATCACAGGCTGAATCTTCTTCATAATTTAAATCAAGACGAGGTTCGCCATTCACTACACCGACTGATAGTGCAGCTACTGCTTGTTTACGAGGATCTGTTACTAACATACCCCGTTGCATTAAACCTTCTATTGCGTACCATAAAGCTACCCACCCACCAGTAATGCTTGCACAACGTGTACCACCATCAGCCTGTAGCACATCACAATCAATACGAATACAACGCTCACCTAAAAGGCTGGTATCAATACTTGCTCTTAACGCACGCCCAATTAATCGCTGAATTTCAAGCGTGCGACCTGAAGCTTTACCCTCTGCAGATTCTCTTTTCATACGCGTATGGGTAGAGCGTGGCAACATACCATATTCTGCTGTTATCCAACCTTGGCCTTGGCCTTTTAAAAAAGAAGGTACCGATTCCTCCACTGATGCTGTACACAACACATGGGTATTACCCATATGAATCAATGCAGAGCCTTCAGCATAACGATTCACTTGCGTTTCAATTTTAACGTTTCTCAGAGAAGTTGCACTTCTGTCCACTCTTAACAAAGTTTCCACTATGAATTCCATTTAGATTTTTATATAAATACAATTGTTCTCAAGCTCAAACCCAGAGCGTTTTTTATAGGAAAGAGACTATTTACCTACTACCGACGCTACACCTGGTGTGGCTCCAGGGTCTCCTTGAATTGTATGAATAATTTTTCCATTTTCAAACGCCATCAGTACACCTGGTTGAATTCGTAACCAATGCTCATTTGTTAAGGGTTGAGTAGCAATCACTGCCATTTGAGTTTCTACATCATCTAAAACAACGCCTAAATCTATTTCTTGATTATCATCTAGTAATTTAATAACTCCAAATGGCGCTTGTCTTAAGGTGTAATGTAAATGTGAAGCACATCTTGCGATTAAAAATTCGCCATACGATAAAATGTAATTAAACACGCCATATTTAGAGACCTCTGTCGTAAGCTCAAGTAATACTTCTAGCAGTTCATTTTTATCAGGTAATGCATTAGGTTTTGCGGAAGGAAATCGCTCAGCTAATTGATCCATTATCCAACAAAAAGCTCGCTCGCTATCAGTATCTCCAATAGGGAAAAAACGTTTGTGTTCAGGATAATAATTTTTCAGTGTTCCATTATGAGCAAATACCCAGTTACGGCCCCATAATTCACGCACGAAGGGATGTGTATTAGATAATTCAACAGTGCCTTCGGTGGCACGACGTATATGCGCCATAATGATATTAGATTTAAAGGGGCAACACTTTACCCATTGTGCTAATGAAGAGTTACAGCATGAATTTTCATCCATGAATAATCTAACAGAATTACCCTCAAAAAAACTAAGCCCCCAACCATCACTGTGTGTGTCAGTATGCCCACCTCGTCGTTGGAAGCCTGACCACAAAAAATAAATTTGTGTTGGTCGATTACAACTAGTTCCCAATAATTGACACATACACTAACACCTTTTTACCTTCATATTGCTAGGGTAATACCAAAAAATTTAATCACTTAAATTTCATCTCAGATCTAAAAAATTTTGACGCAATCTACAGAAGATGTAAAGAAAATTTTTTTATTCAAACCTAATTTTTAAAATACTTTTTCATTTTTTTGTCTGGTTTTACTTCCTATGGACATCTATTTTTATACGAGATGGATATAAAAAAAACCTGACATAAATAATTATTCCATTCATTATTCTAATAATAACTTATTTAACCGATTACTTATAACCATTAATAATCAAAAAAAACATTAAGCTATAAGCAATCAAAGCTTTCGTAAATTGGAAAGCCCTCTATAGACATCCTTTGAATACATAACGTTTCAAAGCAACCACACGCTTACAGGGGCTAACACTAGATAGATAATTACGCAAGAATTTTATTTTTTAAACCTTCACTCACTTGGCTTGGATTCGCCTGACCTTTTGAACGCTTCATGACTTGACCCACTAAAAAGTTCAGCGCTTTTTCTTTACCGTTTTTGATTTCTTCAACCTGTGCCGGATTTTCATTGATAACAGCAGCTATCCATTCATCTAATGCACCTGCATCAGATACCTGTTTCAAGCCTAATTGATCAATTAATTCATCCACTGAGGCAAGCTCAGGGAAAGGCATTTGCCAAAGCGACTCAAATAAAATTTTTGCAGACTTACCTGAAATGATACCTGCCTGAATACGATCAATCAGTCTTGCCAAAAGCGAGGGTGAAATAGGCTGATTCTCAATACTACGTTCTTCGCGATTCAGAGCAGCACTTAACTCACCAGTAATCCAATTTGCTGCCTGCTTAGGAGTACTTGCTGGGGCTTCAAATGCGTTCACCACTGATTCAAAATAATCAGCCATTGCACGTTGAGCAGTCAGTACATTAGCATCATAAGCTGACAATCCAAACTGACTTTGAAAACGTAAGCGTTTTGCTTCTGGCAATTCTGGCAAGCTTTTTTTAACTGCATCTAGCCATGCATCATCAATCATAATAGGTAAAAGATCAGGATCAGGAAAATAACGGTAATCTTCCGCATTCTCTTTTGATCTCATTGTGCGTGTTTCATTTTTTTCGGCATCATATAAGCGCGTTTCCTGACGAATACGCCCACCTGACTCAAGAATATCAATATGACGCTCTACCTCATAATCAATGGCTTTTTCAATAAAGCGGAAGGAATTGATATTTTTTAGTTCGCATCGTGTTCCTAGCTTTTCTTGCCCTTCAGGGCGTACTGAAACGTTTGCATCAACTCTAAAAGAACCTTCTTGCAGATTACCGTCACATATTCCTAGATAACACACTAAGTTGTACAAGGCTTTCGCATAAGCAACAGCTTCTTTAGCGGAGTGCATTTCAGGCTCAGAAACGACTTCTAATAACGCAGTTCCGGCACGATTCAAATCAATGCCTGTTTGACCATGTGTCAGATTATGTATTGATTTGCCAGCATCTTCTTCTAAGTGAGCGCGCGTTAAATTAATAGCGCGCGTAGAACCATCTTCTAATGGAATTTCGATTGTTCCACCCCGCACAATTGGATCATTATGCTGGCTAATCTGGTACCCTTTTGGAGAGTCAGGATAAAAATAATGTTTACGCGCAAAGTACGATGCACGATGTATATCTGAGCCAAGCGCACAACCTAATTTCATAGCGGCTTCTACGACTTCCCGATTGACGACAGGCAAAACGCCTGGCAAACCTAAATCTACGGGTGAAATTTGTGTGTTTGGTTCGGCACCAAAAGCGGTGCTTGCGCTTGAGAAAATTTTAGATTTTGTTGTCAGCTGAACATGCACTTCTAAGCCAATCACTGTTTCCCAACGCATTATGCTCCCCCTTGATTCTAGTATGATCTATGCAATACTAAGATACGCCATCAATGGTGCTAATACGCTCTAAAAACTATACTAAAAGTATGATTACGCCGCTTTAAATATTATACATAATGCATGTATAAATCTGGTAACTGTATAGCATTCTGTCGCAAATAATAGGGTAATTGATGAAATGCCCTAGCAAGCTTCTGCAATAGCTCTATTTATAGCATGAATTTTAAAAAAAGGCTCAACCGGCGCTAGAATTAAATAAATCTTAGAAGTTACGCAGTTGGGCTATATGACGGCATGAGATGCCCCGCATGGCAACGTGGATACTACAAGTAGTACGGGAAGTTGCAAATACACGAGCATCATTCTACTAAATATCAAAATAAGCTCCGATATTCGGCAAGCCGTGCTTACTGCTAATGCGGTGCTAATTTAGTTTAGCCGCTTAATACAGCAGTATAGCAACATGCCATAACAAATATGCTCTCGAATCAAATGCCTGCCCAAACCTTGCAACAGACAAATGTATGGTTAGCTTGCTTCACGCAACTGTTTTAAACAGGCTTTAATCTCTTTTTCTCGCTTTCCCCAGTGAGGAAACTTAGCTTTCATTAAAGGTGCTAACCGTTGTTCGCATTGCTTTTGATCATTAGGCTCCCACGATAATGCCTCTTGCAAGATAGCCCATAGCTGCTGAAACAAGGGAGTTCCAGTATTACTTTGTACAGGCTGGCTCTCAAGCTCTAAGGCAATTTCTGCTACTTTACGCTGCTCGGCCGATAATGCATTTAGGGCTTTCTCACGCTCTTGTTCTGCTGCTGCTTGTATAGCTGCCTGCTGCTCAGCCTGATGTTGCGCATGCTGTAATACTAAGACTCTATCTGCCATAGCCTTTTGCTCATGCACAATAGCATCCCATAATGGAGCAGGGTTTGCTTTTGCTTGCTGCTGGCACCATGCTCGCATTTCTGGCATTACCTTTGAATCAGCCAATTCAACGACTACCCACCCTAAAGGAAATAACGTTTGCTTATCATCATGAAAAGCAAACCAAGCAGCATCGGGCAAAAGCTGCCCCTTCGCATTATGTTGGCCTATGCGCAATAACATGGCATGCCCAGCCTCCATCGCTTCACGCAACTCGCCGTGGAACAACTCTCTTAAACTTTGAAACCATGTATTATTGGCATAACCTTGCTGCTCTAACTGATGCAATTCAATATTAAGTTTCGGCCGGTAATAGGCATTCGCTATTTTGACAATTTCAGTAAAATTAAACTCAATTTCTTCAGCACGAGTATGTTCATCAGAAGCATTTGTTTCATTTGAAGATAAAACGTACTTTCCGGTTAACGCACGATACTGCCCACCCAATACCACTTCACGTCTTGTTGTATTAAATACAATTGGCCCAGCATGCGGAGCCTTCGTTGTAGGCATGGGTTTTCCAGAAGGCTGATTTAAGTGGTTCGTACATACCAACACTTTGCGAGAAATCTGGGTTCCTGATAATGCATGAATACTTAATGATCCAATCGGATCATGCCCACGTTCTGGAAGTGAAGAAGATGCACTTTTATGCCGCTTAGCGGCCTGTTGTAAGCTGAATAATCCATTACGTAACGATGACTTAATCAATGAGCCTGGAATCAAAGGTTCAAAATTATTAAAATCGAAGCTATGACGCTCTATGATTAATCGATGCGGAATTGCCGAGCGCTCTTTAGGCTCTCTAGATTTTGGTAAAGGTGCTGCGCCAACACGTTGCATATACAATGCTTCTACGCTACGCGATACCGGAATAATCGTCTGAGTAGCTGCTTTAAAGTGTGTGCGATGTTGATAAAAAAAAGTTTGTAACGCACAACTTTGTTCAGGGGTAAAACGAGTCTGCTTTAACCATCGTTGTAGTTCTTCCTGCACTGATTTGGGCAATAAAGTTACATTGGCTAAAGGGTCAAAATAATATAGCCACCCACTTTCAATAAAATAATGTGTAGGTTCAAATATGCCATCACATCCAATATGAAAAGGCGTTAAAGGCGTCAACGCAATGGAGATTGACTGAGAAGCAGATAGCTGCTTTTCCATAATGCACCTCCCTATGCTTTTTTAGTTGAAAAAATAATTTTTAAGACGTTATGCAGTTAAACTCTCTCAGAGTATGTAGAGATCAACTGCGTAGCGTCTATTTTTAACAAAATTTCTAAAATTAAGTGGGTCAATTAGCTACTTAACTGATGGTTAGGGTACTACTATTTGATTCTACTAAACACACATTCAAACACACTCATTCAACTCATCTATTACCTGCTAGGCATCTTACAACGATGATAGCAAGAACACTAAAACGACTTGATGTAAGTACGATTAATATGGAAACTAATACGGAAAATTTATGAAGGTGTTTAGAAAAACTAAGCTAATAGCCTTCAATAAAAAAATGAGATGAACAAGAACCGATATTTAAAATTTAAATATATTATTTTCACAAGAACTAGCAGCTCTTCAAAGCTAATATTTAGAGTTGAAATTGATAGACTTTTCTTATACAGCAAGGCACAAAGAGTGTTTATAGCTGAACAACACAATCAGACGAACAAACTGACATGCGCATACAGCTTTAGGCTTTAAGAAGCACTAACGAGTCTTTTACCTGCTTTCTTTCAGACACTGTTTGGGCTACTCGGTTTCTAACATAATTTAAATCTATTCGACCTATTTGTCCATGTTGGCCTACCAATACATGTTGTTGTGCTACAGATAAAATTGAGCCAGCATGAGAAACGATATCCGTGGCTACATCTACCAGTAAATGCTCATACTGTTTTTTTAGATCGGGATACAGCAACCAAGCAGAACCCACTGCCGCCCACTCTGCCGCTGCCGGAGATAACATAGCGTCAGGAACAGATAATTGGGGAGCTTGCAAATATTCCCACCCCTGAGATGTTTTTCTAAATTGCGCCCAGAATGCTTCTCCCAGGCGCGCATCTTGTGCTACCCAAATATTAGAAGCTGGCGTTTGCTCACTACAATTTTCTACATACGCTTGCGCAGCTGCCTCTAAAGCACATACCCCAAAAAGAGGACGTTTTAAGCCCCAGGATAAGCCCTGCATTGCTGCAGCTCCCACTCGTAAACCGGTAAACCCACCTGGCCCCTGGTTACAAGCAATATGCGTTATATCATCTAATTTTAGGCTATATTCTGCTAATAGATCGATTAATTCTGGTAATAAAACATTTGAGGAAGTTGCTGATAAATAGCGCCATACACGCGTCTGCTGATGAGCAAGCGCAATACTTCCAACATGTGCAGATGTATCTACCGCAATCCAACACTCTTCTGACACAGCGCCCACTCCACACATACGTTATGTAGCCTATAACATTTAAAATAAATATCCCAATAAAAACACACATTTAAAACGCTACAGACTACTAGACTTAATAGTACGATCGATAACAAAATTTAGCTGGGTGCTAATAATCTCTCAATAAACATGAATACGCACCCATTGCTATCGCTTATCCTCGAATTATCCTCGAATTATCCAGGCTATCCTTAAGCTATATCTACTATACATTCGCTTTATGGCGTGCGATGCTAGAAACGATTTCTTGTTTTGCTGCTTCAGGCCCTGCCCAACCAGTTACTTTTACCCATTTGCCTGGCTCTAAATCTTTATAGTGCTCAAAAAAATGTTGAATTTGCTTTAGTGTCAGTTCTGGCAAGTCTTCTACGGTTTTAATATTTTTGTATAAGGGAGAAAGCTTATCGACAGGAACTGCTACTAACTTCCCATCAATCCCTGCTTCATCTTCCATATTTAAAATACCTACGGGCCTGCAACGCACTACTACCCCTATATTTAAGGGTACTGGGCTCATCACCAATACATCAACAGGGTCACCATCCTCAGAAAGGGTTTCAGGAATATAACCATAATTACAAGGATAATGCATTGCTGTAGACATAAAGCGATCGACAAATATAGCACCGCTTTCTTTATCTACTTCATATTTAATCGGATCACCATGCATAGGAATCTCAACAACCACATTCACTTCATCTGGCACATTACGGCCTGCAGGTACACGCGCTAACCCCATCGTTTTTCTCCCTTCTAGTTTAAGTGAAATACGACCTATACAAAATCAACGGTATTACGTAAGGTCTACAAAAGCAGAAGTTTACACCACCCCTTCTACAATAGCTAAAGAATAGCTCGCATTAAGAGAGGTTTTTTAATACAGCTTTCTTAGCAATGCTGAAGAAGTGAGTGTAAATGCTCATTAAAATAGTAGAAACAGCAGGATAAGGTTAGAGCGAAGGGAATACACCACTCATTGAAAGCCGAAATACTCAAGGCCTTTAGATCCAGTAGCACCATCTCTAATTGATGTTAGTTTTTACCAAATCAATAGTCATTGTTGTACCGAACTTTGTCATCCAAGGCTTTAAAATAGCTTCAAGAGTGTTTACTGCAGGTTTAGCACATCCTGGAAGAAAAGAACGATAGGTCATTCCACCTGAGACAATATAACTAGAGAATGTATGGTAACGAATCTCTTTAATGCTCAGATTGGGAAACTCGCTGGCAAATTTTTTCTGATCTCTGACAAAAATAACCCACGGAAGAGCAAGATTTGCATTGCTCATATTTCCTGAGTCTAAGTTTTTCCATTCCTCGATAGCATCATCGAAATATTCATAATGATTCATCAGCTTACATAAGAACCGCTGAAGAAAGCTGTTGTGCGGCTCAACCATGACAACTCTGCCACCTACAGTTAGGCATCTCATGGCTTCTTTCAAGAAGCGCGCTGGTTCATGGAGGTGATGTAGAACCCCTAGCATAAAAAATGCCCGAACGCTTCCATCAGAGTAATCCATATTCATCGCATCAACTACTCGATGCGCATAGGGATTGGGCAATGAATCAGTTTTTTCCAGGTCAGAAATGTACTCCTCTAAAAAACTGGCTCCGCATCCTATTTCAACTATCTTTCCCGGAAGAAGCCGAGTTTCTTCAAATGCGGGCACGAACTCTTGGTAATGTTTTTCATAAACCGCTTTTAAAAGCGGTTTGGCTTCAATCATTTTTCGATGCTGTGGAATACGAGCCTCAGAGTCAATATCAATCGACCGAGCACAGGGATGCATCCAGAATTTTTTTACCAACTCACCAAAATACGTAGACATTTTACAATCCTAATACATAGAATTTACATTTGAAGAGGCGATTTAGAAGTACAGGTTTTTAACGCAAATTTGCATCCATGCCACGGACAAAGCAATGTATTACCTTTAAAATACCCAGTTTCTAAAGGAGCTCCCTGATGAGGACATCTTCGCTTTAGAATAGTCAGAGCTCCCTTATGGCAAATCAAAATTTTATCTGGATCATCCGGCTTAACAATAATCTTTTTGAAAGTCTGGTATCGAATTGCGAACTGAAGCCTTTTTAGAATGGTAGAAATCATTGTTTATTTGCTCCCTGAAATTACTTGAGGATGTCCGGTCATAATATCTTCAAAATAATGATCTTCCCAACGATAAAGAGGGATAGGAAATCCGTTTGCTGTTTTTTCTATATAAAAATCAAAACTTTCATCAACTTTTGGTGCGCAAGCAGGTTGATTAATCACTCCAGACTCTAACCGTTCTTTCATCACCATATTATCTTCATGAGCGACTATACGCATTCGCCTAGAAAACAGATAGAAAAACAGTTTTGGAAAAAGCGTCCAGAATTTAGAAGTAGAAAACCAAAACTCGGCTATTCCTAAAGAGTTGCTGCCTGAACTTATGTTGTAGTTATTTGAATAATGCACTCGTCCGGAACCCGTCTCCATGTAAATCTGACGATATGCATTTTGTTCTGGAACATATTCTCTGAATACAATAAAACTCTTATATATCGGTAACGGATAAAACAAATACGATTTATAGAAAAAAATTTCACGTTTGTCTTTTTTAAAAAGAAGCTGAAAAGCTGCATGGCTCTTCCGGTGAACATGTATAAAGTGGGTCCAATCGTTTCCTAGTTCAGCAAACATATCCAAAGGAGCATTGGTCTCAACAGTTCGTTTAATGTAAAGATAACTCATCTAGTAATCCATTTAATATAATTCAATGAAAATAGCTTAAGCATAAAATTTTTAGCAAATCGCAACAAAACCTGGAAGGATCCTGTAAAAATTTTGTGTAAATCTTTTAATTACGTATAAATAATTAAGAACGCAATCACTTCATTCAATAACGAACCGGTTAAGTATCATTCTGTCATTGTGGAGGGGTAATGTCTATTTTCGTAAAACTTCTTGATGGCTAGAAAATTATTTACTTTTGATTGTCTATATGCTTCATCAGCCAGCATTTTACATAACGATAATAGGTTCCTTCAGCATGAGAAATAGCTGCCATAAATCCATAGGCTCCATCTAGAAAACCTGCACGAAAAATATAAGCCCTTATAAACGCCCAAAACCCATGAAAGCAGGCTTTTAAAATACCCCCTGATCGCCCTCGTTCTTGCATAACAGCAGCCCCAGCTGTGCTATACGTATTCATTTTATTTAAAACTGCTTCTAAATTTGGATGCGTATAATGAATTAGATGAGCCGTTAATTGCCCAACCTGACCTTTAATTTCTACTTTTTCATGCACTTGCCGATCAGAAAAGCGGCTTTGCTCTCGTTTAAATAAACGCAGTACTCTATCTGGCCACCAGCCTCCATGGCGCATAAAATGACCGCAATAAGAAGATAAACGTGGCATCGTATAACCCGCAATACTTTGATGCCCATCTTGAATAATTTTCTGAATTTCTATCGCCAAGGCTTCAGGCACGCGCTCATCTGCATCTATTGAAAGTAACCAGTCTCCCGTAGCATAGGCTAATGCCCGATTCTTCTGTATACCAAACCCTAACCAGTCTTCATGAATATATACAGTTGCTCCCCATTCGCGAGCGAGTGCAACCGTTGCATCGGTACTGCCTGAATCAACTACGATCCACTCATCTGCGAAATGCACGGAATCTAAGCATTGCACAATATGAGATGCTTCATTTTTAGTAATCAAAATGACTGAAAGCTTAGGCATGCTAAATACTCTTTCAACGATACGTGAAACTTACGCTGACTGCCCACGCTGCGTTTAGCCGGAGCCGCTATGGGTTATGGGTAAGTCCTAGATAATTTGCCTAGGATTTAGCTTGCAATTCAGAATCAACTGTTCTACGCTCATCAAATACGAAACACTCACCTTCGTAATGGTCACGTCCAATATGTTCGAAATAACGCAGAATTCCACCCTCTAATTGGTAAACATTTTTAAATCCATGATGTTCCATAAACGGTGCTGCTTTTTCACAGCGAATTCCACCCGTACAGAATGTCACCACTTTTTTGTGTTTAATATCTTCAGGTAGTGTTTTAACACTTTCGGCAAACTCACAGAAATCATCATTCCCTAAATGCATGGCTCCGGCAAATGCACCCCGTTCAAATTCGAAAGTATTTCGTGTGTCTAAAAGGATGACATCCTCTTCAGTATCTAACCAATTTTTCAATTCCTGAGGAGTCACACTTGGTGAACGATAAATCGCGGGAGAAAGATCAGGTTGCCGAAAGGTAACAATCTCAGGTTTTACTTTTATCTTTAGACGCTTAAACGGTATCGTTTCTGACCAGCTTTCTTTATAATCTAGCGACCGTAGAGCCTCTGGCATCTCAGGGCGCTCGACAAACTGACGAAATGCAGTAATTGCCAACGGTGTCCCTGCCAAAAAAAGGTTGATCCCTTCTTGAGCCAATAAAATAGTACCCTTTATTTCCAACCCTTTAAGATGCTCGCGTAGCTGCTGAGCCAGCGCTTCAGGTTCTTCAACCCTGAAAAATCGATACGTTGCAATGTTTAATACAGGAAGCGTGTGCATGATTAATCCATTTCCAAATACTACATGGTGTTCTTGGAACGGATTGTACCCCGAACTTATTGGCGATGGGCACTTCATTGCTGAAGGTGCAAGACTCATTGGGGATATCCAGCTTCAAGCTCAAACCAGCATCTGGTTTAATGCGGTTTTAAGAGCCGATAATGCCCCTATTTATATTGGGAAAGGGAGCAATATTCAAGATGCCTCAGTAATACATACTGATCCTGGGCATCCTGTTTTGATTGGAGACTATGTCAGCGTTGGGCATCGCGCCATTCTTCATGGCTGCACCATAGAAAGCCATAGCCTGATTGGAATGGGTGCGATTCTTATGAATGATGTGCATATTGGCTCTCGCTGTATTGTGGCAGCCGGTGCCCTTGTTACAGAAGGCTTTAAAGCACCTGAAGGTTCCCTCATTTTAGGAACACCTGCCCGTGTTATACGCCCACTCAAAGCTGAAGAGATGGCTTCGCTTGATCAAAATGCAGAAAATTATATTTTGAAAGCGCAAAAATACAGCGCTGAAAAGGAACGTTTGTGAGCGTTATTACGCCCGAGCAATGGAGCCATCAGCGTATCCAAACTACACGCTGGCTTCCTAAGCTACGTTATCGTGTAACGTTTCTGCTAGTGCTTATCTATGTATTAATGTGTATTCCTTTTAATTTATATATACAAAGCACTGTAGAAAAAAACATCATCGATTCTGAACAAAGTCATTTAGAACATATCGCTCAACTTTATCGTAATAATCCTCTTATTGATCGCCATAGCCTTGTCAACGAAGGGCATTCTCTTTGGGAAGTAATAGGTCAAACGTTTGACAGTCTAGCAAATGTATCGCTCCTCGATAACGAGGGCGCCCCCTTAATATGCTTTTATAGAACCCCTTCTCCGCTCAATCATTTTCCTAGCTCCCCTTTAAAGCCTTCGTCTCACTGCAAACGTATACACCCACCTGCACCTAACCCAGAAGGGTTTTTTACCGAATATGTAGGCGATACCAAAGTTTTATGGCACTTTATTGAATCACCCTCTCTTCCATCAAGTTGGCTACGCCTGGAAATTACTCATACGACTGCCCCTCTTACTACCTCACTCTTTCGCCTGTATGTGTATGAGGTCTTATTAGGTATTATTCTAGCTGGCAGCATTTATACTATTACTTTGCATTTAGAAAACCACTTGGAGTCTTTAACACAATCTATTAAATTATTCGATTATAGTGGGTTTAAAGAATCAACTGACCATGAGCCTCAATGGCTGCCATGGGTATTATTTGATTTAGAACGTGTAATCTCTGGCCTAATGAACAGAGTTAAAAAAGAAATTCAGCGTCTAGAGCAAAGCGAATCTGAAATTAGCCACCTACTCAATCATATTCCAGGCGCTATCATTCAACACAATGAGCAACAACAAATCCTCTTTTTATCCCCTAGCTGGTCGTCTATTATTGGCAATACTGCTTTCAATCAATTAAAGAAAAAAACATTCGCTGACCTTATTCACCCTGATGATGTTGACGCCTATCAAACACATATTAAACATGCTTTTCACCATCCTAAACTTACTTTTTTTTGCAAAATTAGGCTACGCGATGCTCAACCCGAAGTAGTATTAGCGTTAAGCTCTGTAACACATACTCAAATCAACAATACACTTACGTTAGTTACGCATGCCATTGATTGCAGCCATGACTATAAAACTATCAGGCACTTACAACAAGAAAATAATCATTATCGACTTTGGTTAGACCAACTTCCCTTGCCTCTTTATGTTAAAAATGTTGCCGGGCAATACCTTTTCTTTAATGCAGCCTGGGAAAAACTGACTCAAATTCCTCAAACTCAATGGATTGGTAAAACAGCATGGGATGTTTTTGAACCAGCCTACGCACAAACACTTTGGGATCATGAGCGCGAAACTTTCGAGCATGAAGGAATTACAATTTATGAAACCGATGTGCGCAGTCAATCAGGCCATACTCAACGCGCGCTTATTTACCGTACCCCTATGATTGAAAATGATCAATCTTCAGGAATCATAGGTTTAATTATCAGTCTAGATAAACAAACGCATTACACCCTTCTGCAAACTCGCCTTGAACAGGCTGAACAACATGACCGCCAACATACAAAAATGCTTGCGCATTTAAGCAGCCAGGTTCGTACGCATATGCACAGTTTATTAGGCTTGGTTGATTTAATGAGCGCCTGGCTTAAAACACTTGCATTACCGCATAGTCATGAATACCTATCACTCATTCAAACGCTAGCGCACGGAATTTTAAATACCACGACTGATGTAAATGATATTTTAAGTTTTGAACAAAGAACGGCATTAGCTCACCCCTCTATGTTTAATGTTGAAGCCATATTAATTGAATGCGCTCGCCATTTTAGCCCCCAAGCCGAATCAAAACATTTAGAGCTTATTGTTAATGCAGATACGTTGCTACCAACAGAAGTTGAAGGTGATGTAAATTTATTAAGGCGAGCATTAGATGTGCTTGTTCACAATGCAATCAAATTTACGCCGCATGGTCAGGTTGAACTTTCTGTTTCATTACTTCAATTTGAAGGTGATCACGCGCACTTACGTTTTACAGTAGCTGATACTGGCATTGGAATTGCTGAAGATCAACACAGCATGATTTTTGAACCCTTTACCCAGGGAGATGCAATGCTAAGCCGGCAGCACCATGGAGGGGCAGGCTTAGGATTAGCTGTTTTTAGCAGGCTTATGCATCATATTGGTGCGCATTACACGATTACCAGCCACCAAGGTCAAGGAACCAACATTAGTTTTGACTTGATCTTGCCTTATTCGCAACAACCTCTGCTACCTATTTTGTCAGAACCTCATCTAAAAACTGTATTAATTGTTGAGCATCATGCACGGACTGCACAAGTGATAACACAACATCTTACAAAATGGGCTACTCAGGTTTTAACAGCCCGCTCCGCTCAACAAGCTTTCAAGGTGCTTGATACGAATGACCCCTCACATGTTCAAATCGATGCAATTCTTATTGATGGTCGATTATCAGATGAAGATCGCTCAGCCCCTTACCGAATTCTTGAGGCAGCAAAAAAAATAGATATTCAACATCGCATTATTATGTTACCTGTTCATGCGCCATTTCATGAACATGAACGTTATAAACAAGCTCATGCATCAACTGTATTACTTAAACCTATACATAGTAAAGAGCTCTTAAAAGCCTTAACGACAGCCACTGCATCAAGCAATGCATCAGATACAACATTTAACACTGAGCTTATAGAACATAATGCTCATATACAATCATCTAAAAATATTAATATATTACTTGCAACCCATGACCCTATTAATAAAAAACTGGTCGAAGGATGGCTTGAGCAATTCCATCATCGCTGCGTAACGGTAACTACTACAGAAGAATTAATGAGCTATTACAATGTAGAACGATTTACTGCAGTATTAATAGATCTAGATATGACACGCCCAAGCGGTACTGAGCTACTACGTATAGTTAACTTTCAAAATCAAGTTATCAATCATAATACGCCGATTATTGCAATGCTCTCTGGTAAGGAAGGAGAACAACACCTTATTCCAAACGACACTCCTGTTTGGGCCTTGGTTAATAAACCTATTCAGCAAAATACGCTAACGGCTATGCTAAAATCGCTTATTTCCCCGATAACAATTGCAGCCGACAAAAACTTAGCTTAAGTCTTAGAATAGGAGATAGTTATCAATGGAACCGGTAATAAATGTTGAAGCTGCCTTAGAAAACTTAGGGGGCGATCATGATTTACTACGCGAACTTGCTGAAATGATGCTACCTGATCTTGATGCCTATCGCTCCAATTTACAACTAGCACTTGATAGTGAAAACCTAAAAGCTGTATATGAGCAAGCACACAGCCTTAAGGGCGCAGTCAGTAATTTTGTAGCAGAGCCTCTACGCCAAGCAGCTTTACGTCTAGAAATTGCAGGAAAAAGCAATGATATAAACGCCGCTCGCTTGGCCTTACCAGATGTGCTTAAAGCCATCAGCGCTTTTCAAACTGCATTACGTGAACTCCTTTCTTAAACTTAAATTTAGTGCAAATTCTGTTATTTCCCCTCAAGTATTTTTAAACAAACCATTGAAAAATGTGTTTTTATATGCTATTAAAACGTTTGCCTCAACAGTTAAATAGCGTATTTTACGCATGTGCGCCTCTGCAACTTTCCTATACTTAAACCTCTGAACATCGTTTCAACAATATTTAGAGGCGTATACAAGAACAGTTTTGAGTAAATACTCTCCAAATAGAATTTACTCAAAACTGTTCTAGCAGCACTTGGCGCGGTATCATAATCCCTATGCTATAACGATGTTGAGACTATTTCTGTGCAAGCCCTATTTGGTTAATTGATGTTTTTTAGATTGATATTCTTATGAAGTTTTTTGATGAAGCCCGCATACGCGTCATGGCCGGCAAGGGTGGAAAAGGTGCCGTTAGTTTCCGCCGTGAAAAATTTGTACCTCGCGGAGGGCCTGATGGCGGCAATGGTGGTCGTGGCGGTAGCATTTATGCCGTAGGAGATCACAATCTTAATACGCTTATTGAGTATCGTTATCAGCGCACTTTTCGTGCTGGCAATGGTGAATCAGGCCGTGGTGCCGACCAGTACGGAAAGGCTGCCGAAGATATTATTTTGCGCTTTCCGGTAGGAACTATTATTAAAGATTCGCAAACTGACCAAGTGATTGCTGATCTTACCCATCACGATCAAGTTATTTTGTTGGCAAAAGGCGGCCAAGGAGGTTTAGGTAATCTTCACTTTAAATCAAGTATTAATCGCGCTCCACGGCAATCTACGCCTGGCGAAGAAGGTGAGGACTTTGAACTAAACCTAGAACTTAAAGTAATTGCTGATGTCGGCTTACTGGGTATGCCTAATGCAGGAAAATCGACACTAATCAGTGCAATTTCCCACGCCCGCCCTAAAATTGCAGATTATCCGTTTACCACTTTATATCCTAACTTAGGCGTGGTTCGCGTTGATACAAGCCGAAGCTTCGTTGTTGCTGATATCCCTGGTCTCATTGAAGGGGCTGCTGAGGGCGCAGGTTTAGGGCATCGTTTTTTGCGTCACTTAATGCGTACACGCGTTCTTCTTCATCTTATTGATATTGCTCCTATTGATGAAGACATTGACCCTGCCCATTCAGTACGAACACTAGAACTAGAACTAGAGCGTTATAACCCAGAATTAGCTCAAAAAACCCGCTGGCTTGTCATTAACAAACTTGATCTATTGCCGCCAGAAGAACGCGATGAACGCGTGCAAGCTCTTTTAAAGAAGCTTGACTGGAAAGGCCAATGGTTCGCTATTTCAGGCGTTAGCGGAGAAGGCTGCCAGCGATTATGCTATGCCATCGGAGATTATCTTGATACCTGTGCTGTTCCTGCTGCGACAGTTGAAGCTGATGAAGATAATATATTGTCGCCTGCATCTCATTTAGAGGCAGAAAAGAATGATACCTCCGCGCCTTCTGATGCACACCAGCTTGAACTACCTGATGAAAAAAATCAGATAAATATTTAATACAACGTGCGAAGATAAATTGTGTAGAAAAAATAAGTACGTAGAAATAACATGCTTAGTTATTCAAGCTAGGTAAATTACCCAACACGCACAGTCTCATACTATTTTCTACACAACTAGAAGCATCCTTCTGACTTTTAGATATAAGCTTTTTATGCGCATTTATCAAGATGCCCATCGCTGGGTAATAAAAATTGGTAGCTCTATTGTCACCAATGACGGTCAAGGTGTTAATAGTGACGCTATCGAATCATGGGCTAAGCAATTAGCCGCTTTACGCGCTCAAAACCGTAAGATTGTTCTTGTTTCTAGTGGAGCTGTAGCAGAAGGCATGTTTCGTTTAGGTTGGAATCGACGCCCAACCGATCTTCCGCATTTACAAGCTGCTGCTGCTATTGGGCAAATGGGGTTAATTCAAACATATGAAAGTGCATTTCGTAAGCATAACCTCAAAACAGCACAACTCTTACTCACTCACGAAGATTTTTCTGATCGGCAACGCTATCTCAATATCAAAGCAACGCTAACTACCCTTCTCGAGCTTGGCATTATTCCTATCATTAATGAAAATGATTCGGTTGCTACAGAAGAAATTCGCTTTGGTGATAATGACACGTTGAGTGCAATGGTCGCTAATTTGATTGAAGCCGATATTTTGGCTATTCTCACAGATCAAACAGGGGTTTATACTGCTGACCCACGCAAGCATCCCGATGCAATGCTTATTCCAGAAGCTGTTGCCGGTGATATGACTCTTGAACTGTTGGCAGGAGGAGCAGGCACGCAATACGGCACTGGGGGCATGATAACAAAAATTTTAGCTGCCAAGCGGGCTGCTCGAAGTGGAACACATACTTTAATTGCAAGCGGACATGAAACAAATCTTTTATTACGCTTGATTGAGGGCGAAGCGATTGGGACTTTATTAAAAGCACCTAATTTGAGCTTAAATGCGCGTCGCCAGTGGTTAGCCGATCAAATACAGCTTGGCGGAAAACTTCATATAGACGATGGCGCAGCACATGCGCTTTTAACTCAAGGCAAAAGTTTACTTTCTATTGGTATAGTAAACTGTGAGGGTGATTTTTTACGCGGTGATATTGTAGGTTGTTATAACGCATTGGGAATCGAAATTGCACGAGGAATGGTAAATTATCCTAGCCATGATCTTCGGCGCATTATTCGTCACCCTTCTGTAGAAATTCCTCTTATTCTAGGTTATGCCCATGAGCCTGAAGTTATTCATCGCGATAACTTAGTTATAGTGGCGGTGCCGCACAAATAATTCTAGAAGTTACGCAGTTAAGCATTATCAAGACATGGCAACGCAGAGAGAGCCAACTGCGTAACTTCTAAACACCTAAACTTTTTACCATTTTCTTTACGCCTATAAAACCATTTTCATGCTAAAACAATAACTAATCTTTGCATAATTATACAAAGATAAAAATGTGTATCCCACTACTTGCCAAGATGCGGGAAACTCTCTATAATGCTCTACATCAAGCGGGGATATAGCTCAGTTGGTAGAGCGCTTGCATGGCATGCAAGAGGTCAGCGGTTCGACCCCGCTTATCTCCACCAAGAAGACGTTTCATCACAACGTCCCCATCGTCTAGAGGCCTAGGACATCGCCCTTTCACGGCGGTAACAGGGGTTCGAATCCCCTTGGGGACGCCATCTATAAAAGTCTTAATAGACTTTTCAGCAGATCAGTGGCTTCCTGGAGCTTATTATGGATCTTCGTAATCATTTCTTAATTCCAGCACCTGGCCATAGCCATACACTCTTTGATAATGCTTTAGTTTATGTATGCGATCATAGTGAGCGTGGTGCATTAGGTCTAATCGTTAATCGTCCTATTCATTTAACTGTTGCAAAAATTCTTGAACATAGTGAAGTTACTGTACAAGATACTGACTTGGCAAATGCTCCAGTTTATATGGGCGGCCCTGTACAGCTTGAGCGCGGCTTTGTTTTACACTGCCCTCCAGGTGAATGGAAATCAACGCTTAATCTTACTGATTCATTAGGCTTAACCACTTCTCGCGATATTTTAGATGCTATTAACGAAGGCACTGGCCCAGAAAATGCCTTAATTATTCTTGGATATGCAGGTTGGGAAGCAGGCCAGTTAGAAGAAGAAATTGGCAATAATTTTTGGTTAAATGTGCCTGCCGATTCAAAGATACTTTTCGACTTTCCCCCAGCTGAACGCCTAAAAGCAGCAGTACGCCAACTAGGTGTTGAATGGTATCGCATTGCTCCTACGGTAGGGCATGCCTAAACCTACGGCTCAAGGCAACATACTAGGCTTTGATTTTGGATTAAAGCGTATAGGGGTTGCAACAGGAAGTACATTTACCTCTATTGCACATCCTCATTCTACTATTCAGCAGCAAGATACTGCACTACCGCCTTCTTTGAAATTACTTTTTCAAGAATGGAAGCCAGTGGCATGTGTAGTAGGTTTTCCTACACATGCAGATGAGCGCACTACCGAGCATCCTCTTCAAGCTAACTGCATAAATTTTGCCCAAGCTCTCGCTGATACTTTTTTATGCTCAGTTGCTTTAGTGGATGAGCAACTTTCTAGTTATGCAGCAGAACATAATTACCGACAAAATCATCGTGCCCCTACTAATAAAA
Organism: Pseudomonadota bacterium; assembly: GCA_040389065.1. Classification (GTDB taxonomy): domain Bacteria; phylum Pseudomonadota; class Gammaproteobacteria; order Burkholderiales; family Casimicrobiaceae; genus JAZKAR01. Next base: position 20,448 of record JAZKAR010000016.1, on the reverse strand, counting down.
AAGATAAAGCTAAAATAGATGCTTATGCAGCCCAACAAATTCTTCAGGATTTTTTAGATGGTGCGCCGCCCTATCAATGGATAGAACCTATGCTACTATCTTCTTCATCTTCCTAATTCACTGATTGTTACTACTCTATGGCACGTAACCCTCAACTGAACGCTCACAATGATCTTCAAAATCTTTTAAGCATAGAAGGGTTAAGTAAAGCTCTTTTGCATAAAGCTCTTGATACAGCGAATGGTTTAATACAATCAGAAACCTTAGAATTAATGTATGTTCGCTGGTTAAAAGGTCTTTCAGTTTTTAATCTTTTTTTTGATTCAGCGCCTTATATTCAAAACTCTTTTGAAATTGCAGCAAAACGGCTTTCAGCAGAAATATTTAATGTTAGTTTAGCTCATCAAAAATCTTCAATCGCCGTGCGCGAAGCCTTGAATCATGCTATTGCTATGAATGCTAATATTGTCGTTGTACGCCATTCAAATAGCGGTACCGCTCACTTTGCTGCTCAATATCTACCTGACCATATTCACGTTATTAATGCAGGCGATGGGCAATTTGCTGACCCTACTCGGGTATTGCATGACATGCTTATACTGCAACATATAAAAAAATCGTTTACAGATATACGTGTAGCACTTGTTGGTGATATTTTACATTCTGCACTTGCTCGCTCACATATTCATGCCCTTTCTATCTTAGGGGTGCCTGAAATTAGAGTGATTGCCCCAAAAACGCTATTACCAGCAGAGATCGAATCCTTAGGGGTTCATATTTATTCTGATTTAGAAACTGGCTTAAAAGATATGGATGTTGTGATTGTTTCCGAACTGCCTACCTCTCCGTATAAAAATAGCCTTCTTCCTTCATCTGCTGAATATTTTCACACTTATGGCCTTACTGAAAATAGGCTAAAAGCCGCTCATCCTGAAGTTTGTGTACTCTCCAGCGGTAAACTAACGGAAAATATTGAAATTAGCGCTACGCTTGCTCTATCAATAAATCAGTTACTTTCTTCCTACCCTCTATTTGGGGTCGCCATCCGTATGGCAATTATGGCAATGATTACTCAAAAAATTCCTTCTTTGAGTGGTTAGAGCTAAGGTATAGCATGTACTATGCTGCAATAGAGTGATGATTAAACTTTATTAATGAACGCCAGATTATTTAGGCATGATACAAAGCCGAGCTTAAAAAGGATCGCCAGGAAAATGTCTCCCCGTATTGAAATACGCAATAGCCATATCATTGACCCTGCGCAAAACCGCTCTGGCTACCATACACTTTATATTGCTGATGGACATATTGCTGCATGGAATCATCCTCCTTTAGGTTGGGTTGCTGACCAAACCATTGATGCACCTAACTGGATTACGTGCCCAGGTCTTGTTGATTTATCTGCACGCTTAAATATTGCTGATGCTAACTTAGCTGAAAAAAATGATAAGGCTACTGCATTAAGTGCAGGCATTACAAGCATGGTATGCCCTCCTGATCGTGGCCTTTTACTCGATTCCCCTCAGGCGATTGAGCAATTACTTCAACACCACTCTGATGATCAGCCACATGTGTACCCACTAGGTGCTTTAACTCAAAAGTTAGAGGGTCATTCTCTAACAGATATGGCTCTTTTAACTCAAGCTGGCTGTATTGGATTTTCGCAAGCGAATACGCCTTTACTTAATACACGGTTACTGTACCAAGCCATGCAATATGCTGCTACGTTTGACTACGTACTATGGCTCGCGCCACAAGATGCTCCTCTTAGCCAAGGGGGTGTAGCGCATGATGGTCATGTTGCTACCCGCCTTGGGCTACCTGCTATTCCTGCATCTGCTGAAGTAATCGCACTGCATAATATTCTAACGCTGATGCGGCAAACTAATGCACGGGTACATATTTGCAGACTTTCAAGTGCTGAAGGCGTTAACCTTATTCGCCAAGCAAAAGCAGAAGGCTTACCCATTACGGCAGACATTAGCATTCATCACTTACATCTTTGCGACATTGATATTGGATATTTCAACACGCATTGCCATCTATCTCCGCCTTTACGAAGCACGCGCGATCGTGATGCATTACATGCAGGGCTTGAAGATGAAACCATTGATGCTATTTGTTCAGACCATACGCCCCTTCCTGACTCTGCAAAACAATGCTCTTTTCTTGAATCAGTACCAGGAGCAACAAGTATTGAATTATTGTTATCGCTAACCTTGCATTGGGCGAATACCCACAATATCGAATTCCCTCAAGCGCTATCTAAAATAACCAGCAAACCAGCAGAAGTATTAGGGCTAACCGCAGGCAACTTAAGTATTGGGGCACCCGCTGATTTATGTTTGTTTGACCCTGACGCCATTTGGGAAGTTAACCGCTCTACGCT
>JAZKAR010000016.1:0-18049 GCA_040389065.1 Pseudomonadota bacterium | reverse complement strand
ATGTTCCAGGAAGAACGATGATCACGCTTATTCAAGGCAAGGTTGTTTATCAGGCCACCTCGACTACAGCCTAATGAAATATATAGAATTAAGGATTTTTTTCGTGCGCTGCTTAAGCTACACTATAGAGAATAGGACTTCCGCAAAGATGTGCCAGCCAGGCATGGCGACACAGATAGTACATGAAGTACGGCAAGGCGCCATAACGCCGCGGGGGCATTTTTTCGTAAGTCCTAGAGAATTTAGTTTGCTATAGTTGCTATACCCCAAGGATAACTTGAATGACAGATGAATCTCCTACGCCACCCACTCTTATAAGCCCTGAAGCTGCAACGGCTACAACGACTACCGCTTACCTAAAATCGTCTGATCATCGCCATACTCATTGGATTACCCATGTTTTATTATGGGTTTTAGGGAGTGCAACTGGTGTAATGGGGTGGAAAGTTGTTCAACTTGAACAACGTACTACGTTTTTAGAACAGCGCTTGAATGTTATTGCACAGAATAAAGGCCAACTAACGGCACCTCCTGCAACCTTAATACCCTCTGCGCTGACTTCTTCAACCACTACTACCTCGCAGACTACGCCCTCAACAAGCGCTACTCCATCTTCTACTGATTCATCAACACCTACCTCATCACCATCATTGATGAATTCAACGACAACAACTTCAAGCTCTGCTCCTCACACTGAATCTGCGTCATCACAAACCAATGTTCCCAACCCGGTAGTATTAAAACAAGCTGCACCTACCTTACTTCCTCCAGCGCCTTCATTGCCTGTTCCTGTGGCGCAGCTTCCTGTATTACAAACAACTACATTGCCTATTAATGCAGCTTCACTGCCTAATCTCTTAAGCACTGCCGCTAGTTCGCAGTTTACGGATTTTATTCAGCGTTCTTCTATGACTATTGCTTATACTCACTATAGTAATGGCAATTGGGAAACCGCCACTACGCTGCTTGAGCTATTGCGTAATAACTCCACTGGTAATCCCCGCTCAGAAATAGAAACTATATGGCGAGCGCTACATAACCAACGACCAGCGCTAGCACGTATGGAACATCAACTCCATCAGTTAGAACGACAAACCGCTACGCTTGCGCTCCCCAATATTAATGCGCTAACCAAACCTGTTCCAATCAGTGCGAATGCTCCTCTCTGGTTAAAGTTATGGACAGAAGTTCAAGAAGACCTTTCTGACCTGATCCGCGTTGAGCCTAAAAATGCAGCGTCTATACGCGCTCGCAATGAAATTGCTTTTGAATGGCGAGCAAAGCTTATTACGGCTTTACGTAACTACCATCTGGCTTGGAAAAAAGGCGATCATCGCGAACAAGAGCGGCTCGAAGAATATATTGATAACTTACTTAACTATGCTTTTGATGCAAATAGCCCCACTGTTAAAGAGTTCAAAACTAAATTAAAAAACTGGACTCAACAACCGCCTCTTTTACGCGTTAAATTTCCTCGCTTCGTTGAGGAGGATGCATAATGCAACTTCTTAAAGAAATAGGTCGATGGATACTAGGCGCTACGCTACTGGTTATTGCATTAAAACTTGCTGAAAATATTCATATTTCTATAGAAACTGCTGGCAAAGTTATTCATATTAATGCCATGTTATTTCTGCTGATTGTGTTACCTGGTATTTGGATACTTGGGCTAGTGATGCGATTGCTCCGTTATTTTTTTAAACAGCGTATTCCTGATACACGCCGTCAGCATCAACAAATACTGGCTAATTATGAAGCAGCCGTACAATGTGTATTTGAAGGCCGTTATCAAAAAGCTTTACAACACGTTGAGCAAGGCGAGCATATTATCACTACCCTAAACGAACGTGATTGGATTGATCGCCGTATTTTATTTAAATTAATTGCAGCGCGAGCCTGCTTGTTAGATAGAAAACTTGAGCAAGCAGAACAACTTGTTGAAGACCCTCTATTACAGCGCCCGGCAGCAGATACCGCACGCTGCTTGATTGGCGCGCAGGTAGCATTAGAAAGAAAGCAACCCGAAAAAGCCTTAGAGTATCTTGATTATCTTGAAAAACATCAAGGCCTTCATCGCCAAGCGTATCAACTTAAATTGCGTGCCTTGCAACGTGCAGGCCAATGGGCGCGCATTAATGAAACCATTGAAATGATGCAAAGACGAGGCTTCATTGAGTCTGTTGCTGCTACGCATTTAGAACGGGTAGCAGCTGTGCATCGGGTTCGTGAATGCGAAGCACATCCTAAAAGCCTTCAAGCATTATGGAATGGGCTTCCTGAAATGCTACAGCAACATCCTGACTTACTGCGAGAATATTTAGACCGCGCTGACACTATTACTGAGTTTGATAGTATTGTCTGGCTGTTTAAAGCCGTTGAGCGCTCTCTTGATCAACAATGGGATGATGCGTTATGGATGGCGTATGCTCTTCACCCTGCACAATTCTCACAACGTGCTTTAAGTCACGCTGAAACCTGGCTAACTCAGCACCCTACAAACACTCAGTTGCTATATGGTTTAGGGTTAATATGCCAGCGTCTTAAACTTTGGGGAAAAGCACGCTCTTATTTAGAAGCCGCTCAATCGATTTATTCTGACCGTAAAATTACTTACGCATTAATAAATCTCTTTAAAGCAGAAGGCCACCCTGAAGAGGCAGAGGCACTTTTAATGAAAACCTTGCAAAGTGAGCTAGAAGCAGCAGCTTAGCAAACATGTCGTCACATCATTATCAGGCTTACGGGGGCAGTACAGTAAGCATGAACCGTGTGACGGCGCCCCTTGTTCTTATTATCTGAAACACAAATAATCACTAGCACACATAATCATTAATCTAATGTGCGGCGATAAAATTTAATGGCGATTACCATCACTACTGTGGTAAATAATATCAAAGGCCAAATATTAGGCCATAGCTCAATCCAAACATTACCTTTAAGCAAAATGCCACGAATTAAGCGATTAAAATAGGTCATCGGAAATAAACTCCCTATCGCTTGTGCCCATTTGGGCATACCCTGAAATGGAAACATAAATCCAGTTAACAATAAGCTGGGCAAAAAATAGAAAAAAGTAAGCTGTACTGCTTGTAATTGATTTTGTGCTAATGAAGAAAGCGTAATACCTACAGTTAAATTCGCTGCAATAAATAGTAAAACTGCGGAATAAACTTTGAATATGTCTCCTAAAAAGGGAACATGAAATAAAAAACGGCCGGCTATTAAAATAATTGTTGATTGTATTAAACCAATAAATATATAAGGTACGATTTTTCCGGTAATCACTTCTATAGGTCGCACAGGGGTCGATAAAAGGTTCTCCATTGTGCCTCTCTCTCGCTCTCGAGTCATGGCTAAGCCTGTCATCATCACCATTGTCATAGTTAATATTACTCCCATTAATCCGGGAATAATATTATATTGGGTAATGCCTTCAGGGTTATATAAACGATGCACTCTTACTTCAAAAGCTGGAGAAGCTCCTGATAAATAGCTTAATGATCCGTTAAAATCTTTTTCAATCAATTTTTGTATGCTTTGATTTAACGCATTAATAGCACTACCCATTGCCGAAGGATCTGTCGCATCGGCCTCTACTAAAATAGCAGGATGCTCCTCTCGCAATAATTTTCGGCTAAAATCTGAAGGAATACTTACCACAAACTGTACTTCACCTTTTGCCAACAACTCACGTGCAGTTACTTCACTTGAAACAGTTTTAACGATATTAAAATAATCAGTATTTTGTAATGTTGATAATATATTTCGAGAAAATTCTGAATGATCTGCCACCATTACAGCGGTGGTTTGATGTTTAGGATCGGTATTAATCGCAAAACCAAACAACACTAACTCCATAATAGGAATACCAATAATCATAATTAGTGTAATACGATCTCGCCTTAATTGTAAAAACTCTTTTAATACAACTCCCCACCATCGAGAAAAAGAAAAAACCTCAATAGTTTCAGATTTATTATTCATTATCATTTACACAAAATTATCTGCTGAAGAAGTATTCATTAGGTGAATAAATACATCTTCTAAACTTGTTTGAAGAGGCTCCAAACGCATTGCTGAACCCTCTGTCAGTTGACGTAGTGTACGCTCTAACGCGGCTTCATCTTTGCCAGTTACATGCAATGAAGTACCAAACATAATTACTTGATCAACGCCTGGCGTACCTTTGAGGGCTTCGCTTACCAATGCTAGATCAGGAGTTAGTTTTCCAAAGCTTAATGACCAAGTGAATAATTTTTGATTTTCAATAATCTCTGCCGCCGTACCTTGTGCAAGTAATTTTCCGTATGAAATATAGGCAAGCTTATGGCAACGTTCTGCTTCATCCATATAATGCGTACTTACTAATACTGAAATACCTCTTGAGGCCAAGTGGTGCAGTTCTTCCCAAAACTCTCTTCGCGCTTTAGGGTCAACTCCCGCCGTTGGCTCATCTAATAATAATAATTCAGGCTCATGCAACATACAGGCTGCTAGGGCTAATCGCTGTTTCCATCCCCCCGAAAGCGAACCCGCTAGCTGCTTTGCTCTCGATGTTAATCCTAAGGTTTCTAAAGAGCGCTCAACGGCTTCACGCCTATTTTTCATGCCATAGATACGCGCGATAAAATCTAAATTTTCGTGTATAGATAAATCATCCCAATACGAAAAGCGCTGTGTCATATAACCGACCCTACGCTTAATTTGCTCACGTTCAGTTAAAATATCAAACCCTAAGCAACGACCTACGCCAGAATCTGGGGTTAACAGCCCGCACATCATACGAATTGACGTTGTTTTTCCACTGCCATTCGGGCCTAAAAAACCAACAATCTCTCCCCGCTTAATTTTTAATGATAAATTATTAACAACATGTTTATCACCAAAATACTTATTGATTTCTGAAACATCAATGACATACTCACTACCATTCATTGCCCACTTACCTCTACAGGCTGCCCAGGATGCAACAAAAGCGCCTCTTCACGAGTAGGATATGCTTCTACCCTATAAATTAATTTTGTACGTGTCTCATTACTGTAAATGAAGGGCGGTGTGTATTCGGCCTCATTAGAAATATACGTTAGCGTTGCAGATATATCTTTCTTACATCCATCACAATGAATAACAAGCGGTGTATTTACTTTTAAATGCCCTATGGCTGACTCAGGTACAAAAAAACGTATTTTAATATTCGATGGCGCCAGCATTCGCACCACAGGGCGCCCCGCTGCAACCCATTCTCCCTCACGGTATAAGGTGTCATAAATGGTGCCATCTTGAAACGCATTAATAGTTTTTTGCTTTACGCGCCATTGAGCCTGATCAACTAATGCCTGGCTGGCAAGCACTTGCGCTTGCTGTGCATTGATTTGCTCAGTGCGGGCAGGTAACTTTCCTGTTGCCAATAGATTTTTTAATTCACGCACTTTTGCATGATTAATGGTATTTAATGCTTTGCTCTCATCAAATTGTGTTTTTGAAATAGCTTCAATTTTCACAAGCTCTTGATCGCGCTTAAGTTGTACGGCTGATTTATTACTGACTGCAATGGCTTGATCAAGCTGAGCCTGAATAACATTCAGCTCTAGCAGACGCTTGCCTGATTTAATATCTTCTAATTGAGAGGCCGCCGCTTTAAATTGCTCTTCTGCCTGCCGCTTTGCAGCTAGCTCTTCATCAGCCTCTAGACTAAACAAAGGTTGATTTGCGTGCACGATTTGCCCGCGCTTCACGCTTAATTGAGTTAATCGCCCGTTTAAAGATGATGCAAGGTAAGTAAACTCCCCTTCTACATAACCTTGATATTTTTCGGGCAACGGCTGAGAGCAGCCTGCTATTAATACTCCTAGCGAAGCTATCGAAAATAAAATATTAAGTGCGCCCTTATAGCGCATATAGCTCAGCGTGAAAAATATGTTTACCATTCAAAAATTTCTTAATTAAGAGAAACAATTAGCTGAAATATTAAAGTATACAGACTCTTACCATTCTCGAGAACTCCTAAGTAATAAGTTCATTTTTTATAAAATAAAAAAGGGGATATCTTTTGATATCCCCTTTCTAGACTGTCAATTACCCATTAAAAACTTACAAATCTGATGAAGCCTCAGAAACGATATCCTCTTTACGTGATTTAATTGAATTCCATCGCTCTTCATTTACTTTTACTTTATAAAGCGTTTTAAAGCTTCTTGCAAAAGCCTCTCTTCCACGCTGGGCTAATATTTGATTCATTACGTATCGCATTTGCTGTCTTTTTGCTTCATCGATCGCAGGAGCAATCTGTGCATCAATAGCGATTAAAACAAATCCTTTTTCATTATCCCCTCCCCTATAGACAGGATTCCCTGCTTTTGGCAATGATGAAAATATTTGTTTTTGCAAAGGTTTAGATAAATTGGCTGTACGACGAAAAGCTATCGTTTCAGGAGCCGCCCATTCTCCAGGCAAGGTAATTTTTTCTTTAGCTTGTAGTGCTTTTAATAGTTTTACCCCTTCTTCGCGCGCCTTAGCTATTCCTTTTTCTTTTTGAATATCGGCTATAACTTTAGCTTTAACGTTTTCAAAAGCAGGGTGGTTAGGTGCTTGATAAGCTGCTACTCGTATTAATACAAATCGTTGACCTGTTAATTCTTGCAAAGGTAACGCTTTAAGTTCTTTTTTTTGTCCATTTTCCATTAATTGAGCGGCTAATCCTGTTTTATTGCCTAAAAACTCCGCCGCAGCTTTTACATCTAGCCATGCCGATTTTTTAAGTTCTAAACCTGTTTCCTTCGCTAGAGAAGCCATATCCTGATTTGGCTTTTCCATCATAGAAACCCATTGTTCTTGTTTCACATGAGCCTGCTGTTGCTTTAATGTTTGCTCAATATCTGCCTTCACTGACTCAAATGATTTAGTCATCGAAGGCTGTACAGTGCCTATTTGAATTAAATGATACCCGTATTGGGTTTCTACAGGGCCTACAATACTATTTGCAGTCGCGTTGAATACTGCATCCTCAAAAGGCTTTACCATTGCACCACGACTCACTGCACCTAGATCGCCGCCTTCTGGCGCTGAACCTGCATCTTCAGAATATTTTTTTGCATATTCAGCAAATTTTCCTGGTGTAGCTTTTAATTCTTTGAGCCACTGTTCTAGCTGCTCTCGTTTTTTCTGTTTATCAAGTGCGTTTGCTTTGGAATCTATTTTTAATAAAATATGCTTCACATTGCGTGTTTCAGCCGTTGAAAACTGACTTTTATTTTTCTCATAATAATCTTTAATGTCATTCGCTTCTATCACTGCATTCTTCGCAGCAGCCTCTGCGGTGGCTTCAAGTGTTTCTAGTTGAATTTTTTCAGGCTCAGCATACTGTTTTTGATGCGCTGTATAGTAAGCTTTTGCTGTTTCGTCAGTCACCAATATGTCTTTTGCATAACGGTCACTTGAAATCTCAAGGCGTCGAATCACATGCTGGTTCTCATACACATTAATCCAATAATCGAGTATAGGCTGGGCTATCCAAACACGAGCAGAATTTTCAACTGATTGTCGCACCATCATATGATACATAGCGCTTTCAAACTGTGGTTCGCTTTGCCCTATTTGCTTTAACATTTTTTGGTATTGAGCTAGCGAAAAATTTCCTGTTTCATCTCTAAATGCCGCTTCTTGTCCAATTCGGTGCTTTACTGTTTCTTCATTCACTGAAAAACGTTGGCGCTCTGCATAAATAGAAAAAAGTTGATCTTCAATCAGACCATCTAACACCATTTGCTTTTGATCTGCCGGCTTTAATGCATTACCCGAACTTGTTTGACGGTACTCAGCCCATTTTTGCTCAAACAAGGCTTCAGGAATTTGGTGGTTACCTTCTAGCTGCACAAGGTTTTGCTTATCAGCAGCATGGTCTAAATAGCTCATCATGCCCGTTGCTACAAAAGGAAGCGATACAACAATTAAACCAATTTGAACCCATTTCTTTTGCTTTTCAACGAAACCAAACATTACGCGACCTCTTATGATGAAAGTATGCCAAGCTGCTTTTGATGTAGTTAGAAGTTACAAAACTCAACCCTAGCTAGAAAGGGGTATGTAGTTAGATAACTCTCTAAGGAATTTGTTTTCAACCCATTCCATTAGTCTTAATAAGATGATCCATTGCAAGGCCTATCTTGCCCGATTTTGCAAAATTTGCAAATCAGCACACTACAAGCAGCCTATAGGGTCTTATTTTTGATATTGGTATAACCCTCCATTATAGGCACTTCATGACCTTGCCGTTTTTCTTTATTTAACTTCTTTTATAATCGGATGATGTAAATGGATACGGGTGTTGCGTCTATACCATTAAGATGCAAAATCACGTTGGTTAATGCCATCACAACCATTGATCTTTCAATAGTCAAACACAGTAAAGAATAAAGCTGACACCCAAAACAAAATGGGGAACATACATAAATGCATGTTCCCCATATAAACTGGCGGAGTGGACGGGACTCGAACCCGCGACCCCCGGCGTGACAGGCCGGTATTCTAACCAACTGAACTACCACTCCTAAAACTTTTACTGAAACTTTGGTGGGTGCTAAGAGACTCGAACTCCTGACCTATGCCTTGTAAGGGCAGTGCTCTACCAACTGAGCTAAGCACCCATGTAACGAACAGAATTGTAGCAAAACCCTGAGGGCTTAGCAAGCCCTCAGCCCCATGTTTCTTAAATTAATGTTTTGCTGAAGCGCGGGGAGCGCGTGGTTTACGAGGTTTTTCAGCTGCTTTAGCCTCTGTTTGCGCCCCATTATCCTGTGCTGGTTCAACATTATCTTTCGACAATACTATTGCTGATTCAGTAGTTAAGGGTGCTACAACGCTTTCTGCTTCTGCGGCTAATGCTATTTCTCGCGCATGAACATGAGGATCGCGTGATAATGCTAACGTCAACACTTCATCAATCCACCGAACAGGGCGAATTTCTAAACCTTGCTTAACGTTATCAGGAATATCCTGCAAATCTTTCACATTCTCGTGAGGAATCAATACTAGTGTGATACCTCCACGATGTGCTGCCAACAGCTTCTCTTTTAATCCACCGATAGGTAATACTTCACCACGCAGAGTTATTTCGCCTGTCATCGCTACCGACGATTTAACCGGTATTTTGGTTAGAGAAGATACCAGTGCGGTACATATTCCAATACCTGCACTAGGCCCATCTTTAGGTACTGCACCTTCAGGAAAATGCACATGGATATCTTTTTCTTCATAGAAATTAAGATCGATACCCAATACCTCAGCACGAGCACGCACCACCGACATCGCTGTTTGAATTGACTCTTGCATCACATCGCCCAGCTTACCGGTAGTAATAGTTTTGCCCTTACCTGGTAACACAACCGTTTCAATGGTAAGTAAATCACCACCGACTTCCGTCCAGGCTAAGCCATTTACTAACCCTAAGCGATCTTCTTCAACCGTTACACCATAAGAGTAACGACGCACACCTAGGTAATAATCAAGGTTGCCGCTATCAATTATCAAGCCGGTGCCTTCGCGTTTTCCTAGTAAAACTTCTTTAATTGCTTTACGGCAAAGCTTGGAAATCTCACGGTCTAAGCTACGTACGCCAGCTTCGCGTGTGTAATAACGAATAATATCCATTAAAGCAGCATTGGTTACTTCTAACTCACCAGGTTTCACACCATTATTTTTGATCTGTTTTTCCAGCAAGTGAGAGCGAGCGATATTCAGCTTTTCCTCTTCCGTGTAGCCTGAAAGACGGATAATCTCCATACGATCAAGCAACGGTGCTGGAATGTTCAAACTATTTGAAGTTGCAATAAATAATACATCTGATAAATCGTACTCAACCTCAACGTAGTGATCCACAAAGGTATTATTTTGTTCAGGATCTAACACCTCTAAAAGTGCTGATGCTGGATCACCCCGATGATCCATTCCCATCTTATCGACTTCATCCAACAAGAAAAGCGGGTTTTTAACCTTCACTTTTGCCATATTTTGAAGTACTTTTCCGGGCATAGAACCAATATAGGTACGACGATGACCACGAATTTCGGCTTCATCACGCACGCCGCCTAATGCTACGCGGACAAACTTACGATTAACCGCTCTAGCAATAGATTGCCCTAATGATGTCTTACCTACTCCGGGAGGCCCAACCAAGCACAAAATAGGCGCTTTCATAACGTCTACGCGTTGATGTACTGCTAAGTACTCAAGAATACGTTCTTTTACCTTCTCAAGCCCATAGTGATCTTCATCTAACACTTCTTGAGCGCGAGCTAAATCTTTACTAACGACAGTACGCTTGTTCCAGGGCAAATCAGTTAACGTTTCAATATAATTACGAATCACCGCAGCTTCTGCTGACATCGGTGACATCATTTTCAATTTACGTAATTCTGCATCTGCCTTTTCACGTGCTGCTTTCGGCAGTTTCGCTTCATTGATGCGTTTTTCCAGCTCTTCAGCAGCGGCTTCTTCGCCATCACCCAATTCTTTTTGAATAGCTTTTACTTGCTCATTCAAATAATACTCACGCTGGCTTTTTTCCATTTGACGTTTCACACGTGTGCGAATACGCTTTTCAACTTGAGCAATATCTAATTCACCTTCAAGGTGACCTAAAAGTAACTCAAGGCGTTTTTCAATGGTAAGCGTTTCTAATAAAACCTGTTTGTGCTCAAGTTTAATAGGTAAATGAATAGCCAAACTATCAGTTAAACGTGAAGGCTCTTCTAATGCTTGCAATGAATTGAGCAACTCTGGAGGAATCTTTTTTGAAACTTTTAAATACTGTTCAAATTGTGTAAGAACCGCTCGGCGTAATGCTTCAACATTACCTTCATCACCTAGCGTATCTTCCATAACATTGGCTTCTACACGGTATCCGCCATTAGCAACACGCAGCCCACTTAAAGCCACACGCCTGCCGCCTTCTACCAAAACCTTTACCGTTCCATCAGGAAGTTTAAGCATTTGCAAAATGGTCGCCAACGTTCCTACCCGGTATAAATCATCGGTACGCGGCTCATCTTTAGATGCATTTTTTTGCGCAACCAGCACAATTTGGTGTTCCTCGTTATCCATAGCTTCTTCTAAAGCTCGTATAGACTTTGAGCGCCCGACGAATAGTGGAATCACCATTTCAGGAAATACCACAACATCGCGCAGAGGAAGCAACGGCAAACGCCGCACCACACTATCTATCTCATTTTTCCGTTCCATAACTGCGCCTCTTTCTTAAAACTTGCTCACGAGCAGGTTTGCTTAGCGAGCCTTTATTAAGTAATCGCGAAAAATAATGTGCTGCATACAATACTACGCATATAGCACTGCCACTAACTACGCCTACCTAACAAGAGGCTCGCTAGAGCAATCACTATGCATTGACTACGTTCACCAAGTATTACGATTAAGTATACTATCTTCTCTTTAACTTATTTACTGCTATATCAGTGTGATAATTTAAGGTAAGATATAATCGAGACACTAAGCGCTTAGCTAATAGTGATACACTCTGGCAAATAAAGACCCTCTACAGCCCCTTGATCGACCTTCACTGATTTTTTATCGGTCGAGGAAGGAATGTCATACATAGTATCTAACAAAATTTGCTCTATAATTGACCGCAAACCCCTTGCACCTGATTTACGATCAATAGCTTGCTTTGCAATTGCCTTTAACGCAGAATCATCAAATTCCAAGTGTGCATTCTCTAGCCCAAACAATGCCTGAAACTGCTTAACCAGTGAATTCTTAGGCTCAGTCAATACTTTAACAAGCATTTCTTCATCAAGCTCCTGCAATACTGCAATCACTGGCAGGCGCCCAACAAATTCAGGAATCAACCCAAAACGAATTAAATCTTCAGGCTCAACTTTTGCAAATAGCTCATTTATTTGTACCTTTGCCGAATCACCTACGACTTCTGCACCAAAACCAATTCCTGTTTTTTTAGTACGTTGCCTAACTACTTTCTCAAGGCCATCAAACGCACCGCCACAAATAAAAAGAATATTCGTAGTATCAACCTGAATAAACTCTTGATTAGGATGCTTTCTTCCGCCTTGAGGGGGTACTGAAGCAATGGTGCCCTCTACCAACTTTAACAGAGCCTGCTGCACTCCCTCACCTGATACATCTCGCGTAATAGAAGGGTTATCAGATTTACGGGTAATTTTGTCAATTTCATCAATATACACAATGCCACGCTGTGCTTTTTCTACATCGTACTCGCACTTTTGCAACAATTTCTGAATGATATTTTCAACATCTTCACCCACATATCCTGCTTCGGTTAATGTTGTAGCATCAGCAATGACAAACGGTACATCAAGCAAGCGTGCAAGCGTTTGGGCTAATAATGTTTTGCCCGAACCGGTAGGGCCAATTAACAGTATATTGCTCTTACTTAGCTCACAATCAAGAGGCATAGAGGCAGCAGTATAAATTCGCTTGTAGTGGTTATACACTGCAACAGCCAATACTTTTTTTGCCCGCTCCTGACCAATAACATATTGGTCTAATACTTTGTGTATTTCACGAGGGGTAGGTAAAGATTTTGCAGTTTGTGTAACGGCAGCAGCAGCTTCACCAGGCTTAGGCTCTTCCGCAACTTCTTGCACTACAATTTCATTACACAGTTCTATACATTCATTACAAATGTATACAGAAGGCCCAGCAATCAGTTTTTTTACTTCATGCTGGCTTTTTCCACAAAATGAACAATTTAGCAATGTATCGCCATTCTTTTTACGTGCCATTGATGGCTCTCCAACGTTAAAGGGTTTCGCGACTATGAATCACCTTATCAATTAATCCATAGTTCTGGGCATCTTCGGCGGTTAAGAAATTATCACGGTCGGTATCAACCGCAATTTTCTCTAACGGTTGCCCGGTATGATGTGCCATTAATTTATTTAACCGCTCTCTAAGCGCTAAAATATGACGCGCATGTATTTCGATATCTGATGCCTGCCCCTGTATGCCGCCTAAGGGCTGATGAATCATTACCGTAGCATTTGGTAAACAATACCGTTTACCTTTTGCACCTGCTGTGAGTAAAAAAGCGCCCATACTTGCTGCCATACCTAAACATAAAGTACTCACTTCAGGCTTGATAAACTGCATCGTATCGTAAATGGATAACCCTGCTGATACCGAACCACCCGGCGAATTAATATATAAATAAATATCTTTATCAGGATTTTCAGACTCTAAAAAGAGTAACTGGGCTACCACTAAATTTGCAGATATTTCATTAACAGGGCCTACCAGAAACACTACGCGCTCTTTTAGTAGACGAGAGTAAATATCGTAGGCGCGTTCGCCCCGACCACTCTGCTCTACCACCATAGGCACCAACCCCACCGCTTGAGGATCCAAAACCGTTTGAGCGATCATGCGCGTGTTCTCCAAAACACAAAATTGAAATAAAGATGACTGTGGGGATTCCCACTCTAGATTTTTAGGCGTTCTTAGATTGCGAGAAAGAACGTCCCGCTTATACTATTTGCCAACACCAACACTTTTAGAAGTTACGCAGTTGAGCACTATCAAGGCATGGGATGCCCCCCATGGCAACGCGGACAGTACAGCAAGTTGACATAACGCGGGGCGTCGCACACCAAGAGAGCCAACTGCGTAACTTCTAAATTTTTTATACTACACAAATATTTCTCAGTACCTTATTACTTATAACAAAACCCATCACAGAATTTCGACAATACTAGCGCTTATGGGCATCAATATTGGTGAGTGCATGGCAATACTTGTTGTATCGACCATGCACGAATAAAGCATTATACCGTGTTCACCCTAATGAAACATTGCGCTGCGCTTGTCTTGCCAAGCACTTAGAATTAAGCATATGAATCAATAATACTTTTAATAAATCCTTACAAAAAAAAGGATTTACTTTTTCTATGCTAATGATTGAATCAACCGATTTAAATCTGCTGCAGGCAATGCCCCACTAACGCGTTGAGCCTCTTGCCCTCTTGCAAACGCAATTAAAGTAGGTATAGAACGAATACTATATTGCTGGCTTAGCCGTGGATGCGCTTCTGTATCAACCTTTAAAAACACAACCGATCCATTCGCTGTTTGAGCAGCTTGATTAAATACAGGCGCAAATTGGCGGCATGGGCCACACCAGGAAGCCCAAAAATCAACAATGACAGGTACAGTAGATTGGCTAATAAACTGAACAAATGCCGCTTCATCTTTAAGCTCAATAGGTTTGGTCAACAAAGGCTGTTTGCATTGACCACACCGGGGAGATTGATTCAACCTCTCGGCTGGTACACGGTTTTTTTGTTGGCAGTGAGGGCAATTAAATTCCATGATAGCGCTTTACGTATTTTAATTTTACCTAACCCTATATAGGTATAACCTTCGCCAATATCAATGGTAAGAGAAAAAGATAGGGTACTAAACTAAAACTCCTTATGTTTAGCAATTGAATAATTAAGATTATTTTATAGTTTATAACTACCCGTATTGTCTTCAAAATTTTAGTAAATAGGCTTACTAAAATACCAACAACGTGAGAACTTTTAAAAAAGTTTCAAATAACGCAAATTTTGCATAGGCTGGCTCTATGTATTTAGAAATATTCTACTTGGTCGCTACTTGGTCGCTACTTGGTCGCTTATCAAAATAATCATAGCGATACACAAAGGAATGTGCATATTTTGCACATTCCTTGCTAGCAGTAATTTATACATAATCAGTAACTCATTGAAGTAATTGACTGCTCAGCCACCCTTAAGGCAGTGAACACGCTTATTGTTAAGAATAATTTATTTAACGTTTTATAAGCTATGTATCGAGTTAGCTCAACTACCAAGTATTCCTCGGTAGTTCAAGTTGTTTAAGCTGCCTATGCGGCAGTTAACGTAGTTTGCAGCCTGACGACCTTGCCACTTTTTTTCTAAGCTGCCTATACGGCAGTTAACAAAATCATCAAAAATGAGAAAGGGCGTATCGTTTTCTAAGCTGCCTATACGGCAGTTAACTATATATCTGCACAATATGGTGACGACATACCTTTCTAAGCTGCCTATACGGCAGTTAACTAGCACAAGGCTACATTGCTGAAAATGCCGATTTTCTAAGCTGCCTATACGGCAGTTAACTGTGACCTCAAGTCATCGGTAATATCTGCGGCTTTCTAAGCTGCCTATACGGCAGTTAACCACATGCAGCAGCGGTTCGCAGAGTGCGTGATTTTCTAAGCTGCCTATACGGCAGTTAACCTGCTAAATCATAGTAATGATTCAACCCATCATTTCTAAGCTGCCTATACGGCAGTTAACGATGTGCTTGATTCATGTCTGAGGTAGGTAATTTTCTAAGCTGCCTATACGGCAGTTAACTACCTTCAGGTGTATCGTCGTCGTTGGCGATATTTCTAAGCTGCCTATACGGCAGTTAACTTGCTGGAGACGCTGGTAATAATGCTTTGCTTTTTCTAAGCTGCCTATACGGCAGTTAACAAGACTATAAGCGGGGCTAGTAATACTATTACTTTCTAAGCTGCCTATACGGCAGTTAACATACCGAGCCATTCGGGCAGTCAAGGACACGTTTTCTAAGCTGCCTATACGGCAGTTAACTATCCAGTAACCTCTTCAACCGTTTTGCAGTTTTTCTAAGCTGCCTATACGGCAGTTAACTACTCAACTGGCGAAAATGAAGGCTGGTCATTTTTCTAAGCTGCCTATACGGCAGTTAACTTTCTAACCTCCCATTCCTGCTTGACCAGTTCTTTCTAAGCTGCCTATACGGCAGTTAACCTCTGCACGCTCCCGCAAGCCTGCTGCAACCTTTTCTAAGCTGCCTATACGGCAGTTAACAGAAATATAGATAAGGACGGCATGTTACATGTTTTCTAAGCTGCCTATACGGCAGTTAACTTCTACCGGAACAAATGCTCGGCCATGTGCCATTTCTAAGCTGCCTATACGGCAGTTAACAAATGAAAAATCATAGGCTGCTTGCTGCATATTTTCTAAGCTGCCTATACGGCAGTTAACTCAGTGTTGGCGATACAGTAAGTGCCCCTTCATTTCTAAGCTGCCTATACGGCAGTTAACTTAGCGAATGCAGGTTTAGCTAAAATTGATTGTTTCTAAGCTGCCTATACGGCAGTTAACTTTAATACCGCTTTCAATGCCGCCTGGTGATATTTCTAAGCTGCCTATACGGCAGTTAACCTAAAAATCCGCTTGATGTTAAATTCTGTGATTTTCTAAGCTGCCTATACGGCAGTTAACGAGGTGAAGGCCAGCGCAGAATTGCTTCCAGTTTTCTAAGCTGCCTATACGGCAGTTAACTTGCAATCAATTTCAATGGCTTCCGATGTGGCTTTCTAAGCTGCCTATACGGCAGTTAACTTCTCCTTCGTGAGAGAAATGATCATCCCGCATTTCTAAGCTGCCTATACGGCAGTTAACTAAGCATAGCTACTTCAGAACTAGAAGCTTTTTTTCTAAGCTGCCTATACGGCAGTTAACCTAATCAGTCGGCGCGGGATGGTTCTCTCAATTTTCTAAGCTGCCTATACGGCAGTTAACTTTATGTTAAGCGCTTTATGCTTATCTTAATGTTTCTAAGCTGCCTATACGGCAGTTAACTAATTTTACCTTCGTTATTTTCTCCCTCTGCTTTTCTAAGCTGCCTATACGGCAGTTAACGTGAAGGGTTTAAAGGGTTGTAGTATTTCATTTTTCTAAGCTGCCTATACGGCAGTTAACCAGTAATATTCTTAACTTCTTCACCCGTAAATTTTCTAAGCTGCCTATACGGCAGTTAACTTTAGAATCAATACAATGTTGTAACCATACTGTTTCTAAGCTGCCTATACGGCAGTTAACATTGGGTTGATCGTGATGATGTTATATTGCATTTTCTAAGCTGCCTATACGGCAGTTAACTACTAGGTGAAATTCTAAAAGCTGTAGCTGAATTTCTAAGCTGCCTATACGGCAGTTAACTGCGCTTTCTAGTTAATATCTCAGCAATAAACTTTCTAAGCTGCCTATACGGCAGTTAACGTTAGTGAGCTATTGGTTGGATAGCTTAGTAATTTCTAAGCTGCCTATACGGCAGTTAACTTTCTTATCTTTCATCGTTAATTGTCTCGATTTTTCTAAGCTGCCTATACGGCAGTTAACCTTATGCTACAGGTATTGCACTTACAATTGTATTTCTAAGCTGCCTATACGGCAGTTAACTTTTACCTTATCCCATATATCGCGTTGTCTGCGTTTCTAAGCTGCCTATACGGCAGTTAACTGCACCACACATTCTCGCAAGGTTGGCAGGAATTTCTAAGCTGCCTATACGGCAGTTAACACCACCCTTCACGCCACCAGCGGCGCGGGATTTTTCTAAGCTGCCTATACGGCAGTTAACTTTTACGCCTCTCCCAAAACTTGATCTCGCCATTTCTAAGCTGCCTATACGGCAGTTAACGCCCCGGAATAACCCCGCCAGCACATCGGCGCTTTCTAAGCTGCCTATACGGCAGTTAACGTACAGGTACACAATCAGTTGATCCATTTCAATTTCTAAGCTGCCTATACGGCAGTTAACTTTAGAGTCTATACAGTGTTGTAACCATACTGTTTCTAAGCTGCCTATACGGCAGTTAACGGGTTATGTAAAATTGATGAGTTTATCCTATTTTTCTAAGCTGCCTATACGGCAGTTAACTTACGGCGCCAACGATAGCTACTATCACTAATTTTCTAAGCTGCCTATACGGCAGTTAACTATTTTAACCCCGATCAATCTAGCCCCCACACTTTCTAAGCTGCCTATACGGCAGTTAACTATGTAGCAACACCAAGATTGTTATTTCCACTTTTCTAAGCTGCCTATACGGCAGTTAACCTGATAACGATAATCAATTCTTTCAGAAGGTTTTTCTAAGCTGCCTATACGGCAGTTAACATTCCTGGGGGTACGTGAAGAATGCGGCATTTTTTCTAAGCTGCCTATACGGCAGTTAACATGTTTGATTTGGAGATTC